>NZ_JAIUGZ010000009.1:0-279799 GCF_020164875.1 Mesorhizobium sp. CO1-1-8 | reverse complement strand
ATGGCAGTCAGCTTCGATCGGCGAGAGGGTCCAACCTCGCATTGACGCTGACAAGAACTCCCATACGCCTCCGCATTCTCACGCAAGAAATCAGCCGTCGGCGGCCGCTCAAAATTTACCATTCTCGTGAATAGTCCCAAATGTTTAACACTTACTGCTATCTTGGCGGCTATAGTCCGAGCCGCGCTGGTGGACTCGGAAATATCTCGGCATGTGCGGTTTTAGCGGTTATTTCGGCACTGTCGGAGATGGGAGGGCGCTCCTTGAGAGGATGACGGCTGCCATTGCGCACCGCGGCCCCGATGAGCAGGGGTTCTTCACCACAAAGGCGGCCGGCCTCGGCCATGCGCGGCTGTCCATCGTCGGCCTGGGGGATGGCCAGCAGCCGATGTCCGATGCGACGGGCGATCTGACGATCGCCTTCAACGGCGAGATCTTCAACTATGTGGAACTGCGCGAGCAGCTTCGCGCGAAAGGCCGCCATTTCCGGACAGCCAGCGACACCGAAGTGATCCTGCATCTCTATGACGAGATGGGGGAGGATTGCGTCTCCGCGCTCAATGGCGATTTCGCCTTTGCGCTCTGGGACGGCCGCCGCCGCCGCATGGTTCTGGCGCGCGACCGCATGGGGGTCCGGCCGCTCTTCTATATAAAGCAGGGCGAGCGGCTTTACTTCGCCTCGGAGGTCAAGGCGCTCCTCCAGGCCCCAGGCGTCGCGGCCGAGATTGATCCGGTCGCACTCGACCAGATCTTCACGCTCTGGGCCCCGATCGCGCCGCGCACGGCCTTCCGCAATATCTACGAGCTCGAACCCGCAAGCCTGATGATCGTGCAAGAGGGCAGCGTCTCGACGCGGCCCTACTGGAGTCTGGACTATCCCGACCGGGACACGCCGCCCCGGCACCGGGACGAGCGTGCCGCGGCCGAGGAACTGCGCGCCCTCCTGACGGAGGCTACCCGCATCCGCATGCGCGCCGATGTGCCAGTCGGCGCCTATCTCTCCGGCGGCCTCGATTCCTCCATCACATCGGCGCTGGCGGCGGGCATGGCGCCGGGTGGCCTCAGGACCTTCTCGGTCACCTTCGATAGCGCCGAACATGACGAGAGCCCCTTCCAGCTCGAGATGGCCCGTGCGCTCGGCACGCATCACAGCGCCGTCGCCTGTGGGGAAGGCGATATCGCCGCCGTCTTCCCTGACGTTATCCGCTTCACGGAGCGGCCGATCCTGCGCACTGCCCCTGCCCCGCTCTATAAGCTCTCGAGCCTCGTGCGCGAGGCCGGCTTGAAAGTGGTGCTGACGGGCGAAGGCGCCGACGAAGTCTTTGCCGGCTACGATATTTTCAAGGAGGCCAGGGTTCGGCGCTTTTGCGGGAGACAGCCTGGCTCCCGCATCCGGCCGCATCTGTTCCGCAAGCTTTACCCCTATCTTCCGGGCCTGAGGCAGCAATCGGCCGAGTACCTGTTCTCCTTCTTCGGGGCTAGCGGCGCGGCGCTCGACGATCCGCTGTTCTCCCATCGGCCGAGGTTCGACGGCACGGCGGCGACGAAGCTGTTCTACTCGGGCGATCTGCGTGCCACATTGTCCGGATATGACGCCGCCGAGGAGCTCGCCGCGCGGCTGCCCGAGGCGTTCGCCCGCTGGCATCCCTTGCATCAGGCGCAATATCTGGAAGCCTGCTTCCTTCTCCCCGGCTATATCCTGTCCAGCCAGGGCGACCGCATGGCGATGGCCCACGGCATCGAGGGCCGCTTTCCCTTCCTCGACCATCATCTGGTCGAGTTTGCCGCCGGCCTTCCTCCCGAGATGAAGCTGAGGGGGCTCGTGGAGAAGCATATTCTCCGGGAGGCGACCAAAGACCTGCTGCCGGCCGCCATCGGCCGGCGGACCAAGCAGCCCTATCGCGCACCGGACAGCCAGTCCTTCGTTGGGCCGGGCACGAGGGACTATGTCCAGTCGGCCCTGGGCGACGCCGCAGTCAGCGCCGGCGGGCTCTTCAATCCGAAGGCAGTGGCAAAACTACATGAGAAATGCAGCAGCCAGCCGGCCTCCGGCTTTCGCGACAACGCGGCCTTTGTCGGCATCCTGTCGACGCAGCTGTGGCTGACGACTTTCACCGGCACAGGCATTTGCAACGCAAAGGCCGCCTGACATCACGAAGGAAAGCGAACGACATGACCGATACGATCCGAGACGCAGTGAAGGCCTTTGTCATCGAGAACTTCCTGTTCGGCGACACCACCCACGCCCTCGCCGATACGGACTCGCTGATCGAGAACGGCATCATCGATTCGACCGGCGTTCTGGAACTGGTGGCCTTTATCGAGGACCATTGCGGAATCACAGTTGCGGACGCCGATATCGTGCCGGCCAACCTCGATTCACTGGCGCGTATCACGGCCTTCATCACAGCGAAGACCGCATCGCTCGTCGCGGCGTGACGGCTGGCAGCGGAAGGCCCGAGCTCATGCGGGTCGAGCAATTCCTCATCACGAACGCGGCCGCGCATGGCGCGAAGACGGCACTTGTCACCGACCGGAAGCGGTTGCGCTATGACGAGTTCGACGATCTGTCGAACCGGCTCGCGACCGCTCTCGCCGTGAATGGCGTGCAGCGCGGCGACCGCGTTCTCGTCTTCATGGACAATTGCTGGGAAGCCGCCGTCTCGATCTTCGCGGTTCTCAAGGCGGGCGCGACCTTCAGCCCGATCAACGCCTCCACCAAGGCCGACAAGCTCGCTTATGTCATCGACGATTGCGAGGCGGCGGCGATCCTGACCCAGGCCAAGCTGATGCCTGTCGTGATCCAGGCGCGTGCGCTGTCGGACCGGCCGCTCTTCGTCGCGTCGACGCAAGCGCCATCCAGCCATACGCCGGATGGCGCTGCCTCCTTCGAGGATTCTCTCAAGGTAGCGCCCGTGCCCGTTCGCCATGGCGGGATCGACATCGACCTCGCCATGCTGATCTACACCTCGGGCTCTACCGGCCGCCCCAAGGGCGTGATGATGACGCATCGCAATATCGATGCCGCGGCCGAATCCATCACGACCTATCTGCGCAACACCCCTGACGACATCATCCTCAATGTCCTGCCCCTGGCTTTCGACTACGGCCTCTATCAGCTGCTGATGGCGATGAAGCTCGGCGCGACCCTCGTCCTCGAAAAATCCTTCGCCTTTCCGCAGGCCATTTTCGAGCGCATCCGCGCCGAGAAAGTCACCGGTTTCCCGCTGGTGCCGACGATGGCGGCGCTGATCCTGCAGATGCGCGATTTGGCGCCGGGTCTCCTGCCGAGCCTACGCTATATCTCGAACACCGCCGCCGCCCTGCCGCCGGTGCATATCGCCCGGCTGCGCGAGCTGTTCCCCGGCGTGCGGCTCTATTCCATGTACGGTCTGACGGAGTGCAAGCGCTGCACCTACCTGCCCCCGGACGAACTGGACCGCCGGCCGGGTTCCGTCGGCATCGCTATTCCCAACACCGAAGCGATCGTTGTCGACGATGAGGGCAACCGTGTGCCACCGGGCGTGGCGGGCGAGTTGGTCATCCGTGGCCCGCATGTCATGCAGGGCTATTGGCGCAACGACGTGGCCACGGAGCAGATGCTGCGTCCCGGGCCGCATCCCTGGGAAAAGCGGCTCCACACCGGCGACCTGTTCCGGACGGACGAGGACGGCTTCCTCTATTTCGTTGGCCGCAAGGACGACATCATCAAGACGCGCGGCGAAAAGGTCGCCCCGAAGGAAGTCGAAACTGTGCTGCACGCCCATCCCGGCATCGTGGAAGCCGTGGTGACCGGCGTGCCGGATCCGGTGCTCGGCCACGCCATTGCCGCCCTCGTCGTTCTGTCGGACGAGACCCTGGGCGAACGGGACATCATTCGCTACTGCGCCGTTCATCTTGAGGATTTCATGGTGCCGAAGCTCATCGAGTTCCGCCGCGAGTTGCCGAAGACCGATACCGGAAAGGTCAGCCGAAGGCTGGCGGCCGAAACGTTGGGGACTGCAGAATGAACCTCTCCCTCGCCCCGAGCCGTCCCGCCTTCTCGGCCGACGCGCTGACGCTCGACAACGCTGCGGAAACCGACCGCATCGTCGCCGGGTTGCGCGAGCAGCTACGCGGCATGCGCAAGCGCGGGCTCGTGCTCGGCCTCTCTGGCGGCATCGATTCCAGCGTCTCGGTCGCGCTCGCCGCCCGTGCCGTCGGCGCGAAGAACGTCTTCTGCCTGTTCATGCCGGAAAGCGACTCCGATCCCGACAGCCTCCGCCTCGGCCGGCTGGCCGCCGAAACCTTCGGCGTCGAAGCGATCGTGGAAGATATTGGCCCGACGCTGCACGCGATGGGTTGTTATGAGCGGCGGGACGCCTTCATCCGCGAGCTGGTGCCGGAATACGGGCGGGGCTGGGCCTCAAAGATCGTCATCGCCAATTCGCTCGCCGGCGAGGGCTATAACATCTCCTCGCTGGTGGTGCAGGACCCCGAAGGCCGCCAGACGAAGCTGCGCATGTCGCCGACGGTCTATCTCGGCATCGTCGCCGCCACCAACATGAAGCAGCGCACGCGCAAACAGATCGAGTACTATCACGCCGACCGGCTGAATTTCGGCGTGCTCGGCACGCCGAACAGGCTCGAATACGACCAAGGCTTCTTCGTGAAGAATGGCGACGGCGCGGCTGACGTCAAACCGATCGCCCATCTCTACAAGAGCCAGGTCTATGCGCTTGCCGCCCATCTCGGCATTCCCGAGGAAATCTGCCGCAGGGCGCCGACGACCGACACCTATTCCCTCGAGCAGACGCAGGAAGAGTTCTACTTCTCCCTGCCCTATGACCGCATGGATATTTGCCTCTTCGGCCTGAATAACGGCCTCACCGCCGTGGAGGTCGGCGCCGCCGCAAAGCTGACTACGGTCGAGGTCGAACGCGTCTGGGCCGATATCGCCGCCAAGCGCCGGGCGACGCGCTATCTGCACCTTGGCCCGCAGCTCGTCCGCCCCGTCGAGGAAATCGCCTGCTGAGATCGGCGCGACCATCGGGGTTATTTCGCCGCGCGCGCAATGACGGCCTATTCGAACCGCTCCCCGGCCAGGCGATTCCACTGCTCGCCGGCCAGCCCGTTGAAGAAGCCTTGCGAGCTCAGGAACGCGTTCACCAGCTCCTCGTCGCGCGAATGCACCACGGTCGAGGCCGGTTGAGTAAAGGCGACCCGCCGACCCAGCATCGCTGCCAGCAGGGCGGGTTGCGTCCGGCCGCGCAGGCCGGCGGCGCCGCGCCGCGCTGCATCGCCAATCAAGCAGTCGACGACGGAACCAGCTTGCCCCGGCAGGGCCAGAACCTGCAGCACGCGCGCCATCCTGCCCGGGCGGGTGTGATAGAGGAAGGCGCCGATCAGCGCCCCGCTGGGGGAGGAGACGGACGCGAACACGACCTCGCCATAGTCCGGCTTCTGGGAAGCCTCCGCGAGGATATGCGCAAGCTGCTCCGCGCTCCAGTCGGGGCGGAGGGGGAACTGCCGCGTCAACGGGTCAAAAAGGGCCGCAAAACCGGCATGATCGATTTCGGCAACCTTGAGGCCGGCCTTGCCATTCCAGAGTTCCGGGACCCCGGACCAGCGCATCTCGTTCTCCTGCATCCGTCCGCGAAGATAGCGATCGAGTCCGCGCGCGAGCGGGTCAAGCAAGCGCACTGCGCCGGCTCGCCGCGAGACTAGATCGAGCAGGAAGGCCGAAGGCCGGATGACCCGAATCCAGTCCAGGCTGTATTGCGGCAGGGCGACCCCGCGCAGTTTCGTCCACATCTGCGTCGAGAGGGCATTTGCGGTTTCGCTGAAGGAGATGTCCTGCGGCCCGGCCAGGAATGTCCTGAGCAGCCTTGCGCCGGCCATGGGGTCGTTCGCCCGCGGTTCGACCATGAGCGAACCACAGATGGCGGCGCGCAGCTTGCGCTGGCCATGCCTCATCGGCAGCACATTCACGCCGACAAAGCCTGAAATGTCGCCTTCGCTCGCAATATGGACGAGAGACGCGATCTCCGGATCGCAGACCGAGCCTTCGAGATAGTGCCAGCGTAGATAAGTCTCGAGCGCCGGAGGTGGCGGCTTTCCACCGTCCCGGAAGGTTCTTTGAAAGAGCCCGGCGACGGCCGGAATATCCGCAGCCTGCAGGGGACGAATCTGGCTCACGCAAAACTCGCGGAGGATGAGATCGCGGGCGCGCCGTTCTCCAGCTTGCGGAGGAGTGCGACACGCGGCATTCCGACCTCATCCTTGGCGAATGTCACGGGTTCATAGGCCTTGGCTCTGGCTATCAGGGCAGCCACCTGGCGGTCCTGCCCCTGCCCGAACTCGAACAGCAGCCAGCCACCAGGCTTGAGGAAATCGATTGCGTCCCGGATCAGCCGCTGTTGGATCGAGATGCCGTAAGGCCCCCCGTCGAAGGCCTCGCGCGGCTCGCCCTCAAGCAGATGCGCGCTCTCGCCTTCGAGGCGCGCGGTCGAGATATAGGGCGGATTGCAGACAATCATGTCCGCCGCGCCGATAAGCCCATCACGCTCCAGCGCACCGAACAGATCCCCTTTCCGGATAGTGACCCGGTCCTGAAGGGCCAAGCGTTCGGCATTGCTACGGGCGAGCGCGACCGTGCTGTCAGTCACGTCCACCCCCCAGACGCGGGCCGAGGGAACTTCCGCCGCGATCGCCAGAGCAAGGTTGCCGGAGCCGCAGCACATGTCGATCACCATCGGGCCGGGCGCACGATCGCGAAGAATCGCGAGTGCGCTCTGTCCGAGCAACTCTGTTTCCTGACGCGGCACGAGAACGCCCGGAGCCAGTTCAAGCGTCACGCTCATGAAACGATGCAGGCGGGGCGTAGAACGGCCGGCTTGGGTTGCTGCTCTGTGCGGCACGGCGGTTCCTTAGGTCATCCGACGGTATTGCATACACAATGACCTATCGCGCTCCGGTAAACGGCTGCTAAAGATATCGTCGGCGATACTCCGCAGCGCGCCAACTCGTCACCGCAAGCATCATTGGCCGAAACAAGTTGCGCTCTTCTGCCTGCATGCGGATTTAATTTGCTTGGCCACCCCTCAACCCTAGGGCAAACTGCCTGCCGGGGCTGCAGGAGGTGAAATGAGAGCACGCGCAGCAACGCTTGGGGATCTGGAGGATGTCTTTCGCGGTCTGTCCAAGCGGATGTCGGACGAATATGTGGCGGCCGGCAAGGACAGCAAGATCGCCTACGACAATCTGATGATGAATTTGAAAGAAGGCCGCGCGCACGCGCTTGTCGAGGGCGACAAGGCCGTCGCGATCATCGCCTGGCATGAGAACAGCGATGCCGCCGACACGCTGTTCGCCGCACGGGAGGATTTCTTCCGTGCCGCAACCGTTCGCTTCTGCAAGCGGCATATCCGGCACATCCAGGCGCTCGCCGGCAACCTCGCCATCCACTCGCGCAGCTGGCTGCAGGGGCCGGATGTCGCAAGATGGTTTGGCGTCATCGGCTATGCCGAGCGCGGCCGGGAGAACGGCGCCACTCTGTTCGAGTTGCCGCCGGCTCGCATCGGCTAAGGAACCCTGGCTGAAGCTTTTTGACAGCAAACGCCGCCTCCACCTCGCCATCGCTCGCACAGGTTCGTCGATACGGGTCACCGTCTTCTGCTCCAGGCGCCTTTGCTCGGCGGCCTTCTGGACTGCCTCAGCAAGCGGCTTGCGCCGGGCGCCGATTGGCGGGATGTTATAGGAGGGCAACCGGGGGGCAAACCGGCACGCCGAGATCGATATGGCTGCTGGAAAATGTCACGAGCTTGCTTCGTCTTTGTTGCCTTTGTTGCGTTGGTGAGGCCGGCAGAGGCGGGCGAGTGGATATCTCATCTGCTTGACCGCTCCAGCTTGGCGACCGCCTATTTCCGCCAAGCAGATCTTGTGACCGCATACACGACCGCAATGGCGCGCTTCCGTCTGCAGCTCACAGGCGCGCCGGCGAAAGCAACCTTGCGGTCCCTCTCGAACCCCTGCTTTTGCGGGCGGAATTCCGTGCGCGGACATGGCGCTCGGCGGACGGCAGCCTGTTGCAAGGCTTCGCCGGCAAGGGCGGCTTCCGGCTGACTATCGGGAACTGCCTGGCGCGCATCTGCGCTGCCAGAGAATGCAGCGATGCCGGTTGGCCGGTTTACGCCTGCAGCGACGGAGGCAAGCGCAAGATGTCCGTCACGGACTTTGTGACGGCAAACTTCGGCGGCGTCTCCTACCGCCGATTGAGCGCTTCCCCCTCACAGGAATGACAGCGCGAGGCGCCGACCGCCTTGCTGCAGCGTTCAGCAAAGGGCGGTATCCTTCTCCCTCACCGCAAACGCTGCCTGAACCGCGCGATTGACGGTGACTGGCAGGATCGACATATGGTTTTCGCCGGCATGCAGTTCGAAGCTCGCGCGCACGCCCGGGAGAGCGTCGAGACGCTCCGCCATCGCCCGCGCGAATGCGTCGGTGCGTGTCACCTTCTTCTGCTGCAGGCGCTTTTCCTCGTCCTCGGCACCAATCTGGAATGGCGCGAGCTTGTCGGTCTCGTACTCGCCGGCCGACAGGATCATGGTCGCCGCCAAACCATCGGGAACGGCGGCCTCGAAGGCGTCGAGAAAACGGTCGATGGCACGCTCTTCCCAATAGATGGCGGGGCTCGCCGCGATCCAGGTCTGGAAGGAAGAAGGCCGCGTGAGACGTTTCGCACCGTCGCGGTGCCGTGCGACGTCCCGCTCAGCGAAAAATCACGGCTCGCGAGCCCAATCCGCGCCCCGCATCATTTTTCCTCCACGAACGCATTCCAGGATGGATGGTCCCACACTCGCCGTCGGGGCAGGCCGCTCTGGATTGGATTGCCTGAAAAGGCAGCGAATCAAAAAACTGGCGGCGGCCGTCGCCAGAAGGTGTAGAAGACCGTACCAAACGCATTGAGGGGAATGCGATCGGGTTGCGCTCGGCAAGGCTAGATGGTTTGTTGCCGCTATACGGAGAATGAATGATGCGAGAGCCTGCCGGTCAAGACGAATATGGGTCGACCAACCCTTTCGATCCGGACGACCTGCCAACCTTGAACGCAATCGGCCCGAGCATGGGAAGCGGCAATGATTTCGAGAGATATGCCGTTGCCGTGATCATCGTGTTCGGTGCGCTGATCATCGGCGGGCTGATGGCCGCATCGATGGTGTTCGGGCATCGCAACGGCTTCCTCTTCGCGCTTGGCGGCGCCACGTCCGCCTGGATATCCGGAAACGCGCTGCTGCTCGACCGGCCGCGCATCTATGCGCTGTTCGTCGGCATTGCCGCCTTGATGCTGGTTGCGTCCACCCTCACGCTGGTCTTGTGACGGTCAAATCGGTGTGAGCCGATCCAGTTGAGCAGCGGGCGATCAACCCGAATCGCCACGCTGCACCAAGCCTTTCCTTCGAGCTATCAGTATCCGAGCGCCTCGCCAGAGGCCGCGCGGCTGTCGATGGCGCCGTTGTAGCGGGCGCCGCCGCCTTTCTCGATCTCCGCCAGGCTCTTGCCGCCGACCAGGATGCCGGCCGCCTGACCCCAGGTCTGGTCAGCGAGATCGAGGTGATAGCCCATGCCGGCCAGCAGCTTCTCGGTATCCGGCGACAGCCCGAACGGCTCGACATAGACCTTGTCGGGCAGCCATTGATGGTGGATGCGCGGCGCGTCGATCGCCTCCTGGATATTCATGCCGTGGTCGATGACGTTGACGATGGCTTCCAGCGTGATGGTGATGATGCGCGAACCACCCGGGCTGCCGATGACCATGAACGGTTTGCCGTCCTTGGCGACCACGGTAGGGCTCATCGACGACAGCGGGGTCTTCTTCGGCTGGATGGCATTGGCCTCGCCCTGGACCAGGCCATAGAGGTTGGGCACGCCGGGCTTCTGGGTGAAATCGTCCATTTCGTTGTTGAGCAGGATGCCGGTGCCGTCGGCGACGACGCCGGCGCCGAAGGAGCCATTCAACGTATAGGTGACCGCGACCGCATTGCCGTCATCGTCGATGATCGAATAGTGCGTTGTCTCCTTGCTCTCGCCAAAGCCCTTCGGCATCAGATCCTGCGACACGCCGGCCCGGAACGGATCGATCTTGTCGCGGATGTCCTTGGCATAGGTCTTATCAAGCAATTTCGAGACCGGGTTGTCGACGAAATCGGGATCGCCGAGCGCTGAATTGCGGTCGACATAGGCATAGCGCATCGCCTCGACCATGACGTGGACCGTCTCGGCCGAACCGGCACCGAGGTAGGATAAGGGATAGCCCTCCAGAACGTTGAGGATTTCGCAGATGATGACGCCGCCGGAGCTGGGCGGCGGCGAGGAGGTGATCTCGTAGCCGCGATAGGTGCAGGTCACGGGCTTGAGCTCACGCACCGCATATTGCTCGAAATCCGGTTTGGCGAGAATGCCGCCCTTGGCGCCGCTCGCCTTGACGATGGCATCGGCGATGGCGCCTTTGTAGAAGGCATCCGTACCCTTTTCGGAAATGGCGGCGAGCGAGGCCGCAAGGTCGGGCTGGATCAGGCGCTCGCCGATGCCATAGGGCTTGCCGTCAGGTTTGAGGAAGATGGCGGCGGCCGCAGGGTCCTTTGCCAGCCTGTCGGCACTGCCGGCAAAAGAGGCGGCATCGCCCTGGTTGAGGATGAAGCCGTCCCTGGCATAGCCGATTGCCGGCGCCATCAGATCCTGGCGGGACAATTTGCCGTATTTCTCGCGCGCCATCTCCAAACCAGCCACCGAGCCCGGCACGCCGACCGCGAGATAGCCGTCGAGGCTGGCGCCCTTCACCGGGTTGCCGTCCTTGTCGAGATACATGGTTTTTGTCGCCGCCAGCGGCGCCCGTTCGCGGAAATCGAGGAAGGTCGATTTGCCGTCCTGGAAGCGTATGGTCATGAAGCCGCCGCCGCCGATATTGCCGGCATTGGGGTAGACGACGGCCAAGGCATAGCCGACGGCAACCGCCGCATCGACAGCATTGCCGCCCTTTTTCAACACCTCGATGCCCACTTCGGACGCCAGATGCTGAGCCGTCACCACCATGCCGTGCTCGCCCTTGGCCGGCGCGGGCGAGGCGGCGAAAGTCAACTGTAGTGGCGCAAGCGTAAAGGTGACGGAAAAACTGGCGGCGATCAGGGTTCTGCGGGTGAGCGGCATGGCGTGCCTCCGGGAGCGTGAGGGGTGCGCCTAGAAGAGCCTCTTGGGGTGGGTTAGTCTAGCCAATAATAACGGGTGGCGATCCTTCACACCCCCTCTGTCCTGCCGGACATCTCCCCCGCAAGGGGGGAGATCGGTTGTTGTCTCTGCTTTCGCCAATCTCCGACGTTCCAGGAAGAGCGCTGCCGATGAAGCGGCCAATCTCCCCCCTTGCGGGGGAGATGTCCGGCAGGACAGAGGGGGGTGCTCAAGTGCTGTCCTCGCCTCTGTCGGATCGACGGAAACGTCGAATTATGGGCTACACAATCCCGCCACTCCCGCCGGCGACCGCAGGGCGTTCCGCCGCGACTTTGGCGCGATAGCCCGCCGCTCGATAGGCGGCGACAGGGTCGATGGCGCCACCGGTCTTCAGCCGCGCCATGGCGAGGATCGGCTCGACATCGGTGCGGTAGGCGGCTTTCAGCGTCTGCGTCGCCATCAGTGCGTCGTTCAAGTCCTGGAAGCCTTCCAGCGCCTTGCGGTCGACCAGCAGTGCCTGCGCATAGGCACGCTGCACCTCGACCGCCGACAGCATCAGGCTTTCGATCGGGTCGGTGACGTTGTGGCTCTGGTCGAGCATGTGGGCCGGGTCGAAACCCTCCGCGCCCGAAAGTTCGGCATCGACCAGTTCGTTGAAGACAAGGAACAGCCGGTAGGGGTCGATCGAACCGGCATCGAGATCGTCGTCGCCATATTTCGAATCGTTGAAATGGAAGCCGCCGAGTTTTTTGAACTGGATCAGCCGCGAGACGATCATCTCGATGTTGACGTTGGGCGCATGGTGGCCGAGGTCGACCAGACAGAACGCCTTGTCGCCCAACTCCTGCGCGATCATGTAGTTGGTGCCCCAGTCCTGCACGACGGTGGAATAGAAGGCCGGCTCGTACATCTTGTGCTCGCTGAACAGCTTCCAGTCGGCGGGCAGCCCTGCATAGATCTCCTTCATGGCGTCGAGATAGCGCTCGAACGCCTTGGCGAAATTGACCTGGCCGGGAAAGTTCGAACCGTCGCCGATCCACACCGTCAGCGCCTTCGAGCCAAGCGTCTTGCCGATCTCGATGCATTCGAGATTGTGCTCGACCGCTTGCCGGCGCGTGCCGGTGTCGGCATGCGACAGCGAGCCGAATTTGTAGGAGAGCTTCTGGTCCCTGGCGTCGGAAAAGGTGTTGGAATTCATGGCGTCGAAGCCGAGGCCGAAGCGCGAGGCCGCCTGCTTAAGCCGGTTCGGGTTGGCCGTGTCCCACGGGATGTGCAGAGAAACGGTCGGCGTCGCCTGCGTCAATTGCTTGATGACCGCGCAATCCTCGATCTTGTCGAAGATGTCGCGCGGCTCGCCGGCGCCGGGAAAGCGGGCAAAGCGCGTGCCGCCGGTGCCGACGCCCCAGGAGGGGATCGCCACGGCGAATTTCTCGACCTTGTCGCGGATGGCGTCGATGGCGATGCCGCGACGGTCGAGGCGTTCACCGAGCGAAGCATAGTCGCGCTCGAGATTGGCCTTGCGCGTGGCGTTGTCCGTGTCGACGAGGTCGGCGGAGATGATGTGTTCCATCGTCCCCTCCGCTCAGCGCGTGAACGACTGGGCGTTGCCCGCGTCGACATTGATGATGTTGCCGGTCGACTTGGCCGACATGTCGGACGCCAGGAAATAGATCGCCTCCGCGATGTCTTCCGGGAAGACCGAGCGCTTCAGCATCGAACGCGAGCGATAGTGCTCTTCCAGATCGTCGGTCGACATCTTGTAGGCGGCGGCGCGCTGTTCCTTCCACTCGCCGGTCCAGATCTTCGAGCCGCGCAGCACCGCGTCCGGGTTGACGACATTGACCCTGATCTGGGCTTCCGCGCCCTCCAGCGCCAGGCAGCGGGCGAGATGGATCTCGGCGGCCTTGGCGGTGCAATAGGCGGCGGCGTTGGGCGATGCGGCAAGGCCGTTCTTCGAAGCGACGAAGACGACGTTGCCGCCGATCTTCTGCGCGCGGAACAGCCGGAACGCTTCCCGCGAGACCAGGAAGTAACCGGTCGACAGGATATCCATGTTCTTGTTCCACAGCGCCAGCGTCGTCTCCTCGATCGGCGCCGAGGTAGCGAGGCCGGCATTCGACACCAGAATGTCGATGCCGCCGAACTCGACCGCCGTCTCGGCAAAGCCCGAAATGACCTGATCCTCCGAGGTGACGTTGATCAATACCGGGCGGACGAAATCCTTGCCGTAGACTTTCGCCAGTTCGTCATTGGCGCTGGCCAGCGCTGTTTCGTCGATGTCGGCCAGCACCACGCAGGCGCCTTCGCGCAGCAGCCGGTTGGCCGTGGCGCGGCCGATGCCGCCGGCGCCACCCGTGACCAGGGCGATCCGGCCGGCAAGCGACTTCGGCTTCGGCATACGCTGCAGCTTCAGATCCTCGAGCAGCCAGTACTCGATGTCGAAGGCTTCCTGTGCGGGCAGGCCGACATAGGACGAGACGGTCGAGGCGCCGCGCATGACGTTGATGGCGTTGACATAGAACTCACCCGAAATGCGGGCCGTCGCCTTATCGCCGGCGAAGGTGAACATGCCGACGCCGGGCATCAGGTAGACCACGGCGTTGGGATCGCGGATGGCGGGCGAGTCCGGATGCTTGCAGCTATCGTAATAGGCCTGGTAGCCAACGCGATATTCGGCGATGTCGTCGGCAAGACGCGCGATGACGGCATCGACATCGGGCTTTGCCGGATCGAACTCGATGACCAGCGGGCGGATCTTGGTGCGCAGGAAATGGTCGGGGCACGAGGTGCCGAGTGCCGCCAGCGGGCGCAGATCCCTGGAATTGACGAATTCGAGCACAGCAGCGGAATCGTCGAAATGGCCTGTTTTGTGGCTTTTTTCCGAGATCAGGCCGCGAATCCTCGGCATCAGTTTGGCCGCGATGGCACGGCGCTCAGCGGCGTCGAGCGACTTGACCGCTTCACCGCCGAAGATAGCGACACCCTCGGAGCGGCGCTCGAACCATTCGATCGCCTGGTTGATCACCGAGATCGTCGTCTCGTAGCATTCCCGAGGGGTGTCGCCCCAAGTAAACAGGCCGTGGCTTTCCAGGATGACACCCTTGGCAGCCGGGTGTTCGAGGCAGAATTTCTCAAGCCACAGGCCAAGTTCGAAGCCCGGACGCTTCCACGGCAGCCAGCCGATGGCGTCGCCGAAGATTTCTTTCGTCAGCGCCTTCGAATCCTTCGCGGCGGCAATGGCGATGATGGCATCGGGATGCATGTGGTCGACAAAAGGCTTCGGCACGTAGGCATGCAGCGGCGTGTCGATAGAGGCCGCGCGCGGATTGAGGTTGAAGGTGCAGTGCGGCAGGAAGCCGACCATTTCATCTTCGTGCTCGACGCCGCGATAGAGGCCTTTGAGCGCGCGCAGCTTGTCCATGTAGAGCGTGGCAAAGCCGTCCAGCTTGATCGAGGCGCTATCGCCGCCCGATCCCTTGACCCACAGCACTTCGACATCCTCGCCGGTGAGCGGGTCTCTCTGCCAGATTTTCGACGACGTGTTGCCGCCGCCATAGTTGGTGACGCGCTTGTCGGAGCCAAGTGTGTTCGAGCGGTAGACCAGAAGTTCCGGCCCGCTCATGGCGTGAGCCTTGGCCTCGTCCCACAGATTGGCGAGGCGCGCGCCGGTGCGCTTGTCGAGCATAAGAAATCCTCCCGAAGGCACGCAAAAGGCGCGGCCATTTGCCCCCGAATTTCCACGGAAGCGGTCGGCTTGTCAATCACAAACGATCAATACCGATCATATTGCACTGCACAATGAAATTATATGATCGGAAATGATTGACACTGCGCGTTTTGGGTGCCTAGATGCTCAGGCAGGGAGGAACCATGCACGAAAAAGAGCGCCACAGGATCATTCTGTCCGCCGTCCAGGAAAAGCCTGTGGTGACGGTGCAGGAGATGGTCGACCTGACGGAGTCCTCCGAGGCGACGATCCGGCGCGATATCGCGGCTCTCCATGTCCAGAAGCGCCTGCGCCGCGTGCGCGGCGGCGCCGAGGCGATCTCGCCGCCGCAGTTCATCGGGCTGGCCGGCCGGCCCTTTTCCGTCAACGAAACCATCAACGCCTCGCAGAAGCGGGCGATTGCGCGTGAAGCGGTCGAGCTCTGCAAGGACGGCGAACCGATCATCATCAATGGCGGCACCACCACCTTCCAGATGGTGCATTTCCTGACCGGCCGCCGCATGCCGATCTTCACCAATTCGTTCCCGATCGCCGAGCACCTGCTCAAGCACTCCAAGAACACGGTGATGCTGTCGGGCGGCACCATCTACCGCGAGCAGAACATTATCCTGTCGCCCTTCGACAATGACGTGACGCGCAATTTCTATGCGCGCCGCATGTTCATGGGCGCGCAGGGGCTTGGGCCGCTCGGCCTGATGGAGGGCGATCCGCTTTTGATCCAGGCGGAGCAGAAACTGATCGACCAGGCCGACGAGTTGGTGGTGCTGGTCGATTCCTCGAAATTCCGCAAACGCTCCAGCCTGATCCTGTGCGGCCTGTCGCGCATTGCCACCGTCATCACCGATGACGGTATCGAGGATCGCGAAGCCAAGATGCTGGAGACCGCCGGCGTGACGCTGATCGTCGCCTGGACATCCGCAACCAACAAGGAAGAATCTTCACTGCAGGCCTGAGACACCCTCACGCCCGCAGCGACGATGGAATGCAACGCTCAAGGGAGGAAATTCGATGAGCTTCTTGAAGAAATTGATGGTGACGGCGGCCTTTTCAGCCGCCATGTTCGTGAATGCCGCCTATGCCGAAAACGTCAAGATCGCACTGGTGGTGAAGTCGCTCGGCAACGGCTTCTTCGATGCTGCCAACAAGGGCGCCGAAGAGGCGGCCAAGGAACTCGGTGACGTCGACATCATCTACACCGGCCCGACCAAGGCGACCGCCGAAGCGCAGATCGAAGTGGTCAATTCGCTGATCGCGCAGAAAGTCAACGCCATCGCCATTTCGGCCAACGACGCCGACGCTCTGGTGCCTGTGCTGAAGAAGGCCATGGAACGCGGCATCACCGTCATCTCGTGGGATTCGGGCGTCGCCAAGGAAGGCCGCCAGCTTCACCTCAACCCGTCCGATACCGGCTTGATCGGTGAGACCATCATCAAGCTTGCCGCCGACCACCTGCCAGAAGGCGGCGAGGTCGCCATCCTGTCGGCCTCCTCGACCGCGACCAACCAGAACGCCTGGATCAACGCGGCCAAGAAGATCCTGCCGGAGAAGTTCCCCAAGATCAAACTCGTCGCCACCGTCTATGGCGATGACGACTCTGCCAAGAGCACCAACGAAGCCAAGGGGCTGTTGAAGTCCTATCCGAACCTCAAGGCGATCATCGCGCCGACCACCGTCGGCGTCGTCGCCGCCGCCCAGGTCGTCACCGACGAGAACCTGATCGGCAAGGTCAATGTCACCGGTCTCGCACTGCCGTCCGAGTTCAAGAAGTTCATCGACAACGGTTCCAGCCAGGCGGTTGCGCTGTGGAATCCGATCGACCTCGGCTACTCGGCCGTCTACCTCGCCCATGATCTGGCGGTGAAGAAGGAAAAGGCAAAGCCCGGCGCCACGCTGTCGATCGGCCGCGTCGGCAAGGTCACGCTCGACGACACCAACTCGGCTGCGATGGCTCCGCCCTTCCAGTTCGACAAGTCGAACATCGAGAAGTTCTCTAAAATCTATTAAGCTCGCACGCTTTCACCCTCCCCCTTGTGGGGAGGGTCGGCGAGGCGGCGTTGCGGAGCAAAACCGGCGAGACGGGGTGGGGGTGGCAACATCTCCACACACCAGGACCTTGATATGCTAGACAACCTCCACCCCGCTCACGTCGTTCGCGACCCTCCCCACAAGGGGGAGGGTAAGGCGGCTCCACGCCTGACGCTGTCCGGCATCTCCAAGAGCTTTCCCGGCGTGCGCGCGCTGCACGATGTCAGCCTGTCGCTCTATCCAGGGCAGGTGACGGCGTTGATCGGCGAAAATGGCGCCGGCAAGTCGACGCTGGTCAAGATCATGACCGGCATCTACCAGCCCGACGGGGGCACCATCAGCATCGACGGCCAGGCCATCACCCTGCCCAGTGCGCATGCCGCCTTCGGCCATGGCGTCACGGCCATCCACCAGGAAACCGTGCTGTTCGACGATTTGACAGTTGCCGAAAACATCTTTCTCGGCCACGCGCCCCGCACGCGTTTCGGCACCATCGACTGGCGCACGATGCGCAAGAATGCGCGCGAAGTGCTCGATACCATGCATGCCGGCCATATCGACGCCGACGCGCGGTTGAAGGACCTCGGCATCGCCAACAAGCATCTGGTCGCCGTTGCGCGCGCCATGTCGATCGACGCGCAGATCGTCATCATGGACGAGCCGACCGCCGCGCTTTCGATGAAAGAGATCGAGGAGCTCTTTTTGCTGATCGAGTTCCTGAAGAGCGATGGCAAGGCGATCCTGTTCATCAGCCACAAGTTCGACGAGATCTACCGTATCGCCGACCGCTACACGGTGTTCCGCGATGGCGAGATGGTCGGCGAAGGCCTGATCAGGGACGCCGGCCAGAGCCAGATCGTGCGCCTGATGGTTGGCCGCGCGGTCGATCACATCTTCCCGCAGCGCAAGGCCGAGATCGGCGCGCCGGTGCTCTCCGTTTCCGGCCTGTCGCACCCCACCGAATTCAACGACATCGGCTTCGAACTGCACAAGGGCGAGATCCTCGGCTTCTACGGCCTTGTCGGCGCCGGCCGCAGCGAGGTGATGCAGGCGATATCGGGCATCACCCGCACATCAGCCGGCACGATCACGCTGGAAGGCAAGACGCTCGCGCCGAAATCGGCTGCGGATTCGATCGATGCCGGCATCGTCTACGTGCCCGAAGAACGCGGCAAGCAGGGCGTTGTGATCGGCCTGCCGATCTTCCAGAACGTCTCGCTGCCTTCGCTCAAGCGCACCTCGAAGTCCGGCCTGCTGCGGCTGTCGGAGGAGTTCGATCTGGCCCGCTCCTACACCGAGCGGCTCGACCTCAGGGCCTCCTCTCTCAGCCAGGACGTCGGCACGCTGTCGGGCGGCAACCAGCAGAAGATCGTCATCGCCAAATGGCTGGCGACGTCGCCCAAGGTGATCATCCTCGACGAGCCGACCAAGGGCATCGACATCGGCTCGAAGGCCGCCGTGCACGGCTTCATGGCCGAGTTGGTGGCACAAGGCCTGTCGGTGATCATGGTGTCGTCCGAGTTGCCCGAAATCCTCGGCATGTCCGACCGCGTCGTAGTCATGCGCGAGGGGCTTGTCGCGGCGGTCTACGACAACAAGGGGCTGGACGCCGAGACGCTGGTTCGGACGGCAGCGGGGATCGTGGCATGAAAGCTTTCCTCAAATACCGTGAAATCTGGCTGTTCGCGGCCATCGTCGTGCTGATCGGCCTGATCTCGACGCGCTTCCCGGCCTTTGCCGACCCCGGCAATCTGCGTCAGGTGTTCAACGACACCTCGATCCTGATGATCCTGGCGCTTGGCCAGATGGCGGTCATCCTGACACGGTCGATCGACCTGTCGATGGCGTCCAACCTCTGCTTCACCGGCATGGTGGTGGCGATGCTGAACGCCGCGCATCCGGCAATCCCGATCCCGCTGCTGATCGTCATCGCGCTGGCCGTAGGACTGATGCTCGGCGCCATCAACGGCCTGCTGGTCTGGCGGCTGAACATCCCCTCGATCGTGGTGACTTTGGGAACGCTGACCATCTATCGCGGCGCCACCTTCGTGCTGTCCGGCGGCGCCTGGGTCAATGCCGACAAGATGAGCCCGGACTTTATCGGCTTTCAGCGCGCGGCCTTCCTTGGCATTCCTGTGCTGTCCTGGATCGCCATCCTGGTCATCGCGCTGTTCTTTGTCCTGATGACGCGCACCGCGCTCGGCCGCTCGATCTATGCCATCGGCGTCAATCCGACGGCGTCGGTCTATGCCGGCATCGATGTCGGCCGGACGAAATTCATCGTCTTCTGCATCTCCGGCATGATCGGCGGCCTATCAGGCTATCTCTGGATCTCGCGCTATGTGATCGCGTCGGTCGAGGTCGCCAATGGCTATGAGCTCAACATCATTGCCGCCTGCGTCATCGGCGGCATCTCGATCGCCGGCGGCATCGGCTCGGTCGGCGGCGCGGTGCTCGGCGCACTGTTCCTCGGCATCATCTCCAACGCGCTTCCGGTCATCAACATCTCGCCCTTCTGGCAGATGGCGATTTCGGGCAGCGCCATCATTCTGGCCGTCGTCCTCAACGCGCGCGGCGAACGCCAGCAAGGCCGCATCATCCTCAGAAAGGTGGAGGCGGCGACATGACCGACATCCCTGCCCCGCGCCACATTCCCGACCGGCTCGACAAGCCGCTGCGTTCCGCGATCTTTTCCTGGGAAGCGCTGCTGGTCGTGGTGGCTGTCGCCATCTTCGCCATCAACAGCTTCGCGTCACCCTATTTCCTCGACCCCTACTCGCTGTCCGATCTCACCTTCAATTTCACCGAGAAGGGCCTGATCGCCTTTGCCATGGCGCTGCTGATCATTTCAGGCGAGATCGACCTGTCGGTGGCCGCCATCATCGCGCTGGCGTCGACCATGATGGGCATGGCGGTGCAGGCCGGCGCAGGCACGCCGGCGCTGGTGGTGATCGGCATCGTGGTCGGGCTCGGCTGCGGCGCCTTCAACGGTCTGCTGGTGACAAGGCTCGGCCTGCCTTCCATCGTCGTCACCATCGGCACAATGAGCCTGTTTCGCGGCATCGCCTTCATCATCCTCGGCGACCAGGCCTACAAAGGCTATCCCTCAAGCTTCGCCTTCTTCGGCCAGGGCTATGTCTGGTGGGTGGTGTCGTTCGAGCTGGTGCTCTTCCTGATCGCGGCCGTCGTCTACTGGTTCTTGCTGCACCGTACGAGTTTCGGCCGACGCGTCTTCGCCATCGGCAACAATCCTGTCGCTGCACAATTTTCCGGCGTGCGCGTCGGCCGCACCAAGTTCATCCTGTTCTGCCTGACCGGGCTGATGTCGGGCATCGCCTCGGTGCTGATCACCTCGCGGCTCGGTTCGACGCGGCCCTCGATCGCGCAGGGCTACGAGCTGGAAGTCATCACCATGGTGGTGCTCGGCGGCGTCAGCATCCTCGGTGGCGCCGGCAGCATTCTTGGGGTCGTGCTTGCAGCGTTCATCATGGGACTGGTGACCTTCGGACTTGGCCTGCTCAACGTGCCCGGCATCGTCATGTCGATCTTCATCGGCCTGCTGCTGATCATCGTCATTGCCTTGCCGATCGTCTGGCGGCGGCTCCGCGGAGGGCGTTGATGGCGCAGAAATACGCATTCAAGATGAAGCTCAAGCCCGGCATGAAGGCCGAGTACAAGAAGCGCCATGACGAGATCTGGCCGTCACTGGTCACGCTGCTGAAGCAGGCCGGCGTCTCCGATTATTCCATCCATCTCGACGAGGAGACCAATATCCTGTTCGGTGTGCTGTGGCGGCGAGACGACCACGGCATGGACGAATTGCCCGGGCATTCGGTGATGCAGCGCTGGTGGGCTGAAATGGCCGACATCATGGAGACCAGGCCGGACAACGAGCCGGTGGCCGTGCCGCTGGAAACAATGTTCCACATGGCATGAGTGCGATGCGCCATATCGCCGTCATCGACATCGGCAAGACCAACGCCAAGGTGGCGCTGGTCGACCTCGCTACGTTGAGCGAGGTGGCGCTGCGCCGCACGTCCAATGCGCCGGTGCGACAGGCTCCCTACCCGCACCACGATGTCGAGGCCTTGTGGGCATTCATCCTCGAAAGCCTTGCCGGCCTCAACCGCGAACAGCGCATCGACGCCATTTCGATCACCACCCACGGCGCGACGGGCGTGCTGGTCGACGCGGCGGGTGAACTGGTGCTGCCGGTGCTCGACTATGAATTCGATGGCCCCGACAGGCTGGCCGTGGATTATGACGCCATCCGCCCGCCCTTTTCCGAGACCGGCACGCCGCGACTGCCGCTCGGCCTCAATCTCGGAGCGCAATTTTTCTGGCAGCAGAAAAGCTTCCCGGCGGAATTCGCCAGGGCTGCCGCGATGCTGATGTACCCGCAATACTGGGCCTTGCGCCTGACCGGCATCGCCGCCAACGAGGTCACTTCGCTCGGCTGCCACACCGATCTGTGGAACCCGTGGACGGCGGATTTTTCATCGTTGGTCGACCGCCTGGAATGGCGCGGCATGATGGCGCCGGTGCGGCCGGCCAGGGATCGTCTCGGCCCTATCCTGCCCATCGTTGCGGTGCGAACCGGACTGGATCCGCAAACGCCGGTGTTCTGTGGCCTGCATGATTCCAACGCCTCGCTGCTGCCGCATCTGCTGTCCGACAAGCCGCCTTTCTCCGTCGTCTCGACCGGTACCTGGGTGGTGTCGATGGCGGTCGGCGGCAAACAGATTGCTCTGGATGCAGCGCGCGACACGCTGGTCAATGTCAATGCACTCGGCAATCCCGTTCCCTCGGCGCGCTTCATGGGCGGCCGCGAGTTTTCCGTGCTGACAAAGGACCAGCCGGAGCAGTGGACCGAGGATGATGTCGGCGCCGTGCTGGCGCGAAAGATGCTGCTGCTGCCATCGACCCAGCAAGGCTCGGGGCCGTTCCCGCGCCATGCCGCGGCATGGCTCAACGCCTTCGACTTGAACAGCGGCCAGCGCTTTGCCGCCATCTCTTTCTATCTGGCGCTGATGACGGCGACCTGCCTCGACCTGATCGGCGCCGATGGCCCGACCACGGTCGAAGGGCCCTTTGCCCGCAACCGGCTGTTTGTCGGCATGCTGGCGGCAGCCACGGCGCGCGCCGTCGTTGCGTCCGAGGCCGCGACCGGCACCAGCATCGGCGCCGCACTGCTGGCATCCGATCAGCCGTCGACGCACGGCAAGGGCGAAAGAATAGAACCGCCTGTAGACCCGACCTGGGTCGACTATGTCAGCGCATGGCGCGCGGCAGTGGAAGTGGAAGGGCTGATTACAAGATCCGCTTGCCGAAAGCCGACATGACAAAATTGACCGCGTCGGTGCCGATCCGTGGCTCCAGATCAGCGGTCAGACCCGACACATCCATCGACAGCAGCCCGCCGGAAAGCGCGATCGCCTCCATCGCCTGATGCGTCTCGCGCACGGTCAGCCCACCGGAGCCCGCAGCCCAGCCGGCGAATTCGGTTGCGGTCGGCGAGTAGCTGACATGAAAGCCTTGCGTACCAGAGGTGGCGATGCGGATCGCTTCATGCATCAGGTCGCGCATGCCCATGGCGTCGATGTCGGTCATGGTGAAGGCCGCAACGCGCGAATCCTTCAGCACGCGTGCTTCGGCCGGGTCGGCGTGGCGCAGGCCGACGATGACGACATTTTCCGGCGACAGCTGCGGCTGCAGCGCACCCGCCTTGTGGTCGAGGCCGAGAGTGCGCGCCAGCACCGAGCCTTCAGGCAGGTCGATCCCCTCCTCGTCCTCGGGCATCAGGGCGGCGATGGAATCGATCCAGATCAGGCCGAAGGAATGCGTCGCGCGTGCCGTTGCGGTCAGCGCCTTGTGCGCGATGCGACGGTCGGCGCCTGCGATGAGCCGGACCAGCCCCGATGGCGGCCGCTCGACATCGGCAAGTTCTACCACGTCGAAGTTCATCGCCTCCAGCCGTGCGCCTGTGCCTTCCCGGGCCAGGATGCCGGCAGCCCCCTGCTCGGCCGTGATCTGCACCATTTTGCGGCCGGAAAAGTCCTCGACGTCATGCATCGGGGCCTTCTCGACATATTCCGAAGTCATCGCCAGCAGCATGGCGCCATAGCTCATGCGGAAGGCGACGCGGTCGCCGACGGCCGGCGGCGGATCGGCGTCGGCGACATCGAGCAGCAGATGGTCGCTGGAGGCGCCGAGCACCCGCACCCCCTTCGCGATCGGCGTCAGCCCCTCGACCAGCACGTCCTCACGGCCGATATTGGCGATGGCGCGCAGCCTGTCGCCCTCATCGGGGAAGACCGGCTGGTTGCCGAAGGCGTCGTAGCCGGATTGGCCGATCGGCCGTGACGGCTTGAGCTTGACCTCGATGATGTCGCTGGTCAGCCGGCAGGCATCGGGTTCGAGCTCGGCCCACGGCGTGTCGCGGAAGGTCTCGACACCGCCCTGCAGGATCGCTTCGCCGACCCGCAGATTGTTGATGCCGGCCGGCAGTCTGCCTTCGAGCAGCAGCGGCAGCGACGACGAGGCGCCGCCGGAAATCACGTCGAGGCTTTTGCCGGACAGACGCTCGGTCTTGTAGGCATGGGCGACGAGCTGGCCGAGATTTTCCGGCGTCGGCATGATGGCGCCGAAGCAGCCGAGATTGGTGCCGATACCGGCAATGCGCACGCCCTTGAACTGCAGTATCTGTTCGACCGTCGGAATAAGGTCGTTTGGCCAGATGCCTTCGCGCAGATCGCCGAGATCGATCATCAGCATGATGTCGTGGACGCGGCCCATGCGCTCGGCAATGCGCGAAATTTCGCGGATGGTGGCGAGCTCCGATTGCAGGCTGATGTCGACGGTGCGCACCACCTCCTCGACCCGCGCCATCGGCGGGCTGCGCAACAGCATGATCGGCGCGTTGATGCCGCTGTCGCGCAGCCGGCGGATGTTCTCGAAGCGCGATTCGGCGATGCCGGCGACGCCGCCGCGCAGCATGGCGCGCGCCACTTGCGGCATGCCGCAAGTGCCCTTGGTGACGCCGAACACCTTGATGCCCGAGAGCGCGCAGCGCTCGACGATGGTGCGCGCATTGCGCTCGATGCGGCCAAGGTCGATGGCGACTTGCGGTCCCGACATCTCTAGCCCCCGTAAACCAGCCCCTGCGGGTCGATCTCCGGCTTGCGGCCGGCAACAAGATCGGCAAGGAATTTGCCGGAGCCGCAGGCCATGGTCCAGCCGACATGGCCGTGGCCGGTGTCGAGATAGAGATTCTCATAGCGCGCCTGGCCGATGACCGGCACCGAGTTCGGCATCATCGGCCGCAGGCCTGCCCACAGCTCGGCCTTGTTCTCGTCGAAGGCACCGGGGAACAGATCCTTGCCGGTCCTGAACATGGCGGCGAAGTCGCTTGGCTTGTGGCTGCGGTCGAAGCCGGTGAATTCGGCGGTCGAGGCGAGCCGCAGCCGGTTGCCAAGCCTGGAATAGGCGATCAGTTGGTCCTCGTCGGCACCGCCCATGGTCGGGCCTTTGCTCTCGTCCTCCAAAGGAAGCGTCGCGGTATAACCCTTCACAGGATAGACTGGCAGATCGATGCCGTAGCGGCGGCCGAGCAAGCCGCTTTCCGGCCCCATCGAGATGACTACGGCATCACCAGTGACCGGTCCGGCCGAAGTCATCACCGCGCGCACCCGGCCGCCTTCGATGTCGAGACCCTCGACCGTCGTGCCATAGAGAAATTTTACGCCGAGCTTTTCGGCAGCGTACGCGGCAAGCTTTTCCACGAACTGCCGGGAATCGCCGGTCTGGTCGATCGGCGAATAGACGCCGCCGGCGATCTTTTCCTTCACCCCGGCAAGACCGGGTTCAAGCTCGACCAGCCGCTCGCGGCCGACGATCTCGATCGGCAGGCCGTGCTCGGCCAGATAGCGATAATTGTCGGTGCCGGTGTCGAGACTGTGCTGCGAGCGGAAGAAATAGAGGATGCCCTTCTTGCGCTCGTCATAATGAATGCCTGAAACGGCGGAGATGGCGTTGATGCAGTCGCGCGAATAAAGCGCCAGGCGCAGCTTGACCCGGCTGTTGGCGCGCAGACGCTCTTTCGTGCATTGGCGCAGGAAGCGCAGGCTCCAGGTGAGGAAATAAGGATCGAAGCGCAGCCTGACCTTGATACCGAGATCATGGTTGTAAAGCGCGCGAAGGAATGTCTTCAGCGCCGCCGGCGAAGCCCAGGCGGTGGCGTCTCCAGGCGAGACGAGGCCGGCATTCGACCGGCTGGTGCCGCGCGCCGGTGCCGGATGTCGCTCGATCACGGTGACCTCGTGGCCGTCGCTGGCCAGATAATAGGCGGCCGCCGTACCGACGACACCGGCCCCGAGTACCGTTATCTTCATGCCATCCCCCAAAAGCTCCTCGCGGCGCAGCGCCTCCACGCCGTGCCGCGAATGCCTTCAATAGCGCTTCGCTGCCCGCCTTGCGAGCCCTTGGGAGAACCCGGCTCAGCCGCGCGCGGAGTTCTTGCCGGTCAGGATGCGCTCCCAGGCGAGCGCGTCGGCGACGATCTGGTCGAGATCGTCGCGTTGCGGGGTCCAGCCGAGTTCGGCGCGTGCGAGATCCGAATTGGCGACAACCGCCGCGGCATCGCCAGGTCGACGGTCGCCCATCTTCACCTCGAAATCATGGCCGAAGGCGCGGCGCACGCTGTCGATGACCTCGAGCACCGAGTAGCCATGGCTGTAGCCGCAATTGGCGATGAGGCTTTGTCCGCCGGCGCGCAACCGCTGCAGGGCAAGGCGATGTGCCGCCGCCAGGTCGCTGACATGGATGTAGTCGCGCATGCAGGTGCCGTCCGGCGTCGGATAATCGGTGCCGAACACCTGCATGAACGGCCGCTTGCCGAGTGCCGTCTCGCAGGCGACCTTGATCAGATGGGTGGCGCCAGGCGTCGACTGGCCGGTGCGGCCCTTCGGGTCGGCTCCGGCGACGTTGAAGTAGCGCAGCGCGGTATAGCGCAGGCCATGCGCGATCGACGCGTCGCGCAGCATCCACTCGCTCATCAGCTTGGACAGGCCATAGGGTGATTCCGGCGATAGACGGGCGTCCTCGCGCACCGGCTCCAGCCCGGCGCCGCCATAGACGGCGGCAGTCGATGAAAAGATGAAATTGGGCACGCCTTCGCGCACCGCGGTTTCGATCAGCGTGCGCGTCTTCGAGGTGTTGTTCTCATAGTAGCTGAGCGGGTCGGCGACCGATTCCGGAACCACGATCGAGCCGGCAAAATGAATGATCGCGTCGACATTGTTCTCCCTGATGACCCCGCCGACCAATTCCCTGTCGGCGACATCGCCCACCACCAGCCTTGCCTCCGGCGCCACCGCCCATTCGAAACCGGTGGAAAGGCGATCGAGGACGACCACACTCTCGCCGGCATCAAGCAACTCCCAGACCATATGGCTGCCGATGTAACCGGCGCCGCCTGTAACCAAAACCGTCATCCGCGTCCTCGCTTATCCAAGATTTATCGGAAACTGTCTCAACCCCGCTCTACTGGAAAGCCCGCCTCATGACTATTGGAACCCGTGGTAACCGGCATCGCCGGCTAGTGGCATCGTCCTGAAACAAAGTTGATCCACATCAAGGGAATAGGCCACGATCCGTGATCGTTAGGAACAGGTCCGGGGCGTGGCATTTTGACCAAAAAGGCCAGGTGGACGATCAACAGGCCAATGATTATGATCCCGCGCAAAATTGGGAAGTCGACATGAACTATCAGCGGTTCTTCGAGGAAGCGATCGACCAGCTCCATGCCGAGCGTCGCTACCGCGTTTTCGCCGACCTCGAGCGGATCGCGGGCAAGTTTCCGCGCGCCATCTGGCGTTCCAATGGCCGCGCCGAGGAAATCACCGTCTGGTGCTCCAACGACTATCTTGGCATGGGCCAGCATCCCGACGTCATCGCCGCGTTCCAGAATACCGCTGGCAAGATGGGTTCGGGCGCCGGCGGCACCCGCAACATTTCCGGCACCTCGAACCCGCTGGTCGAGCTCGAGGTGGAGCTTGCCGACCTGCACGACAAGGAAGCGGCACTCGTCTTCACCTCCGGCTTTGTCTCCAATGAAGCCTCGATCTCGACCATCGCGAAGCTTTTGCCCAACTGCCTGATCATCTCGGACGAATTGAACCACGCCTCGATGATCGAAGGCGTGCGGCGTTCCGGTGCGGAAAAGAAGATCTTCCGCCACAATGACGTCGCGCATCTGGAAAGCCTTTTGCAGGCGGCGGGGCGCGAACGCGCCAAGCTGATCGTCTTCGAAAGCGTCTATTCGATGGATGGCGACATCGCGCCGATCAGAGAGATCGTCGAGCTCGCCGAGCGCTACAACGCCATGACCTATATCGACGAGGTCCATGCCGTCGGCATGTACGGGCAGCGCGGCGGCGGCATCACCGAGCGCGAAGGCCTGGCCGACCGCATCGACATCATCGAAGGGACGCTCGCCAAGGCGTTCGGCACGCTGGGCGGCTACATCACCGGCACCAGCGCTGTGATCGACGCCGTGCGCTCCTATGCGCCTGGCTTCATCTTCACCACGGCACTGCCGCCGGCGATCGCGGCCGCCGCGACCGCGTCGATCCGCCATCTCAAGCGCTCGCAGGCCGAGCGTGACGCCCAGCAGCAGCAGGCGACACGAACCAAGCAGATCCTGTCGGCCGCCGGCCTGCCGGTGATGGACTCGCCAACGCACATCGTGCCGCTGCTGGTCGGCGATCCGGAGGCCTGCAAGATGGCCAGCGACCGCCTGCTTGGCGTGCACGGCATCTACATCCAGCCGATCAACTACCCGACCGTGCCGCGCGGCACCGAGCGGCTGCGCATCACGCCGACGCCGTTCCATTCCGATGCACTGATCGCCGAATTGCAGGACGCGCTGGTCGAGACCTGGGATGCGCTCGGCATCCCCTATGGCTCCGCCGGCCGGCCTTCGGTGGCCAAGAGCGACCGCATCATTCCCCTGCTGGTGCCCAAGTCAGGCGGTTGAAGCCCGTTTGAAATGCTGCTCCGGCGGCCATCTGGCTCGCCGGAGCGATTTCAATCCGCGCTTCGTCGGCGGCTCAAATAGCCTTCATCCAATTTGCCAGCCGGTGTGCCGCTTCCTCGACCTGGTCGAGGCGGCGGTGGAAACACAACCGCAAAAACGCTTCGCCGCCGGGCCCGAAAGCGGTGCCTGGCGCCAGGCCGACATTGGCCTTGTCGACAATGTCGAAGGCGGCCGTGCGTGAATCGGTGAGGCCGTCGACAGTGAAAAACAGATAGAACGCGCCCTGCGGCACGGTGAACCGGGCGCGGCCGGTGGCGCCGAGGATGCCGCAGACCAGATCGCGCGCCTTGCGCGCCCGCTCGACCTGTTCGGCAACGAAGCCATCGCCCCCGTCAAGGGCGGCAGCCGCGCCGCGCTGCATGAACTGTGCAACGCCGGAATTCGAATATTGGATCAGGTTCTCGAACACCTGCTGCAAGCTCGGATGCGTCTTGATCCAGCCGACGCGCCAGCCGGTCATCGCCCAGTTCTTGGAGAATGAGTTGACGTACAGGATGCGGTCTTCCGCCGACGCGATGTCGAGGAAGGACGGCGCGCGGCCGTGGCCATAGTGGAAAAGCGAATAGATCTCGTCGGCGATGATCCAGAGGTTTTTCGCGCGCGCCAGATCGAGGATGGCCTGCAAGGTCTCATGATCGGCGGTCCAGCCGGTCGGGTTCGACGGCGTGTTGATGAACAGCGCCTTTGTGCGCGGCGTGATCGAAGCCGCGATCTTCTCGACGTCGCAGGACCAGCCATTGCCGGAATGATCGAGCGTGACCGCGACTGGAACGGCTCCCGCTATCCCTGCTGCGGCATCGAAATTCGGCCAGGCCGGCGACAGATAGACAACCTCGTCGCCGGCACCGGCGAGCGCGTCGAGCGCCAGCTGGATGGCATGCATGCCGGAGCCGGTGACGATGAATTCTTCCTCCGGGAAGGTCCTGCCGAAATGCCTGGCATAGTAGCGGGAGAGCGCCTGCCTGAGATCGGGGATGCCCCTTTGCCAGGTGTAGAATGTCTCGCCGCCGGCCAGCGCCTTCGACGCGGCATCGGTGATGAAGGCTGGCGTCGGCAGGTCGCCCTCGCCGGCCCAGAGCGGAATCATGCCTTCGCGCAGGCGGCCGTAATTGACGACGGCGACAATGCCGCTTTCGGGTGCCGCACGAGCCTCAGGGCGCAAGCTGTCGATCAGGGTCATGGCGGATCCGTTTGGTCTGCGGTTTTCGTCAGCGGTCCATACCAGATGCGAAAACAGAAAACCCCGGCCGCGAACGACCGGGGTTTTGGTCCAGCAAATGCTGCCCCTGGTCAGCGCCTGGCGAGCAGGTCGCGAATTTCGGTGAGCAGCGCGACGTCGGCTGGCGGCGGAGCGGCAGGTGCTGCCGGCTTCTCGCGCTCAAGCCGCTTGCGCATGTTGTTCACCGCCTTGACCATCAGGAAGATGATGAAAGCAAGGATGAGGAAATTCAGCGCCACGGTGATGAAGCTGCCATAAGCGAAAACAGCGCCTTGCTTTTTGGCGTCGGCCAGCGAGGTCGCGTTGACGGCCGAGGACAATCCAAAGAAGTAGTTGTTGAAGTCCAACCCGCCGAAAATCGCACCGACGATCGGCATGATGATGTCGTTGACAAGGGAATCGACGATCTTGCTGAAGGCCGCGCCGATGATGACGCCGACCGCAAGGTCCATCACATTACCCTTGGAAATGAATTCCTGGAATTCTTTCAGCATTCGACCCTCCTTGTCGTGACTGGCCGAACTGCCGTTTCCGTCCTTGCGGCATCGACCCTAGGGCAACATAACAAAAACCTGCTGACGCAACATCGATAAAAAGGAGAAAGCGACCGGTTTCTCTTTACCGGGATCCGGCTATGTTGCCCGCCAAGACCCCGATTCAGTTGTTCGAGACCCACGGCTCGGCAGGACCAGCGTTGAATTTCTGGCAATCATAGGCGTTTTCGCCTATAATGTTCTCATGACCATGCTCGAAACCATCAGCATTGATGTTTATCCGTGGGCGGCTCCAACAGAGGAGCAGCGCGCTTGGTTCGATGCGCTTTCGCCCGATGAGAAGCGGAAAACGATTCTGGCGGCGATCAACTAAGGTTTTGAGAGTCTCGTCAGCAAAAAATCGATCGATGACATTATTCGGGAAGCGCGTGCCGAACTTCCGCATGCGTCATAGGATAACGCATCGCGCCGAACGCGATCTAAAAGACATTTACCGCCACACCTTCGAAAACTTCGGCCACACTCAGGCCGAAAAATACCTGCGCGAACTCGACGCGGTGTTGAGTTGCTCGGCGATTACCCGAATATGGGCAGGCTCTATGAAGGCAGGACCCATCAGTTCGTCCATGGCAAGCATATCATCCTCTATCGTATGGGTTTGGAGGAGATCATTATCGGCCGCATTTTTCACGGCGCTCAGCGGCGATCTTCACCATAACGACATCGACACCGACGCGCCGACCTGAGAACCGTCCTATGCAGCTCTGCAATGGACTCGGACGCCAAGCTGTGGTTGCGTCCGGGCAAGCCGGATAAAAAGGCGGCAGAGGAGGAAAGTCCAAGCGTGCAGGGCTTGTTCATCGTCATCATCGCGGTCGCCTATGTGACGCTGCTGTTTGCCATCGCCAGCCTCGGCGACCGCCGCTCGGCCATTTCAGAGCCAGGCCGGGGGCGACCTTTCATCTATGCGCTTAGCCTCGCGATCTACTGCACATCCTGGACTTTCTTCGGCTCGGTCGGCCTCTCTTCCGAACGCGGCCTCGAATTCCTCGGCATCTATACGGGCCCGGTGCTCGTCTTCGTGTTCGGCTTCCCGCTGCTCAACCGCATCGTGCGGCTGGCCAAGACCGAGAAGATCACCTCAATCGCGGATTTTCTCGGCGCGCGCTACGGCAAGAGTTTCACCGTCGCAGCGATCGCCACGCTGATCGCCACCATCGGCGCGGTGCCCTATATCGCGCTGCAGCTGAAGGCGATTTCCGGCTCGGTCAGCCTGATGGTCGAGCACTATACGGGATCGCCGCCGTCCTTCGATCCCTTCGTCAGCGACATCTCGCTGGTCGTCGCCATGCTGCTGGCGCTGTTTGCGGTGCTGTTCGGCACACGCCACGCCGACGCCACCGAGCACCAGGACGGGCTGGTGCTGGCGGTGGCGGTCGAAACCGTGGTCAAGCTCGCCGCCTTCCTGGCGATCGGCCTGATGGTCACCTTCCTGATCTTCGGCGGCCCGGGCGACATGTTCGACAAGCTCGCTGAGAACGCGCAGGTCCGGCAGGCGATGAGCTACAACACCTCGCTCGCCACCTGGCTGGTGCTGACTTGCCTGAGCGGCTTTGCCATCATCATGCTGCCGCGGCAGTTCTACGTCACCATCGTCGAGAACCGTGGCGAGGCCGAACTGCGCACCGCGACATGGGTGTTTCCGCTCTACCTCGTGGCGATCAACCTGTTCGTGCTGCCGATCGCCTTCGCCGGCCTTTCGCTGGTCGGCACCGGAACCAGCAGCGATCTCTACGTGCTGTCGCTGCCCCTGTTCAGCGGCCATGATTTGCTGGCGATGGCGGCTTTCATCGGTGGCCTGTCGGCGGCGACGGCGATGGTGATCGTCGAAAGCGTGGCGCTGTCGATCATGATCTCCAACGACCTCGTCATTCCGCTGTTCGTGCGCCGCCTGCTCAAGACCTCGACCTCCGAGACCGAGGACTGGTCGACGCTGATCCTCAATGTGCGGCGCGGGGCGATCTTCATCCTCTTGTTCATCGCCTTCCTCTATTACCGCGAGAGCACCGACAGCGCGCGCCTGTCGTCGATCGGCCTGATGTCGTTCGCGGCCATCGCCCAGTTCGCCCCCGCCCTGATCGGCGGGCTGATCTGGCGCGGCGCCAACGGCCGGGGTGCTGCACTTGGCATGGTCGCCGGCATCCTCGTCTGGGGTTATACGCTGCTGTTTCCATCGCTTGCCGCACCCGATACCGGCATCATCGTGCACGGGTTGTTCGGCTTCGAGGCGCTGCGGCCGCAGGCATTGTTCGGCACCGTCGCCGAACCGCTGAACCACGGCGTGCTGTGGAGCCTGTCGATCAACGCGGTGTTCTTCGTGCTCGGTTCGCTGTCGCGCGCATCGGTGCCGCTGGAACGCATCCAGGCGTCGATCTTCGTGCCGCGCGATGCCGGCCCGATGCCAAGCCTGCGCCGCTTCCGCACCGCCATCACCGTCAACGACCTCAAGGACACGATCGGGCGCTATCTCGGCGTCGAGCGCACCGAGCGCTCCTTCCAGTCTTTCGAAAAGACCAACGGAACCTCGCTGCACGGCAACGAGCAGGCGAGCATGGACGTCATCCGCTTTTCCGAGCAGTTGCTGGCCAGCGCCGTCGGCTCCTCGTCGGCACGGCTGGTCCTGTCGCTGCTGTTTCGGCGCCACGACCGCGAATCCCGAGATGCCTTCCGCTTGCTCGACGACGCCACCGAGGCGCTGCAGCACAACCGCGACCTGTTGCAGATCGCGCTCGACCAGATGGAACAGGGCATCACCGTCTTCGACCGGGATTTCCGCCTGATCTGCTGGAACCGCCAGTACCGGGCGCTGTTCGACCTGCCCGACGAGATGGGCCAGGTCGGCGTCTCGCTCGACCGCATCCTGCGCCATCTCGCCGAGCGCGGCGACATCCCCGCCGATCAGCGTGTGGCCATGCTCAACCGGCTGACCAGTTTCGTCAGTCCATGGCAGATGGAGCTGAAAACCTCGGGCCGCATCCTGGAACTGCGCTCCAACCCAATGCCGGACGGCGGCATCGTCGCCACCTATGCCGACATTTCCGGACGCGTCGAACAGGACCTGGCGCTGAAACGGGCCAACGAATCGCTGGAGCAGCGCGTCAAGACCCGCACCATCGAGTTGACCCGGGTCAACGAGGAGCTGGCGCAGGCGCAGATGCTGGCCGAGGAGGCCAATCTCGGCAAGACGCGCTTCCTCGCCGCCGCCGGCCACGACATCCTGCAGCCGCTGAACGCCGCCCGCCTCTATTGCTCCTCGCTGATCGAGAAGGCCGGCAAGGGGCCTGCCGGCAAGGCGGCCGTGAACATCGAATCCTCGCTGGAATCGGTCGAGACGATTCTCGGCGCCGTGCTCGACATCTCCCGTCTCGATGCCGGCGCCATGAAGCCGGACGATACCGCCTTCGACCTCGACGGATTGCTGCGCCAGATCGGCAACGACTTCCGGCCGCTGGCCGCCGAAAAGAAGCTTGAGCTGACCATCATGCCGTCATCGCTGACGGTGACGACGGACCGCAATTTGCTGCGCCGCCTGATCCAGAATCTCGTCTCCAACGCCATCAAATACACGCGCCACGGCCGCGTGCTGGTTGGCGTCAGGCGGCGCGGCGAACTGGCCGAGATCCAGGTGATCGACACCGGCATCGGCATCGCCGGCGACAAGCTGAACACCGTCTTTCGCGAATTCACCCGGCTCGACGAGGGTGCGCGCGAGGCCGAAGGCCTCGGTCTCGGCCTCTCCATCGTCGACCGCATCGCCCGGGTGTTGCGCCTGGAAATCCGGATCTTTTCCAATCCTGGCAAGGGCACGCGCTTCTCCGTCATCCTGCCCGTGGCGGCCGTGCAGGAACCGCGACGCGAAATCGAAGCCAGGGCTCCTGCCCGCGCGACGGCTTCGCTGGCCGGGCTGCACGTGCTGTGCATCGACAACGACGCCCGCATCCTAGAGGGCATGCGGCTCCTGCTCGAAGGCTGGGGTTGCAACGTCGACACCGTGTCCGGTTCAAAGGATCTGGAGACCGCGATACACCGCCCTGACATCGTCCTTGCCGACTACCATCTCGACGGCGAAACCGGTCTTGAACTCGTTGTCAGGCTGCGCGCGACCCATGGCGACAACCTGCCGGCCGTGCTGGTCACCGCCGACCGCTCCAACGAGGTGCGCACGGCCGCCGGCGGGCTCGAGATCGCGGTGATCAACAAACCGCTCAAACCAGCGGTACTGCGCTCGATGATGGCCAGGGTCAGGCCGCTGGCACCGGCGGCCGAATAGAGGTCAGTTCGCCGGCTGCAGCGGGTCGCTGCCGATCTTGGACAGGAGGATCACTGCCTGGGTCCGGCTGTCGACACCGAGCTTCTGCAGGATGGCGGAGACATGCGCCTTGATGGTGGCCTCGGAGACGCCGAGTTCATAGGCGATCTGCTTGTTGAGCAGGCCCTCGGCCAGCATGCCGAGCACCCGTGTCTGCTGCGGCGTCAAAGTTTGCAGGCGCTTGATAAGGTCCGATATTTCGGGATCGCGCTCAATGCCGAGATCGACGCCGACCGGCGCGGCGATATCGCCGGCAAGCACCGATTGCACGGCGCTGCGGATCTCCTCCATGCTGGCCGATTTGGAGATGAAGCCGGAAGCGCCGAGGTCGAGCGCCCGCCTGATGGTCGCCGGATCGTCATGCGCCGACACCACGACCAGCGGCACCGCCGGATGGATGCCGCGCAGCGAGATCAGGCCGGAGAGGCCGCTGGCGCCCGGCATCGACAGGTCGAGCAGAACCAGATCGACGTCCTCGTTGGCCACGACCAGCGCCTTGGCGCTCTCGAAATCGCCGGCCTCGTGGATGGCGGCGACGTTGCCTATGCCGGCGAGCGCTTCGCGCAGCGCACCGCGAAACAGCGGGTGATCGTCGGCGATGACGAAAGAATAGCCTGCCGGCAAATGTTCCTCCCCGAATCCCCGATGATTTTTTTGGCTTTTTCGGGTTCAATTTGGACGATTATGAGGGGCTGCGCGCTGTTTTCAAGCGGCAAAGCCAGCGCGTCGCCTCCTTTGGTTGAAGCGCTCAGGTCTTCTGCGCGCCGTTGTCCTTGTCCATATCCTTGACGATGCCCATGAAGCCGCGCAGGAAACGCTCCATGTAGCTCATCGTCTTGTTGAAATCCTCCTCGCTCGGCAGTTTCGATTCGAGGCGGGCGGAGAGCGAATTCTCAAGCTTGGTGACGCGCTCGTCCATCGCCTTCATCGAGGTCTGCAGGCGGTCGATCTCATCCTGGAAAGCGGCGCGTTCGTCGGCCGCCATCTTGCAGACGAGCTGGCCCGAACGCTCCTCGCAAATCGACATGGCGCCGGTCTGCGTATCGATACGGACAAAGCCGTTGTCGGACTTTTCCAGCCGGTAGCGGTCGGTTTCTTCCGAGTAAGCTGAAGCCGCGACCAGCGAAACGAGCGCGGCGGGGATCAAGATGTGCTGCAGACGCATGTCGTCCTCCATGGCCAAGGCCTGAAATATCCCATGTTTGCGCCGGAAATAGGGAAGACCCTTGGCTTGGCCTTTCCCGAATGGCCGGTTCGGGCACATTTTGACGCAATTCCCAAGGGAAGCGCTATGCGCTTTTCCCGGGAAAACCGTTTCACACTTTTCCTGGAACTGCTCTATAGCGCAACCATGTCTCAGATTATCTACAAGATAACCCCGCAAGCGCCATGGCACGAGGCCGAAACGCATGGCCGCTTCACCGGCGCGCCGATCGATGCCGCCGACGGCTTCATCCACTTCTCCACGGCAGCGCAGGTCAAGGAAACCGCGGCAAAGCACTTTGCCGGCCAGACAGACCTTTTGCTGGTCGCCATCGACGGCGCCGGTCTGGGCGCTGCCCTGAAATACGAGGTCTCGCGCGGCGGCGCGCTGTTTCCGCATCTTTATGGTCCGCTCAACCTCAAGGCCGTGCTGTGGGTCCGGCCACTGCCGCTTGGCGCAGATGGTGTGCATCAGTTCCCGGCACTGGAGGGGCAATGAGCGTGCTCGACCGGCTTGGCCAGAAGCTGCTGTTCGCCTTCGATCCGGAAACCGCGCATGGCCTATCGATCGCGGCGCTGCGATGCGGACTGCCGGTCGGCGCGCGGACGACGTTCGATGCGCGGCTGAAGGTGACGGTCTGCGGGCTCGAGTTTCCGAACCCGCTCGGCATGGCTGCGGGCTACGACAAGAACGCCGAAGTGCCCGACGCTTTGCTTGGCCTTGGTTTCGGCTTTGCCGAGGTTGGCACGATCACGCCGCTGGCGCAGGCCGGCAATCCGAAGCCGCGTATCTTCCGGCTGACGGCCGATGATGCGGTGATCAACCGATTGGGCTTCAACAATGAAGGCCATGCAGCAGCGGAAAAACGCCTTGCCGGGCGCAAGGGGCGCTCCGGCATCGTCGGCGTCAACATCGGCGCCAACAAGGACAGCAGCGACCGCATCGGCGACTATGAGCACGGCGTCGCCCGGTTTGCGCAATACGCCAGCTATCTCACCGTCAACATCTCCTCGCCCAACACGCCGGGCCTGCGCAACATGCAGGCGCGCGAACAGCTCGGCGAACTTTTGTCGCGTGTCATGGCCGCGCGCGCCACGGCATCAGCCCAGCCGCCGGTCTTCCTGAAGATCGCGCCGGATCTGGTCGAAGCCGAGCTGGAAGACATCGCCGCCGAGGTCACCGAGAAGCGGATCGACGGCGTCATCGTCTCCAACACCACCATATCCCGACCAGCGCTGCGCAGCGGCGACACCGCGCGCGAGACCGGGGGACTCTCCGGCAAGCCGCTGTTCGAACGCTCGACCATCGTGCTGGCAAAGATGCGCAAGCTGCTCGGACCGGACCGCGCCATCATCGGCGTCGGCGGCATTGATTCTACCGAGACGGCACTGGAAAAGATCCGCGCGGGCGCTGATCTGGTGCAGCTCTACACCGGCATGATCTATGCCGGGCCTTCGCTGCCAGGCCGTATTCTTTCCGGGATGGTCCGTTTCGTCGAAAAAGAACGGCTGAAGTCGATTTGCGAGTTGCGCGACAGCCGCCTCGACTTCTGGGCGTCCAGGCAACTCTGAACCGCTCTCAGGAGCGTAGATTGCGACTGACAGCCCGCTCGCGGATGGTACCGCCGATGGCAGGCAGCACGCCGAAGAGAAGCAACTGTGCGGTTCCTCCGATGCCAGAAACCGCGGAGAGAATGAACGCCGCAAGCAATCCCAGCGCCGCGCCCAAGACGTATGGCAGGTAGCTTCGCATAAGCTCGTCCTGGAACAATTGGTGCATCAAGTCTGTTGGAAATCGACTCGAAGTGCAAGTGCATCCGACCGCACCGCATGGCAACGAACTCGGGTTAACGGGTTCCTTCGGAGCCTCGCTGGCGCGTTGGCTGACGGAGCATCAAACGAAAACCCGCCTGTGCGGCGGGTCACTGGCGCAAATCAGCACCATGGCCAAATATGTACCATAGCTGAGGGCACCGAGTCAAGAAAAAATTCCTATCGTGAAAAGCTGCCGCTCGGTGCCATTGGACGGCCCGGGGCCTTCCGGGGACACCGTCTAGAACGCCGTCCGCACCCTCAGCCGCAGGATCGTCAGCAGGCTGAAGCCTCGCACCAGCAGGAAGACGTGCAGCGCCGCCCAAAGTCCATTGTTGCCGAAGGCGGGTGCAAGGGTCAGCAGCGCGGCCGCGAAAACGAGGAACGACAGCAGCATCATGTTGCGCATGTCGCGGGACCAGGTCGCGCATGTCGCGGGACCAGGTCGCGCCGATGAAGACGCCATCCATCTGGAACGCCAGCACACCGCTCAGGGCCGTGAATGCCGCCCACGGCAGGTAGATGTCGGCCACCGAACGGACTTCCGCCGATGTCGTCACGAGAGCGACCAGATTGGCGCCACCAGACAGCATTACCAGCGTCGCGGCTCCCGCCAGTCCGAAACCCCAGAACAGCGTCAGCCGCACGGCCTGGCGGAACGGTGCGGCGGCACGTGCGCCGACGGCACGGCCCGCCAGCTGTTCGGCAGCGGTGGCAAAGCCATCGAGGAAATAGCCGGCGACGAGAAAGAAATTCATCAGCACGGCGTTGGCGGCCAGCGTCACCGTGCCGAACTGCGCGCCCTGGCGGGTGAACAATGCGAAGGCGGCGAGCAGCGAAAAAGAGCGGATCATGATGTCGCGGTTGAGCGACATCATGCGCAGGAAGGCGGCCATGTCGAGCAGGCGCTGGCGCGGCAACGGCGGGGCCGCGCGAAACCGGCGGACCACGATCGCCAGGCCGAGCAGCATGGCCAGGAACTCGCCGGTGACGGTCGCCCAGGCAACGCCGGCGACGCCCCAGCCAAGTTTCAGCCCAAGCAGGAAGCAGAGCGCGATGTTGATGCCGTTCAGCACCAGTTGCAGCACCAGCCCAAGCCCGCCCTCGCCGCGCCCCAGCACATAGCCGAGGATGGCATAGTTGATCAGCGAGAACGGTGCCGCGAGCAGCCTGATCCTGATGTAGACGCCCATCGCCTCGCTGACGCGCGGTTCGGCGCCCATGAACTTTTGCCCGGCGATGGCGACCAGCGGCGCAAGGGCAGCGAGCACTATGCCGGCGATAACCGCGACCAGCACGGCGCGCCAAAACACCGCCTGCTCCTCCAGGGCATCGCCACGCCCGAAAGCCTGGGCGACTAGGCCGGTGGTGCCCGAGCGCAGGAAATTGAAAGAGGTGAAGACGACGTCGAAGATCAATGCGCCGGCCGCAAGGCCGCCGAGCAGGGCGGCGTCGCCAAACTGGCCGACGACAGCCGTGTCGACCAGGCCGAGCATCGGCGTTGTCAGATAGGCAAGCGTCATCGGCACGGCGATGGCGAGCACGGAGCGGTTGGTGACGACAAAGGATCCGGGGTGAACCGGGGATCCCGAGAGGATTGGGGATCCGGCGTCGGCTGGAATTGCACCTTTGTCCAAGGATTGCTGCCTTGCTGATTGCGGCTTGATCGAACCGTGGATGTGCCCCATTTTCCGGCCACCGCGCAATCACCTATCCTTGACGGCCAACCGAAATCCCGGTCTGGCGTGAGCCAGCCGGATACGAGTTCATGCCTCTGCAGATCGTCCATCATCCCGACTACGACGCCGGCTTCGCCGTCAACCATCGCTTTCCGATGAGCAAATATCCGTTGCTGATGGACGCCTTGCGCGCTCGCGGACTGGCCGGATCCGACGCGCTCAGCACCGCCGACCCGGCGCCGGCGTCATGGCTGGAGCTTGCCCATGCGGCGGACTATGTCGACCAGGTCGTCAACTGCTGCGTGCCCGAAAAGATCGAACGCGAGATCGGTTTTCCGATCGGGCCCCGCGTCTCGCTGCGCGCGCAGCTTGCCACCGGAGGCACGGTGCTGGCGGCGCGGCTGGCCTTGCGCCACGGTATCGCCTGCAACACCGCCGGCGGCAGCCATCATGCGCGGCGCGCGCAAGGCGCGGGCTTCTGCACCTTCAACGATGTCGCCGTCGCCGCGCTGGTGCTGCTCGCCGAAGGCGCGGCACAAAACATCCTGGTCGTCGATCTCGACGTGCACCAGGGCGACGGCACGGCGGATATTCTCGCCGATGATCCGCGCGTGTTCACCTTTTCCATGCATGGCGACCGCAACTACCCCGCGCGCAAGATCGCCTCCGACCTCGATGTCGCGCTGCCCGATGGCACGGGTGACGCTGCCTACCTCGAGAGGCTGGCCGCCATCCTGCCGGAACTGTCCGCACAGGCCCATTGGGACATCGTGTTCTACAATGCCGGCGTCGACGTCCATGCCGGGGACAGGCTTGGCAGGCTGGCGCTATCGGATGACGGCCTGCGCGCCCGCGACGACATGGTCATCAGCCATTTTCGCGCGCAGGGCGTTCCGGTCTGTGGCGTCATCGGGGGTGGCTATTCAACTGATGTGCCCGCACTCGCGGCGCGCCACGCCATCCTGTTCGAGGTGGCCTCGGGCTACGCCCGGTAACTACTTCCGGTAGTTGGCGAGCCTCAACAGGATGAAGGCCGGCACGACGATCGCGGCGCCCAGCAGGATATAGCCGAGGAAGCGGTCGATGGCGTGGAAGCCGAGATTCCACAGGTCCATGAAGAACTTCTGGATGCCGTAGAGCACATCCATCGGCGACCAGCCGAAGGCATTCATGACCAGGCCGACGAGGAACGACACCACCAGCAGTTTCAGGATCACCTTGAGCGGCGAGTCGCCAAGAAAGCGCGTCAATGCGGACAAGGCCCATCTCCAGATTGAGGTATCAGACTTGGAAGGCGTCGGCCCAGACATACGCACTTGGCTTGCCCGCTTCAAGCCGGCAGTTTTGCGGGATGCCGGAGACCTGGAACGGGATGGCGTGGCCGCAAGCAGCGCAAGCCGCATGGCTAGCGGCGGCCTCGGTCGAACCCGCTGGCTTATCTGTTTTCTAACCAATTGCCGCTATTCCCAATCGAATAGCGGGAGCAAGGCTTTGGTGGAGACGGAGAAAAACACCGCGCGACGCGGCGTCATGCTGTCGGTGGTCATCCCATGCTACAACGAGCTGGATGGCGTGGCCGAACTGCATCGGCGGGTAACGGCCGCATGCCTTGAACAAGGCCCTTCCTACGAGATCGTCCTTGTCATCGATGGCGCGACCGACGGTACGCGCGAGGCCATTCTACAGCTGGCCGAAAAGGACGACCATGTCGTCGCCATCGACCTCGCCCGCAATTACGGCCACCAGATCGCGTTGAGCGCTGGGCTCGAATTCTGTCGCGGCCAGCGCATTCTCATTCTCGATGCCGACCTGCAGGATCCGCCTGAACTGCTCGGCGCGATGATGACGAAGATGAACGAAGGCTTCGATGTGGTTTACGGCCAGAGACTGACGCGCGATGGCGAAAGCTGGTTCAAGCTCGCCTCCGCGTCCATGTTCTATCGCTTGCTTCGCCGGATGGTCGACGTCGACATAGCCCCGAACACCGGTGATTTCCGGCTGATGAACCGTCGCGCGCTCGACCATCTGAACGCGATGCCAGAACGTTACAGGTTCATTCGCGGCATGGTGAGCTGGATCGGGCTGAGACAGGTGGCTTTCCCCTATGAGCGGCACCGCCGCTTTGCCGGCACCACCCACTATCCGCTGAAGAAAATGCTTCTTCTGGCGGTCGACGCGATGACCAGCTTCTCCATCGTGCCCTTGCGGTTCGCCTCGCTGCTCGGAATGATGTTCGGGCTCCTGGGGCTGGTCGTGCTCGGCTACACGCTGCTCGAATGGTCGGTCGGAAACGTGTTGCCCGGCTGGACCAGCCTTGCCGCGATCGTGCTGATCCTCGGCAGCGTCCAGCTTATGGTGCTCGGAATCTTCGGCGAGTATCTCGGGCGCATGTACATGGAGACAAAGCGGCGGCCGCTCTACTTCGTCAACGAGATCGTTTCGCGCAGCCAGGCAGTGGAGGACGGCGAATTGCCGATCCATCGCCTGCAGGAGATGGCAAAGAGGGCCGCACGTGCTTGAGGCGGAGTTCGACCAGTTTGCGCGGGAATATCAGGAGCAGCATGCCGCGAGCATAAGGCTGAGCGGCGAAAACCCGGATTTCTTCGCCAGGTACAAAATCGACGACGTCGCCGCGACGCTGCTGCGGGCCGGTGTCAAACCGCGACGAATACTGGATTTCGGCGCCGGCGTCGGCAATTCGCTCGGCCATATGCGCAACGCGTTTCCCGACGCGGAGATCACCTTGCTCGATCCTTCGCGGGAATCGCTCGACATCGCCAGCAAGCGCTTTCCCGACCAGGCCGCCTTCACGCATTTCGACGGCAAGACAATTCCCTTTGCCGACGGCAGCTTCGACCTGGCCTTCGCGGCCTGCGTCTTCCACCATATCCCCGAGGACCTGCAGATCGGACTGTTCGCCGAGATCGGCAGGGTGCTGGCCGATGGCGGCAGCTTCTTCGTCTTCGAACACAATCCTTGGAACCCGCTGACCACGCACGCGGTGAGAAACTGTGCCTTCGACGAAAATGCGGTTTTGATAAATTCGCGCGAGATGCGCAGGCGCATGGCCGAGGCGGGCCTCGCCAATACGAGGATCGTCTACCGGATCTTCTTTCCTCGGATGCTTGCGAGACTGAGGCCGTTCGAGCGCTTCCTCACCAAGATTCCTGTCGGAGCCCAATATTTTGCGCATGTGGTCAAGCCTGCCGTTTGACTTCCCGAGGATGCTGCGATTTGGCGCCGTCGGTCTGTTGAACACGGCGCTGGGATACGCCGTCATCCTGGCCGGGCTTGCGCTTGGTCTGGGCGACATCCTTGCCAACGCCACGGGTTATGCGGCCGGCCTTGTCCTCGGCTTCTTCCTGAACCGCCAATGGACCTTCAGCAGAGCCGATGGCTTCCAGCCCGGAACCGCGCTGCGCTATGGGGGTGTCTTTCTGGTCGCCTACAGCGTCAATCTGGCCGTCGTGATCGCCGCCCGTTCAGCAGGCATCGTCGAAAACCCGCTGGTCCACCTCGCGGGAATCTGCGTCTATTCGGTTGTTTTCTATCTTGGCTCGGCTCGCTTCGTGTTTGTGGGACGTGGGGACGACAGCACCGACCGCATAGTTCGGGTGGCCGACAAGCCTCGGCGGCAGCCCGCCAATCCAACGCCTTGAACCCAACTGTCACCGGAACCGATTAGAGGCGGCGCACCATGAACGACGCTCAGGCCAGTGCGGAGGCCGCGACATACAACGAGCGGAACAGGCTGATCTTCTGCCTGCTCGCGGCCTTGGCGATGGCGGGTGCGCTGGGTGCCCAGGCAGGCGCCACCCTGCAGGATCCCGACAGCTGGTGGCAAGTGAAGGTCGGTCTGGATTTCCTGAGTAACCGGACATTTCCCACCGTCGATCCTTATTCCTACACGTTTGCCGGCCAGCCCTGGATTGCCAAGGAATGGCTGGGGCAGGTCCTGCTGGCTCTTGCCTACCGGGCGGGCGGCTGGAACGGGGTCGTCACCGCGATCATCGCCTCGATCTCCCTGACGGTTTTCCTCATGGGGTGGTTTCTCAGCGCATGGCTGAAGCCGATCCTGGCGATTACGGTGGCGTTCGCGGCGGTGTTCCTGATCAACCCGATCTTCACGGCGCGTCCGCATGTGTTCACCTTCCCGATCATCGTCATCTGGACGGCGGTGCTCTTTGGTGCGGCAAGGGAAGAACGGGCGCCGCCCTGGTGGCTGCTTGTGCTGGTCGTGTTGTGGGCGAACCTGCACGCCACCTTCACCTTGAGCTTCGTCATCGCGGCTTTCGCCGGCCTCGATCTGCTGGCACGCACGGGCCTGTCAAAACGGGCCCTCCTGGCGAAGTGGATCGCGTTCGGTCTGCTTTGCCCGCTGGTCAGCCTGATCCACCCCTACGGCGTCCAGGCCATCCTGGCGACGCTCGCCGTGGCCTACGGCAATGAGGCCGTGTCGCTGATCATGGAATGGAAACCGTTCAATCCGCCGGACAGTCCCGTCCAGGAAGCGGCGATGCTGCTAGCGCTTTTCGGGCTATTGGTGTCCCGCTTGCGAATTGGCTGGGCCAAGGCGTTGTTCGTCGTCTTCACCTTGCATGTCTATCTCGCCCATGTGCGCTTCATGTATCTGTTCTTCCTGCTGATTCCGCTGGTGATGGCGGCCGAGGTCGCACAGCAATATCCCTCGCTTTCAGCCACCGCATGGCTGGCCGAAAAGCGCGACGGACTGGAAAGATTCTTCGCCAGGCGGTTCTACGCCATCTGCGGCATGGCAGCCGTTCTGCTGATCGGCGGGGTCGCCGTGCTCGGCAGCGCCTATCAGGTTGCGCCGAGCCCGAAGACATCGGCCAGCGGGGCGCTGGCATTCGCGCAAAGCCATCATCTATCCGGCAACGTGCTGAATTCCTACAATTTCGGCGGCACGCTGATTTTCCACGGGTTCAAGACTTATATCGACGGGCGGACGGACCAGTTGTTCCTGGGCGGTTTCACAAAGAGCGACAACGACACCGGACGCGGCGACGGCAAGCCGCTCCTCGAAGCCCGCCTGAAGAAATACGCGATAGGCTGGGCGCTGCTGTCGGCCGACGACAGCCGCATTCCCTTCTTCGACCAGTTGGGCTGGAAACGGGCCTATTCGGACGATTACGCGGTAATTTACCTGCCCGGCGCCTGATCCTGTCTGGCGCCGTGGCGAGCGCCGTTTTGGTGATTGCCCGAAGCCGGGCCCTCATGGTAACGAGGGGGCACGCGGGTATGATGTAATGGTAGCTTGTCAGCTTCCCAAGCTGAACGCGAGGGTTCGATTCCCTCTACCCGCTCCAGTCTAAGGCGCCAGAACCATTTCAGCGCCTGCCTGTTCGTCGAACACAACCGAGCAGCCTCGCGCAAGCGCCACCTTTGCGAGGGCGTTTGCCGCCACGTCATCCGATGAAACGAAATCGCCGGTCAACACCCGCAATTCTTCCACGCCTTCAGCCATGGACACGAAATTGCCGACCGATCGATCGTGCTTGCAGGCCTCGATCACGTAAAGCAGATCGATGATTTCGAAGCTGCGCATGTTCAGCCTCCAGAAGAAATCGTCCCTTGCAAGATCATCAACGCAGCGGCGGGAAGTAATGTTCCCAGTCGGCTTTCTGTAACCTCGGCCTGGCGGTGCTTCCGCCGGAGAAGCCTACCCGAGCTAGTCATCATCCCACCTCCCTCAGAATGAAGTCGTGCAGCATCTTGGCGGCCGGCGACAGCGCGCGATTCTTCACCGTGATCAGACTGTAGGGCCTGACCTCGATGTCGAATTCGGTCTGGACGATGTCGATGGCGCCGGCCAGCCCGTCAGGGTTCTGGATGAATTTCGCCACCTGGACAGAGACCGGAGCGATGGCATCGGACTGCGCGACCATGACCAGGGTCAGGAGCAGCGAACTGGTGTTCAGGATACGGTCCGGCAAAGCGATGTTGCGGTTGAGGAAGTTGCTCTCCATCGCCTGGCGCAAGGGCGAGCCGCCAGACTGGAAGACCCAGTCATAGGCGGCGGTCTCTTCCAGCCGCACCGCCTCGCCCTTGGTGAGAGGATGGCCCCGGCGCACGATCAGGCAGGCCTTCTCGACGCCGATGACGCGCGACTCGAACAGCCGCGGATTGAGATCGTCCGGGATGCGCGCGATGATGAAGTCATGGCGCGTGGCGATCAGCTCGCGTGCCAGCACATTGGAGGTCTCGACCTGCATGGTGATCTCGATGCGCGGATAGATGCGGCGGATTTCACGAATTGCCGGCACCGCCAGCTCGATTGCCGGCGCGGTCACGGCACCCAGGAAAACCGAACCACCCTTGCCCGACTTGAGCTCGGAAATCTCGCGGTCGACCTCGCGCATCTCCAGCAGGATCGAGCGCGCCCGCCTGGCCAAAGCCTTGCCATATGGCGTCAAGGTGATGCCGCGCGGCAGCCTCTCGCACAGCTTGACCTCCAGCACCGCCTCCATCTCCGCGATCATGCGCGAGGCCGCCGGCTGCGAAATGTTCAGAACCTGGGCTGCCGCGCTGACCCGGCCATGGTCGTCGAGCGCGACGATCATGCGCATGTGGCGCAGACTGAGACCGCTGCGCAGCAGGGTTTCGCCATCGCCCGGTGCTTCCCTGTAACCATTTGAAGCTGTTGTCGGATTCCCGAATGCCGCCATCGCTTTCCCTACCTAATGCTTACGCAAGACCGACATCGGGGTCAGCCCGTCACGTCGCAATACATATACCAGCGATGATATAGCAACCATCAAAGATCGCATTTGACAGTTATGGCAAAGACCCACACCCTTCGCGCGTTCCAAGACGTGTCGGTCGCTGACGAGAAAATCGTATCGATTGAATCAGCGTCTCGGGGCCATGGGAGGATACCGGAGATCGATATGACGGCAGCAGTGCCTTGGCGCTTCTGCACGATTGCGCGGCCCGCGACCCCCGGGGTGCCGCGTCCATCAAACAGGGAGAGTTAAAGTGAAAATCATCAAGACACTGGCCGCCGTCGCGGCCCTTGGCATCGCTGCCATGACCTACTCGGCGCACGCAGCCGACAAGGGTCTTGTCGGCGTGCTGATGCCGACCAAGACCTCGCAGCGCTGGATCAATGACGGCGATGCGGTCAAGTCCCAGCTCGAGGCTCTCGGCTACACCGTCGACCTGCAATACGCGCAGGACGACATCCCCAATCAGCTCAGCCAGCTGGAAAACGAGATCACCAAAGGCCCGAAGGCGCTGATCATCGCTTCGATCGACGGCACCACCCTGTCGGATGCTCTGCAGAAGGCCGCTGACGCGGGCGTCGTCGTCGTCGCCTATGACCGACTGATCAAGAAGACCGCCAATGTCGACTACTACACCACCTTCGACAATTTCGGCGTCGGCGTGATCCAGGCAAATTCACTGGTCAAGGGCCTCAAGGAGCGCTTCCCGAACACCAAGCCGTGGAACGTCGAACTGTTCGGCGGCTCGCCCGACGACAACAATGCCTTCTTCTTCTACAATGGCGCCATCTCCGTCCTGCAGCCGCTGATCGACGACGGCTCGATCAAGATCAAGTCCGGCCAGACCGGCATGGACAAGGTCGGCACGCTGCGTTGGCTCGCCGCCACCGCCCAGGCGCGCATGGACAATCTGCTGTCGGCCAACTATTCGGACGGCAGCCGCGTCGACGGCGTTCTGTCGCCTTATGACGGCCTGTCGCGCGGCATCACCGCCTCGCTGCGCGCCGTCGGCTACGGCACGGACGCACAGCCCTGGCCGATCGTGACCGGCCAGGACGCCGAGACCGCCTCGGTCAAGCTGATCATCTCGGGCGAGCAGTACTCGACCGTGTTCAAGGACACCCGCGAACTGGCCAAGGCCACCGTCGAACTCGTCGACAAGGTGCTCTCGGGCGGCAAGCCGGACGGCCTCGATGAAAAGACCTACAACAACGACGTCAAGGTCGTTCCCTCGATCCTGTTGACGCCGCATGAGGTTGACAAGTCGAACTACCAGGCGCTGGTCGTCGACTCCGGCTACATCAAGGCCGACGAACTGAAGTAATCCCGGTTACAAAGTCAGGGGGTCCTGCGCAACGCAGGGCCCCTTTTCGTTCACCAGCGAGCCCGGTATTGTCATCGACCTCGCCGGCAATGTTTGCCGAGCTCTCAAGGAGCGGTAGTCCCCATGGCCCCGACGATTTTGGAGATGCGCGACATCACCAAGACGTTCCCTGGCGTGAAGGCGCTGTCGAACGTCAATCTCAGTGTCGAGGAAGGCGAGATCCATGCCGTGGTCGGCGAAAACGGCGCCGGCAAATCGACGCTGATGAAGGTGCTGTCGGGCGTCTATCCCTCCGGCACCTATGACGGCCAGATCATCTTCCAGGGCCAGGAATGCCAGTTCAAAGGCATCCATGACAGCGAACACAAGGGCATCGTCATCATCCACCAGGAGCTTGCGCTGGTGCCGATGCTGTCGATCGCGGAAAACATCTTCCTCGGCAACGAACACGCCAAATTCGGCGTCATCGACTGGGATGCCAACGAGGCGCGCACCGGTGCGCTGTTGAAGAAGGTGGGCCTCAAGGAGGACCCCAAGACGCTGATCACCAACATCGGCGTCGGCAAGCAGCAGCTGGTGGAAATCGCCAAGGCGCTGAGCAAGGAAGTCAAGCTGCTGATTCTGGACGAGCCGACGGCTTCGCTGAGCGAGAAGGACAGCCAGGCGTTGCTCGACCTTTTGCTCGAATTCAAGCGGCAAGGCATGACCTCGATCCTGATTTCGCACAAGCTCAACGAGGTGAACCGGGTCGCCGACAAGGTGACGGTGATCCGTGACGGGCGCACCATCGAGACGCTGGCCAAGAAGGACATCTCGGAAGACCGCATCATCACTTCGATGGTCGGCCGCTCACTCGACGACCGCTATCCGCCGCGCGAGCCCGACATCGGCGAGGTCGTGTTCGAAGTGAAGAACTGGTCGGTCTATCACCCGATCCATGCCGAGCGGCAGGTGATCAAGGGTATCGACATCAATGTCCGCAAGGGCGAAGTGGTGGGCATTGCCGGGCTGATGGGCGCTGGCCGCACCGAATTCGCCATGAGCCTGTTCGGCCGTTCCTATGGCCGCCGCATCTCCGGCGAGGTGCTGCTCAAAGGCAAGCCGATCGACGTATCCTCTGTGAGCAAGGCGGTCCAACACGGCATCGCCTACGTCACCGAGGACCGCAAGACTTACGGTCTCAATCTCATCGACCATATCAAGCACAACATCACGCTGGCCAATCTTGGCGGCGTGTCGCGCCACAGCGTGATCGACGACATGCGCGAGCTCGCCGTTGCCAACGATTATCGCAAGAAGACCAATATCCGCGCGTCCAGCGTCTATCAGATGACCGGCAATCTCTCCGGCGGCAACCAGCAGAAGGTGGTGCTGTCGAAATGGCTGTTCGCCGACCCCGACGTGCTGATCCTCGACGAGCCGACACGCGGCATCGATGTCGGCGCCAAGTACGAAATCTATACGATCATCGCGCGACTCGCCTCGGAGGGTAAGGCGATCGTGGTCATCTCGTCGGAAATGCCGGAATTGCTCGGCATCACCGACCGCATCTACGTCATGAACGAAGGGCGCATCGTGGGCGAAATGCCCGCCGCGGAAGCAAGCCAGGAAAAAATAATGCGCGCCATCGTTCGTGGAGAAGGAAAAGCAGCATGAGTACCGAAAGCGCCCCCGCCCCGCAGGGCAAAGTCGCCGAAGACGTGCAGCAGGGTCCACGCATCGCCGTCTCGGCGCTGGCGACGAACCTGCGCGAGTACGGCCTGATCCTGGCGCTTATCGCCATCATGGTGTTCTTCCAGTTCACCACGAACGGAACGCTGTTCAAGCCGGTGAACCTCAGCAATCTGGTGCAGCAGAACTCGTTCATCATCGTGATGGCGCTGGGCATGCTGCTGGTGATCGTCTCCGGCCATATCGACCTAAGTGTCGGATCGGTGGCGGGCTTCATCGGCGCGCTGGCGGCGATGATGATGGTCATCTGGCCGCTCGGTCCGTTCAGCAATCCGCTGGTGGTGTCGATCATCTGCCTGATCGTGGGCGGCGCGATCGGCGCCGCGCAAGGCTACTGGATCGCCTATCACCGAATACCGAGCTTCATCGTCACGCTGGCCGGCATGCTGATCTTCCGCGGCATCTGCCAGGCCCTGCTGGGCGGCGGATCCTCGGTGGGACCGCTACCCGATGGCTTCAAAGCGCTCAGCTCCGGCTTCATCCCGGATGTCATCGGGCCACTGACCCTGATCCCGCCGACGGTGAACCCGGCCGGCAAGACCATCATGGGCAGCGGCCTGACGCTGCACATGACGACGATCGTGCTGGGCCTGATCGCCGTGCTGGCCTATGCCTATTTCGGGGTGAGGACGCGCCGCAAGCGCGAGCGCCATGGCTATGAGGCCGAGCCCTTTGCCCTGTTCGTCGTCAAGACGCTGGTCGGCAGCGCGCTGGCGCTGTTCCTGGTCTACCAGTTCGCCAGCTACAGGGGCCTGCCGGTGGTGCTGCTCGTCATGGGCGTGCTGATCTCGCTGTTCGTCTTCGTCACCAAGCGCATGACCATCGGCCGCCGCATCTATGCCATGGGCGGCAATGCCAAGGCCGCGCAGCTGTCGGGCATCAAGACAGAGCGGCTGACGCTGATGGTTTTCGTCAATATGGGCGTGCTGTCGGCGCTCGGCGGCCTGATCATCGCGGCGCGACTGGGACAGGCGGTGCCGGCTGCGGGCCTCGGCAGCGAGCTCGACGTCATTGCCGCCGTCTTCATCGGCGGCGCTTCGGCGATGGGCGGCGTCGGTCAGGTCATCGGCGCGGTCGTCGGCGGCTTCATCATGGGCGTGATGAACAACGGCATGTCGATCATGGGGGTCAATGTCGACTGGCAGCAGGTGGTCAAAGGCCTGGTGCTGCTCGGTGCCGTGATCTTCGACGTCTACAACAAGAACAAGGCTTGAACGGGCTTAAGCGCAATCCGAGGAAAAGTGTGAAACGGTTTTCCGCCCGGAGTTGCGCCAGGACAATGAGTTAGAGCGGTTCGCCGTTTCCGTGAAACGGTGGACTGCTCTAGGCGAGGCAAGCAGGAGGCATACGATCGCGGCGCTGCCGGCAAACCCGCCGGTAACAGAAGTCCCTGAGGGACCAGGCCCGCGAGCGCAATCCGAACTGAGAATTTAAACCGTGGCATGGACGAGGTCCCGGCCGCGCTGAGCAAGGTCTGCCCTTTTGGCAGCCCTGCCAAGGCAAATGAGAGAGGATTCATCATGCTGATCTCCCAGATCCTTGACGACGCCGAGACCATCCGCGTCGTTGCCCGCAATGGCGGCAAGACCCGGATCATCAATGGCGCCCGCAGCGTCTATTCGCTGGCGATGGAGGCCGCCCGCACCGGCGTCGGCCTCGTCGCGCTGATCGAACGCAAGGGGCTTGGCGAAACGGTCGATCTCGAGGCCGCTTACAAGAAGGGGCGGCTGCTGTCGCCGATCAACCACCCCGATCCGGCGCATCTGCACCTGACCGGCACCGGGCTGACGCATCTCGGCTCCGCCGCGACGCGCGATTCCATGCACAAGAAGCTGAGCGCCGACGGCGAGGAGCAGCTCACCGATTCCATGAAGATGTTCCGCATGGGGCTGGAGGGCGGCAAGCCGGCGAAAGGCCAGATCGGCGTGCAGCCGGAATGGTTCTACAAGGGCAATGGCACGATGGCGGTGGCACCGGGTGCCGCACTTCTGTCACCGGCCTTTGCCAAGGACGCCGGCGAAGAGCCCGAGGTGGCCGGCATCTATGTCATCGGCGACGACGGCGCACCTTTCCGCGTCGGCTTCACGCTGTCGAACGAGTTTTCCGACCACGTCACCGAGCGCGTGAATTATCTGTTCCTCGCCCATTCCAAGCTGCGCAACGCCTCGTTCGGGCCGGAGATCCTGATCGGCGACCTGCCGTCCGACATCCGCGGCACCTCGCGCATCGTGCGCGACAGCGAGATGCTGTGGGAAAAGCCGTTCCTGTCCGGCGAAGCGAACATGTCGCACACCATCGCCAATCTCGAACATCATCATTTCAAATACGCGGCCTTCCGCCAGCCGGGAGACGTGCATGTGCACATGTTCGGTACGGCGACGCTGTCCTTCGCCGACGGCATCAGGACCGAGGCCGGCGATGTCTTCGAGATCGAGGCCGGGGATTTCGGCCTGCCGCTGCGCAATCCGCTCGAGATCGAGCAGCCGGTGCAGGTGGCGGTGAAGGCGCTGTAGAAAGGGCGATCTCCCCCTTGAGGGGGAGATGTCGCCGAAGGCGACAGAGGGGGTCGTCGCGCGTGGAGCGCCAACCTCCATCTGTCGCAAGAAGGTTGCATCCGGTCGAACCGCCCCCCTCTGGCCTGCCGGCCATCTCCCCCACGAGGGGGGAGATTTCTGCTCAATAAATATCGAAGTCGAAATACTTGGCCTGGATCTTCTTGTAGGTGCCGTCGGCGACGATCGCGTCGATGGCCGCGTTGAGCTTGTCGCGCAGGGCCGTGTCGTCCAGGCGCACGGCAATGCCGGCCTGGGTCTCGGTGCCCTTGACGTCGCCGACCAGTTTGCAGCAGCCGTCGCTTGCCTTCTTGAGCCAATCCATAAGCACGAACTTGTCCGAGATCACGGCGTCAAGACGACCATTGGTCAGGTCTGTGATCGCCTCTTCCTGGGTGGGATAGAGTTTGGCCTCCGCGCCCGCCTTGCCATATTCATTCTGGGCATAATCGGCCTGCGTGGTCGAAGCCTGGGCGCCGACCGTCTTGCCGGCAAGGGCCACCGGTTCGGTCGAGGTCAGGTCGCTGTCCTTCGGCGCCACCAGAGCGAGCGGAGTCGTATAATATTTGTTGGTGAAGGCGACCTGCTTCTTGCGTTCCTCGGTGATGCTCATCGAGGCGATGATGGCGTCGAACTTCTTCGCCTGCAAAGCGGGAATGATGCCGTCCCAGTCCTGGGTGACGATCTCGCACTCGACCTTCATCTGCGCGCACAGCGCGTTGGCGATGTCGATGTCGAAGCCTTCGACCTTGCCGTCGGCGGTAATGGTGTTGAACGGCGGATAGGCGCCCTCGGTGCCGATCTTGATTTTTTCAGCTGCCTGCGCCGCCAAAGAGCCGGCCGCCATCACCAGCATGGCAGCGCCCGCTGCCGATATGACCCATTTCGAAAAATGCATTTTCTTGGTTCCCCTTGAACGCCGCCAGCTTGACGGGCGGCAAGGCAGCCAAGCATGGCGAGCCGGTACAGGCAAGGATTTTGCCTGACGGCGACAGGCGCTCAGCGCGCGGCGCGGAAATGCTTGGACAGTTTCAGGCCCTGCGCCTGATAGTTGGAACCGAGATCGGTGCCGTAGAGTGCCTGCGGCCGCTTCAGCATATGCTCGTAGACCAGCCGGCCGACAATCTGGCCGTGGTCGAGGATGAACGGCACTTCGTGGCTGCGCACTTCGAGCACGGCCCGGCTGCCGGTGCCACCGGACGCCGAGTGGCCGAAGCCCGGATCGAAGAAGCCGGCATAGTGGACGCGGAATTCGCCGACCAGCGGATCGAAGGGCGTCATCTCGGCGGCGTAGAGCGGCGGCACGTGCACCGCTTCCTGGCTGACGAGGATGTAGAATTCATCGGGGTCGAGCACCAGTTCGCCGGCGCCGCTCTTGTGGATCGGCTCCCAGAAATCGACGACTTCCTGGGCCGCGCGCTTGTCGACATCGACGAGGCCGGTGTGATGCTTGCCGCGATAGCCGACCAGGCCGTTTTGATCGCCGTTGAGGTCGATCGACAGCGCGATGCCGCCGCCGGAAATGTTCGGCGGCTCGGTGGCGACCAGCATCTCGGTGCGATGCAGGTCGTGCAACTCGGTTTCGGAGAGCAGCGCATTGCCGGTGCGGAAACGGATCTGCGACAGGCGTGAGCCGGTGCGAACGACGATCGGGAAGGTGCGCGGGCTGACCTCCAGAAAGAGCGGGCCATGATAGCCGGCCGCGATCTTGTCGAACTCGTGGCCGCGATCGGTCATGACGCGGGTGAAGATGTCGAGCCGCCCGGTCGAGCTCTTCGGATTGGCCGAGGCCGAAATATCTGCCGGCAGCGCCAGGCTTTCAAGCAAGGGCACGATGTAGACGCAGCCGGTCTCCAGCACCGCGCCCTCGGCAAGATTGATCTCGTGCAGCTGCAGCCGGTCGAGCTTTTCCGAGACCTTGTGGTTGGGGCCGGGCAGGAAGGAGGCCCGCACCCGCCAGGCCTTGTCGCCGAGCCTGAGATCAAGGCTGGCCGGCTGGATCTGGTCGGCGTCGAGGGCACGCGCCGACTTCAGCGCGCCGGACTGGAACAGCGCCGATATGTCCTGATCGGGAAGAATGCCTGTCTGCCGCAAAGCTGGCTCGCTCCAAGACCGGACGATTTTCTTGTCGCAGGTTCTTGCGGCAAAACCGTGGAACACTTTTGCCGAACCTGCTTGGTACAAACCTCTTAATGAAGCCGGCAATTGACGCAAGCGTGGCGCGGGTCTAAAGGGTCGTTATCCCGTGGTGATTTGGCCGGTCGGCTTGCAGCCACGTTAAACAAGTCGCTAAAGGACCGTCGGGCCGCAAGGCCGTATGGACCGGTTGCGACTTTCGCGGCCGGTTTTTTTGTGTCTGGAAGAAGAGCGATGAGCACCAAGAAGCACAACTGGAAGCCACAGACGGCACTCGTGCACAGCGGAACGCTGCGTTCCGGTTTCGGCGAAACGTCGGAAGCGATTTACCTCACCCAGGGCTATGTCTACGAAACCGCGCAGGCGGCCGAAGCCCGTTTCAAGGGCGAGGAGCCAGGCTTCATCTATTCGCGCTACGCCAATCCGACCGTCGACATGTTCGAAAAGCGCATGTGCGCCCTGGAAGGCGCCGAAGACGCGCGCGCCACCGCGTCGGGCATGGCGGCGGTGACGGCGGCGCTTCTGTGCAGCGCCAAGGCCGGCGACCATATCGTGGCGGCGCGTGCGCTGTTCGGCTCCTGCCGCTGGGTGGTCGAGACGCTGGCGCCGAGATACGGCATCGAAGCGACGCTGGTCGACGGCACCGACATCGCCAACTGGGAAAAGGCGGTCAAGCCGAACACCAAGCTGTTCTTCCTGGAAAGCCCGACCAATCCGACATTGGAAGTGGTCGATATCGCCGCCGTCGCTTCGCTTGCCAATTCGATCGGCGCAAGGCTGATCGTCGACAATGTCTTTGCCACGCCTTTGCAGCAAAAGCCCTTGCAGCTCGGTGCCCATATCGTCGTCTATTCGGCGACCAAGCACATAGACGGCCAGGGGCGCTGTCTCGGCGGCGTGATCCTGTCGGACAAGAAGTGGATCGACGAGAACCTGCATGACTATTTCCGCCATACCGGCCCAAGCCTTTCGCCCTTCAACGCCTGGACGCTGCTGAAGGGCCTGGAGACGCTGCCGCTGCGTGTGCGCCAGCAGACGGAAAGCGCGGGCCGGATCGCGGATTTCTTGGCCGAGCGGCCGGAGATCGCCCGCGTCATCTATCCCGGCCGCGCCGACCATCCGCAGGCCGATATCGTCAAGAAGCAGATGTCGGGCGGCTCGACGCTGATCTGCCTGGACGTCAAGGGCGGCAAGCAGTCGGCGTTCGCCTTGCAGAACGCGCTCGACATCGTCTTGATCTCCAACAATCTCGGCGATGCCAAGAGCCTGATCACCCATCCGGCGACGACGACGCACAAGAATCTGACTGACGAGGCACGCGCCGAGCTCGGCATCGGGCCGGGCACGCTCAGGCTCTCGGTCGGCTTGGAAGACACCGACGATCTGCTCGAGGACATCGCGCAGGCGCTGAAGGCCAGGTAAGCGGCCTTCAGGCGCCGGACGGCGTCTCCTCCAGCTCGGCCGTCTTGGTGCCGATGGTCATCGCGTTGCCGCGCCAGTCGACGGCGCCGCCAAGCCAGCCGCGCCCCCACATCGCCGGCAGGATCAGGTCGCGCGCCATGATCGCGGCAACCATGCGTGGCGACAGGTACCAGCCCTTGGACCAGGCCAGCGCGCACTCGGGAAGGTAGAAGGCTGCCAGCGCGGCAATGGCGGTTGCCCAGAGGCTGAAGCCGGCACTGGCTGCGGCAATCAGCGCAAGCACTAGAGGCACCACGGCGCCGGTCAGGATTTCGGGTGCGAAGAACAGCGGGAAAGTGACGCGGCGCAGGCGCGCCCAACGGGCCTGACGCGACCAGATCTCGTCGAACGAGCGCCGGCCAAGCGGCTGCTCGAAGGGGGCGGCGACGAGATTGACGCGCAGGCCGAGACTGTTCACCAGCTTGGTCGCGGCGGCATCCTCCGCGATCTCGGCGGCCAGCGCGCGGATGCCGCCATTGGCGTCGAGCATCGGCTTGTTCCAGAGCATGCTCTTGCCCTGGGCAAAGCCAAGGCCGAGCGCATCGCCGGCATATTGCCAGCGCGCCTGCAGCGTGTTGAGGAAAGCGCATTCGACCTCGGCCCAGAAGCCGGCCGGCCGCGAGCCGATCGGCGTCGAGCAGACAAGGCCGGTGCCGGGCCGCCAGGCAGCCATCAGGTGCTGGACGTAGTCCCTCGGCATCAGCACGTTGGAATCGGCCAGGACGACCCAGTCGTGCCGCGCCGCCTCCCAGCCCTTGACGCAATTGTTCAGTTTCGGATTGGCGCTGATGCGGTCGTCGCCGACAAGCAGCCGGGCCGGCACTTTCGAAAACCGGACGATCGTCCTGTTTATCAATTTGACCACCGGATCGTCGGCATGGGCGACGCAGAAAATCACTCGTAGCGCGGCCAGTCGAGCGAGAAGGCGCGCTCCAGCGTCTCCTGCGTGAACGGCTCGACGCCGCGCGACGGCACGACGATCGACACCGGCCGCGGCTTGCCCGCCGGCGCGGCAATGGCGCGGCGCCGTTTCAGGCGCGAAGCGGCGAGCACGATGCTGGCGAGATTTGAGAGGATGAGGGCAGTTGAAAGCGTGGCGGCTATGAGAGTGAGTTCCATCGAGATCCGGTCACTCCAGGAAAACCGGTCCGCCAGAACAATCTGCCTGCATGACGACCGATTCAACAATTCGACAGAGCGCCCGAGTCGTGCGGCACTGGTCGGCGCACACCATCATTGTCATGTGTCACTTAAATGACATTCTTTGCCGCCACCTGCGGTTCGGTCCGCAATGACAGGACGCGCACCGTTGACCAGCCCGCGTGGAGCGCCGAAAGTTACCGGATTGTTTTGGAGCCGCTTATGTATAGCGCCGTCACGCGCAACATCGAAGTGCAGGTCAGGCCGTTTTACCTGGAGGACCGTTCGGATCCCTCGGAGAACCGCTACGTCTGGGGCTATCAGATAACGATCGACAACCAGTCGGACGATTTCGTGCAGCTTCTGTCGCGCTATTGGCACATCACCGACGGCACCGGCCGGGTCGAGGAAGTGCGTGGCCCCGGCGTGGTCGGCGACCAGCCCGAACTCAATCCCGGCGACAGCTACCAGTACACGTCCGGTTGCCCGCTCTCGACACCGTCCGGCATCATGGTCGGGCACTACACGATGCGCAACAAGCGGGGCGAGACGTTCGACATCGCCATTCCGGCGTTTTCACTGGACCTGCCGGGGACGCGGCGGACGGTGAATTGATTTCGCCTCACCGGCCGCGGAGCGACCGGTGAGGCGTGGTTTTTTCTCTACTGGGCCGCAAATTCCGCCGGGTCGAAGTCATATTGCTTCGAGCAGAATTCGCAGGCTACGTGGATGCCGCCGTCTTCGGTGCTGTCCTTGATCTCCTGGGCGGAAAAACCCTCGAGAATGCCGCGGATCTTGTCCCTGGAGCACGAGCACTGGTCGGCGACCGGAACGCCGCCGAAGACGCGCACGCCATGCTCGTGGAACAGCCTGTAGAGCAGCCGCTCGGCGCCGATCGTCGGGTCGATCAGTTCGGTCGGCTCGATCGTACCGAGCAGCGCCAGCAACTCCTGCCAGGAATTGTCGGCCGGATCGTGGATCTCCTCGCGTGGATCGCCATCGCCACCCGGCAGGTCCGGGACGCGCATGCGCTCGGGCGACTGCGGCAGGAACTGCGCCAGGATGCCGCCGGCCCGCCACTGCTCGCGGGCGCCGCCGGGACCGGGCGTCAATAGCTTGGCCACCGACAGCCTGAGATCGGTCGGGATCTGTTCCGACTGGCGAAAATAGGTGCGTGCCGCGTCTTCCAGGGTCTCGCCATCGAGCTGGACGATACCCTGATAGCGCTGCGTGTGAGCGCCCTGGTCGATGGTCAGCGCCAGCACGCCGCTGCCGAGCAGGGTCTGCTGGGAGGTTTCGCCGGCCGCGACCAGCGCTTCCAGCCGGTCGGCATCGAAACGCGCGTAGGCGCGCAGCGCCGAGGGCGTGGAAAAATCCGCGACCAGCATGTCGACGGGCCCGTCGGTGCGGGTCTGCAGGATGAACTTGCCTTCGAACTTCAGCGACGTGCCGAGCAGCACGGTCAGCACACAGGCCTCCGCCAGCAGGCGGGCGACCGGCTCGGGATAATCATGGCGGCCGAGGATGGCGTCCAGCATCGGCCCGAGTTGGACCGTGCGGCCCCGCACATCGAGAGGGCCGACCTCGAACGGCACGACGTGATCGTCGCCGGCATAGCCGAATTCGCCGAGTTTGGGGTGATGTTCAGTCACTTGATGGGTTTCCAACATGACAAAGCTCCAGGGCGCGGCCATGCCGCCCTGAGGGGCGCATGCGTCGAAACGCGCTTGATTTGCGTGATGCGGCGCAGATAGGCATCACACGCCCGCAGATCAAGCTCCCAGGGATCAAGCGCCCAGACACCAGGCCAGCACGGCCTTCTGGGCATGGAGCCGGTTCTCAGCCTCGTCGAAGACCACCGAATGCGGTCCGTCGATGACCTCGTCTGTCACTTCCTCGCCGCGATGCGCCGGCAGGCAGTGCATGAACAGCGCGTCCGGCTTGGCCCTGGCCATCAGCTTGGCATTGACCTGGTAGGGCGAGAACACGTTGTGGCCGCGGGCGCGATGCTCCTGGCCCATCGACACCCAGCAATCGGTGACGATGCAGTCGGCCTGATCGACGGCTTCCTCGGGCGAGCGGGTGAAGTGCAGCTTGCCGCCATGCGCCTGCGACCAGTCGATATGCTTTCGCGCCGGCTCGCTTCCCTCGGGAACGGCGACGTTGAGATTGAAGCGGAACCGGGCCGAGGCCTCGAGCAAGGAATGCAGCACATTGTTGCCGTCGCCGGTCCAGGCGATGGTCTTGCCGGCGACCGGACCGCGATGTTCCTCGAAGGTCATGATATCAGCCATCAGCTGGCAGGGATGGGTGTCGTCGGTCAGTCCGTTGATCACCGGCACGGTGGCGTTCTCGGTCAGTTCCAGCAGCCGCTCGTGCGAGGTGGTGCGGATCATGATCGCATCGACATAGCGCGACAGCACCTTGGCGGTGTCGGCGATGGTCTCGGAACGGCCGAGTTGCATCTCGGTGCCGGTCAGCATGATGGTCTCGCCGCCGAGTTGCCGCATGCCGACGTCGAAGGAGACGCGCGTGCGCGTCGACGGCTTGTCGAAGATCATCGCCAGCACCTTGCCTTCGAGCGGTTTGGTGCGCTCGCCTGCCTTGAGGCGCGCCTTTCGCACCACCGCATCGTCCAGCATGAAGCGCAAATCGCCTTCGGAAACGGTGGAAAGATCGGTGAAATGGCGAACTGACATCAGCAATGGTTCCGGGATTACTTCGCCGCGGCGGAAGCGATCGCCGCCGCCAGGCCCTTGGCGCCGGCGCGGATGCGGTTGAGCGCGTCATGGATCTCGGCGTCGGTGACGGTGAGCGGCGGCAACAGGCGGATGACGTTGTCGCCGGCGGGAACCGCCAGCAGGTGCTGGTCGCGCAGCGCCATGTTCACCTTGGTGTTGGGCATGGCGCATTTGAGGCCGAGCATCAGTCCGGTGCCCCTGATGTCTTCGATGATTTCGGGAAACTCGTCGGCGACCGATGCAAGGCTTTGCTTCATCAGCAGCGCCTTGCGCTGGACATCTTCGAGGAAGCCGTCTTCCAGCACTACATCGAGCACGGCGTTGCCGACTGCCATGGCAAGCGGGTTGCCGCCGAACGTGGTGCCATGCACGCCAGCGGTCATGCCGACGGCCGCTTCATCCGTGGCAAGGCAGGCGCCCATCGGGAAACCGCCGCCAATACCCTTGGCGATCGCCATGATGTCGGGCGTTACACCTGACCATTCATGCGCGAACAGCTTGCCGGTGCGGCCGATGCCGCACTGGACCTCGTCGTAGATCAACAGCAGGCCGTGCTGCTCGCACAATTGCCTGAGCCGCTTCAGCGACTGCGTCGGCACCGGGCGGATGCCGCCCTCGCCCTGCACCGGTTCGATCAGGATCGCAGCCGTCTCCGGCGTGATCGCCTTTTCGGCGGCGTCGATGTCGTCGAAGCCAACCTGATCGAAACCTTCGACCTTGGGGCCGAAGCCCTCGAGATATTTGTACTGGCCGCCAGCCGCGATGGTCGCCAGCGTGCGGCCATGGAAGGCGCCTTCGAAGGTGATGACGCGGAAGCGCTCGGGATGTCCGTTGACGAAATGGTAGCGCCGTGCCGTCTTGATCGCGCATTCCAGCGCCTCGGCGCCGGAATTGGTGAAGAACACCTTGTCGGCGAAGGTGGCGCCGGCCAGCCGCTCGCCAAGCCGGTTCTGCCCGGGGATCTCGTAGAGGTTGGAGACATGCCACAGCTTGGCGGCCTGCTCGGTGAGTGCGGCGACCAGATGCGGATGACTGTGGCCCAGCGAATTGACGGCGATGCCGCCGGCAAAGTCGAGATATCGCTCGCCCTTGTCGGTAATCAGCCATGTGCCTTCCCCGTGGTCGAAGGCCAGGGGTGCGCGAGCAAAGGTCTCGTAAAGCGCCGAACCGCTCATTATATGCGTCTCCGGTACCGGAAAATCAAAAAAGCCGCCAAAGCGGCGGCCTGTGCGGCTTATCCTGTTTTTCGGCCATGAAGTCAACGAAAACGTCGCGTAGTGGCTCGCGGCAAGCCCCCTGACGGGACGCCGGCTCATAAGCGACCGGGCAAGTTGGGGAAAACCGAAAAAACCGATTCGTGTTGCACTTGGGACTCTTGTCACCGAGTCAGCGCATAGAGTAGTTGTAGTCGAGAAATAACTAGATTTCGTGCGGCGGACCTAATCACCAGATATATGTGGTGTCTGCCCCGGCAAATGTTGCCGGGTCAGGAGAAGGATTCCGATTGCCGCACGCTTAGAGGAGCGCGGTCTCATGAACTGGACTGACGAGCGGGTAGAACTCTTGAGAAAACTGTGGTCGGAGGGTCTGAGCGCAAGCCAGATTGCTGCACAGCTTGGAGGGGTCAGCCGCAATGCGGTCATCGGGAAGGTGCATCGGCTGAAACTGTCGGGCCGCGGTCGCTCGACCGCCACGCCGGCACGCCAGAAGAAGGCAGCGCAAGGATCGACCGTCCAGAAATCGGTGTCACGCGCAGCAACGACGGCACGCCATGTCACGACATCGATCGGCGCGACGGCCTTGCAGACCCAGTTCGACGCCGAACCTGTGGCACGCCACTACATCCGCCCGGTCGAAAATGTCGTGTTGCCGATCTCCCGGCATCTGCAGCTTGTCGAGTTGACCGAGCGGACCTGCAAATGGCCGAACGGCGATCCGCTTTCAGAGGACTTCCATTTCTGCGGCAACGATGCCGCAGAAACCGGTCCCTACTGCAAGTACCACGCCCGCGTGGCGTTCCAGCCGGCATCGGAGCGGCGGCGGAGTCGCTGAGCGAATAGCGAATAGCGAATAGCGAATAGCGAATAGCGAATAGAAACGGCTTGCCTTCCGTGACAGGAAGCAAGCCGTTTTTGTGTTCGCTATTCGCTCTCCTTCACAGCCACCCGTTCTTCCTGAAACGCCAGTAGAGAAACGTGCAGATCAGCACGATAGCGCCCAGAACCACCGGATAGCCGTATTCCATCTTCAGTTCCGGCATGTCGCTGAAATTCATGCCGTAGATGCCGGCGAGCGCCGTCGGCACCGCCAGGATTGCGGCCCAGGAGGCGAGCTTCTTGGTGTTCGCCGTTTCCTGACTCTGGCCGACCAGCAAGCTCGCCTCGAAAGCGAACGCCAGCACCTCGCGCAGACTGTCGATCTTCTCCTGGACAGTGCGGATGTGATCGGTGACGTCGCGGAACAGCGGATGCATGGCGGTATGTATCTGCGGCAGCTCGGCGCTGGTCAGCCGTCGGCAGACTTCGACCAGCGGAAGCGCGGCATTGCGCAGGCGCAGGAGATCGCGGCGCAGCATATAGAGCCGTTCGATGTCGGGAGCGGTCATCGGCTTCAGCAGAACCTTGTCCTCGATCGCCTCGACCTCGTCCTCGATCTGCTCGAGCACCGGCATGTAATTGTCGACGATGAAATCGAGAATGGCATAGAGGACGAAATCCTCACCCTTGGCCAGCGAGTGCGGGCAGCTTTCCCAGTGCTGACGAACGGCGGCATAGGACGTCGAGGGACCGTGCCTGACGCTGACGATGTAGCCTGAGCCGACGAACAAATGGGTCTCGCCGAAGGTGACCCGGCCGTCGATCAGCTGTGCGGTGCGGGCGACGATGAACAAGGCGTCGCCATATTGCTCGATCTTCGGTCGCTGGTGCGGGTGCTCGGCATCCTCGATCGCCAACTCGTGCAGGTGAAACTGCGCCTGGACGCGCAGCAACAGGTTACGGTCGGGCTCCAACAGGCCGATCCAGACGACATGGCCGGATTTCTTTGCCCATTCGCCGGCTTCCTCGATGGGAATGTCGGCGATGCGGCGCCCGGCCGTGTAGACGCCGCAAGCGATAATGCCGGATATCGGCCCAGGCGCCGGGGTCAGGTTCCGAACATTTTCCATCACGACCTCCAGGAGTAAATCCACGGACGAGGATAGAGCAAAGCCCGGAAAGCTTAGCGTAAATCGGATGACGGTTCGAGAGGCGCGTTCACTTCACCGGCTGCGTCTCGGAAAGGCTGATTTTGTCGGTCTTGTCGCCCTTGGGCCGCTCAGCCGGCAACTGATCGCCGGTGACGATGTAGTAGATGGTCTCGGCTATGTTGGTGGCGTGATCACCGATACGCTCGATGTTCTTGGCGCAAAACAGCAGATGCGTGCAGGGCGTGATGTTGCGCGGATCTTCCATCATGTAGGTCAGCAATTCGCGAAACAGCGATGTGTACATGGCGTCGATCTGGTCGTCACGATCGCGCACGAAGCCGATTTTCTCCACCGAGCGAGACGCGTAGACGTCGAGCACTTCCTTGAGCTGGGTCAACGCCAGGTTGGACAGAGCCTCGAGGCCGCGGAACAGGCTGGTCGGCTGGCGTCCGTCGGTGACGGCGACCACCCGCTTGGCAACGTTCTTGGCGAGATCGCCAACCCGTTCGAGGTCGGCGGAGATGCGGATGGTCCCGACGATCTCGCGCAAATCCGCCGCCATCGGCTGACGCTTGGCAATGATGATGATCGCCTTGTCGTCGATTTCGCGCTGGCCCTCGTCCAGTACGGTATCGTCGCGGATGACCTTCTGGGCAAGGCCCGGGTCGGCATTGACGAGAGCGGTGACCGCCTGTTCGACCATGCGCTCGGCATGGCCGCCCATCGCGGCGATGCGCTTCGACAGATATTTCAACTCCTCGTCATAAGCGCTGACGATGTGCACGGACTGCATGGCAAAATGCCTTCCCACGGGGTGTTTTGATTTTGAGTCGTTTCCTCGAATCCCCGCTGATACGCTAGCCGGATGACAGAAAAAAGAAACAGTCCCCTCGATTTAGGGCGATATCAGTGCGTCGGCAAATGAACCGAGAATGCCGCGCCGTTGCCGACTTCGGACTTGATCGAAAGCCGGGCGTTATGGCGCGTCAGGATATGCTTGACGATCGACAGGCCGAGGCCGGTGCCTTTCTGGGTCCGGCTGGTCTCGACGTCGACGCGGTAGAAGCGCTCGGTAATGCGCGGAATGTGCTCCTCGGGAATGCCAGGCCCAAAGTCCCTGATCGTCACGTCGATGCCCGGCTCTGATCCGGCATCGCTATGCGCTATGGATACAACCACGCGCCCACCCGACTGCCCGTATTTGCAGGCGTTTTCCAGGAGGTTCTCGAAAACCTGGAAAAGCTCATCGCGATCGCCAGGCACATGAAGCGGCCCATCGACGTAGTGCCGCTCGATGGCAACGGCGTTTTCGCTGGCCAACGGTCCGAGCGAGTCGATGACGCTGTCGACGGTCTGGCGCAGGTCCACCTCGGTTCCCGGCTTCAGATAGGGTTTCATCTCGAGCCGCGACAGCGACAACAAATCGTCGATCAGACGCGCCATTCGACCGGTCTGGCTCTGCATGATCTGCAGAAACTGGTCGCGCGCCGCCGCGTCGTTGCGGGCTGGTCCGCGCAGCGTTTCGATAAAGCCGGCGATGGAGGCGAGCGGCGTGCGCAGTTCGTGGCTGGCATTGGCGATGAAGTCAGCGCGCATGCGATCGATCCTGCGTGCTTCGCTCTGGTCCTTGAACACCAGCACATAGAGATCGGTGGCGTGACCGACCGAGGACACGCTCACCCGGTAAGCCCGTTCGACCGGCAGCTTCTCCATGTAGTCCACGACATCGGAGGCGACATCGCCCGATAGCACGCCATCCAGCAGGGTCTGCATTTCCGGCGCCCGGAATTTCAGCGACAGCGACATGCCTGGCGCGATGCCGCCGAAAGCGGCGAAGGCCGCGGCGTTGGCATGCACGATGGTGGCAGCCCGGTCGAAGATGATCAGCGGATCGGCGACGGCGGCGGCCAGATATTCACCCGAGAGCCGCTGCAGGCCGATGGCCTCGATGGCAGCGCCGCCGCCGGTGGATCGGCGCGCGCCGGCGGTCGGCAGTATAGCCGCTGCAAGCAGCAACAGCAGCGCCGCGAGAACGACATAGGCTGAAATTCCGGCCGAGGCATAAACAGCGAGAACCGCAACAATACCGGCCGCAAGCAGCCAGCGGCTATTCCACAGCCGTGCGGCCATGGTTTGCGCCGTGTCTTTCTGCTCAGTGTCCAGGTCAGTCATCTGCCGCAGGCCCGCACCCTATGACTTCGCACCCGGTCGCTCGGTGGCGGAAAACTTCCACTGGACCGCTTGCCGCATGACCCCGAAAATCGGGAATCGATTTTCGGAAAGGATCATGCGCAAATTAAAGTGCTACAGCGTCCTTTGCGCATCCAAACGGACGCGCGGCGCTGTAGTGGCTCCCCATAGCATGAGTCCGGAAGCTGGAAAGGGTTCGTCTCGATGAAAAAAGCCAAGGAAAGTCCCGCCGCGCCAACTTCGGGGCCGCTGAAGATCAGGATCGGCGGCAAGGAGCGGGAGTTCGACATCGAAAATCCCGTGCTTCCCGACTGGGTCGAGGACAACAAGCTGACCGCCGGTGGCTATCCCTACGACAAGAAGATGAAAAGCGACGAGTATGACGAGACGCTCGAGAAATTGCAGATCGAGCTGGTCAAGGCGCAGGCCTGGCTGCAGTCGACCGGCAAACGGGTGATGGCGCTGTTCGAGGGTCGCGATGCTGCCGGCAAGGGCGGCACGATCTTCGTGGTGCGCCAGTACCTCAATCCGCGCACGGCACGCAACGTGGCGCTGACCAAGCCGACCCCGACCGAGCTTGGGCAATGGTACTACCAGCGCTATGTCGACCACTTCCCGACTTCAGGGGAATTCGTCACCTTCGACCGCTCCTGGTACAACCGCGCCGGCGTCGAGCCGGTGATGGGTTTCTGCACGCCGCAGCAGCACGAGCAGTTTCTCGAGGAGACGCCGCATTTCGAGCGAATGATCTCCAATGAGGGCATCCACTTTTTCAAATTCTGGCTGAACATTGGCCGGGAAACCCAGCTCGAGCGCTTTCACGATCGCCGCTACAGCCCGCTGAAGAGCTGGAAGTTTTCGCCCATCGATGTTGCAGGCATCACCAAGTGGGACGACTACACCAAGGTGCGCGACACAATGTTCGAGCGCACCCACAAGGAATTCGCGCCGTGGATCATCGTACGGGCCAATGACAAGCGGCGCGCGCGGCTGGCGGTCATGCGGCGCATCCTGTCGTCTCTGCCCTATGAGGGGCGCGATCTCGAAATCATCGGCAAGGAAGACAAGAAGATCATCGGCGAAGGGCCGTCATTCCTCGGCAAGCAGGATTGACGCTTCCGCGCCGCGCGGCCAAGGCCGCGCGGCGCGTTCCTTGATGCTTTCGCTCAGGCCGCGAGCCGGGCGATGCGCTGCAATCGCCGCAGCGTGGTGTCGTCCTGCAGCGCCTGCTGGAAAAGCGAAATCTCCTGATCGATGCGGTCGCAGAGGGCCTCGGTGTTCCCCTTCAGCAGGCCGCGCGTCTGCAGCAAGGCGGCGACCGGCTTCTTGACGAGCTGCCTCGCCCGACCGAGGGCCGCCTCCTCGACGGTGCCACCCGGCACGATCTCCGCGACCAGGCCGAGCGCCCTGGCATCTTCGGCGCGAAGCGTGTCGCCGAGGCAGAAGAAGCGGAAGGCACCGGCGTAGCCGAGCTTCTGCGGCGCAAGGATGCTGGTCGCCGCATCCGGCACCAGGCCGAAATCGACGAACGGCACCCTGAACGTGCTCTCATCGGACGCGATCACCATGTCGCAATGGAACAGGATGGTGCAGCCGACACCGACGGCATCGCCATCGACGCAGGCAAGGATGGGCTTTGGAAACGTCGCCAGCGTGCGGAACAGGTCGGTGACGGCGGCGATCAGTTTCTGGTGCTTGGTGGCGTCGAGGAATTCGGAGAAGTCGCCGCCCAGACAGAAACAGCCTGCCAGGCCGCGCAGCACGACGACGCGAACCTCCTCATTGTCGGCGGCTTCATGGAAGGTCCTTGCCAGGCTTTCGTAGGCCCTCCTGTCCAGCACCGGCCGGCCGTCACTCGACGACACGGTGACCACCAGCGTGTGGTTGCGAAGTTCAGGTTGCGGGTGTGTGCTCATGACTGTCTCCGATCTCATGACGCACGCCTTTGCCCGAGCGTGTCGGGATATCCCCTGGCCAGCACGGGAGCAAAGTGATTGCGGCGCGACCGCACCACATCGAGCGTGTGCTCGTTGAAGGTCAGCAAGGTGGCAACGACCTGCTGGTTGCCATAGGTGCGCTGGTAGCCCAGCGGGGTCGCCAGGAAATGCAGTTGCAAGGCGCGCAGCACCCACATCGGCTCGAACTCGATGATCACCTTGTCGACGCCGCGCTTCAGCCCCCACTCGACGAAACCGGCAATCAGTTCGGTGCCGACGGTCGAAACGCCGCGACGGCCATCACGAAAACCGGGAGCCACGGCGTAGCGGGTCAATTCCCAGATGTTTGGACCCGATGGCGGCGTTCCTTCGGAAAGATCGGTCAAGACCTCGGTCAGCAGATGTGGCCGCGTCGTCGGCAACATCCTCTGATAACCCGCCACTTCACCGCCCCTGATGACGATCTGATGAACCGCCTCGTCATGATCGAACTGGTCGAGTTCGAGCCCGTCGGGGCGCCTGAGGTCATCCCACCCCATCTCTTCGACGAATATCTTGTAGCGCAAACGATGGACGGCCTCCCAAAGGTCGGGACGTTCCATCAATTCCTGGGTTGTAAGGGAAAAAAGCATTCCGCCGTCTCCTGCGTTCAGAGGAAGATACGGCCGTGCTTTGATGAGAAAATTGCGTGATCGCGTAGGCAAAAATTCTAGGTCGGCACGGCCGACCTAACTAATGTAGCCGCGCCGTATCGCTTCCGCGACGGCCTGCACCCTGTTGACGGCACCTAGTTTGCTTTTGGCGTTAAGAAGATGTTTCTCCGAGGTGTGTTCGGAAATGCCGAGGATTTGCGAAATCTCCCATTCGGACTTGCCGACGGCGGCCCATTGCAGGCATTCGCGCTCGCGCGGCGTCAGCACGATATGATCGATGGTCCTGTTCGCCATGGTGTGGAGTTGCATGGCACGGCCAACCGCGTAGGTCGACACCAGCGACACCTGGCCGAATTCGGCTGCGGACAATTCCACGGCCTCGCCGCCCAGCGACACCATGACGATCTGGCCGTCGAGCGTGATCAACGGAAAGGCCAACCCATCGCGCAGCTTGAAGGCGCCGGCATCGCCCATCACCTCGCCGCTGCTCTTGTCTATGCGGATACCCTGCGACGCCTCGTGCCACTGGAAGGGCGCCTGCAATTGTTTCATGTGGCTGACGACCGGGTCATGGTCGACATAGTTGCGAGCGACATAGCGCTCCAGCCACTCGCCAGGCCAATCGCACAGAAGCACATGCTGCTTTTGCTGGCCGGCCGGCGTGCCTGGCTGCGGTACGGTTCCCGCCATCAGTGCGGTGAGACCGAAATCCGATGTTATGCCCAGCAGCCTTTCGCAGACCGCTGTCGCCGTTGCGGCGTGCTGCAGTTGGTCTATATATTCCAGCGTGCGATCGAACTGACCCATCGCAACATCAACCCCATGTTGCCTCGTGCATTGCGGCCAATGATGCGTGCCTGATTTACACTTCGCCACCGACCACGGATTGCAAATCGCATACTTATTTTGGCTCCCTCTCACCGAGGCGACCGAAGCTGATTTGCAAACCGGCTAAATCATATCCTGAAATCGGCGTGTTGAAATCAAAAACCATTGTGCCTGTACCATTTTCGTACCAAAACCGGTGCGAGCACGGCTGTGGCGGAGTTTTATCTTGGCGTTCCGGTGGAGGTTCTTCGCCCTTGCGATGCTGATCGGGTTGCTGTCGTTCGCCGACGGTGCGCGCGCCGCGCCGCCTCAGGTTCCAGTTCTGTGGGATGCCAAGGAGCGGCTGCCCAAGCCAGACCTTTCGGCGCTGCCCCGGCTGAGATTCCTGACCACCACGGATTTCCCGCCGTTCAATTTCCTCGACGGCTCGGGAAAGCTGTCCGGCTTCCACATCGATCTGGCGCGCGCCATCTGCGCCGAGCTCGGCATCGTCGAAAAATGCCAGATCCAGGCCTTGCCCTGGGCCGAACTGGAAGGCGCACTGCGGAAAGGCGAAGGCGAGGCGATCATCGCCGGCATCGCCGCAACACCGGAATCGCGCGCGACCTATGCCTTCTCGCGCTCCTATCTGCAGTTTCCGGCGCGCTTCATCATGCCGAAGAGCAAGGCGCTGACCGAACCGGTCTTTGACAAATTGCACGGCAAGCGTGTCGGCGTGATATCAGGCTCGGCGCATGAGCGCATGCTGCGCGACTATTTCAACACGGTTCAGGTCATCCCTTTCGACAGGCCGGAAGACCTTTACAACGATCTCAAGGCCGGCAAGGTCGACGCCGCCTTCGGCGACGGCATGCGCCTGGCTTTCTGGCTGGGCGGCTCGGATGCGGCGGGCTGCTGCCGCTTTGCCGGCGGGCCCTATCTGGCGCCCGAATATCTGGGCACTGGCATGGCCGTCGCCACCAAAGCGGACAATCCGGCGCTGGCCGCCGCGATCGATTACGCGCTGCAGGAGATTTCGATGAAAGGCACGTTCGCCGAATTTTATCTGCGCTATTTCCCGGTCAGCTTTTTTTGATCCGGTTCCGGTCAACTTTGCCGGCCTGAGATGCATCTCAACAGCGCCCGGCCAAGGACTTTCAGGTCAGCGTGCGCAGCCGCGCCTTGGCCGCGCGGCCGATGGCAGCGACCGTCAGCGTGTCGAGATCGAGCTGACGACGGATCAGCTGCAGCACCCGCACTTCTTCCATGCGCATTTCGAGGTCTACGGCGGCAACCTCGAACGCGGCGGCATAGGCGGTGTCGCGCAGGCGCTCGGGCAAGGCCTCGGCGACTTCAGCCAGCACGCCTTCCAAGCCGTCCTTTTCGTGCAGGCGCTTCTGGCAGGCTTGGGCGACGCCGACCAGCCTTTCGTGGTTGAAGTCCTCGAACACCGGCCAGGAGCGGACGACCTCGCCGATGCGCGCCAGTTCGACATCGGTCATATCGCGGTCGGAGGCCGAGGTGATGACCATCAGATAGATCAGGGCCTCATGAGGTGTCGGCAATTTTTTCTCCTTGAACCGGGCCTCGAAGTTAGGAACGCCCATTCTGCACCGCAAGGAAAAAGCGCCGCACGCGTTGACGCTCCGGCGCTGCACGCCTAGAGACCGGTTGAAAAACCCTTGCTGCGGCCCGCCTTCGGGCCGGCAAATGATTTGGAAAACTGTGAAATGGCGGGATCAAACATCATCGATCTCAACCCCGAGCTGCTGGCGGCCGCGACCGAAAGCAAGGCATGGCCGTTCGAAGAAGCCAAAAAGATCATCGAGCGCTACAAAGGCGCCGACTTCCCGCAAACAGTCCTGTTCGAGACCGGCTACGGACCGTCCGGCCTGCCGCATATCGGCACGTTCGGCGAAGTGGCGCGGACCTCGATGGTGCGCCATGCCTTCCGCGTCCTGACGCAGGACAAGGTCGCGACCAAGTTGCTGTGCTTTTCCGACGATATGGACGGCATGCGCAAGATACCCGACAGCGTACCGGACCGCGCCGCACTCGAGCCGCATCTGCACAAGCCGCTGTCGTCGGTCCCCAACCCCTTCGGCGGCGACTATGCGAGCTTCGCCGACCACAACAACGCGATGCTTTGCCGCTTCCTCGACACGTTCGGCTTCGACTACGAGTTTGCCAGCGCGACGCAATACTACAAGACCGGCCGTTTCGACGCGATGCTCAAGCGCGCCGCCGAACGCTATGACCAGATCATGGCGGTGATGCTGCCGACGCTCGGGCCCGAGCGGCAGGCGACCTACAGCCCGTTCCTGCCGATCTCGCCGAAGAGCGGCCGCGTGCTTTACGTGCCGATGAAGCATGTCGACGCCAAGGCCGGCACCATCACCTTCGACGACGAGGGCACCGAGACCACGCTTTCGATCACCGGCGGCCGCGTGAAGCTGCAGTGGAAGCCGGATTTCGGCATGCGCTGGGCAGCGCTTGGCGTCGATTTCGAAATGTTCGGCAAGGATCACCAGACCAATGCCGTGGTCTACGACCGCATCTGCAACATTCTGGGCGGACGGGCGCCGGAGCATTTCGTCTACGAACTGTTCCTCGACGAGAACGGCCAGAAGATCTCGAAGTCGAAGGGCAACGGGCTGACCATCGACGAGTGGCTGACCTATGCGCCGACCGAAAGCCTCGGGCTCTACATGTACCAGCGGCCGCGGCAGGCCAAGAAGCTGTATTTCGACGTCATCCCGCGGGCCGTGGACGAATACTATACGTTCCTGGCCGCCTATCCCCGCCAGGACTGGAAGGAACGGCTGGGCAATCCGGTCTGGCATATGCATGACGGCAACCCGCCCGCGATCGACATGCCGGTGCCGTTCTCGCTGCTGCTCAATCTGGTCAGCGCTTCCAACGCGCAGAACAAGGATGTGCTGTGGGGCTTCATCTCGCGCCATACTCAAGGCGTGACGCCGGCGACGCATCCCGAGCTCGACCGGCTGGTCGGCCATGCGATCCGCTATTTCGACGATTTCGTGAAGCCGACGAAAACCTTCCGGCCCGCCGACGAGGTCGAGCGCGAGGCGCTGGCAGCCCTCGACGAAGCACTTGGCGCGCTGCCGGCGGACGCCAGCGGCGAAGCGATCCAGAACGCCTCGCTCAACGTCGCGCGCAGAATCGAACGCTACCAGGATCATTCCAAGCAGAGCCCGGAAGGCGGCCCCGGCGTATCGGGCGCCTTCTTCCAGATGATCTACCAGGTGCTGATCGGCCAGGAGCGCGGCCCGCGCTTCGGCTCGTTCGCAGCACTCTATGGCGTTGCCGAGACGCGTGCGCTCATTGAGCGGGCGCTGGCTGGTCAGCTGGCTTGAGCACGCCATCGACCTCTTCCAGGATCGAACCCGGCGCCTGAGGCGCCGGGCCTGGCGCGGCCGGCATCGCCGGCATGCCGGACAGATCGGGCGCCGATCCGAAAATGCCCTTCTTCGCTGTGCGCGCCTTGTCGCCGGCCTCGATATAGGGGCCGCCCTTGGCGGCGCGCGCCCAGCCATTTTCGACCAGCCACTGACCGACATCCTGCTTGCCGATCCGGCATTCGGCGGCGATCAGGTCGCGGCCACCCTGCGGCGGCACCGTGCAGACCACCGCGCGGCCGCGCAGGAAGGCGCGGAACGCCGTCCGCGCCCGGACGCCGCACGGCCAGGACTTGCCGTCCTCGCTGCAGGTTTCGTCCTGGCTGACGATGTCGATGCCGGAAACCGCGACCGAATAGCCCTTCGCCTCGATCAGGCCGGCGGCCGGCGCAACCGGCTGGAACAGCTTTGTGCCGTTCCAATCGTCAGGCATTTTCGGCTTGGGCGGCACAGCCAGCGCGAGCTTGCTCAGCGGCTCACGCGGCTCAACCCGTTCAAGCCCGTCGGCGGGCAGTTCCGGCGGCGCGACGATTTCAGGATCGATTGCCCTTGAATGCGGCGCCTGCTTCGGTGGCTGTGGAGCTGCAATGGCTGAGGTGGCCGGCTCCTCGGGCGACGTCCCGGCAGCCTGCTGCGCCATCGCATCGGCGTCCGGATCAAGCTGGTCCACCGTAATGACGCTTTCACTTCCTTTCAACGTGCGACCGCCAGCGACGACGATGGCCGCCATCACAGGGACCATCAGAACCGCCAGCGCATGATGGAGAAGCCGCACCAGCTTGACCTATTGGCTTGCCCAGACAATCCGCGCCACCCATTCGACATCGCGCATGGGAATATCGCGGTCGGGATGATCGGGATTGAGCGAGACCAGCGCAATCGACCTGACGGTCTGGCGCTCGAGCACCTTGGCCATCACCTCGCCTGATGTGGTCTTGACGACGACGCGATCGCCCTTGCGGGTGACGGCGCCCGGTTCGACGATAAGGACGTCGCCATTGCGGTAGAGCGGCAGCATGGAATCGCCCTGCACCTGCAAAGCATAGGAACTCTCGGTCGATTGCGCCGGCAGTTCGACCAGATCCCAGCCCTGCCCGGCTGGAAAGCCGGCATCGTCGAAGAAGCCGCCGGCGCCGGCCTGGGCAAAGCCGAGCAGCGGCACTGAGCTTCGGCGGGCAATCGAAGCGGCATGGCTGGCCCCGGCCCGACCTTCAATCAAACCGGTGAATTCATCGAGCGAAGCGCCCGTCGCCTCGATGATCTTTGCCAGTGATTCGGTCGAGGGCCAGCGCGGCCGGCCATCCGACGACAGGCGCTTCGACTTGTTGAATGCGGTGGAATCGAGCCCCGCACGCTTGGCCAGCCCCGATGCCGAAAGCGAATAGCGCTCGGCAAGAGCATCGATGGCGGCCCAGACACGGTCATGCGAGAGCATGTGTTGCTCTCCTTCAAACAGGAAAAAATACCTTCCCCGTTCTAACCCCGGACCACCATCTTGTCCACAGTGCAAGGCCTACTCACGCCGCTTTCCTGGCCTCGCCTTTCGCATAGGGATCGAAGCGCTGGTAAAAACTCTCATCCTTCTCGGCCATATCGAGCAGCAGCTTGGGCGCCTTGAACTCGGCGCCGTATTTCTTCTGCAGGTTCCTGGCGATCTTGACGAACGCCTTGGCGCCGATGCCGTCGATGTAGGACAGCGCACCGCCGGTGTAGGGAGCGAAGCCGAAAGCGAGGATCGAGCCGACATCGGCCTCGCGCGGGTCGGTGACGATGCCTTCTTCCATCACCCGGGCCGCTTCCAGCGCGATGGTGGCCAGCAGCCGCTGCTGCAGCTCCTCATAATCGACCTTCTCGGGCGCAAGCTGCGGATAGAGCTCCTTGAGGCCCGGCCAAAGCTTCTTCTTGGCGGGCTTTGCCGGGTAATCATAAAAACCCTTGCCGTTCTTGCGGCCGAAGCGGCCGTGATCGTCGACCATGCTGTCGATCAGCGCCATCTGCTTGGGATCGACTGCCTTGTCGCCCAAATCCCTGGTGGTCTGCTTCATGATCTTCTGGGCAAGGTCGATGGCCGTCTCGTCGGTCAGCGCCAGGGGCCCGACCGGCATGCCGGCTGCCTTCGCCGCATTCTCGATCATCGGCGCGGGAACGCCTTCGATCAGCATCTTGTAGGCTTCCGACATGTAGCGCAGCACGCAACGGTTGACGTAGAAGCCGCGCGTGTCGTTGACGACGATCGGCGTCTTCTTGATGGCGCGAACGAAGTCGATCGCGGTGGCCAGCGCCTTGTCGCCGGTCTTCTTGCCCAAAATGATCTCGACCAGCATCATCTTGTCGACCGGCGAGAAGAAATGGATGCCGATGAAATTCTTCGGCCGCGCCGAATTCTTGGCCAGCGACGAGATCGGGATGGTGGAGGTGTTCGACGCGAAGATCGCCGATGGCTTCAACACGGCTTCCGCCTGTTCGGTGGCGCTCTTCTTGACGCCCGAATCCTCGAACACCGCCTCGACCACCAGATCGCAGCCGGCAAGGTCGGCATAGTCCGCCGTCGGCGTGATCAGCGACAGCAGTTTGTCCTTGTCCTCCGGCTTGGCGCGGCCCTTCTTGACCTGATCCGAGATCAGGCTGTCGGAATGCGCCTTGCCCTTGGTCGCCGACTCCAGATCACGGTCAAGCAGCACCACCGGAATGCCGGCCTTGGCGGTGACATAGGCGATGCCGGCGCCCATGAAGCCGGCGCCGAGAATGCCCACCTTCTTGAATTTGGTTTCGGGCACGCCGGCCGGGCGGCGGGCGCCCTTGTTCAGTTCCTGCAGCGACACGAACAGCGAGCGGATCATCGCCGCCGCTTCCCTGGTCTGCATGATCTCGGTGAAATAGCGCTGTTCGATCCGGAGCCCGGTGTCGAACGGCACTAGCAGGCCTTCATAAACGCATTTGAGGATCGCGGCGGCGGCCGGATAGTTGCCGTAGGTCTCGCGGCGCAGGATGGCGATGGCCGGCGGCCACAGATTGAAGCCCGCAGGCGAATAGATCTGGCCGCCGGGCAGCTTGAAACCCTTCTCGTCCCATGGCTGGATGGCTTTCAGGCCGTTCCTGATCATCGCCTTGGCGGTCTCGACCAGTTTGGCCGGCTCGGCGATCTCGTGGATCAGGCCCATCGACCTGGCCTTCTGCGGCGACAGCGTCTGGCCGGAAGTCAGCATCTGCAGGGCCTGCTGCTGATCGGTCAGCCGCGGCACGCGCTGGGTGCCGCCGGCGCCCGGGAAGATGCCGATCTTCACTTCGGGAAGCGCCATCTTCACCTTGTCGCTATCGGCGGCGACACGGCCGTGGCAGGCTAGCGACAATTCGAAGGCGCCGCCCATGCAGGTGCCGTTGATCGCCGACACCCACGGCTTTCCGCAAGTTTCCAGCTTGCGAAACAGGCCGGTCATCATGCCGGCATTGTCGAATAGCGCCCTGGTCGCCTTTTCGGCGTCCTTGCCCTTTTCCGCGGCGAAGGTCATCAGCATCTTCTGCAGCAGGGTGATGTCTGCACCGCCCGAGAAGGTGTCCTTGCCGGAGGTGATCACGGCGCCCTTGATTGCGGCGTCACCAGCCACCTTGTCGACAATGGCGTTCAATTCCCGCATCGCCTCTTCGGTGAAGACATTCATCGAGCGGCCAGGCATGTCCCAGGTGACCAGCGCAATGCCGTCGGCGTCGATGTCGAGGGTGAAATTGGTGTAGCTCATCGTTTCTCTCCCCGTCAGACGCGTTCGATGATGGTTGCGGTGCCCATGCCGGCGCCGATGCACAGCGTCACCAGAGCGGTGTTGAGATCGCGGCGCTCGAGTTCGTCCAGCACCGTGCCGAAGATCATCGCGCCGGTGGCGCCGAGCGGATGACCCATGGCGATGGCACCGCCGTTGACGTTGATCTTGTCGTGATCGATGTCGAAAGCCTGCATGTAGCGCAGCACCACCGAAGCGAAGGCTTCGTTGAGCTCGAACAGGTCGATGTCCGAGAGCTTCATCTTGGCGCGCTTCAACAGCTTCTCGGTCACGTCGACCGGGCCGGTCAGCATCAGCACCGGCTCGGAGCCAATGTTGGCGAAGGTGCGGATGCGGGCGCGCGGCTTCAGCCCCATCGCCTTGCCGGCCTTCTTCGAACCGAGCAGCACGGCTGCGGCGCCATCGACGATGCCGGACGAATTGCCGGCATGATGGACGTGGTTGACCTCTTCCACTTCGGGATGCTTCTGCACGGCAACCGCGTCGAAGCCGCCCATTTCGCCGGGCATGACGAAGGACGGGTTGAGCGAGGCCAACGACTGCATGTCGGTGGCCGGGCGCATATGCTCGTCATGGTCGAGGATGGTCAGGCCGTTCTGGTCCTTGATCGGGATGACGGACTTCTTGAAGCGGCCATCGGCCCAGGATTTGGCGGCGCGCTTCTGGCTCTCGACCGCATAGGCGTCGACGTCGTCTCTGCTGAAGCCATATTTGGTGGCGATCAGGTCGGCCGAGATGCCTTGCGGCACGAACCAGCCGGGCAGGCCTACCGAAGGATCCATGAACCAGGCACCGCCGGAGGCGCCCATGCCGACGCGCGACATCGACTCGACGCCGCCGGCAATGACGATCTCATCGGCGCCCTGCGCGATCTTGGCGGCACCGAAATTGATGGCGTCGAGCCCGGAAGCGCAGAAGCGTGAGATCTGCATGCCGGGCGCCCTGGTGTCGTAGCCGGCCTCGAAGGCGGCGGCGCGCGGAATGACCGAACCGGCTTCGCCGACCGGATCGACGCAGCCGAAGATGATGTCGTCGACAGTGCCGGTATCGAGCCCATTGCGGTCGCGTAGCGCTTCAAGCGTCTTGGCGGCAAGCCGCACCGCCGGCACTTCGTGCAGCGAGCCATCCTTCTTGCCCTTGCCGCGCGGTGTGCGCACAGCGTCATAGACATAAGCTTCAGCCATTTGCTTGCTCCTTGGGTTTGCCGTTCGTCGCCCTCAGAGAGAGCGGCCGATCAGCAATTTCATGATCTCGTTGGTGCCGCCGTAGATGCGCTGGACGCGAGCGTCACGGAACATGCGGGCGATCGGGTATTCATTCATGTAGCCATAGCCGCCATGCAGTTGAAGGCATTCGTCGACGACTTTTCCCTGCAGGTCGCTGAGCCAGTACTTGGCCATCGACGCGGTCACGGGATCGAGGCCGCCCGCGATGTGGCGGGTGACGCAATCATTGTAGAAGACGCGGCCGATGGTGGCCTCGGTCTTGAGTTCGGCCAGCTTGAACTGGGTGTTCTGGAAATCGATGATCGCCTTGCCGAACGCCTTGCGCTCCCTGACGTAACGAATAGTCAGCGCCAGCGCCCGCTCGATCATAGCAATGGCGCCGGTGCCGATTTGCAGTCGCTCCTGCGGCAGTTGCTGCATCAATTGGACGAAGCCCTGCCCTTCCTCGTGGCCGAGCAGGTTGGAGGTTGGCACGCGCATGTCGTTGAAGAACAGCTCCGATGTATCGTTGGCCTTCAGGCCGATCTTGTCGAGGTTGCGGCCGCGCTGGAATCCTTCGACCTCGTCGGTCTCGACGACGATCAACGAAGTGCCCTTGGCGCCCTTCTCCGGATCGGTCTTGGTGACGACGATGATGAAGTTCGCAAGCTGGCCGTTGGTGATGAAGGTCTTGGAACCATTGATCTTGTACTGGTTGCCATCCTTCTGCGCCCGCGTCTTGACGCCCTGCAGGTCGGAGCCGGCGCCGGGCTCGGTCATGGCGATGGCGCCGATCAGCTCGCCGGTCGCCAGCTTCGGCAGCCATTTCTTCTTTTGCTCCTCAGAGCCGTAGTGGAGGATGTAAGGGGCGACGATCGAATTGTGCAGGCCGATGCCGAAACCGTCGACGCCGACATGGCCGATGGCTTCGATGATGGCGCTCTCATGCGCGAAGGTGCCGCCGGAGCCGCCATACTCCTCCGGCATAGAGGCGCAGAGCAGGCCGGCGGAACCGGCCTTCAGCCAGCTCTCGCGATCGACCATCTCGTTCTTCTCGAACTCATCGTAGCGCGGCGCGATCTCCTCCGACATGAAGCGGTGGGCCATGTCGTAGAGCATGCCGACCTCATCCGCCGCCCAGGCGGGCTTCGGAAGGCCAAGGATTTCAGCTGGGTTGGTCATGCTGGTATGATACTCCTCCCGAAATGCATCATCGAAATGAAGTCGGCGCACTGCCGCAACGACCCCTCCCGGGCCCTTCGGGCCACCCTCCCCTCGAGGGGGAGGGGGACGCCGATCATCTTTAGAACGCTTCCGCCGGCAGTGCCATCAATGTGTCGGCGCCGCTCGAAATGCGGGCGAGATGCGCCGATGTCTCCGGCATGATCCGCTCCATGAAGAAGCGCCCCGTCACGACCTTGTTGTCGTAGAAAGATTGAGCGCCATTGGCATCAGTCTTGCCAAGTGCCACCTTGGCCATCTGCCCCCACATATAGCCCAGAGCGACCAGGCCGAAGAGATGCATGTAGTCGGTCGAGGCCGCACCGGCATTGTCGGGCTTGGCCATGCCGTTCTGCACCAGCCACATGGTCGCCGCCTGCAAATCGTTGAGACCTTTCTTCAACGCCTTGGTGAACGGCGCCATCTTCTCGTTGGCGCGGTTCTCCTCGCAGAATTCGCCGACCTCCTTGAAGAAGGCCTGCACGGCGCGGCCGCCATGCAAACCAAGCTTGCGGCCGACGAGGTCGAGCGCCTGGATACCGTTGGCGCCTTCATAGATCATGGCGATGCGGGCATCGCGCACGAACTGGCTCATGCCGTGCTCTTCGATATAACCGTGACCGCCGAACACCTGCTGCGCCATGACGGCGTGGTCGAACCCTTTGTCCGTGAGCACGCCCTTGACCACCGGTGTCATCAGGCCGGTGTAATCGTCGGCGGCCTGGCGGTCCTTGTCGTCACCGGAGCGGTGGGCGATGTCGGACTTGATCGCCGTCCACAGCGCCAGCGCGCGGCCGGCCTCGTTGAAGGCTTTCATGGTCATGAGGCTGCGGCGGATGTCGGGATGGACGATGATCGGGTCGGCCTTCTTGTCCGGCGCCTTCGGCCCCGACAAGGAGCGGCCCTGCAAACGGTCCTTGGCGTAGCCGACAGCGTTCTGATAGGCGATCTCCGACAGCGACAGCCCCTGCAGGCCGACGCCGAGGCGCGCCTCGTTCATCATCGTGAACATCGCCTTCAGGCCGCCATTGGGCTCGCCGAGCAGCGCGCCTTCAGCCTCGTCATAGTTCATGACGCAGGTCGAATTGCCATGGATGCCCATCTTCTCCTCGATCGAGCCGCAGGAGACGGTGTTCCTGGCGCCTGGATTGCCCGACGGGTCGAGCTTGAGCTTCGGCACGATGAACAGCGAGATGCCCTTGACGCCTTCCGGCGCACCCTCGATGCGGGCCAGCACCAGATGGACGATGTTGTCCGACATGTCGTGTTCGCCGGCCGAGATGAAGATCTTCTGGCCTGAAATCTTATAGGTGCCATCGCCGTTCGGCACCGCCTTGGTCCGCAACAGGCCGAGATCGGTGCCGCAATGCGGCTCGGTCAGGTTCATGGTGCCGGTCCAGGCACCCTCGATCATCCTCGGCAACCATGTTGCCTTCTGCTCGTCGGTGCCGTGGGTGATGATCGCGGCGATCGCACCCTGCGTCAGGCCCGGATACATCATCAAGGACATGTTGGCCGACACCATATATTCGGCGACGGCGGTGTGCACGGCATAGGGCAGGCCCTGGCCGCCGAACTCGACGGGTGCGGCCAATCCCATCCAGCCGCCCTCGCGGTACTGGTCGAAGGCCTCCTTGAAGCCTTTCGGCGTGGTCACCGAGCCATCGTCGTGACGCACACAGCCTTCCATGTCGCCGACACGGTTCAGCGGATGCATGACGTTTTCGGCGAGCTTGGCGCCTTCGGCGAGGATCGCCTCGAGCACATCGGGCGTGGCGTCGGCAAATCCGGGAAGGTTCGAATAACGCTGATAACCCAAAACCTCGTTGAGCACGAACAGCGTATCCTGGACCGGAGCCCTGTATGTCGGCATGCTTTTCTCCACCCTGCAAACCCGGTCCGAATGCCCCGAAGACAAGCCAGGGGCGGCATGCGGACCCATATTGGGAGCGGGATAGCAAAAATTGACGTTTGCGTAAACGTCAATTTTTTTCGATTCGACAAGATTCCCCACCCACTGGAGCAATGAGCGTAGCGGCGCGACGTCGCGCAAGCCAGAGCTGAAAACCTGTTTGGGTGGGGCCAAGACAACGAAAAGCCGCGCGGCAGGGCCACGCGGCTTTGATCGTCAGACAATTGGCAGATGACTTAGTTAGCCGCGCTCGCCTGCGGCGCCGAACGCTCGGTCAGCATCTGGCGTACCGCCGACATCGAGCCGCTCAGCTCGTTGATGGCGTCGTCGATCAGCGCCCGTTGCTTCTGCAGGCGGGCAAGCTGCTTTTCCGACTTGTCCAGCGCGAGCTTGAGCTGCTTGGTGTTTGAACCGGTCGGATCGTAGAGATCCATCATCTGCTTGACATCGCGCAGCGAGAATCCAACCTTGCGGCCAAGCAGGATCAGCTTGAGGCGGGCCCTGTCGCGGCGCGTGTAGAGACGGGTCGAACCGTCACGCTGCGGGTTGAGCAGGCCCTTGTCTTCGTAAAAACGCAGCGTGCGCAGCGTCACTCCATATTTCTTCGCCATCTCGCCGATGCGGACGAGGTCCTCGCAGGCTTCGGCAGACATATTGGTATTGGCCGCGGTCTCCCCGGCCGAGTTAAGCTTCATGGTCACTGGCTTTCCCCGTCTGGTGGCGTCGCGGTCCCGGACCGTGCGTCGCCTGACTGGAAGCGGGGGCCTGCTTCCAGTCGTGGTTTCAACAAACAAATCGCAAACATGCGCTCAATGCGCCTTTTACGTTTACGTCAATTCTATACCGATTGCCGCATGATGACGCAAGGGCGTTCTGCGCGCCGCCCTTTATGCCGCACCGTCAGGCCGGCAGCTTACATCCTTTCAATTTCTTAAGTTTGGTTAACGCGTTGTTTACCACGTTGGGGGAAATGTGGGCGCGTCGGCTACCCGTGGTTATCTTGTATCGAATTTTTCACGGTTTTTCGGAGCGCGGGCGAGAGCCCGGGAAGCTCGTCTTCCGCCGCGGCATCGCCGCCGGTCGCCTTCGTTCCGATAGGGACCTGGGGGAGTTGGCCGCGAGCCAGCCATTCTGAAAGACGGACGCACCGATGAACAGCAAGCGGTCCTATCTCGATACACTCAATGCCGGCAGGCAGCGCAGGCCGCAGACCACGCTCGAGCAGTTGAACCAGTCGCTGGAGACGCTGGAGCAGCGGCTGGAGCGGACGCGCGAGGATCCGATGGCACGTCCCGAACTCCGCCAACCCGATCCCCGTGAATATGGTGCCGATGCGCGCTATCCCACCGCCCGGCCCTCTGGCCAGCAGCGCTGGTATGAGGACCCGCAGCCCGCGCCGCGCCCGAAGAGCCCGATGCAGGGAGCCGCCGCTTTCGAGCAGAATTACCAGGCCATTGCCCGCGATATCGATCGCGTGCGCGGTCAGGAGGACGGCGTTGCCATGGTCGGCAAGATCGCCGGCGAATTGCGCGGCATGCGCGAGGAATTGCGCCACCAGATGACCGCAGGTTTGCAGCGGGAATTCGAAGCGCTGCGCAAGGACATCGAGCGGGCTTTCCAGTCAGGCACAAGGCCCGGTGCGTCGGCCAAGGGCAGCGCTGAACTCGGCCTTGAGTTCGAGCGGCTTTCGGGCGCCATCCAGACCCTGGCCGAGAAGAGCGACGACAGAAGCGTCAACATGCTGCGGCTCGAGCTCGAACAGGTCAAAGCCGCACTCGAAACGCTGGCACGCGAAGAGAGCGTGCAGAAGGTCGACCGCCGCTGGGACGATTTCGACCGCCGCTGGACGGCGTTCGAAGACCGCGTCGACGCCGACCAGCGCAAGCGCTCGGACGACCCGGGCCTATCTGCTCTCACCGCCCGGCTGGAGCAAATCAGCAATGCCGTCAACAATTTGCCGGAATCGTTGTCGCTGCGCTCGCTGGAAGAGAAGGTGCGCACGCTTGCCGGCGCTGTCGACCATTTCGCCAGCCAGCAAGACAATCGCGGCAGCGACACGCTTGGCATGATCGACGAGCGGCTGGACGAGATTTCCCGCGCCATCGTGGCATCGACGGTCGCGGCGCAAGCCAATTCATTCGACCACGAGGCTTTCGAGCGCATCGAGAGGCGCATCGACTCGCTTGCCAGCCAGATCGAGGAAGTGGCGCAGGATCGTCCAGGCAACGCGGTCATGGACCGGTTGAGCACGCTGTCGGGCCGGGTCGACGAACTCGCCGGCCGCGCCAATCTGCCGGAGCAGGCGATGGAGCGCCTTGCCAAGCAGATCGCACTCATCGCCGACAAGATCGACCAGGCACCCGCCATGCCTGACGCCGACTACATCTTCCATGGGCTGGAGCAGCGCTTCGACGTGCTGTCGAGCATGATGGAACGCCGCCAGGGTGACGCCATCGAACAGGGCAACATGCTGTTCCGCGATCTCGAGCGCAGACTGGACGAGGTTGCCGACAGGCTCGACCAGCGCATGCCGCAGGTCGATAGCGCCGGCATCATGGAAGCCATCGATGCCCGCTTTACGGCGCTCGCCAAACGTATGGAAACGCGTGTACCCGATCCTGCGGGCGAAGCCGCGATCCGCGGCCTGGAGAGCCGGCTCGAAGACATTTCAAGCCGGCTGGATGCGTCGGCCGCACAGGTCGCCGGCATCGATCCGGCGCTGATCCGCAGCCTGGAAGCACAGGTTGCCGGCCTGTCCGCTCATCTTTCCAAGCCCAGCACCCCGCTGCCGGAATTCGAGGACATCAGCCCGCGTCTCAACGAAATTGAAAAGTCGCTCGCAGGAACCCGCGATTCCATCCTTGGCGCGGCGCGCGAAGCGGCCGAGAACGCAGTGCAATCGCTGGCCGGTTCGAGCGCCAATACGACCGCGGTTTCCGGCCTCGCCCAGGATTTGAAGACGCTTGAAACGCTGACGCGGCGCTCCGACGAGCGCAATTCGAGAACGTTCGAGGCCATCCACGACACGTTGCTCAAGATCGTCGACCGGCTGGGTTCGCTCGAACGCAGCGAGCCGGTCGAGGCGATGAGCGAATTGCTGGATGCGGCACCGGCCGAGCCGAGCAGCTGGCGCGGTGTGCGCCGACCCAAGATGGCCGTCGACGCGCCGTCGATGGATATCGATCAGCCCCTGCCATTGACTGGGGACATGGCCGATCTCGATGGCCGCGCCACCGCCATCCTGCGCAGCGAGTCGGGTGCGCGTGGCGACCTGGGTATTGGTATCGGCACGCGCACGCCGGCCGAGGCTGCCGCGGCGGCGGCCATGGCCGCGCTCGGTTCGGACACGATCGCCGAGAAAGGCGAACAGGCCGCCGGCCGCAAATCGTTGTTCGGCGGCCTGGCCCGCGCCTTCAAGGGCAAGAAGGAGGCGGACATCCCGCTACTGGCCGGCTCAGCGCCGAGTGCCCCAATACCGAGCGTCGATCTCGACGAGCCGCTCGATCCGAAAATGGCCAACCGGCCGCTGGAGCCCGGCTCCGGCGCACCCGACCTCAATGCCATCATGAAGCGCGTGCGTGACGAGCGCGGCCAGCCGGCCAAGCCCAGCGACACCGACGCCGCGAAATCGGATTTCATCGCCGCTGCCCGGCGCGCGGCGCAGGCCGCGGCCGCCGAGGCCGAGGCGCTGAAGCGGCAGTCGACGGTGACTGGACCAGTGAAGGCGCTGCGGATCGGCGACCTGCTCAAGGCACGGCGCAAGCCGATCCTGATGGGGACAACCGCGATCCTGCTGGCGCTGGGCGCACTCCAACTGGGCAAGGCCTTCTTCGCCGATCCGGCCCAGGTGGCGAGCAACGATGTCGTGCCGATCGTCGCGTCGCAGCCGGTGCAGACCGCCTCGCTCGATGCCGCGAGCCAGCCAAGGACGGACGCGCAGCCCGCGGCAGTGGAAAGCGCGCCGGACCATGCCGTCAGACAGGCCGAGCCGTCCGCACCGGCAACCAAGGACGACATGGCCGCGCAAAGCATGATTGCCACGCCGCCAGGCGCCGAGCCGTCGATGGGGGTCGCGCCGACCGCAGAACCGGTTCCCGCCCCCGTCGCCTTGGCCACACCGGCCGATGCGAACCCAGCGGTGTCCGAGACGACGACAGCCTCGGCCGCGCCGGCCTCGACCGTTCCGGTCGCCGCGGAAGCTGCCGATACCGACATCGGCATCCAGCCTATGGCGGCAGAGCCGGCCACTGCCAAGGACACCACGGGCGCGGTTCCGCCGGTGGACGCTTCGCCGGCAACGACGGCAAAGTTCGACATTCCCGCTGATGCCGGCCCGGCCGCCTTGCGCGATGCCGCCGCCGGCGGCGACGCCAAGGCGCTGTTCGAAATCGGCTCGCGCTATGCCGAGTCGCGCGGCGTTAAGGAAGACATGGCGGCAGCGGCCAAATGGTACGAGAAATCGGCCGAACTCGGCTTCGCGCCGGCCGAATACCGCATCGGAAATTTCTACGAAAAGGGCATCGGCGTCGCGCGCGACATCAAGAAGGCGAAGACCTGGTACCAGCTTGCCGCAGCACAGGGCAACGCCAGCGGCATGCACAATCTGGCCGTCCTGTTCGCCATGGCGGCAGACGGCGTGACCGACAATGAATCGGCCGCGCACTGGTTCCAGGCGGCGGCCGATGTCGGCGTCAAGGACAGCCAGTTCAATCTCGGCATCCTCGCCGCCAAGGGCGTCGGCATGAAGCAGAACCTGGAAGAGTCCTACAAATGGTTCGCGCTGGTCGCCAAGACCGGCGACAAGGATGCGGCGGCCAAGCGTGACGAGATCGCCAATGCGCTGCGGCCCGAGCAGCTCGAACGCGCCCGCGCCGCGACCGAACTGTGGAAGGCCAAGCCGCTGGATGCGGCGGCCAATTCGGCCGACATTCCCGAATCCTGGCAGGACGGCACACCGCAGACGACCGCCAGCATCGACATGAAGAAGGCCGTCCAGAACATCCAGCGCATTCTCAACAAGAATGGCTACGACGCCGGCGGCGCCGACGGCAAGATGGGCCAGAAGACGAAGACCGCGATCATGGCTTTCCAGACCGACAACAAGATGCCGGCGACCGGCGAAGTCGACGAAAAACTGGTCAAGGCGCTGCTGGCGCGCAAATAACGGCAGAGGCGTCGTTTCCACGACGCCCTTGCCACACATTCGCCTGTTAACTGATTGAGATGTTTTTTGTTTCGGCGGCGTAGCGCGGTTTGACTTCGCAGCACCTCCGGCGCAAGAACGAATTGGCTTGTCGGTCCAAGGTGCCCGCAACGGTTGCATTCGCCGACAGGCAGAACTGATCGAGACTGACGGGTGGGCATCTATCTCCCGATCGCGGAAATTTCCGTCAATATCTTCGTGCTGCTGGCCATGGGCGCGGCGGTGGGTTTCCTGTCGGGCATGTTCGGCGTTGGCGGCGGCTTCCTCATTACGCCGCTGTTGATCTTCTACAACATCCCCCCGGCGATCGCTGTCGCCACTGGCGCCAACCAGGTCATTGCCTCCTCCGTCTCCGGCGTCCTTTCGCACATGAAGCGAGGGACCCTCGACTTCAAGCTCGGCGGGGTGTTGCTGGCCGGCGGCATTGTCGGTTCCACGGGCGGCATCTACGTCTTCGCCTTCCTGCGCAGGCTCGGCCAGCTCGACCTGTTCATCTCGTTGCTCTACGTCGTGCTGCTCGGCACCGTCGGCGGGCTGATGCTGGTCGAAAGCGTCAATGCGCTGCGCGCCACGCGCAGCGGTGCGGCGCCGGTGCTGAAGAAATCCGGCCAGCACAACTGGATCCACCGCTTGCCGCTGAAGATGCGCTTCAGGGCGTCAAAACTGTTTGTCAGCGTCATCCCCGTACTTGGCCTTGGCGCCGGCATCGGCTTCCTGTCGTCGATCATGGGCGTCGGCGGCGGCTTCATCATGGTGCCGGCACTGATCTATCTGCTGAAAGTGCCGACCAACGTCGTCATCGGCACCTCGCTGTTCCAGATCATCTTCACCTCCGCCTATACGACGCTGGTCCACGCCACCACCAACCAGACGGTCGATGTCGTGCTGGCCTTCCTGCTGATGGCGGGCGGCGTCGCCGGCGCGCAGTACGGCGCCAAGGCAGGCCAGAGGCTGCGCGGCGAGCAGCTCAGGGCCTTGCTGGCGCTGCTGGTGCTGGCGGTGGCTATACGATTGGCGATCGATCTTTTCGTCACCCCGCCCAACCTCTATTCGCTGTCTGCCGCAGGCCTCAACTGATGAGGGCTCGCAACACATTCGCAACCGCCATTGTCCTGTCGCTGCTTGCGGCCGCCGTGCCGGCGAAGGCACAGGTCCCGCTGACCGAAGGCATCCAGATCGGGCTCTCCACCGACAACGTCTCGATCACCGCCGGCTTTTCCGGGGCCGACCTGACCATTTTCGGTTCGCTGGAAAACCCGGATCCACTCGTCGCGCGCCAGGGCCGTTACGACGTCATCGTAGTGCTCGAAGGTCCGCCCAAACCGGTCGTGGTGCGCCGCAAGGACAGGGTGCTCGGCGTCTGGGTCAATCTGGACTCCGAGACCTTCGAAAACGTGCCGGTCTCCTATTCGGTGGCGACGACGCGGCCGCTGCAGGACATCACCGAACCCAACAGCTACAAGCAGCTGTCGCTCGGCGCCTCCAACCTCTACATGCAGCCCGCCGATGCCGGTGACAGCCCGGCGACGATCCAGGAGTTCACGGCGGCACTGCGGGAGCGCAAGTCGGCGACCGGCCTCTACAGCGAGAATGTCGGCGGCGTGCAATTCCTGTCGCAGAACCTTTTCCGCGCCACAGTGAGGCTGGCGCCAAATGTGCCAGTTGGAACCCATAAAGCCCGCGCGTTCCTGTTCAAGAGCGGCCTGTTCATCAAGGAAAGCTCGGCCCAGCTCGAAATCCGCAAATCCGGTTTCGAGCAGTCGATCTTCCGTGTCGCGCACAATTATTCCTTCCTCTATGGCGTGTTCGCGATATCGCTAGCCATGCTGACAGGATGGCTCGGAAGGCTGATCTTCCGGCGGGATTAATGCATGTCGCCCAAAAGTGGCCCCGGTTTTGGGAGAACGACATGCATCGAATCAAAGACCTGAAGTGCGTCGCGTGAATCCGCTCAAACGCGACGCACTCAGAACTTTTCCCGAAAAGTGGTTTCCCTTTACCGGGGCATGCGGTAGACCGCGCTCCCCAGCCAAATGGCAGACACAAACAATTCGGTTCGGCAAAGCAGCCCGTCCCCCGGGCAGCGCGTGATTTCTCATGGCGCCTCTCGGCTCGCCGACGACAAATACAGGAACTTGTCATGCGACCAGCCTTCGGCGGCATCGACTTCGGGACTTCGAACTCCACCGTGGGCGTGGTCCGCAACGGGCAGCCGCGCCTCGTCGCGCTTGAGGACGGCCAGGTGACGCTGCCCAGTGCCGTGTTCTTCAACTTCGAGGACAACCGCACCTGCTTTGGCCGCCACGCCATCGCCAACTACACCGACAGCATCGAAGGCCGGCTGATGCGTTCGCTGAAGAGCGTGCTAGGCAGTTCGCTGGCCCATGAAAAGACCCGCATCAAATCGCGGTCGATCGGCTTCATGGAGATCGTCGGCATGTTCCTCGGCCATCTCAAGAAGAGGCTGGAAGCAGATGCCGGCGATACGGTCGAGACCGTGGTGCTTGGCCGGCCGGTGCAATTCGTGGATGACGATACCGAGGCCGACGCGAAGGCGCAAAGCGAACTCGAGAACGCCGCCCGTGCCCAGGGCTTCAAGCACATCGCTTTCCAGTTCGAGCCGATCGCGGCGGCGCTCGACTACGAACAGAAGGTGACACGCGAGGAATTGGCGCTGATCATCGATATGGGCGGCGGCACGTCGGACTTCTCGATCGTGCGCGTTTCACCGCAGCGCTCCCGTTCGCTCGACCGCAAGGACGACATCCTGGCCAGCCGGGGCATTCATATCGGCGGCACGGATTTCGACCGGCTGCTGAGCATCGCCCATGTGATGCCGCAGCTCGGCTATTTGACGCCAACCAAGGACGGCAAGCGCAATCTGCCGGCAAGCTACTTCATCGACCTCGCGACATGGCAGCGCATCAATCTGGTCTACACCGCCAGGGCGATGACGCATCTGCGCCAGATCCGCTACGAGGCCGAGCGCGCCGACCTGGTCGACCGTTTCATCCACATCGTCGAACACCGCTACGGACACGCGCTGGCGGCACTTGTCGAGAAGGCCAAGATAGAGCTGACCGACGGCTCGTCCGCCCATGTGGCCGTGAAGCTGCCGGGTGCGGAGTTCGCCGCCGAAATCACGCGCAACGGGCTGGACGCCACGATTGCCAGGGACATCGAGCGGGTCACCGCAACGGTGGCGCAGACCATCCGCGACGCTGAGGTGAAGCCATCCGACATCACCGCGGTGTTCCTGACTGGCGGATCGACCGCGATCCCGCTGGCAAGGCGAGAAATCCTGTCGCTGGTGCCGCAGGCATCCGTCATCGAAGGCGACATGTTCGGCTCGGTCGGACTTGGTCTGGCGCTGGATGCGCAGCGCAAGTTCGCCTAACCCGGCCCGCCTCACCCATGGTCTGCTGATGTACCCAGATGCGCCTTGAGCGCTATCTGGGCCAGGCTTGCCTGGCGATCGCGATGGGTGATCATGGCGAAGTCGCGTTTCGGCAGTTCGAGCGGCACCGATCTCAGACTGCCTTCGGCCACAGCACGGGCCACGACTAGCTCCGAAATGATGGTGGCGCCAGCTCCCGCCTCGACCGCCTGGCGAATGGCCTCATTGCTCGGCAGCTCCAGGAATATCTGCAAGTCGGCGAGTGAAATCCCTTCGCGGCGCGCCAGATCCTCCAGCACTTCGCGCGTGCCCGAACCGCCCTCGCGGATGATCCAGCGCAGGTCCTTGATGTCGGAGTGGCCGGGCGCAACTTCGGCGATCTCCGGATGCGTGCTGGCGACCACCAGCATCAGCCTGTCGACGTCGACCTTGGTGCGGCGCAGGATGTCGGACTCGGTGCGCCCCTCGACCAGGCCGAGATCCGCCGCGCCATCGAGAACATTGGCCTCCACCTGCCTGGTGTTGCCGATGCTGACGCTCAGCCTGACGGCCGGATAGGCTTCGTGGAAGGAAGCCAGCCGACGCGGCAGCCAGTAGCTGGCGATGGTCTGGCTGGCGGCGATCGAGAGGCTGCCGGTGACCGTCTGCGAGACATGTTCCAGCACATTGCGGGCGGCGGCGGCCCGTTCGAGCACGGCCTTGGCCTCGGGCAGGAACCGGTGGCCGGTCTGGGCAAGCTCGATGTTGCGGCCTACGCGGTTGAACAGATGGACGCCGTGCTGCTCTTCAAGCGCCCGGATGGCCGCCGATGCGGCCGACTGCGAAATGCCCAGCAGTTCCGCCGCCTTGGTCATATGGCCGCGTTCGGCGACGGCGACGAAAATCCGCAACTGGTCCAGGGTCATGGGCGTATTAAGAACCAATATCGATCGAATTTACAAGAACAACTGATTAGACAGATCGATAGCTTTATTCTAAGTTTTCGAGCGAAGTTAGAAAAAATTCGCCGAGAGATCGCAGAGAGCAGCATGATCGGGCGGTTCAGATCCCTGCTTGCGCATTGGACCCGCGGCATAAGGCGGCGGCTGGCCGGCGATCGCTATCATCCGGAAGAGCATTACATGCGCGGCTCCGGACCGAAGACACGGGCCAAAACCGCCAGTCGTACAAGCAACACCGGATCATGATGCAGGGAGCGCCCCGCGGCGCCAATTCAGCACCCTCGCAACGCCCGCTTGCCGACACGCGAGCGCCCAACGAAGGCGACGGCGTCGACACCTCGCCTGATGTTTCCGACAGCATCGCCAAGACGACCTGCTACATGTGCGCCTGCCGCTGTGGCATCGACGTGCACATCAAGGATGGCAAGGTCCGCTACATCAACGGCAACAAGGACCATCCGGTCAATCGCGGCGTGATCTGCGGCAAGGGCAGCTCCGGCATCATGCAGCACTACAGCCCGGCAAGGCTGAAGAAGCCATTGCTGCGCACCGGCCCTCGCGGCTCCGGCGAATTCCGCGAGATCGAGTGGGAGGAGGCATTCGCGATCGCGACGGAACGGCTCTCGGCCATCCGCCGGACCGACCCCAAGAAGCTGGCCTTCTTCACCGGCCGCGACCAATCCCAATCCTTGACCGGCTGGTGGGCGAGCCAGTTCGGCACGCCGAATTTCGCCGCCCATGGCGGCTTCTGTTCGGTCAACATGGCGGCCGGCGGTCTCTACACGATCGGCGGTTCGTTCTGGGAGTTCGGTGAGCCCGACTGGGACAACACCCGGTATTTCATGCTGTTCGGGGTTGCCGAAGACCATGATTCCAACCCGATCAAGATCGGCCTCGGCAAACTCAAGGCGCGCGGCGCCAAGGTCGTCTCGATCAACCCGTGCCGCACCGGCTACAATGCCATCGCCGACGACTGGATCGGCATCCGGCCCGGCACCGATGGCCTGTTCGTGTTCGCCCTCATCCACGAATTGCTCAAGGCAGGCCGCGTCGATCTCGATTATCTGCTGCGCTACACCAATGCCCATTCGCTCGTCATCCAGGAGCCGGGTGCCGCCGATGACGGTCTGTTCGTGCGCGACGCCGACGGCACTCCGCTGGCATGGGACAGGGTGGCCAAAAGACCGGTCAGCGCCACCGATGCGAGTGCGAAGCCGGCACTGACGGGCAGCTTCACGATCGGCGGACGCCGCTGCGCCCCGGTGTTCCAGTTGATCGCCGACCGCTACCTCGATGAGAGCTATGCACCGGACGCGGTCGCCGAGCGCTGCGGCATTGCCGCCGACGCGATCCGCAGGATCGCCGCCGAACTTGCGCATGTCGCCTTCGAACAGACGATCGAACTGCCGATCGCCTGGACCGATTGGGCCGGGCGCCGGCACGAGACCATCAAGGGGCGGCCTGTCTCGATGCACGCCATGCGCGGCATCTCGGCCCATTCGAACGGCTTTCACACCTGCCGCGCCATCCATTTGCTTCAAGTGCTGTTGGGTACAGTGGATGTTCCCGGCGGTTTCCGTTTCAAGCCGCCCTACCCCCGCTCCGCTCCGCCCGGTCCGAAGCCAGCCGGCAAGACCGTCAAGCCGATGACGCCGCTCGACGGCATGCCGCTCGGTTTCGTCTGTGGGCCGGACGATTTGCTGGTCGATGAGGCCGGCACGCCGCTTCGCATCGACAAGGCCTATTCCTGGGACGCACCTCTGGCCGCGCATGGCCTGATGCACGCCGTCATCCGCAACGCCTGGGCCGGCGATCCCTACAGGATCGACACACTGATGATGTACATGTCGAACATGGCGTGGAATTCCTCGATGAACACCGTCGAGACCATGGCGATGCTGACCGACCATGATAGCGAGGGCAACTACAAAATCCCCTTCATCATCTATTCCGATGCCTATTATTCCGAGACGGTGCCGTTCGCCGACCTCGTGCTGCCCGACACCACCTATCTCGAGCGCCATGACTGCATCAGCCTGCTCGACCGGCCGATCAGCCATGCCGACGGACCGGGCGACGCCATCCGCCATCCCGTCGTCGAGCCTGACCGCGACGTCCGGCCGTTCCAGTCGGTGCTGATCGAACTTGGCGCGCGGCTCGGCCTGCCCGGTTTCGTCAACGACGAAGGCTCGGCCAAGTATGCCGACTACGCCGACTACATCGTCAACCATGAGCGCACGCCCGGCATCGGCCCGCTGGCCGGCTGGCGCGGCAAGGACGGGACCTCGACCGGCAGGGGCGAGGCCAACCCGGACCAGTTGCAGCGCTACATCGACAATGGCGGATTCTGGCACCACGATTTCGCCGACGACCAGCGCTACTACAAGATGGCCAACCGCTCTTATCTCGACTTCGCGGTGCAGATGGGCTTCATCCCCAAGGCGGAGCCGATCGTCTTCCAGCTCTATTCCGAGCCGCTGCAGCGCTTCCGCCTTGCGGCGCGTGGGCATGGCCCTGTCTTGCCACCAAAGGGCGATCGCCAGCGCATCGAGACCTACATGGACCCGTTGCCCTTCTGGCACATGCCCTTCGAGGAAGCGGCCGTCGACCTGAAAAAATATCCGCTGCATGCGCTGACGCAGCGGCCGATGCATATGTACCATTCCTGGGGCTCGCAGAATGCGTGGCTGAGGCAGATCACCAGCCAGAACCGGCTGTTCGTGCATCACCGGACGGCAGCCGGTCTCGGACTTGTCGACGATGACTGGGTGTGGATCGAAAGCATCAACGGCAGGGTGAAGGGGCAGATCAAGCTGATCGACGGGGTGAACGAAAGCACGGTCTGGACCTGGAACGCCATTGGCAAAAGGCGCGGCAGCTGGGGGCTGAAGGACGACGCGGCCGAGAGCAACCGTGGCTTCCTGCTCAATCATATCATCGGCGACCAGACCTCGGCTGACGCTCAGGGCAAGCGCTATTCGAATTCCGATCCGGTCACCGGCCAGGCGGCATGGTTCGACCTGCGCGTGCGCATCGTCAAATGCGCGGCTGAAGAAGCCGGCTTCACCGAACCGCAGTTCGAGCGTTTCCAGCAACCGCCGCATTTCGAACCCTCGCCCGACAGACTGACTTTCGGCGCAGAATTCCGCAGGGCAAGAGAGGCGACCGAATGACCTGTCTGCCAAGCCAAAGCGGCAAGAAGCTCGGCCTCGTCATCGATCTCGATACCTGCGTCGGCTGCCAGGCCTGTGTCACCGCCTGCAAGGAATGGAACACCGGCGGCCACATGGCGCCGCTGACCGACGTCGACCCCTATGGCGGCCATGTCGACGGCGTCTGGTTCAACCGCGTGCACGCTTACGAGCACACGACCGAGATGGGCGGGCGCACCGTCAATTTTCCGCGTTCCTGCCTGCATTGCGAGACACCGGCCTGCGTCACCGTCTGCCCGACCGGCGCCTCCTACAAACGGGCCTCGGACGGCATCGTGCTGATCGACGAGGACAAGTGCATCGGTTGCAAATTGTGCAGCTGGGCCTGTCCTTACGGCGCACGCGAATTCGACACCGATGTCGGCGTCATGAAGAAGTGCACGCTGTGCGTCGACCGCATCTATAATGACAATCTGGCCGAGGAAGATCGCGTTCCGGCCTGCGTCGCCGCTTGCCCGACCAGCGCCCGCCATTTCGGCGATCTCGGCGATCCCCTGTCGGCCGTTTCGCAGCTGGTGGCGGAGCGTGGCGGCGTCGACCTGATGCCGGAGCTCGGCTATCGCCCGACCAACAAATATTTGCCGCCACGCGCCCACACCGCGCGCGCCGCATCGGTCGCCGCGCCGGCACTCGAATCGGTGCGGGCTGAAGGCGGTTTTCTCGGCTGGGTCGACCGCATGCTTTCGAACTGAACCATGCATCCAGCCTTCTCCGTCGTCTTCTTCACCACCGCCACCGGCGCCGGCTACGGCCTGCTAGCACTGCTGGGCATGTTCGGAGGCTTCCGGATCATCCCACCCGATTTCTGGCTGGGCCTCATCGGCATGGGACTGGCACTCGGCCTGATCGCGGCCGGCCTGTTGTCGTCGACCGGCCACCTCGGCCGGCCCGAACGCGCCTGGCGGGCGTTCTCGCAGTGGCGCAGCTCATGGCTGTCACGCGAAGGCGTTGCCTCGGTCATCACCTTCATTCCGGCGGGACTGTTCGGCATCGGTTGGATTTTTTTTGGCCGCACCAGTGGCTGGGTGGCCATTGCCGGATTGCTGGCGGCCTGCGGCGCGATCGTCACCGTCTGCACCACAGGCATGATCTATGCGTCGCTGAAGCCGATCGCCCAATGGCACAGCCGCTTCACCCTGCCCGGCTATGTCATCTTCTCGGCGATGACCGGCAGCGTGCTGCTGAACGCGCTGCTGCAGGGCTTTGCGCTTGGTTCGAAGGTGCAGCTGGCGGCTTGCCTGCTGCTGACCTGGATCGGCTGGGGCTGGAAGCTCGCGACCTGGCGCTACAACGACCGATTGGAGATCGCGACCACCGCCAACACCGCAACGGGGTTGGCCGGCGGTACAGTGCGGTCCCTGGAATGGCCGCATACCGAGGAAAATTATTTGCTCAAGGAAATGGGTTTCCGCATCGCGCGCAAGCATGGCGCGCGGCTGCGCCGGATCACGCAGCTTCTGGCCTTCGCGTTGCCCTTGGGGCTGCTCGCCATTGTGTTCGCCCTGCCATGGCCGCTGGCAGCGTTGCTGTCGGTACTCGCTGCTGTAATCCAGTTCGCCGGTATGCTGGTCGAGCGCTGGCTGTTCTTTGCAGAGGCGAAGCACACGGTTACGCTCTACTACGGCAGGTAAGGGCTGTTTAGCCCGGCCGCAGCATCGAGCCGGAAATGGCAAAGATGCGTTGGGCGCCCAGCATATAAGCCATCAGCGTATCCAGCCGGAAGAGCCCGGCATAGGCGCGGTCGAGCACGTTGAGCGAGCCGGTATAGGCGCCGAAGGCCGGCATGATCATGCGGCCACCGTCGCCGGCAAAGCAGCGCCGCCTCACCGAGCGGCCCTGCTGGACTATGCGGGCGCAGGGATGCAGATGGCCCGCTATTTCGCCCTCGACGCGCTGCTTCGACGGCTCGTGCCGGAACAGCAGCGAGCCTATAGCAAGTTCACGCACCGTCTCGCCAGGCAGGTCGGCTGGCGCTTCCGGGTCATGATTGCCGGCGACCCAGAACCATTGCCGGCCGGCCATCAACGCTTCCAGCCGCTCGCGGAAGCTTGCATGCATACGCTGGGCGCCACCGCCATCATGAAAACTGTCGCCCAGGCTGATGACGATCGATGGCTGGTAGTCTGATATCACGGCCTGAAGCCGCAGCAAGGTCGCGCCGGTGTCGTAGGGCGGGATCAGCGTGCCGCGGCGTGCCAGCGACGAGCCCTTTTCCAGATGCAGGTCGGACACGGCCAGAAGCCGCAGATCCGGAAAATAGAGCACGCCGCGCGGGTCGCAGACGGCGCGCTCGCCGGCGATGCTGACGAAGTCGGCCTCGGCGATCAGCGATGTGCGCGCCAGCGAAAAACTCATTCCTCAACCATTCCCGGCCCCATGGCCTCCTCGACCAGTGTCGCCGCATCCATCAACAGCGTTTCATCGGCTTCGCCATTGACCGGCATCTTGCCGATCTCAAGCATGATCGGCACGGCGAGCGGCGATATCTGTTCTAGTGCCTTATGCACGATTCGACCCTGGATGCGCGAGAGCATGTCGGCAAGTCTGCTGACATCGAGCAGGCCGGTCGCTGCGTCGGCGCGTGTGGCCTGAAGCAGGATGTGGTCCGGTTCATGGCTGCGCAGCACATCGTAGATCAGGTCGGTCGAGACCGTAACCTGGCGGCCGCTCTTTTCCTGGCCGGGGTGGCGTTTCTCGATCAATCCCGAAATCAGCGCGCAGTTGCGGAAGGTGCGCTTGAGAAGCCAGCTGTCGGCCAGCCAGGCTTCGAGGTCATCGCCCAGCATGTCCTGGTCGAAAAGGGCGCTCAGCGAAGGCTTCCTGGCTTTGAACATCGTGCCCATGTCGCCCAGTGACCATATCGCCAAGGCGTAATCGGTGGCGACGAAGCCGAGCGGCCTGGCTCCTGCCCTGTCTAGGCGGCGGGTGAGCAGCATGCCGAGCGTCTGATGCGCCAGCCTGCCCTCGAACGGATAAGCCACCAGATAGTGGCGGTTGCCTCGTGGAAAGGTCTCGATCAGCAGGTCGTCGCGCTTAGGCAGCACCGATTTGTCTGCCTGGAACCGCAGCCAGTCGGCGACCTGCTCGGGCAACTTTTTCCATCGCTGCGGGTCGTCCAGCATGATGCGGACCTGTTCGGCGAGATATGTCGAAAGCGGAAACTTGCCGCCTCCATAGTAAGGCACCTTGGCATCGCTGCCGGGCGCGTTCGACACGAAGCATTCATTCTCGCGGATGCCCTCGAAGCGCAGAACCTTGCCGGCGAACATGAAGGTGTCGCCATGCGTCAGCGTTTCGAGGAAGGCCTCCTCGATCTTGCCGAGTACTCGACCGCCGCGCGAAGCCGCGCCTTTGCTGCCGGCCTGCACATATCGCACATTGAGCGCCGGCACCTCGATGATGGTGCCGACATTCAGCCGATATTGCTGGGCGACGCGCGGATTGGACACCCGCCAGAATCCGTCCTTGTTCAGGCGTATGCGGGCGTAGCGCTCGTAATTCTTCAACGCATAGCCGCCGGTGGCGACGAAATCGATGACGCGGTCGAATGTCGGCCGGTCGAGGCAGACATAGGGTGCTGCCGTGCGCACTTCCTCGAACAGATCATCGGCACGGAACGGTGCGCCGCAGGCACAGCCCAGCACATGCTGCGCCAGCACGTCGAGCCCGCCATTGATCAAGGGCGGCGTGTCTTGCGCACCGAGATAGTTGGCGTCGAGGGCGGCCCGGCATTCCAGCACCTCAAAGCGGTTGGCGGGGATGAGGATCGCCTTGGACGGTTCATCCATGCGGTGGTTGGCGCGTCCGATGCGTTGCGCAAGTCGGCTGGCACCCTTCGGCGCGCCGACATGCACGACCAGATCGACATCGCCCCAGTCGATGCCGAGATCGAGCGTCGACGTCGCGACGATGGCGCGCAGTGCGTTTTCCCCCATCGCCTTTTCGACGCGCCGGCGCTGGGCGACGTCGAGCGAACCGTGATGCAGCGCGATCGGCAACGTATCTTCGTTGACCCGCCACAATTCCTGGAACAGCAGCTCCGCCTGGCTGCGGGTGTTGACGAACAACAGGGTCGTCTTGTGGCGCTTGATCTCGCGATAGATTTCCGGCGTGGCATAGCGCGCCGAGTGCCCCGCCCATGGCACGCGCTCTTCCGAATCAAGGATGGAGATTTCGGGCTTGGCACCGCCGGTGACGACAATCAATTCGGCCATGTCGGGCCCTATCGAACCCTTGGTCGGATTCTGGCTGACCAGCCAGCGCCGCAACTCGTCAGGTTCGGCCACCGTCGCCGACAGGCCGATCGTCTGCAGACCGGGGACAAAACTGCGCAGCCGCGCCAGGCCGAGCGCCAGCAGATGCCCGCGTTTCGATGTCACCAGCGAGTGCAGTTCGTCGAGCACGACGTAGCGCAGATCCTCGAAGAAGCGTTTTGCATCGGCTGCCGCTATCAGCAGCGCCAGTTGCTCGGGCGTGGTCAGCAGGATATCGGGCGGCACCAGCTTCTGGCGCTGGCGCTTGTGCGCCGGCGTGTCGCCGGTGCGCGTCTCGATGGTGACAGGCAGGCCGATTTCCTCCACCGGCTTCCCGAGATTGCGCTCGATATCGACGGCAAGCGCCTTCAGCGGCGAGATGTAGAGCGTGTGGATGCCGCGCTGCGCCTGGCCTGGCTTTCTCTTTGACCGGCTGGCCAGTTCGGTCAGCGAAGGCAGGAAGCCGGCCAGCGTCTTGCCGGCACCGGTCGGCGCGATCAGCAGGACCGACTGACCGGCCTGGGCTTTCGCCAGAAGTTCGATCTGATGGGCGCGCGGCGACCAGCCTTTCTCGCCAAACCATCTGAGGAATGGTTCGGGTAGGGCCACGGCGGCATTCTGTTCGGCAAGGCGCGGCTGCTCTGTCACCTGCCAGAGGTAGCGCGACGGCAGTCAATCGCCAAGAAGAATCGGAACAAAAGGGGATCGTTCTTCCCTAAGGCCGCCGAAACCCGGTCGGGCCGCCGTAAAGATATCCGATGCGAACAACGGCGTCCTTCAGCCCTTCGCGCGACACCAGCATGGTGTGGCCGTTGGCGTGGATCATCGTGTCGGCATCGGTCATGACGGCGACATGGCCCTTCCAGAACACCAGATCGCCGCGTCGCAAGCCTGAGAAATCAGGTCCCGGTTCCAGTGGCTCGCCAAGTGCCGCCGCCTGCATGTCGGAATCGCGCAGTACGTCGTTGCCGGCCATGCGCATCGCCAGTTGCACCAGCCCCGAACAGTCGATTCCGAAACCGGAAGTACCGCCCCAGAGATAAGGTGTTCCTAGAAACGCCTCGGCAACCGCGACATAGTCGGAGGCAGCTTCACTGAGCGGCCGCAGGTGACCTGCGATCAGCGCCTCGCCGGAAGGCAGGACCGCATAGTGCGTACCGCGCGTCTCGGCGACCTCCGTCACCGTCACCGTCGATCCCATCGACAATTGTCCGGCGATCGGAAAGCGCAGATCCGGCCCGGGGTAGAGGAAGGTGCGCGGCACACGGACGATGTGCGTCGGCGCATGGTCCCGTTTGCCCAGCATCGTGTCGGCGACATAGCCGACATAGCCGTCGCGTTCGGCCTGAACCCAGGCCCAGCCTTCGGCGACATCGAAGACCAGGACATCGTCGCCGAACAGCGCTTGCGTGTTGACGCCGGCATCCGGCCGTGGCGCCTTGCGCATATCGGCCACTGACGCGATGACCCGCGCCGGCCGGCCGGCGACGAAGCGGTCGGCGGCGACCTCGCCCTTCAGCCGCGCATCGGCGAGGTCGGAGCGAAAAGCGTGAAGGCGGGCATCCCTGGCAGTCAAAATCGAGCACTCTGTTGAAAAGGTAATTCGCTCACATCGGCAGTTCGAGCGCCTTGGCGATGATACCATCGCCGAAGCGCTCGACAAAGAGCGCGCCCTCGACCGTGCGCCTGATCAGAACATTGCGCTTGTCGAGTTCGTCGCGATGACGCGAGACGAGTTTCAAAGCGCCCATCGTGTCGAGGGCGCGGGTGATCACGGGCTTGGTGACATTGAGGCGCGCGGCGAGCCCGCGCACGGTGTGCGGCGGCGGATCGAGATAGATGGTGAACAGGATTGCCGTCTGGCGCATGGTCAGATCGGGCGCGTCGTCGCGCACCTGCGACAGCATCACCTGCTGCCACAGTCGCAAGGCCTGGCTCGGGCGCATCGCAATCGACATCGCGCCAGCATGACGGCAAATTGTTTCGGTTCCGTTTCAGTCAAGCGATTGCCGTCTCTCGCCTGCGACTGTCAGCCGTAGCGTTTCGCGATGATCCGCTCCAGCGCGCGGATGCCTTGTGCCTCGCCGCCGGCGGGGCCATGCGGGCGGTCAGCGGGGTTCCAGGCGAAGATGTCGAAATGCGCCCAGCCCGCGGTTTTTTCGACGAAGCGCTTGAGGAACAGCGCCGCCGTGATCGAGCCGGCGAAACCATCCGGGGTGACATTGTTGATGTCGGCGATCTTCGACGACAGTTTTGCATCGTAGGGCTGCCACAGCGGCATGCGCCACAGCGGGTCCTCGGCCGCGACGGAAGCTGCCGCAAGGTCGGATGCCAGCGTTTCGTCGCCGGTGTAGAACGGTGGCAGATCGGGGCCGAGCGCGACACGGGCAGCCCCGGTCAGCGTTGCCATGTCGACCAGAAGATGCGGCTCCTCCTCGTCGGCCAGCGCCAGCGCGTCGGCCAGCACCAGCCGTCCCTCGGCATCCGTGTTGCCGATCTCGACAGTGATGCCCTTGCGGCTCGCCAGCACGTCCCCGGGCCGGAAGGCGTTGCCGGCGATCGAATTCTCGACCGCGGGAATGAGCACGCGCAGTTGCACATTCAGCCTGGCAGCCATGAGCATCGAGGCGAGGCCAAGGACATTGGCAGCACCGCCCATGTCCTTCTTCATCAACAGCATGCCGGACGATGGCTTGATGTCGAGGCCGCCCGTATCGAAGCAGACGCCCTTGCCGACCAGCGTCACCTTCGGCGAGCCTTGCTGGCCCCATCTCATGTCGATCAGGCGCGGCGCGCCGGCCGACGCGCGGCCGACCGCATGGATCATCGGGAAGTTCCGGTCGAGGAGATCGTCGCCCTTGATCACCCAGACTTCAGCCTTGTGCCTGGCGGCCAGGGTCCGCACCGCCTGCTCCAAATCTTCCGGACCCATATCGCTGGTCGGCGTGTTGACCAGATCGCGTGTCAGGAAGACGCCATCGGCAATGCGGCGAACGCGCCCGGCATCGACGCCTGCCGGCAGGCCGAAGCGCAGCGCCCTGCCTGACTTCTTGCCGTAACGGGTGAAGACATAGCCGCCGAGCACCAGTGCGATTGCCGCCAGTTCGGGCTCGACCGGCGCCGAGGCGAAATGCCAGTCGCCTTCCGGCAAGGCTTTCGACAATAGGCCGATGGCGAGCGCGCCTTCGCCATCGCCGACACCGAACAAAGCGCCGCCGAGCGTGCCGTTTTCACCGGGCACGACCAGCGTCCTGCCTGCCTCGCCGGAAAAGCCGTTGGCCCTGGCCCAGGCAACAGCCGCTGACGCAAGACCCGTCGCCTCGAGACCCTCCCCGGCGACCAGATGGACCGGCAGTGAGCCAGGCAGTTTGTTCTCGACGAGTTCGACAGGCATTCGATGTTCTCCATGCGGCGACCTTCGAGTCGCCGTTCTTAACCGTCCGTTAGGGTTAACAGAATATTTCTGCGGGAGGGAAGACGGCCACGCAATGGCCGCGCATGAATGGAGGCTCAGGGTGCCATGCCGACCAACCGCAGGATCAATGCCAGGGGAAAACGGCTCATCACCACCGCTCTGGTGCTGGCGCTGACGGCGGGCGTTGCCGGTTGCGGAACCGACAAGCTCTCCACCGGCTCTATCGCACGCACCAGCGGCAAACCGCTGGAAAGCATGTCGGCCGGTGAACTGCACAGTGCCACCGGCGCACTTGGCCAATCCTATGCGAAGAACCCCAACGACAAGCGGATAGCGACGAATTATGCGGCTGCATTGCAGATGGATGGCGACGCCGATCAGTCGCTCGCCGTGATGCGCAAACTCGCCATCGCTTTGCCGAAGGATCGTGACGTTCTTGCCTCCTATGGCAAGGCGCTGGCCGCCAATGGCCAGTTCGAGGCGGCGCTCGACGCCGTGCGCCGTGCTCAGACACCGGAATATCCCGACTGGAAGCTGGTGTCGGCCGAAGCGGCCATTCTCGACCAGACCGGTCAGAAGGACGATGCGCGCCGGCTTTACCGCAAGGCACTCGATCTCAAGCCGAACGAGCCTTCCGTGCTCTCCAATCTTGGCATGTCGTATGTGCTGGAAGGTGACCTGCGCACCGCCGAAACCTATATGCGCTCGGCCGCGCAACAGCCGAATGCGGACAGCCGCGTCCGCCAGAACCTGGCACTGGTCGTCGGCCTGCAAGGCCGTTTCGACGAGGCCGAGAAGATCGCCTCACAGGAACTCTCGCCCGAACAGGCGCAGGCAAATGTCGCCTATCTCAGGCAGATGCTGGCCCAGCAGAACGCCTGGAGCCAACTCAAGGATCAGGACAAGCCGAAGTCCGCGACCAACTGAGATCACAATTCCAACAACCTCAAACGAAGAAGCCGCGCTGCATGCAGCGCGGCTTCTTCGTTTGAGGTTGAATGCAGGAATTTGCCTTGCCGCTACTGGGCGTTTGCTGCCGGCGCCGCATGATCGCCGAAGATACCGCGCTGGCTGACCTGAATACCGGCGGGACCCAAAATGATGGCGAAAAGCACCGGCAGGAAAAACAGGATCATCGGCACGGTAAGTTTTGGCGGCAGGGCGGCCGCCTTCTTCTCGGCCGCATTCATGCGCATGTCGCGGCTTTCGGCGGCAAGCACGCGCAGTGCATGCGCCACCGGCGTGCCGTAACGCTCGGCCTGGACGAGCGCCTGAGACACCGACTTGACCGAATCCAGGCCGGTGCGGCTTGCCAGGTTCTCGTAGGCCTGCTTACGCTCCGGCAGATAGGAAAGCTCGGCGTTGGTGAGGATGAACTCTTCCGCCAGCGCAACCGATTGCGCGCCGATCTCGTCGGCGACCTTGCGCAGTGCTGCTTCCACCGACATGCCCGATTCGACGCAGATCAGCATCAGATCGAGCCCATCCGGCCATGCCATCTGGATCGACTGCTTGCGCTTGGTGGCGCGGTTGTTGACGTAGATGACTGGCGCGTAGAAGCCGCCGTAAGCAACGAGGATGCAGACGAACAGCCTGATGACCAACGGCTTGTCGGGCAGTCCTCCGAGCACGAAGATGTAGATTGCGGCCAGCGCGAAACCGACAAAAGGAAGCACGAGACGGAAGAAAAGAAACCGCGTCAGCGGATTCTGTCCACGAAAGCCGGCTACCTTGAGTTTCTGCAAGGTGCCTTCATCGGCGAGCGCGCGTCTCAAATCCAGCCGGTCGACAATGTTGCGCATGCCGACCGACTGTTCCTCGCGCAAGCCCTTGCGACGGCGGTCGGCCTCGACCGCAAGCCGGGCGCGCTGCTGCGCACGCAGTTCGTCGCGTTCCAGCGCAACGGATTTCATGCGTGACTTGAGCTGGTTTCCGCCAAACGCCGGCAGCAAGGTGAAGACGGTCGCAAACACCGCAATGGCGACCAGCATCGCGATCAGGAAGCTCGGATCCGTCAGGGTCTTGATGACTTGCTCGGTCATGCCAGCATCCTAGACTTCGAAATTCATCATCTTGCGCATCACCAGGATGCCGATCGACATCCAGACCGCAGAGCAACCAAGGATCAGGTTTCCGACGCTGGTGTTGAACAGCGGCATCAGATAGGCCGGGCTGGACAGGTAGACGAGAAAGGCGACGATGAAGGGCAGCGCACCGATGATCGCGGCGGACGCCTTCGCTTCCATCGATAGCGCCGCGACCTTGGCTTTCATCTTCTTGCGATCGCGAAGCACGCGCGAAAGATTGCCCAGCGCCTCGGAGAGATTGCCGCCGGCCTGCGATTGAATCTGGATAACGATGCCGAAGAAGCTTGCCTCGGTGCAAGGCATGGTTTCGGGCATGCGCAAGGTCGCGTCGGGGATAGAGAGGCCCATCTGTTGTGAATCGACGATGCGGCGAAACTCGGTCTTCACGGGTTCGGGCGATTCGTTGGCGATCAGGCGCACGGCGTCGTTCAGCGGCAGGCCGGATTTGACCGCGCGTACGATGATGTCGAGCGCGTTTGGAAATTCATTGAGGAATGCCTTGACCCGGCGGGCGCGCCGAAACGTGACGAACCAGCGCGGCAGGCCCAGCCCCCCGGCCAGCAGCACGCCCGGCAAGGCGATCAGCGGGGCTCCGGCCACAAAGGCGACAATCGTCAGAACGATGCCGCACATTGCGGAATATATATAGAAACGCTCGATGGTGGTCTTGAGGCCGGCCTGACGAAGCTGAGCTTTCAGCGGCGGTTTTTTGACGCGGCTGTCCTTGGTTTTCTGCTTGGCGTCGAGCTCGTTGAGAGAATCCTGAACCGATTTGCGCCGCTTGGTGGCTTCCGCCACGCGGTCGCGCGAGGCTTTGACGACGGAGCGATCCGTCTCGGCGGTCCTGATCGTTTCGAGCCGCTTGCCGACCTGTTTCTCGTTGCTGATCCGGGTGAACAGAAATGCATAAGCGACGGCGCCGGCGCTGAAGCCGGCGAGCACGACAAACGCCAGTACTGTGCCGTCAATTCCAAACATTGGCCCGAACCCTTACACCCCGGCGTACGTCAGTCAGCGCGTTTCTCCATCGCTTCGAGCGCAATGGCGAGACGCTGCTCCTCGCCGTAATAGCGTGCACGCTCCCAGAAATGCGGACGGCCGATGCCGGTCGAGACGTGCTCGCCCAACAGCCGGCCGTTGGCGTCCTCACCCTTGATGTTGTAGAGGACGATATCCTGCGTAATGATGACGTCGCCTTCCATCCCGATCACCTCGGTGATGTGGGTGATGCGGCGCGATCCGTCGCGTAGGCGCGCCGCCTGGATGATCACGTCGATGGAGCCGACGACGATTTCGCGCACTGTCTTCTGCGGCAACGAATAACCGCCCATGGCAATCATGGACTCGATACGGTTCAGGCATTCGCGCGGGCTGTTCGAGTGGATCGTGCCCATCGAGCCGTCATGGCCGGTGTTCATCGCCTGCAGAAGATCGAACACTTCGGGTCCGCGCACTTCGCCGACGATGATGCGCTCGGGACGCATGCGCAGGCAGTTCTTGACCAGGTCGCGCATCGTCACCTCACCCTCACCCTCCAGATTGGGCGGGCGGGTTTCGAGGCGCACCACATGCGGCTGCTGCAATTGCAGCTCGGCCGAGTCTTCGCAGGTGATGACGCGCTCCTCGCGGTCGATATAGTTGGTCAGGCAATTGAGCAGCGTCGTCTTGCCCGAACCGGTACCGCCCGAGATCACGATGTTGCAGCGAACACGGCTGATGATCTTGAGAACTTCGGCGCCCTGCGGCGAGATGGCGCCGAACTTGACCAGTTGATCGAGCGTTAGCTTGTCCTTCTTGAATTTACGGATAGTGAGCGTGGCGCCGTCGATGGAGAGCGGCGGCGCGATGACGTTGACGCGGGAGCCGTCGGGAAGGCGCGCGTCGCAGATCGGGCTGGATTCGTCGACGCGGCGGCCAACCTGGCTGACGATGCGCTGGCAGATGTTGAGGAGCTGCTGGTTGTCACGGAAGCGGATGCCGGTCTGCTCGACCTTGCCGTTGACTTCGATGTAGACGTTCCTGGAGCCGTTGACCATGATGTCGGCGATGTCGTCGCGGGCGAGCAGCGGCTCGAGAGGCCCATAGCCGAGCACGTCGTTGCAGATGTCCTCGAGCAGCTCTTCCTGCTCGGCGATCGTCATTGCGAAGTTCTTGATCGCGATGATATCGTTGACGATGTCGCGGATTTCCTCGCGCGCGCTTTCAGGATCAAGCTTGGAAAGCTGCGACAGATCGATGGTGTCGATGAGCGCGGAGAAGACCTGGCTCTTGGTATCGTAATAAGTTTCGCTCTTTTCGCGCTGTGCCCGCTTCGGCTCAGGCGCCAATGGCGGTGCCTCGACCGCACGGCGCGCCGGCGGCGCGACAGGCGCGCTTGGCGCTGCGGGCCGGGTCAGAACCGCCGTGTCCATGGAACCTGCAGCCGGCGGCGCAACAGGCGCCGGTGCTGGCTGGCGAAATTCCGGCGTGAACCGGTTGCCGTCGTCGCTGCCTTTTTTACCAAACATGATCGACTACCGATTCCACTGCTGAAGCGTCACTTCTTGTTGCGCGAGAGCTTGCCGAGCAGGCTGCCGAGCCCGGCCTTCTTCTTGATCCTGATCTCGCTGCGCCCGGTCAGCACGTGCGCCATTTCGTTGATCATAGCGACGACCGGGTTCTTGGCATCCATTTCGCCAAGCATGCGTCCGTTGTTGGCGGCATTGCCGAACAGCAACGGATCAAAAGCAATGACCGACATTGGCGACAAGCCGAGCGGCTCGGCGAAGTCGGATGGCGAAATCTCCGGGCGCTTCGGCACGCCGGCCTGGTTGATGATCAGCTTGGGCGGCGGATCATTGGGACGAAGCCGCTTGAGCATATCGACGAGGTTCTTGGTGTTGCGCAGATTGGCAAGTTCCGGTGTCGCGGTGATGACGATCTCGTCGGCCTTGACCAGGGTGTTCTTGGTCCAGCCCGTCCAGGCATGGGGGACGTCGAGCACCAGAAGCGGCACGCTGCGCTGGGCGGTGTCGATGAGCTGAACGAAGGCCTCGGGATCGAAATCATAGACCCTCTCGAGCGTCGAAGGTGCTGCCAGCAGCGACAGATGCTCGGCGCACTGGGTCAGCAGCCGGTCGAGATAGACTTCATCGATCCGCTCCGGTGAAAACACCGCTTCGGCGATGCCTTGCGCCGGATCCTGGTCGAAATTGATGTTGGCCGTGCCGAAAGCCAGATCGAGATCGGCGACGACCACTTCGGATTTGAACAGGGAGGACATCGCCCAAGCCACATTGTGAGCGATCGTCGAGGAGCCGACACCGCCCTTGGCGCCGACGAACGCGATCGAGCGGCCAAGCGGCTCGGCTTCCGGATCGATGAAAATCGACGACACCACGCTGACGATGTCGGCCATCGAGACCGGCGCGATCACATATTCGGAAATGCCGTTGCGGATGAGCTCGCGGTAGAGGCCGACATCATTGTAGTGACCGATCACCACCACCTTCGACGTCGGATCGCAATATTCCGAAAGCTGGGCGAGTTGTTCCAGCAATTGCTTGGGCTCGCTGCGCGATTCCAGCAGGATCAGGTTGGGCGTCGGCGCCGATTGGTAGAATTCGATGGCAGTGGGGACGCCGCCCATATGGACCTTGAGATGCGCCTTCGTCATGCGGCGGTCCTCGCCGGCGCGCTCGACCGGGTTGGCAACGCCCTCGGTCTCGCAGAATGCCTGGATCGAGATGCGCGGGATCGGCCGCAACGCCTGCATCGCGGCGATGTCCTGCTGCGAGGTATCGCTGCCGTCCACCGGGGCATCGTAGGCAAGGTTGCTCATCGTCATGCTCTTTCCCGTGGCCTGTTCTATCCGAGACTGGCGGCTCAGTACGTCACTTCCGAATTGCCGAGGAACTCGTCGGAGATGCCTCTTGCACGGTAAACATCGATCACCGCGCCGCGGTTTTCAGCATCAATGGTGGACGGTTTGCGCGGGCCGAGCAGATCGGCGGGGTTGGCCATCTGGGCGGCAAGATTGTTCTGATAAGAGCAGCCGAAATCGGCATAGTGCTTGTTTTCCGACGTGTCGACGAGGTCGGCTGGCCAGCGTCCGCATTTGTCGGTCTGCGCCCTCACCGCAACATAAGCGACGCGGACCGGCGAGGATATCTCGCTGGAGGCAGCCTGATAGGAGGTGACGACAAGCCGGTTGCGCTTGACGCCGCTGGCGATCGCGAGCCGGGCGAAATCGCGGGCCGCCGCGGTCGCGGCGACCTCGTTGGCCGATCCGCTCGGGACCTGGATCGTCAGCGTCGGGGCGGCACTTCTGTCATAGCCATCCAGGAAGCCAAGGAGCGTATCGCGCTGAGAGCCAGTCATGCCGCGGTCACCTGCGCCAACCGGCAGATCGATCTTCTGATTCTTCTCTGCGATCACGATCGGATGGTTGGTGCGGTAATCGTCCGGAATGGCGCCGACCGTGATGCTGTCGCGCTGGGCGCAACCGGCCAGCAGCGCAGCCACCGCAACCGCCAGGACAGGAACGCCTCGCCGGCAGATCCGCGAGCGGCCAAAGCGCATCGCGGCCTCGATGGTGCTTGCCTTCAATGCTGACTGAGACATGACCGCTTCCCCGCTCACTTGTAGATGAAGCCGACAACGCCGTGGTAGCGGCCGTTGGGCTTGTCTGTCTGCATGGTGCCGTAGACGCGATTGACGCGGCCAAGGAACATGCCGGCGCCATCGCTGGCGGCGTTGAAATTGTCATCCGGCTTGGCAAGGTCGTTGCGGGCCACCGGCTTCACCAGATAGGGCGTTATGATGATGACGAGCTCGGTCTCGTTGCGGACGAAGTCCCTGCTGCGGAAGAGCGAGCCGAGCACCGGGATCTTGGCCAGGCCAGGCAGGCCTGAGATGGCCTGGCGAACGTCGTCACGAACGAGACCGGCGATCATCATCGACCCGCCCGAAGGCAATTCGACGGTGGTATCGGCAAGCCTTTTGCGGATCGACAATATCGTCATGCCGGGTTGAGTGCCCGCGCCTTCGAGGGTTGGCGCACCATCCGTGGTCGGTTCCGATACAGACGTCCTGACCTTGAGGCTTATGCGCCCCGCCGACAACACAACCGGCTGGAACTCGAGGCCAATGCCGTATTCGATCTTTTCAAACGAATATGTCGTCAGGCCGGTCTGATTGTCGGTTGAGACATTGCTCGAGCGACCGGTGGCCAGATTGTACTCGCCGCCGACCTTGAACGTTGCCTTCTCGCCCGACACGGCAGTGAGGGTCGGCTCGGCCAGCGTCTTCATCACGCCGCTTTGCTCCATGGCATTGATGTAGGCCTGGAGGCCGTTTCCGATCCCGTCTCCAAGCAACAAACCGGAACTGGCCGAAAGCGGCTTGCCCAACCCGAAAGCAGGCGAGCTTGCCGCGCTGTAGGAAATTCCGTTGGAGCTGCCGCTGCCGACCATGTTGACGCCGAGCTGCTTCATCACGGAGCGGCTGACTTCGGCGACCGTGACCTTCAGCGTGACCTGGTCGTCGCCGATGATCTGCAGCAGGTTGACGATCTTGCTGGTGCGGCGCTCCTGGTCCGGATTGTTGATGTCGACACCGCTCTGCGCCGAACCGCCGGCGGCGGTCTGCGAATATTGTCCCGTCGTCGCTTCACCACCCGAAACGAAGATCGTCGCCAGGTCGGCCGCGCGCTTTGCATCCAGCGGCGTGTCGACCGTTCCGGTCAGGACGACGTTGTCGTTCAGCAGTTCCACCTTGATGGCCGACGTCGGCAGGAACCGCCTGATATAATCTTCAAGGCCGGCAACGTCGCGTTCGACGGCCAGGTCCAGGCTGACGATCTGCTCGCCATTCGGGCCGAAGACAAAAATGTTCGTCTCGCCGACCGCCTTGCCGAACAGGTAGATGCGCCTTGCGGTGCGGGTCACCGCATCGGCCACCGCCGGGTTGGCGACGAGAATGTCATAGGCGTCGCTCGGCAGGTCGATGACCACCGACTTGTTGAGGCCGAGCTTGACACGCTGGGTGGCTGTCGATGCCGTGACCTGCGCATTCTTTGCCTCGACGACGCTGCCTTGTACATTCGTTCCGACGAGCAGCAGGCCGAATGCCGCGGCTACGATTGCCGGCAGTTTGCCACCTAGCCTCATTTCCTTGCTCCCACTTCGGAAACTTCGCCCGACTTGATCAACCTCACCGTTCCCCTGCGGCCATTGCCGGAAACGAGATAGTCGGCCTCACCCACATTCTTTTCCTGCGTGTCCGCGACCGCCCGCAGTGCCAGGGTCAAGCGATCCGCCATCTGCTGGGCGACGGTGATGATCTCCGCCTGCTTGGGCGTCAGTTCCAGCGTGGCGGTCTGGCCCACCCTGGTCTTCTTGCCTTCCTCGTCCTCCTGAATGGTCTGGTCGATGGCCAGGACGCGGATGTTCTTGAGGATGGTCTCGGTATTGAAGCCGGCGGCACCGCTGGCCGCATCGGCCCTGCGGGTCATGATGACATCGACGAAATCGTTGGGAAGAATGAAGCCGCCGGCCGACGTATCGGCAGAGATGGCCGTGGCGACCGCCCGCATGCCGGAAGGCAGGATCGACGACATGAAGCTCTGCCCCTCGCCGATCAGCTTGGAACGCCGCAGCGGCTCTCCGGCATACATCGCAACACGGGCAATGGAACCCTTCAGCTTGTCCAGCGCCTCGGGCTCGGCGGTGCGCGTGATGAAATTCGCGTTGACGCCGTCGGCCGGCCAGGATTGCCAGGCGATGTTGTTTTGGATCGGGTTGCCCATCGGAACGTCGCCTGAAAGCACAAGCACATCCTGGAGTGCCACCGCCGGGGCCTGGGGACCGGAATCGACGACGACCTGGGGCGGCGGTGCCACCATGTTTTTCGCGACATAGCCAGCGCCACCCGCCGCAGCCACCGCCACGCTCAGAATTATCAATCGCGATGCTGGCATCTGCTCGAACCCTTGCCCTGGCAAACCACGTAGCCAAGCCGGACTTTGCAGCGGCAATCGTCAAAACAAGGTTAATGTAATGCTTACGATCGTGATTAATTTAACGTTTACATAAATTGGTCGGAATGTGGTCTGGACGGCCAGATTGGCCGGGCCGGCCCTGTTGAGAACGGGGTTCTGCATGCAGACAGACAGCAAAAATAAGATTGTGGTCAGGCCGCAAGCCTGGCAAGCGCCCATACCATCAAAGGCGAATCCGGATAGGTCAGCAACCCGCCAAGGCCGAGCGCGACGCCGTAGGGAACACCTTTTGCCTCGTCGGCGAAATGGCGCAGAAATGGATTTTGGCCGGTAACGCCCGCAAGCAGCGACTTCCGGTAGAGGATGATGGCGAGCGTCAGCAAGCCGCCGATGATTGTCGAGGCGACAAGATACTCGACGAGATTGATATTGAGGCCCATCCACATCGCGGTGGCGGCCAGAAGCTTGGCGTCGCCGCCCCCCATGCCGCCCATTGCAAACAGGCCGAACGTCACGGCCAGGACCAGGGCGCCGGCGGCGAAATGTCCGCCATAGGCCGCCCAGTCCATGCCCGTCAGGGGCGCGACCAGCGCGAAAACGACGACGAGCAGCACCGGCACGCGGTTGGCGATCGTCATCGACAGCATGTCGGAGATCGCGGCAAACAGCATGCAGAATGGAAAAACGACAAAGATCAGGGCTTCAAGCATCGGCACTATGCCTATTGTCGGATTTCATTGTCCGATTTCACGGGGCTCAATCTAGGCATGTTCGATTAACGATTGATGAGGCCCGCGACGAAAAGACGACTGATATTGGCAGCGGCATGTAAAAAGGGCCGCCATGCGGCGGCCCTTTTCCAAAACGCAATCCAACTTCTCGGCGATAAGGCCGATCAGCTGCCGCTCGGCGCGCTGTTCAGCGTGGTGCCGATGTTGGTGAACTTGGCGTTGAGCGCATTGCCGAGCGTGCCGGCGCCGGTGATGATGGCGAGCGCGATGAGAGCGGCGATCAGACCATATTCGATAGCGGTCGCGCCGGATTCGTCCTTCACAAAACGTGCGATGAGATTAGACATTCGAGAGCTCCTACTCCACGTGTTACAGCACTTCCGTCAACTTCTGTGATGGTTGATCGGATGCTGCCAATCTAGGGAGAAGCTCTTTCGATCGGCTTAAGAAACAGCCTTACCGATTCCTTTCCCGGTTCGAACATATTGCGTGGTTAACTTCGGGCAAAGTACCGCCGCGCCTTCCAGCCCCGGGCTTGGCAGGTTTTCGACCCGACCGGCCGCGCCTCGCAGGCGCCTTGTCGGCCATTGCACGATTGGCAACATCGCATGCTTAACCGTTGGTTCACCAATCTCGTTCATGTTCCGTTGATCAGTCCGCCTGCGTGGAGCGCCTCAATGGCCCAGCCGAGATCGTCAATCCTGATTGCCACGCTTCTTGCCGTCTGGAGCTTCGTCGTGCCCGCCATGGCCGGCGCCGGCATCGAGGTCACGATGAACCAGGCCAAGATCGTCAAACTGTCGCGTCCCGCAGACACCATCGTGGTCGGCAACCCGGCAATCGCCGACGCTTCGGTGCAGGACGCTTCGACGATCGTGCTCACCGGCAAGGGTTTCGGCGTCACCAATCTGGTCGTACTCGATACCGACGGCAGTCCCATAGTCGATGAGCAGGTTACCGTCGTGCGGCAGGCCGCTTCGTCGGTGCGCATCTATCGGCGCGCCGAAATCCAGACGATGTCCTGCACGCCCTATTGCGAAAGCTCCTACAAGAGCGAAGCGGAGAAGTCTTCCGAAGCGGAGATGAGCGTCAGCCGATAGGTGGCGTGACCGGCTGCCGTTCCGGTTATTGGCTGGTTAAGAAGCCTGCACCGACTTTAACGATCATCCAAACCGGACCTCAATTGGTTTGCGTTAATGCTCCTTCCGAGACCGCATAGAGATCGGCAGGATTGGACATGAGCACGGAATTCGGCTGCGCAGGCGACCACAGAGCGGGACGCCCAAGGTTTTTCGCTCGCTTCCTTCGTGACCGGCGCGGCGCCACGGCAATCGAATTCGCGATCCTTTCAGTCCCCTTCGCGCTGCTTGTCTTCGCCATTCTGGAAAGCTGCATCTCGTTTGCCGCGCAGGAAGTGATGGCCAACATCACCGACGATGTCGCGCGACAGTTGCGCACGGGCCAGTTAAAGGCGGCCACCGTCACTGAAGACGGGTTGAAGACCACGATCTGCAACAAACTGCAGATCATCGTCGCCCAGGATTGCAAGCTTCAGTTGATGGTGGATCTTCGCCAATACACGGCATTCGCAGACGCGGCGGCGGCCGGCTTCAAGATCAAGAACAACGATGTCCAGTTGACGAACGGCACCATCGAAGTGCCCTTTTCCACTACGGCGGGTGCGGCGGAGTCGAGGAACATGCTGCGGGTCTTTTACAAATGGCCTGTTATGACCGACCTGCTGGCCAAATCGATGGGCGGCAACAAGACCCTGCATTTCGCATCGGTGACCTGGCAGAACGAGCCGTTCGACAACTGAGCGGAATGCACGAGCAGTATAAGAAAAGGGCAACGGACATGATGCGTGCGGGGGCACATCTTATGATTACGGGAGTTTGGCGGAAAGCAAGTCGATTCTGGTCCGATCGCCGCGGCATCGCGGCGGTCGAATTCGCTTTGATCATGCCAATTCTGCTGATCATGTATTTCCTGACAATGGAAGCGTCACAGGCCATCGAGACCAGCAAGAAGGTCAGTCGTATCGGCAGCATGGTGGCCGATCTCGTCACCCAGCAGACAAGCGTCCTCAAAGCGGATGTCGACGCCATCATGCAGATCGGCAGCGTCACCCTTCAGCCCTACAACCGCTCGAGCCCGACCATCACCATCACGGCAATCCAGGTCTCGGCCGATGCGACGAAGGCACTGGTGGTGTGGTCACGCAAATTGGTAGCCGGCGTCGCCAGCCCTGGCGCCGCCGCCACCACCGAGACAACGGTCCCGGCAGCGCTCAAAGTCGCCAACACTTTCCTCATCCGCGTCGAAAGCAACCTCGGCTACACGCCGGTCATCGCGTGGAGCGCGAGCAGTCAACAGAAGCTTGGGCTGACCTCGGCTTTCAGCAACATAACCATGGGCGAAACCTATTTTCTGCGCCCCCGCAGAAGCGTGACGATCCCTTGCGGCGACTGTTGAACAGAGGCAGCCAGGCGCTGCGCAGGGCCGCTCCAGCTACTGCTGCTGCCCGCGGTCCGAAACGAAGCGCACGATAGCAGCGGCCATTTCGTAGTCTTTTGGCGCCACGGTGGCGAAGCCACCGGGATGCTTCGACTCCAGAAGGTCGTAGATATCTGGCGTCGTCGATTTGAGGTTGGTGAGGAACACGGTGAGCCGGCGCTTGGCTTCGGGGTCGAGATCGCTGCGGACCGCATGCGGGCCATATCTCAGCAGGCCGCCCGACGTCCACACGACACGAAGGGCCGTCACCGAGAGCCCTGCCGCCTCCAACCTCGCCTGCGTGCCCGGTGCTCCCGGCCGGCTGTCGGCGGCGGCCGTCACCCAGCCGAACAGGCCATCGGCTTTGCCGTCGACCAGCATCGTCTCGGCCGCCGCGGCCGAATCGGCATGGATCAGGAACGGTGCATCTTCCGCGATCTTGCGGCCTTCCGCCGCCAACGCCGCCAATGGCAAGAGAGAACCGCCGACGCTGTCCGAAGGCGCCATGGCGATACGATGGCTGTCCATCGCCGCAAGGTCGGGCAGCTTGCCGTCCCGCGTCAGCAGAACGGAGCGGATGCCGATCGCGCCGTCTGAATCGACCGGCGCGACAAGCGGTTCGATACATAAGCAGCGCTGCGAGGCCGTTGCATAGGCGGTGGCCGAATAGATCGCATATTCGATGCGGGCATTGGCCTGCGCCTCGATCAGCGCGGCATAGTTGGGGGCAACGACAAACTCGACCTTCATGCCCAAGGCCTTGGTGTAGGCGTCGGTCAACAGTGCCAGCCCCGGAACGGAGTTGCCGGCGCCTGGTTCGGCAACGATGCCGATGCGAAACGTGCCGATATCATCGCGCCAGTCAGCATGCGCCGGATTGGACCAGAGCGCGACCTGCGCCAGCATGAGAGCGGCATAAGTCTTCAGCGCAACCCTCATGACAGGAACCACAGTCTGTTGTCCTCGATCAATGCCCATGCCCGGTGCATTTGTGCATGTCGTTGCCCAAAACCGCTGCGCACCTTTGGGCGACATTACTGGATCATCACGCCAAGCCGTTGCCGTTTGGTTTCCGAATTGCCAATGAAGTCGCGGAACCCTATGTCTGGTCGTTCAAACTGGCAACAACTCGATGGCGCGCGCTTTCCTCTTCGTTCTGGACTCCTTCGGCGTCGGCGGCGCGGCTGACGCCGACCGCTACGGTGACGCCGGCGCCAACACTTTCGCGCACATCGCAGAAACCTGTGCAGAGGGCCGCGCGGATCGCGAAGGGCTTCGCAGTGGACCGCTGTTTGTCCCCCACATGGCCTCGCTCGGCCTTGGCAAGGCTGCCGAAACCGCAACGGGACTGGGCTTTGCCAGCAGCGGGACGGATCTGCTCCCAACTGCCTTTCACGGCGCCGCACAGGAGGTTTCGAGCGGCAAGGACACGCCATCGGGCCATTGGGAAATCGCCGGCCTGCCGGTGCGCCTCGACTGGGGCTATTTCCCGGATACGGTGCCCGCCTTTCCGGCCGAACTGACCGAGGCGATGATCCGCGAAGGCAAGGTGCCGGGCATCCTCGGCAATTGCCACGCGTCGGGCACCGAGATCATCGAGCGCTTCGGCGAGGAGCACATCCGGACCGGCAAGCCGATCTGCTACACGTCGGTCGACTCGGTCCTGCAAATCGCCGCGCATGAAGTCCATTTCGGCCTCGATCGGCTTTATGAATTCTGCCAGGTGGTGCGCAGGCTGGTTGACCCGCTGAGGATCGGACGGGTGATCGCGCGGCCGTTCGTCGGCGAAACCTCCGCCACTTTCGAGCGGACATACAACCGCCATGACTACGCCGTGCCCCCGCCGGAACCGACCCTGCTCGACCGGCTGACGGCGCGTGGCAGCCGTGTCATCGCCGTCGGCAAGATCGGCGACATCTTCGCCCATCGCGGAATTTCGCAGGTCCGCAAGGCGGCAGGCAACATGGCGATGTTCGATCAGGCGCTGGGTGCGATGGATGATGCCGGCGACGGTGACCTCGTCTTCGCCAATTTCGTCGACTTCGACACCGAATTCGGCCACCGCCGCGATGTCGCGGGCTATGCTGCCGCGCTCGAGGCCTTCGACCTGCGGCTGCCGGAGGCATTTGCGAGGCTGCGGCAGGGCGATCTACTCATCCTGACGGCCGATCACGGCAACGACCCTACCTGGGGCGGGACCGATCACACGCGCGAGCGCATTCCGGTGATCGGCACTGGACCGGGTCTCAAGGGCGACGACATCGGGCTGAGAACGACCTTCGCCGACATCGGCGAGACCGTGGCCGAGCATCTCGGGCTGGCGCCCGGACGCTACGGCACTTCTTTCTATACGGCGATCGGCGGTCATGCCTGAATTGCCGGAGGTCGAAACCGTCCGGCGCGGACTTCAGCCGGTTCTGGAAGGCGCCACCATCGCTTGCGTCGAGGCGCGCCGACCGGATCTGCGCTTTCCATTTCCCGAGAAATTCGCGCAGCGACTGACCGGCAAGACGATCACGGCACTCGGCCGCCGGGCCAAGTATCTGACGATGGACCTGGAAGGCGGCCCCGTGCTGATCTGCCATCTCGGCATGTCGGGCTCATTCCGCATCGAGACGGCCGATGGCAGCGACATGCCCGGCATCTTCCAGCACGACCGCTCGAAGAGCTTCAATCACGATCACGTCGTCTTCCATGTCGTATCTCCGGCAGGCGCCCGATCCCGCGTGATCTTCAATGATCCGCGCCGCTTCGGCTTCATGTTGTTTGCGGAAGGGCTGCCGGACGTTCATCCGATGCTGGCTGGACTTGGCGTCGAGCCTACGGGCAACACGTTGGACGGTGCGCTGCTTGCCTCATTGATGAAGGGGCGGCGATCACCGCTGAAGGCAGCGCTTCTCGACCAGAGGCTGATCGCCGGGCTCGGGAACATCTATGTGTCGGAGGCGCTGTGGCGCGCCAACCTGTCGCCGCTGCGCGAGGCAGGCACGATCGCCAAACCCGGAAAGAAAGCCCAGGCCCAAAGCGAACACCTCGCGCAAGCCATCCGTTCGGTGATATCGGATGCGATCGCGGCCGGCGGATCCTCACTGCGGGATTATATGCAGACCGATGGGTCACTGGGCTATTTCCAGCACTCCTTCGCCGTCTACGACCGCGAGGGCGAGTCCTGCTCCAAGCCCGGCTGCAGTGGCCACATCGAACGGATCGTGCAGAGCGGCCGATCGACCTTCTATTGCCGGACATGTCAGCGGTGAGTTAGACGAGCGCGAGCGAGGAGAAGCAGCCATGGCCTATGAGACGATCATCACCGAGACGCACGGCAAGGTCGGACTGATCACGCTGAACAGGCCGCAGGCGCTCAACGCGCTGAACTCCCAGATCCTGACCGAAGTGGTGGCGGCCGTGAACGGGTTCAGCGCCGATCCCGGTATCGGCGCCATGGTCATCACCGGTTCCGAAAAGGCTTTCGCCGCCGGCGCCGATATCAAGGAGATGCAGTCCATCTCCTACGCGGACGCCTACGCCCAAGACTTCTTCGTCGGCTGGGAGGAACTGACGCGGGCGCGAAAGCCAATTATCGCGGCGGTGGCGGGCTATGCACTCGGCGGCGGCTGCGAGCTGGCGATGATGTGCGATTTCATCATCGCCGCCGACACGGCAAAGTTCGGCCAGCCCGAGATCACGCTCGGCGTCATACCAGGCATGGGCGGGTCGCAACGGCTGACCCGCTTCGTCGGCAAGGCGAAGGCGATGGACATGTGTCTGACCGGGCGGATGATGGATGCCGCGGAAGCCGAGCGTTCTGGCCTGGTGTCGCGGGTCGTGCCTGCCGGCGACCTTGTCCAGGAGGCGCTGAAGGCCGCGGCCAAGATCGCCGCTTTCTCGCTACCATCGGTGATGATGGCAAAGGAGGCTGTCAACCGCGCCTTCGAGACGACGCTTGCCGAGGGATTGCGGTTCGAGCGCCGGCTGTTTCACTCACTGTTTGCACTGGACGATCAGAAGGAAGGCATGGCGGCCTTTGCCGAGAAGCGGAAGCCGAATTTCACCAACCGCTGACGCCAGTCCTCTCGCCGGGAAGAAGATGGCTGCTGGCCGCCAAAAAGAAGGCCAGGCAGCGTTGACGCGCCGGAAAAGCTGAACTATAAGCCGCACCAACCGAGGCGGCCCCGTGGCTGCCCGTTTGTTTTTTGCGCCCTGCGGCATCCCGCATGCGCCGACCAGATCAGAAGAGAGGCATCATGGCCAATACATCCTCGGCCAAAAAGGCAACGCGCAAGATCGTCCGCCGCGCAGCGATCAACAAGAATCGCCGCTCGCGCGTCCGCACCTATATCCGCCAGGTCGAAGAGGCGCTTGCCTCCGGTGACAAGGCTGCCGCACAGGCTGCCTTCAAGATCGCGGAGCCGGAATTGATGCGCGCCGCGACCAAGGGCGTGATTCACAAGAACACGGCGTCCCGCAAGGTGTCGCGACTGGCCCAGCGGGTCAAGGTACTGTCGGCCTGACATTACTTGCCTAGACTGACGTTCTTCGAACCCGGCCGTTTGTGCCGGGTTTTTTCGTTTGCCGGCAAGCACTTAAAAAGAATGTCCGGAAACGCCGTCTTGTGCGGATTTCACAATTAGGAATAGTTTGCCGGCATATGCATGCCTGCTGTTGACCCGCATGCGTGAAAAGGGCCGGCTTAATGATTCTTTGCTGTCAGAAATAGATGATATTTTTCAGACGCTTACAGGTGGTGATCCACAGCTTGTCCACACCGGGCCGACCCGATCGGGGACAAGTCGCTGTCAAGCGAATTATTTCAGAATATTTCTGTCAGCGCCCGGTTTTTCATATTCGCCGGAAAAGGGTTTGAATCACAATGGCTTTGTTAAAATGTGCCGTTGCGGCACGCCACTCGAACCCGCCTCCAGTAACCAGATTCCTTAAAAATCCGTTAGACGTGGCCTTGCCCTATCCACAGCGATTTCGGTAGTGTCGATCTATCGAAAGGGACGGGCTCTGGCTCTTAACCCAAGCCTGAATCGGCCAGCTTAAATTGGCGGTATTTGCAACGGGGATCAAGTCCGCGGACGGGTTTGGTTTGTCTTTTTCGATACGGTAGGGGACTGGCGTAACTAGACATGGCAGGTAGACGGCGCGCCGGCGCTCTTTTCGCCGGACGGTGTTGTATTGCCCTGACATACCCAACGCGGACTGGCTTCCATGGGCCGGCACCGGTTCCCACGGATAATGGGCGATGTGCATCTGCCGGCGGCGGCAGCGGACATCGTAGCAAAGGCTTAGGTCGCCGGAACCGGATGCAGGAGGCGCATCCCCGGTGGAAACAGGTACGGAAGGACAAGGAAAAGATCATGCAGAGCGGCATCGAAAGGGAGCTTACGGGCGACCTCCCATTTCCTGGAACTTTGATCGGAGCAAACGACATGGCGGTGTCCAGCGACGCGGAACAGAAATTCGACCGGGTCAAAACCCAGTTGAAGGCGCGCCTGGGAACCGAAGTCTATTCGAGCTGGTTTGGCCGCATGAAGGTGGCCGAGGCTTCCAAGGGCATCGTCCGCATCTCGGTGCCTACGGCCTTCCTGCGCTCCTGGATCAACGGCCACTATCTCGACCTCATCTCCGAGCTGTGGAGGCAGGAGGATCCCGATCTCCTCAAGATCGACATCGTCGTGCGCACGGCAACCCGTCAGGGACGCAGCCAGGCCGAGCCAGAGGTAACGCCAGCACGCAGCAAGGTGACACGGCAGACGCAGACGGCGCTTGCCGCCGGCACAGTCAGCCCCAGCCGGGTGGAGCGCGCATCGGCTCCGCGTCCGGGCACACCGATCGAAAGCGAATTCCGCCACAACGTTCTGGGGTCACCGCTCGATCCGCGCTACACGTTCGGCTCTTTCATCGAGGGACCGTCGAACCGGGTGGCCTTCGCCGCCGCCAAGGCAGTGGCGGAATCGCAATCGAGCGCGGTGCGCTTCAATCCGCTTTTCCTTCACGCAACCGTCGGGCTCGGCAAGACCCATTTGCTGCAGGCCATCGCCGCGGAATCGCTCAAGCAGAACCCCAAGTCGCGCGTCGTCTATCTCACGGCCGAGTATTTCATGTGGCGCTTTGCCACTGCGATCCGCGACAACAACGCGCTGACGCTCAAGGAGCAGCTGCGCGACATCGACCTGCTCATCATCGACGACATGCAGTTCCTGCAGGGCAAGTCGATCCAGCATGAATTCTGCCATCTGATCAACATGCTGCTCGACAGCGCCAAGCAGGTCGTCGTCGCTGCCGACCGGCCACCATCGGAACTGGAATCGCTCGAACCGAGGGTCCGTTCGCGCCTCAATGGCGGTGTCGCGCTTGAAATGTCGGCGCCCGATTTCGCCATGCGGCTCGGCATGCTCAAATTGCGTCTTGCCACGGCCAGGGGCGACGACGCATCGCTCGACATTTCGGAGGAGATCCTCAATCACGTCGCCCGCACCGTGACCGGCAGCGGACGCGAGCTGGAAGGCGCCTTCAATCAGCTTTTGTTCCGTCAATCCTTCGAGCCGCAGATCACCATCGACCGGATCGACGAAATCCTCGGCCACATCTATCGCACCGGCGAGCCGAAGCGTGTCCGCATCGAGGACATCCAGCGCATCGTCGCGCGTCACTACAATGTGTCGAAGACCGAATTGCTGTCCAACCGGCGCACGCGCACCATCGTCAAGCCGCGGCAGGTCGCCATGTACCTGTCGAAGGTGATGACGCCGCGCTCGCTACCCGAGATCGGACGGCGTTTCGGCGGTCGCGATCACACTACGGTGCTGCATGCCGTGCGCAAGATCGAAGACCTTTCCGGCAACGACAACACGCTGGCGCAGGAACTTGAGCTTCTGAGGCGGCTGATCAACGACCAGGCCTGACCCTCCGGGAGTGGCCGAACCGAAACAACACCGGATTCAACGGCTTGCCAGTGCGGCGCTGGGCCTGCATCGGGCTCGTGGCGCCACCTGGAAGCGATCGGGATTTCGGTTTTTCGACACTGGCTCGCGGACTTCGGGCGCGTTATCCCCAGAAAGCCCGCGTAGCCGGCCTGAACCGGTGGCGCGGGCTTGCGTTTGCTGGTTTTTTCCTGTCAGTTTACGCAGATTCTGAGCCTGTTCAGACCTTTCGCGGGACGCCGCCCACTGGTGACCCGTCATTCATTCAAGCGAGCCTGTTTCGTCATGCGTGTTATCCTGGAACGGTCAAATCTCCTGAAGTCGCTCAACCACGTCCACCGTGTGGTCGAGCGGCGAAACACCATACCGATCCTGTCCAACGTGCTGCTCGGCGCCGAAGGCGCCAGCCTTGAAATGAAGGCGACCGATCTCGACCTTGAGGTGACCGAAGCCACGCCCGCCAAGGTGGAGCGCGGCGGGGCGACGACGGTCCCGGCACATCTGCTCTACGACATCGTGCGCAAGCTCGCCGATGGCGCCGAGGTGATGCTGAAGACGGACGAGGACGGCAACGCCATGACGGTGACGTCCGGCCGCTCGAGCTTCCGCCTTCAGTGCCTGCCGCAATCCGACTTCCCGGAGCTTTCGGCTGGATCCTTCTCCCATATCTTCCGTCTCGATTCGGTTGCCCTGAAAGGCCTGATCGAGAAGACCCAGTTCGCCATCTCCACCGAGGAGACACGCTATTACCTTAACGGCATCTACCTGCACACGCATGAGGTCGGCGGCAAGCTGAAGCTGCGCTCGGTGGCGACCGACGGCCACCGCCTGGCGCGCGCCGAGATCGACGCGCCGGCGGGTTCCGAGGGCATGCCGGGCATCATCATTCCGCGCAAGACGGTGAGCGAGTTGCAGAAGCTTGTCGACGATCCGGATGTTGCGGTGACCACCGAACTGTCGGACACCAAGATCCGCTTCACCATCGGCAGCGTGGTTTTGACCTCGAAGCTGATCGACGGCACCTTCCCCGATTATCAGCGGGTCATTCCGACCGGCAACGACAAGAAGCTGATTATCGACCGCCAGAGCTTTGCCGCCGCCGTCGATCGCGTCTCGACCATCTCTTCCGAACGCGGTCGCGCGGTGAAGCTGTCGATCAGCGAGGGTCAGGTGACGCTCGCGGTCAACAATCCGGATTCAGGTAGTGCCACCGAAGAACTGTCGGCTGACTATTCGTCCGATCCCATCGAGATCGGCTTCAACGCCAAGTACCTGCTCGACGTTGCCGCGCAGCTGACCGGCACGGAGGCCAAGTTCATGCTGGCGGATGCCGGTTCGCCGACGCTGATCCACGACATGGCCGACGAGACCGCACTCTATGTGCTGATGCCGATGCGGGTTTAGCGGCGCGGTCAGCACTTCGGTCCTGTTGTGGACCGGCCGCAAGCGCGATATTTACGGCAACTTCTAGAGCAATCCCAGGAAAAGTGTGAAGCGGTTTTCCCGGGAAAAGCGTATAGCGCTTTCCCTAGGGAATTGCATCAAAACAAAGAGATAGAGCAGTTCTGCGTTTCCGTGAAACGATGGAGCGCTCTATAGGCGGATAGCGGTTGCCGGCACAGAACCACATAAGTAAGCTAACACTTACTAATTTCCGCAACTATGCGGCGCTGACGATCGATCTGGCGCCAGGTGCCGTGGTTTTTTCCGGCGACAACGGCGCCGGCAAGACCAATCTCCTCGAAGCGATCTCCTTTCTGACGCCGGGGCGTGGCCTGCGCCGCGCCCCTTACGCGGATGTCGCACGCGAGGGCGGCGACGGCGGCTTTGCATTGCATGCCCGGCTCGACGGACCTGACGGCCAGGTCGAGATCGGAACAGGCATTTCCGGCGGCGACACTGCCGGCGAAGGCGGCAGGCGGGTGCGTATCAATGGAGCTGCGGCGCGTTCGGCCGAGGACATGCTGGAATGGCTGCGCGTGGTGTGGCTGACACCGGCGATGGATGCGTTGTTCACCGGCCCGGCCGCGGATCGCCGGCGCTTTCTCGACCGGCTGGTGCTGGCGATCGATCCTGGCCACGGGCAACGTGCGATCGACTACGAGAAGGCGATGCGTGGCCGTAACCGCTTGCTTATTGAAGGCTCCCGAGACGACCGCTGGTTCGACGCGATCGAGACGCAGATGGCCGAAACCGGTGTGGCGATCGCCGCCGCGCGAGCCGAGATGGTGCGCCTTCTGACCGCCATGATCGACAGGCTGCCCGACACGGGGCCGTTTCCGCAGGCCGATATCGGCCTTTCGGGAGACCTGGAAGCCGAAATTGCCACCGCGCCGGCAGTCGATGTCGAGGAGCGCTTCCGCCGGACGCTTGTCGAGGGTCGTGACCGTGATCGTGCCGCGGGGCGCACGCTCGATGGCCCGCACCGTTCGGACCTGATGGTTCGGCACCGCCCCAAGGCTATGCCGGCCGAACTCTGCTCGACCGGCGAGCAGAAGGCGCTGCTGGTCGGCATCGTGCTGTCGCACGCAAGGCTGACCGGCGAAATGTCGGGCATGACGCCGATCCTGCTGCTCGACGAGATCGCCGCGCATCTCGACAGCCGGCGGCGCGCGGCGCTGTTTTCCATCCTGGAGGAGCTGAACTGCCAGGCGTTCATGACAGGAACCGATGCTGCGCTGTTTTCCAGTCTCCAGGGACGCGCCCAATTCCTGACTGTCGACCATGGGACGGTTGAGCCAACCGAAGACCCCTGACAAGGTTTTTCAGTCCCTGTATGATCAGGCAATGACCACTGCCGCCCTGACCGCAGACGAGATCGAACGCTATGCCCGCCACATCGTGCTGCCGGAGATCGGCGGCGCCGGCCAGCAAAGGCTGAAACAGGCCCGGGTGCTGGTCATCGGCGCCGGCGGGCTGGGCGCGCCGGTGCTTGAATATCTCGCCGCCGCCGGCGTCGGCACACTAGGCGTGGTCGACGATGACACCGTTTCGCTTTCCAACCTGCAGCGCCAGGTCATTCACGGTACCGATTCTGTCGGCATGCTGAAAACCGATAGCGCCAAGGCGGCAATCGCCCGCATCAATCCCAACACAACGGTTGAAGCGCACGCAATCCGGCTGACCACGGACAACGCGCCCACCCTCGTCGCCCGCTATGACATCGTCGTCGACGGCTCCGACAATTTCGGAACGCGCTATGCCGTGGCCGATGCCTGCGCGAGCGAAGGCAGGCCGCTGGTGCATGCCGCAGTCGGACGCTTCGATGGTTCGGTAACGGTGCTGAAGCCATTCGAAGACGGCAAGGACGGCAAGCCGAATCCGGGTTATCGCGATCTGTTTCCCGAGGCGCCGCCGCCAGGCCTGGTGCCGTCCTGCGCCGAAGCCGGCGTGCTTGGTGTGCTGACCGGCGTCGTCGGCACGCTGCAAGCTATGGAGACGATCAAGCTGATCACCGGCGTCGGCGAACCGCTGGTCGGCCGGCTGCTGCTCTACGATGGGCTGGCGGCGCGCTTCGACACCATCCGCTACAAGAGAAGCTGAATTCTTGGACCGGATCGAAGCTGTCTCCATCACGCGGATCCCGGCCGATTTCGACCGTTGGGAGGATGTGCTCGCATTGATCATGCGTGCCTTCGCCTCGATGGACGGCGTCATCGACCCGCCCTCCTCGGCCCACCTGCTGACCGCCAATAGCCTGCGGGACAAGGCGCAGCGGGAGACCGGCTTCGTGGCACTCAGGGGCGACAGGATCGTCGGCTGCGTCTTTGCCGTTGAAAGGGTGGCGGAACTCTATGTCGGCAAGCTCGCCGTCGCGCCGGACTGCCAGGGACAAGGCATTGGCCGACGGCTGATGCAGGCGATCGAAGACCTCGCCCGCAGCCGCGGCAAGTGCGCCATCGAGCTTCAGACGCGGATCGAGTTGACCGCAAACCATGCGGCCTTTGCCCGCTTAGGTTTTCGCGAAACCGAACGGACGGCGCATGAGGGCTATGCCAGGCCGACCTCGATCACCATGCGCAAAGCCCTCCCGTAAGTCTTATCTTACGGTTTTTGGGCCACGGATATTGCACCACGACAGCGTCAGGTCTTGAGCGGCAGCACGCGGTCTGGTGGGCGGTGGCCGTCAACGAAGGCGCGGATATTGATGATGACCTTTTCACCCATGTCGATACGGCCCTCGAGCGTCGCCGAGCCCATATGCGGCAAAAGCACGACCTTGTTCTTGGCGGCGAGCTTCAGCAGCTTGCCGTTCAAGGCCGGCTCGTGCTCGTAGACATCGAGGCCGGCGCCGGCGATCTTGCCGTCCTGGATCAGCTTGACCAGAGCTTCCTCGTCGATGATGTCGCCGCGCGCGGTGTTGACGACATAGGCGGTGGGCTGCAGCAGCGCCAGCCGCCGCGCCGAAAGCAGATGGAAGGTTGCCGGCGTCGAGGGACAGTTGACCGAGATGATATCCATGCGGGCCAGCATCTGGTCGAGGCTTTCCCAATAGGTCGCCTCCAGCCCATCTTCCACGGCCGGCAGCACGCGGTGGCGATTGTGATAGTGGATCGACAGTCCGAAGGCCTTGGCCCGCCTGGCGACGGCGGTGCCGATGCGGCCCATGCCGACAATGCCGAGCCGCTTGCCCCAGATGCGCCGGCCCAGCATCCAGGTCGGCGACCAGCCGGCCCATTTCTTGTCGCCGGTGAGCACATTGGCACCTTCCGCCAGCCGCCGCGGCACCGCCAGCATCAGCGCCATGGTCATGTCGGCGGTGTCTTCGGTCAGGACATTCGGCGTGTTGGTGACGGTGATGCCCCTTTTGGCCGCGGCTGCGACATCGATCTTGTCGACGCCATTGCCGAAATTGGCGATCAGCTTGAGGTTGTCGCCTGCCTGGGCAATCAGCGCCGCGTCGATCTGGTCGGTCACCGTCGGCACCAGCACGTCGGCTTCCTTGACCGCGGCAACCAGCTCCGGCTGCGTCATCGGCCTGTCCTCGACATTCAGCCTGGCGTCGAACAACTCACGCATGCGGGTCTCGACCGGGTCGGGCAGCTTTCGCGTGATGACCACGAGAGGCTTCTTTTTGCCTGCCATTGTTTCCCTCGTTGAGACCTCTTTAACCAAGACCGGCGAAACTGAAAGCCATCGCGGTGCTGATTACTCCCTGTAACAAGCGGTGCCGCCGAAGACAAAGAAAAAGGGGCGCCGAGGCCGATGGGCAAGCGCCGAAAGGAATGAAAGTGTCTGGTTTCGCGTCGCTTCGCCTGACCCTCAGCGCAGCATTTCTCGGCGCGCTGCTTTATTCTCCGCTTGTGGCCGCGCAGAGTGCCGCAGCACCTGCCCAAAGCGTCGTCACGCTCGGGCCGAGCGGCCTGCCGCTGCCGCGCTTCGTCAGCCTGAAATCCGGCCGCGTCAACTCGCGCGTCGGCCCCGGCGCCAACTACTCGGTCGACTGGATGTACATGAAGGCCGGCCTGCCGATGGAGATCATCCAGGAATTCGACACATGGCGCCGCGTACGTGATGCCGACGGTTCGGAAGGCTGGATCAACCAGTCGCTGCTTTCCGGCCGACGCACGGCAATCGTCGCACCATGGCAGCGCGGCAAGGGCTCGCAGGTCAACCTTCTCAACAGCCCCGACAAGGACGCAAGGGTGGTCGCGATGATCGAGCCGGGTGTGATGGGCACGATCAAATCCTGCGACGGTCAGTGGTGCGAAATGACGTTCGACGGCCACACCGGCTGGCTTGCCCAGTCGATTGTCTGGGGCGCCTATCCCGGTGAACGGGTCAAGGACTAATTCTTTTCACCCGTTGACAGCGACCTTCGAAGATTGGCGGTCGTGGTTCAGCGCCCGACGCGGCCGAGATGGGTGTCCTGAAAGCCGGTTGACAGCTTCAGGCCGTAACCCAGCGCACGATCGATGGCGATGTGGGCGATCCAGATCAGCGCAACCGCCATCGCGACCGCATTGCCCCACATGTGCCCGGCGAGCAGCAACAGCACGGGCACGATCAGGATGTGCAAGGCGTTGTAGGCAAGAGCACCGACGCGTGGACCCGCCAGATAGCCTGACATCGACAGGTCAGGTGCCAGGATAAGCAATCCGAACAGCCACCAGGATGTGCCGGTTGAGCCGTAGAAAACGACGGCAGCCACCGCCACGATTGCCCATTCGAGCCGGATCACGAGATTGAGGGGTTTCATCCCTGGTCGAAGATTCTGGCCTTGCCGCTTATTTGGTCCAGCCGATCATTCCGGCCTCGCCGGTCACTCGCGGCGTTTGGGGCGCAGCCTCACAACGATGTCGACATTGGCGATCTCCATCCCTTCCGGAGGCTCCGGCAGGTTGGCAACCGTCACCGGACCACTGTCGATGTCGAATATGCGGTTTTCGCCTTCGATGTAGAAATGGTGGTGATCGGAGGTGTTGGTGTCGAAATAGGTTTTCGCGCCCTCGACGGCGAGGATGCGCAAAAGTCCCGCCTGGGTGAACTGGTGAAGGGCATTGTAGACGGTGGCCAGCGACACCGGCACGCCGGCGGCAACCGCCTCCTCGTGCAGTTCCTCGGCCGACAGATGACGGTCGCCCTTGGCGAAAAGCAGATCGGCCAGCGCAATGCGCTGACGCGTCGGCCTCAGGCCGGCTTCACGGACCCGCTTGTCCACAGCGACATTTTCCTTCCGGCCGTCCAGGTCCATCTTCTCGTCGAACCCCACAGTTCCGCCCCAAGACACGCCCAGAATGGCAAAAAAATGAACGTCTGCCGAAACCGGACCTCTCAGGACATATATTCTGTCGGCCGAATGCGATCAATAGCGCGCATTGACCCAGGCAGACGAGCAGGCTAAGCGCAAACGCCGGTTTCCGGCCTGAAACAGATTGTGTTAGGAAACCAACGACAAGGGCACCCGATAGCCCGGAACGATATGGGATGAGATTGATGGCGGGTAAATCCAGCTACGAGTACGACGAATTGCTGGCCTGCGCCCGCGGGGAACTGTTCGGACCGGGCAACGCCCAGCTTCCCTATCCGCCGATGCTGATGTTCGACCGCATCACGGAGATCAGCGAGACCGGCGGCGCCTTCGAGAAGGGCTTCATCCGAGCGGAGTTCGACATCAAGCCGGACCTGTGGTTCTTTGCCTGCCATTTCATCGGCAATCCAATCATGCCGGGGTGCCTCGGCCTCGACGCCATGTGGCAATTGACGGGCTTCTATCTTGGCTGGCTGGGCGAACCCGGCAAGGGAATGGCGCTGTCGACCGGCGAAGTGAAATTCAAGGGCATGGTCACGCCCTCTGTGAAGAAGGTCGAATATGGCATCGACTTCAAGCGCGTGATGCGGGGCCGTCTGGTGCTCGGCATCGCCGATGGCTGGCTGAAGGCGGATGGCGAACCCATATACGCGGCAACGGATTTGAAAGTCGGTCTGTCCAAGCAGTCGGCGGTTGGCTGACCGGCATCCCTGGCCGGCCCCCTGGCCAGCATCCCTGGAAGGAGTTGCGAATGAGACGTGTCGTAGTCACAGGCCTCGGCATCGTGTCGTCGATCGGCAACAATGCCAACGAGGTGCAAGCCTCGCTGCATGACGCCAGATCCGGCATCAGCTTCTCGGATTCCTTCGCCGAACACGGCTTCCGTTGCCAGGTATGGGGAGCGCCGACGCTCGATCCATCGGCGATGATCGATCGCCGTGCGATGCGCTTCCTGAGCCAGGGTGCTGCCTGGAACCATGTCGCCATGGACCAGGCGATCGCGGATGCGGGCCTCGGCGAGAGCGACATCACCAATGAGCGCACCGGCATCGTCATGGGATCGGGCGGACCATCCACCCGCACCATCGTCGAGGCGGCCGAAACGACGCTGAAGAACGGCAGTCCAAAGCGCATCGGTCCGTTCGCGGTGCCGAAGGCAATGTCGTCGACCGCATCCGCGACGCTTGCCACATGGTTCAAGATCCACGGCGTTAACTACTCGATCTCGTCGGCCTGTTCGACCTCGGCGCATTGCATCGGCAATGGCTATGAATTGATCCAGTGGGGCAAGCAGGACATCGTCTTCGCCGGCGGCCACGAGGATCTCGACTGGACGATGTCGGACCTGTTCGACGCGATGGGCGCAATGTCGTCGAAATTCAACGACCGGGCGTCCGCTGCTTCGCGTGCGTATGACGTCAATCGAGACGGCTTCGTCATTGCCGGCGGCGCCGGCGTGCTGGTGCTGGAAGAGCTTGAGCATGCCAAGGCGCGCGGCGCCAAGATCTATGCCGAGATCGTCGGCTATGGCGCGACGTCGGATGGCTACGACATGGTTGCTCCTTCAGGCGAAGGCGCGGTCCGCTGCATGCGCCAGGCGCTGGCCACGGTTTCCACGCCGGTCGACTACATCAACACCCACGGCACCTCGACGCCGGTGGGAGATTCCAAGGAAATGGGAGCGATCCGCGAGGTGTTCGGGCCAGAGATGCCATATATCACCTCGACGAAGTCGCTGACCGGCCATTCGCTGGGCGCGGCCGGCGTGCAGGAATCCATCTACTCGATCCTGATGATGCAGGGTGGTTTCATCGGTGAAAGCGCCCATATCGAGACCCTCGACCCCGAATTCGAGGGCATGCCGATCGTGCGAAAGCGCATCGACGACGCCAGGATCGACACTGTCTTGTCAAATTCGTTCGGCTTCGGCGGCACCAACGCCACGCTCGTTTTCCAGCGCTATTCCGCATAAGGATTTGCCGGCCATGGACGGATTGATGAAGGGCAAGCGCGGGCTTGTCATGGGTGTCGCCAACGATCATTCGATCGCCTGGGGCATAGCCCGGAAATTATCCGAACATGGGGCGGAACTCGCCTTCACCTATCAGGGCGATGCCTTCGGGCGCCGGGTCAAGCCGCTGGCCGACAAGCTCGGCGCCTCGCTGGTCGTGCCGTGCGACGTCGAGGACAGCGCTTCGGTCGCCGCCACGTTCGAAACACTGGGTAAGGAATGGGGCGGGCTGGATTTCATCGTCCACGCCATTGGCTTTTCCGACAAGAACGAGTTGAAAGGCCTCTACGCCGACACCAGCCGGGACAATTTCGTCCGCACCATGGTGATCTCCTGCTACTCCTTCACCGAGGTCGCCCGCCATGCGGCCACCCTGATGAAGGACGGTGGATCGATGATCACGCTGACCTATGCGGGCTCGGTCCGCGTCATGCCGAACTACAATGTCATGGGCGTCGCCAAAGCAGGGCTAGAGGCGAGTGTCCGCTACCTCGCCAACGATTACGGCCCGCGCGGCATCAGGGTGAACGGCATATCGGCTGGCCCCGTGCGCACGCTCGCCGGCGCCGGCATTTCCGATGCGCGCCACATGTTCTCCTACCAGCAGCGAAACTCGCCGCTGCGCCGCACGGTGACCATCGACGAGGTCGGCGGCTCGGCACTTTATCTGCTGTCGGATCTGTCTTCGGGCGTTACCGGCGAAATCCACTATGTCGATTCCGGCTATCACATCGTTTCCATGCCGACGCTCGACGAATTGAAGCAGACTGACGGCGGACGAGACTAACGCCTGTCCCCAAAAGGTGCGCGGCGGTTTTGGAATGGCGACATTTGAAGACACGAAGCTTAAAGCGCGCCAACTGAATCCGTTTCGGCGCCAGGCGCATTGATCCGCTCAAGAAATACTTTCGGTCCAGTAAAATTGGATTCATTCGCGGAAACTCATTTTAAGGAGATATCCGCTAGAAAGCCCCGTACTCAGGGGAACTTTCAATGCTCGCCGTCAGCAACCCGAAGCGAACACCGGTGTTCCGACTGCTCACCATAGCGAGTTCGGGTCTCGGCAGTTTCGTCCTCGGGCTCTGGGGCCTGAAGCTCGGCCTCGGCGATGGTTTTGCCGGCATCTCCGCTGACATGATGGTCTCGGTGATGGCCGCTCTTTGCGCACTGGCGGCGTCGGTCGCCGCGATGTCCTTCTTCGCCGGCGTCGATGAATCGGCGGATTTCGTCTTCACGGAAACCCATTTCGACAAGCTGACCGGTCTGGTGGCACGACCGGCGATGGTCGGCAAGATTGCCGAGGCGGCATGCGCGACCAGCCGGACTGGCGAGCCGATGTTCCTCATCGATATCGACATCGACCGGTTCAAACAGATCAACGACGCCATCGGCTACAGCCAGGGCGACGAGCTGATCCGCGCCTTCACCAAGCGCTTGAAGACGTGCGTGCCGCCGCGCGCGCTGATCGGACGCATCGGTGCCGGTGAATTCGCGATTCTGCTCCCTGACAACCAGGTTTCTGGGTCCTTGGAAAGCACCATAGAGAGGCTCATCGACGAGATGATGGAGCCCTATGAGCTCGGTACGCACCTGCAATCGGTCAGCCTGTCAGTCGGCATCGTGGCGATGCCCAAGGACGGCGTCGATCCCGTCCTTATCCTGCGCCGCTCCAATCTGGCGCTGCAGAACGCGCGCGCCAGCGGCGTCGGCAACTGGTCGGTCTTCCATGCCGAAATGGGCAGGGTCGCCGACCATCGCCAATGGATCGAATCCGAACTGAATACAGCCTTCGAGCGCGGTGACTTCGACCTTCATTACCAGCCGCAGCTCGATCTCCCGAGCGGCCGCATCGTCGGGTATGAAGCGCTTATCCGCTGGCGGCATCCGGAACGCGGCATGATCCCGCCGATGGAGTTCATTCCGATCGCCGAGGAAACCGGCATGATCGGCCCGATCGGCGAATGGGTGCTGCGCAAAGCCTGCAGCGACGCCCGGCATCTCCCCGACGACTGCTTCGTCGCAGTCAACATCTCGCCCGTGCAGTTCATGACCAAGGACTTCGTCGGGATCGTGCGCGACACCATGACGAGCACCGGAATCAAGCCGTCGCGGCTGGAACTGGAAGTGACCGAGACGGCGATGATGCAGGACCGCGACCGCGCCGCCGCCATCCTGAAGGAGCTTGCGGATATGGGCATCTCGGTCGCCGTCGACGATTTCGGTACCGGCTATTCCAATCTGAGCTATCTGATCGATTTCTCGTTCGGCAAGCTGAAGATCGACCGGTCCTTCGTCAGCCGCCTCGACACCGATTCCAGCTCCGGCGCGGTCGTCTCGACCATCGTCGGGCTTTCGCGCGCGCTCGGCGTCAGCATCATTGCCGAAGGTGTCGAGACCGAAAGCCAGGCGACGCTGCTCAGGGCGGCCGGCTGCGAAGTGGTGCAAGGCTACCTGTACGGCAGGCCGGCCCCCCTCAAGATCAGGGGCGGCGACGCGCATGTCATCGACGAGGTCCGACGCGTCGCCAATCTGCATTGAGTGCGACGCGATGTCTGTTTTCGTCCGAGCATGATCTTTTCCGAAAACCGGTATCCACTTTCGGGATCATGCTTCAACGACGAGCGGAAAGCACCTTGAACATGCCGTCGCGAGCGAGTTCGGCATGGCTCGAAAAGGCGGCCGCCAGGATCGGCTCATAGGGAAGCTGACGGTTGGCGACCATGAACAGCCGCCCACCCGGCTTCAAGGCCTTGGCCGCCGCGCGGATCATGCCGGCGCCGATCTCCGGCTCGGCCGCCCGGCTGCGGTGAAAGGGCGGGTTCATGGCAATCGCGTCGTAGCGCTTCTCGACTGATTCCTTCAGCAGATCGATCCAGAAGAAATTTCTGGCGATCGACTGGGTGACCCCTGGCAGATTGAGCTTCGCGGCTTCGAGCGCGGCGAAATCGGCCTCATAGAGGTCGAGTGCCTGGACGCCGGGGGAGCGGGCGGCGATCTCGGCAGCCACATAGCCCCAGCCAGCGCAGAAATCGGCAATGTTGCCACGCAAATCATCGGGCAGGTTCTCGATCAGCAGTCTCGAACCGGTATCGATCCGGTCGAAGGAGAACATGCCGGGCGCGGTGTGGAACCGGCTTTCAACCAGCAGAGCGGGATTGGCAGCGCGCAATTCTTCCGCGGCGGCCAGATCGGCGGGACGTCGCAACCAGAAGGCAATGCCGTGATGTTTGGGCAAATGGCCTTCAAGCGGCACAAGCTCGTCGACGCGCTTGCGCAGGCTGGCAATGCCATCGTCCTTGCCGCCGGCAATGACGACCAGGCCGCCCGGCGCCACGCGCTCAAGCGCCTGCGCGAGGCGCACTTCGTTCAGGCCGCGATGCCGGCCGGCGAGCACAAGTGCCATATCGAAGCCATCGCCTTCCACTTGCGCGGTGACGACGAAGCCAGACGCCTGCAGCGTGCTAAAATGCGGTCGGAAGCCCTGCACGAGGTGAAGCGTCGCCTCAAAGCCTTCAGGCAGGCGAAAACCCGGCTCAGCGCCGAGAAACAGGGCGCGCGTGCCCTTTCCCGGCAGAGGAATAGCCTCCGCCTCGAAGGGATGGAAAAGCGTCTTCAACGGCTCGGCGGACATTGTTCGATCTCGACGTGTCTAAGCGCTTTGAAACCCAGGCCGAAATGAAAACGGGCGCGACATAAGCCGCGCCCGTTTCGATTCATGGTCTCAGACCAATCAGGCGGCGTTTTCTTCGCCTTCGGTCTTCTTGTCGCGGGCGAGTTCCTTGCCGGTGGCCTGGTCGACGACCTTCATCGACAGGCGGACCTTGCCGCGCTCGTCGAAGCCCATCAGCTTGACCCAGACCTTGTCGCCTTCCTTGACCACGTCCGAGGTCTTGGCGACCCGGTCGTTGGCAAGCTGCGAGATGTGGACGAGGCCGTCACGCGGACCGAAGAAGTTGACGAAAGCGCCGAAGTCCGCGGTCTTGACGACCGTACCTTCGTAGATCTCGCCGACTTCCGGCTCCGCGACGATGGTGTGGATCCACTTCTTCGCCGCCTCGATCTCCTTGGCGTTGGACGAAGCGATCTTGACCGTGCCGTCGTCCTCGATGTTGATCTTGGCGCCGGTCTTTTCGACGATCTCGCGAATCACCTTGCCGCCCGAGCCGATCACGTCACGGATCTTGTCGGTCGGGATGTGCATCACTTCGATGCGCGGCGCGAACTCACCCAGTTCCGAACGCGCGCCGGTCAGAGCATGCGCCATCTCGCCGAGGATGTGCTGGCGGCCATCCTTGGCCTGGTCCAGCGCGATCTTCATGATCTCCTCGGTGATGCCTTCGATCTTGATATCCATCTGCAGCGAGGTGATGCCGCTGGCGGTGCCGGCGACCTTGAAGTCCATATCGCCGAGGTGATCTTCGTCACCGAGGATGTCGGACAGAACGGCGAACCGCTCGCCTTCCTTGATCAGGCCCATGGCGATACCGGCGACGGGCTTGGCCAGCGGCACGCCGGCATCCATCAGCGCCAGCGAGGTGCCGCAGACGGTCGCCATCGACGACGAACCGTTGGACTCGGTGATCTCCGAGACGACGCGCAGCGTGTAGGGGAACTGGTCGGCACTCGGCAGCATCGGGCGAATGGCGCGCCAGGCGAGCTTGCCATGGCCGATTTCGCGGCGGCCCGGCGAACCCATGCGGCCCGTTTCACCGACGGAGTAGGGAGGGAAGTTGTAGTGAAGGAGGAACTTCTCCTTGTACATGCCGGTCAGCGAGTCGACATACTGCTCGTCCTCGCCGGTGCCGAGCGTGGCAACGACCAGCGCCTGGGTCTCGCCGCGGGTGAATAGCGCCGAACCGTGGGTGCGCGGCAGGACGCCGACTTCGGAGACGATCTTGCGGACCGTCTTGAGGTCACGGCCATCGATGCGCGAGCCGGTGTCGAGGATGTTCCAGCGCACGACCTTGGCCTGGAGTTCCTTGAATACCGAACCGATCTGCTCGGAAGTGTACTTGGCATCTTCGCCTTCGGCCGGGGCAAACGCTGCCTTGACCTTCGCCTTGACGGCGTCGACGGCGGCGTAACGCTTCTGCTTGTCGACGTTCTTGTAGGCATTGCTGAGTTCGTCGCCGACGATCTTCAGCATCTCGGCTTCAAGCGCGGAATAGTCCGGCGCGGTGAAGTCGCGCGGCTCCTTGGCGGCAACTTCGGCCAGCTTGATGATGGCGTCGATGACCGGCTGGAAGCCCTTGTGGCCGAACATGACGGCGCCGAGCATCAGCTCTTCGCCCAATTCCTTGGCTTCGGACTCGACCATCAGCACGGCGTCGCTGGTGCCGGCGACGATCAGGTCGAGCTTGGATTCCTGCATCTCGTCGACATGCGGGTTGAGCACGTATTCGCCGTTGATGTAGCCGACGCGGGCGCCGCCGATCGGACCCATGAAGGGCACGCCCGACAGCGTCAGGGCAGCCGAGGTAGCGACGATCGACAGGATGTCGGGATCGTTCTCGAGATCATGCTGGACGACGGTGACGACGATCTGGGTGTCGTTCTTGTAGCCTGCGGCGAAGAGCGGGCGGATCGGGCGGTCGATGAGGCGGGAAACCAGCGTTTCCTTCTCGCTCGGACGGCCTTCACGCTTGAAATAACCACCTGGGATCTTGCCGGCGGCGTAGGTCTTTTCCTGGTAGTTGACGGTCAGCGGAAAGAAATCGAGGCCGGGCTTCGGCTCCTTCATCGAAACGACGGTGGCGAGGACCTTGGTCTCGCCGTAGGTGGCGAGCACCGCGCCATCAGCCTGGCGCGCGATCTTGCCGGTTTCGAGGATGAGCGGACGACCGCCCCATTCGATTTCCACTTTGTGGTGATTGAACATCTCTTGTCCTTAATATGAGGAAAGGGCCGCGCCGTTTCACGGTGCGCGGAGATGCCCTTTCCCTGGCTTCCTTTCTCGGGCAGCCACGGGCAAGACAACGGGAAGCTCGGGTGATTTCGGCGCGGTGCGCGCGCGAGCGTCCTGCAATCCTGCCCCATGACCGTCCATGGGCGGTTTCAAGTGCCCTCTGCACGATCGAAACCGGGTCTGGCCAGTCGATACGACTGGCAGAATGCGCGACCGGCGGGCTCTCCTGGGAAAGCCCGCCGGTCAATTCGTCAACGACGCAGACCGAGCTTCTCGATCAGCGTCTGGTAGCGCGCGTCGTCCTTGCGCTTGAGATAATCAAGCAGGCTGCGGCGCTGGGAGACGAGAGCAAGCAGACCACGGCGGGAATGGTTATCCTTCTTGTGGTCCTTGAAGTGATCGGTCAGGTTCTTGATGCGCTCGGAAAGGATGGCCACCTGGACTTCCGGAGACCCGGTATCGCCCTTGGCGGTTGCGAATTCACCCATCAATTCCTGTTTGCGCTCGGCAGTAATCGACATCGTGTTTTTCCTTATCTGTTTGAGGAAACGGGTCGCCCTCAGCCGGGATGTCGTCCAGCAGGGGCCGGTGCGAGCAAAGCGTCACAGCGCTATGCTGCGGCGCATATAGTGCAATTCCCCGGAAAACGCCAGCCCAATTCACAAGCCGGCTTTTCAGGCCAAAATGGCAGGTTTATCCTTGTCAAAGCCATTTCTTCCATTTGAAGAAGGCGATCAGCCCGAATGCGACGAGCGCCATGAACAGCAGCGACAAGGGATAGCCATAATAGGCCTTCAGTTCCGGCATGTTCCAGGGCGAAGACTCCGGATCGAAATTCATGCCCCAGATGCCGACCAGGAAGGTGAGCGGCATGAAGATCACCGAGACGATGGTGAGATAGCTGATGACGTCGTTGGTGCGCGCCTGGCTCAGCGACAGGTGCATCTCGATCAGGCCGGTCAGCATGTCGCGCTGGGTCTCGACCAGCTCGATCAGCCTGAGCGCATGGTCGAGCGTGTCGTTGAGGAAGATCTTGGTCTCGGCCTTCACATAGGGCACATCGTTGCGGATCAGCGTCGCCAGCGCATCGCGCATCGGCCACAGCACGCCTTTCAGCACGTTGGCGTCGCGCCGCAATTCATGCAGCTGCCGCATCTGATGCTTGTGCGGCGAATGCAGCATCTCGTCCTCAATGCTGTCGACGGTGTCGCCGGCGGCCTCGATCGGCGGAAAATAACTGTCGACGATGGCATCGATCAGCGCATAGGCAAGGTAGTCGGCGCCGCGGGCGCGCAGCCGGTTGGGCGCCGAACTTTCGATGCGCTTGCGCACCGGATCGAACGGATCGCCTTCCCGCTCCTGGAAGGTGACCACGAAATTGCTGCCGAAGAAGACGGCGATCTGCTCATAGCGGTGCGAGGTGACATCGTCGATCATCCTGACGACGACAAAGGCATGATCCTCGAAGAAGTCGACCTTGGGCCGTTGGCCGGTGTTGACGACGTCCTCCAGCGCCAGCGGATGCAGGCTGAATATGCGGCCGATCTCCTCGATCAGGGGGATGTTGGCGAGGCCGGTGCAATCGAGCCAGATAATCGGCCATTTGTCGCAATGGGTGTTGAGGTCGTCGATGCTGGCATTTTCGATGGTCTTGAATTTCTGCGGCGAGATCAGGGTCAGTCTGAGTTCGCTGCGCCGCGCCGAGGGGTCGGCGATCAGCGTGCCGGGCGACGCACCGACCGGCGGCCGCCTTGTTTTCACCGGCGCCCGCTTCTTGATCGCCTCAGCCTTTGCCATATGCCCCTCGCGCGAGTCCTGGTCCGACATTAGAGCGGTTCGCCATTTCACGGAAACGGCGAACCGCTCTAATTCTTTGTTTTGACGCAATTCCGGACGGAAAACCGTTTCACACTTTCCTGGAATTGCTCAAGACGACAGGAATCAGCCGGCAAAGACCCGCTTGGGCTTGAACATGCCTTGCTCGATGGCGCCGATGGCGACCAGCTTGCCACGCGCCGTGGCGCAGGCTTCCTCGGCTTCCACCGGCGCGTCGCGGCCGCGGATGATGACCGGGTTGCCAAGGCGGATCTTGGTTGCCGCGTCATCGCTGATGGCGATCTGCGGCAGGCAGTCGAGAGCCGCCGACGTATCGACCAGGAGCGCATCGATGGCGTCGAAGTCGATTGGCACTTCCACCTTGTCGGCAGCCTCTGCCGTGTCGGCGGCTTCGGCCGTATCGGTGACGTCCGTCGTATCCGTGCTGTCATCACGCACGCCGAAACGGGCGGCTTCCAGCTCGGCGATGGTGACGAAATCCTCCGCCGTGAACGGGTCGACCTCGACCCGGCGCAATTCGCTGATATGGCCGAAACAGCCCATGTCGCGGCCCATGTCGCGGGCCAGCGAGCGTACATAGGTGCCCTTGCCGCATTCGACCTCGAAAACAGTATGGTCGGCCCTGTGCTCGACAACGTCCAGACGGCCGATCTCGATCTCGCGCGCGGGTATGTCGACTGTCGCGCCGTCGCGGGCCAGATCATAGGCGCGCTCGCCGGCGATCTTGATGGCCGAGAATTGCGGCGGCGTCTGCATGATGACGCCGGTGTATTTCGGCAGCAGCGCCCCAACCTCGGTTTCCGATGGACGCAGGTCGGACTCCTTCGTCACCGGACCTTCGAGGTCATCGGTGGAGCGTTCCTGTCCCCAGGCAACGGTGAAGCGATAGATCTTGGCGCCGTCCTGCACGTAGGGCACGGTCTTGGTGGCCTCACCAAGCGCGATCGGCAGCATGCCGGACGCCAGCGGGTCGAGCGTGCCGGCATGGCCGGCCTTTTCCGCCTGGAACAGCCATTTGATCTTGGAGACGGCTTCGGTCGAGCCCATGCCGACCGGCTTGTCCAGGATCAGCCAGCCCGAGATCGGCCGGCCCTTCTTCTTGCCGCGACGCCCCACTATTCGGTGTCCTTTTTGTCGTCTGTGTCCTGATCCTCGGCGCCCAGATCGCGCGCCACTTCCGGCGATTTCAAGAGGTCGTTGATCCTGGCGAAATTGTCGAAGGAGGTGTCGAGCTTGAAGCGGAACTCCGGCATGAACTTCATCTGCCGCAGCGCGCCGGAGACACGGCCACGGACGAATTTTGCATGCTTGTTCAACGCCTCGACCACCGCATCGGTGTCCTTGGCGCCGAGCGGCGAGACGAAAGCGGTAGCCACCTTCAAATCGGGCGACATGCGCACTTCCGAGACCGACACCACGGTGTTCTCGATCAGCGGATCAATGATCTCGCCGCGCTGCAGGGTTTCGGATAGCGCATGGCGCACCTGTTCGGCGACGCGCAGCATGCGCTGGGATGGGCTGGATGTGGTTGGACGGGGCATTTTTCTCTATCCTGAAAGCGTGAGGCGCGGGATGGGACCGTGCCGCATGTCTCATATGGGTCGTTCTCAATAGACCCTCACTCAACAGACTTGGGGGCGGCGGCCTTTCGGCCACCGCCCGGTATGGACAAGTCACTCGAACTCAGAGCGTCCGGGTCACCATCTCGACGCGGAAGCACTCGATGACGTCGCCGACGCGCATATCCTCGTAGTTCTGGAAGGCCATGCCGCACTCCTGGCCGCCGGGGACTTCCGAGACTTCGTCCTTGAAGCGCTTCAGCGTCTTCAGCGTGCCTTCGTGGATGACGACGTTGTCGCGGATCAGGCGCACGCCCGCACCACGCTCGACCTTGCCTTCGGTGACACGGCAGCCGGCGATCTTGCCGACCTTGGTGATGTCGAAGATTTCGAGGATCTGCGCGTTGCCGATGAAGGTCTCGCGACGCTCCGGCGACAGCAGGCCCGACAGAGCCGCCTTCACGTCATCCACAAGGTTGTAGATGATCGAGTAGTAGCGGATCTCGATGCCCGCGGCGGCAGCAGCCGCACGCGCCTGGACGTTGGCGCGGACGTTGAAGCCGATGATCGCGGCACCCGAAGTCTCGGCCAGCGACACGTCGCTTTCGGTGATGGCGCCGGCGCCGGCATGGACGATGCGCGCACGCACTTCGTCGGTGCCGAGCTTGTCGAGTGCAGCGTTGATCGCCTCGATCGAGCCCTGCACGTCGCCCTTGATGACCAGCGGAAATTCCTTCAGCCCGCTTGTCTGCAATTGCGACATCATCTGCTCGAGCGAACCGCGCTGGCCGGCATGCTTGGCAACTGCCTTCTCGCGCGCCAGACGCTGGCGGTACTCGGTGATCTCGCGGGCACGGGCCTCGTTGTTGACCACGGCGAAGCGGTCGCCGGCCTGCGGGGTGCCCTGCAAGCCAAGCACTTCCACCGGCATCGCCGGTGGCGCTTCCTTGATCTGCACGCCACGATCGTTGACCAGCGCACGCACCCGGCCCCATTCGTTGCCGGCAACGAGGATGTCGCCCGGCATGAGCGTGCCGGTCTGCACCAGCACGGTGGCGACGGGGCCACGGCCCTTGTCGAGTTGGGCTTCGATGACGACGCCTTCGGCGGTACGATCCGGATTGGCCTTCAGGTCGAGAATTTCGGCCTGCAGCAGGATCGCCTCAAGCAGCTTGTCGAGATTGGTGCCCTTGGTCGCCGACACTTCGACGTCCAGAACTTCACCGCCCATGGATTCGACGAAAACCTCGTGGCGCAGCAGTTCGGAGCGCACTTTCTGCGGATCGGCATCATGCTTGTCGATCTTGTTGATCGCCACGATGATCGGAACGCCAGCCGCCTTGGCATGGCTGATCGATTCGATCGTCTGCGGCATGACGCTGTCATCGGCCGCAACCACCAGGATGGCGATGTCGGTCGCCTGGGCGCCACGAGCACGCATCGCCGTGAAGGCGGCGTGGCCGGGCGTGTCGATGAAGGTGATCTTGTGACCATTCTTCTCGACCTGGTAGGCGCCGATATGCTGGGTGATGCCGCCGGCTTCGCCGGAGACGACATTGGCGTTGCGGATCGCGTCGAGCAGCGAGGTCTTGCCATGATCGACGTGACCCATGATCGTCACGACCGGCGGACGCGAAACCAGGTCCTCGGCATTGTCGGCGATATTGAACAGGCCTTCCTCGATGTCGGACTCGGCGACGCGGCGGACCGTGTGGCCGAATTCGGTAGCAACCAGTTCGGCCGTGTCGGCGTCGATGACGTCGCCCGGCTTCAGTATCTGGCCCTGCTTCATGAAGAACTTGACCAGGTCGACCGCGCGCTCGGACATGCGTTGCGCCAGTTCCTGGATGGTAATGGTCTCGGGCAGGATCACTTCGCGCATGACTTTCTCGCGCGGCTCATTGTGCATCGCGCGCTTGAATTTTTCCTGGCGGCGACGCATCGACGACAGTGAACGGGCTCGCGCATCTTCGTCGGACAATGCCGAATTCAGCGTCAGCTTGCCACGGCGGCGGTCTTCCTCGCTCTTGGTCGGCTTGGCCGGACGCGCCACTTCGGGCGTGACCGGACGGCGCACCGGCACACCGGCACCCGCCCGCTTCGGCTTGGCCACTTCCTCGTCATCGGCTGTTGCCAGTTCGGCAGCCAATGGCGCGCGGCGACGGGCCTCCTCCTCGGCCCGACGGCGGGATTCGGCTTCGGTCTGCAACCGCGCCTCTTCCTCGGCCTGACGGCGCGCGGATTCATCACGTTCGCGCTTGCGGCGCTCTTCGTCCTCGGCGCGACGCTTGGCATCCTCGGCGGCGCGCTGGCGGTCCTCGACCTCGCGCACCTTCGAGCCCTCGAGCGCCCTGCGGCGTGCTTCCATTTCACTGCGCGAAAGTTCGTTCAGCACCATGCCGCTGCGCTCGACCGGGGCCGAAGGCGGCGGGGGTGGCGGCGCCTTCGGTGCTTCCGGTACGACGACGGGCGCGGCCACGACCGCCGGCTTCGGCGTGAAGACGGGGGCGGCAACGGGCTCCGGCTTGTCGCCGGGCATCGAGAACTTGCGCTTCTTGGTTTCGACGACGACCTGCTTGGTGCGGCCGTGCGAGAAGTTCTGGCGCACGGTGCCCTGTTCCATACCGGGGCGCTTCAGCGTCAAGGTCTTCTTCGGCGTCACACTCAGCGTATTGTCGTCACCCGATTTCGTATCGCTCATTCCATATCCTCTGCGGCATCATCTTCGTCAGCAACAGCCGCAAGCATTGCCAGATCGTCCGGGGAACCGCCCCGATACCGGTCGAGCGCAACCATGCGCTTCTGGACCGCCCTGCCCGCGTCTCCCGCGAGAACGGCAGCATGTATCACATTTGTACCCCCCAATGCCAAGCTCAACTCGGCCTCGGAGAAAAGTTTGTAGGCAAGGATGGCGGGCCCGCCGAGATGGACTGTTGCCCGTCGCGCCTGGCTGATCTTGCGCACGCCGTCGTCGGACGCCTCGGTCGCGTGAAGCACGAAAAGCGCCAATCCACCGCGGACCGCACTTTCGACCTTGGTAGCGCCAAGCGAAATTGCGCCTGCCTTGCGGGCAAGACCGAGCATGCCCAGAGCGTGCCTGGAAAGCAGCCCGTCGACCATGCCGCCGAGATCGGGCGGCACGACCACCTGTGCCTTGAAGGCGCGGGCAAAGAGGTTCTTCGCCGCAGCCTTGTCGATATGTAGGCGGTCGGCGCTCACCCAGCAACCGCGACCGGGCAGATTTCTCTTGATGTCGGGAACGACGGCCGAATCCGGGCCGACGACGAACCGGATCAGATCATCCGGTTCGGCTTGTTTGCGCGTAACGATGCAGGTGCGATCGTTCATCTCGTCCAAGGGCGGGTTCGGTGCGATGCGGTTTCACCTCACGCACCAACGGCTTCGTCAGCCGAGACTTCTTCGGCTGCAAGCTCGTCTTCGGTGATCCAGCCGGCCTTGAGGCGGGCGGCCAGAACCATCTGTTCGGCGTCTGCGCGGGTCACGCCATGATTGGCCAGCACGCCCGGATAGACTTTTGTCTCGCCGTCCTTGCGTTCCTTCCAGCCGGTCAGGTCGTCGGCGGCATAGCCGGCGAAATCCTCGATCGTCTTCACGCCGTCCTCGCCAAGCGTCACCATCATGGCGGTGGTGACGCCGGGGATTTCGCGCAATTCGTCCGAAACGCCGAGCGCCTTGCGCTTGTCGTCGTGCTCGGCTTCGATCTTCTCCAGATATTCGCGTGCGCGGGTCTGGATTTCCGAAGCGGTGTCCTCGTCGAAACCGTCGATCGAGGCGATCTCGCCGGAATCGACATACGCGACTTCCTCAACGCTGGTGAAGCCTTCGGAGGCCAGCACCTGGCCGACCATCTCGTCGACGTCGAGGGCTTCCATGAACAGCGACGAACGCTCGACGAACTCCTTCTGGCGGCGCTCGGATTCTTCGGCCTCGGTCAGGATGTCGATATCCCAACCGGTCAGCTGCGAAGCGAGACGCACGTTCTGACCGCGGCGGCCGATGGCCAGCGACAGCTGGTCGTCGGGAACCACGACTTCGATGCGTTCCGCATCCTCGTCGAGCACGACCTTGGCGACCTCCGCCGGCTGCAGCGCGTTGACGATGAAGGACGCCGCCGAAGGCGACCACGGAATGATGTCGATTTTCTCGCCCTGCAATTCGCCGACGACGGCCTGGACGCGGCTGCCGCGCATGCCGACGCAGGCGCCGACCGGATCGATCGAGCTGTCGCGCGAGATGACGGCGATCTTGGCGCGCGAACCTGGGTCACGGGCGACCGACTTGATCTCGATGATGCCGTCATAGATTTCCGGCACTTCCATGGTGAACAGCTTGGCCATGAACTGCGGATGGGTACGCGACAGGAAAATCTGCGGGCCGCGCTGCTCGCGGCGCACATCGTAGACATAGGCGCGGACGCGGTCGCCATATTTGTAGTTCTCGCGCGGGATCAGCTCATCGCGACGGATGATCGCTTCGCCGCGGCCGAGATCGACGATAACGTTGCCGTATTCGACGCGCTTGACGGTACCGTTGACGATCTCGCCGATGCGGTCCTTGTATTCGTCATACTGGCGGTCGCGTTCGGCCTCGCGGACCTTCTGGACGATGACCTGCTTGGCCGACTGGGCGGCGATGCGGCCGAAATCCATGGGCGGCAGCTGTTCGGCGATGAAGTCGCCGAGCTGGGCGTCCGGATTGCGCTCGCGAGCCGAGGAAATGGCGATCTGCGTGGCGTAGTCATCGACCTTCTCGACCACTTCCATCAGCCGCTGCAGCTTCATCTCACCGGTGTTCGGGTTGATGTCGGCGCGGATGTTGGTCTCCTGACCGTAACGCGAGCGCGCCGCCTTCTGGATCGCATCGGCCATGGCGGCGATAACGATCGACTTGTCGATCGACTTTTCACGCGCGACCGCGTCGGCGATCTGCAGCAGTTCAAGTCTGTTGGCGCTTACAACCATCGTTTTTCTCCCGAGCCTGTTTGCCGGACCTTTGCGCCCGGCAGCTCAATCATAGTTCCTGTTCGTGTTCTACCGTGGCGTCCGTTTCCGTACCCTCGGGCACGTCATCGTCCGGTTCGCCGCGGTGTCTTTTGGCTTCCTTGCGCGCCCTGTTGTCCTTCGACAGGGCATCGCGGATGAGATCGTCGGTCAGGATCAGGCGCGTTTCGGAAATCGCGTCATAGGGGACCCGCACCGTCGGCTCCTCGCCATAGGCGGCCTTTTCGCGCTCGATCAGCACATCGTCTTCGCCGGCCTCGACGATCTTGCCCTTGAACCGCTTGCGGTCGGCAACGACAATCGATGTTTCCATCTTCACCAGATGGCCCGTCCAGGTCGTGAAATCCGATTTGCGGACCAGCGGCCGGTCGATGCCGGGCGACGAAACCTCAAGGTGATAGGCCTTTTCGATCGGATCGTCGACATCGAGCGCCGGCGACACCGCGCGGCTAACCTCTTCGCAATCCTCGACGGTCATGGTGCCATCCTCGCGTTCGGCCATGATCTGCAGCGTCAGCCCGTTCTGACCCGACAAATGCACTCGCACGAGGCGGAAGCCGATGCCACGCAGGACCGGCTGGACGATCAGCGCGATGCGCGCATCGATGCCGCTTTCGCGGATGATGCGATCGTCGCCCTCGTTTGCCGTTGCAGTCATTGAAGTCCTGTCGCTCTAACCGAAGTTATCGGCAGGTAATAAAAAAGAGCGGGACCGGGTGGACCCACTCTTCGTCATACCGACCAAGAATTTGAGGTTGATATAAACGATCATGGCCGGTGTTTCAAGCCCGCCGTGCAGGCCGAACAAAGCCGTGCGGCGCCAGTGTTGCGCCAGACGCATGGCCTCCATGCGGCGAAACCCCTGTGAGCTTTGCAGCGGCATCCCCACCTGTGGTGCATTGCACAAAGATGATTGCACGACACAGCACCGAAAGGGCATGACCATGACCAACCGCAGGATCTTATCCGCCATCGGCGAACTCTTCACGACATTTGGCAGCGCCGTCGCTGCCTCGCGTGCCGTGGAAGCGGGCCGCAAGCCGCGCGCCGACGACCTGCGCAAACTAGGAATGGACCCGGCTGTCTTCAACAGGATCGGCCGTTTCTGAATCTGGCGAATGGACGACACTCGCAATAGCCGGAGGTTACCGCGCCGTGAGCGCCTACGTCCTGACAAAAGTGAGATAAGCCGGCCGCCGTCCCTCACGAATGGCCTTCGCCTCGTAACGCGTCCCCGGCCAGCCATCGTAAGGCCGGTGCCAGTCCGCTGCCTCCGAAGCCTGCCACGCGAATGCGCCATGCGCACGGCAATGCAGCAGGGTCCAGTTGACATAGGTGTCGATATCGGACGCAAAGCGGAATTTTGAACCCGGCTTCAGCACGCGCGCGAACCGCTCGAGATTGACCGGGCTGACGAAGCGCCGCTTCCAGTGTTTCTTCTTCGGCCAGGGATCGGGATAGAGCAGATCGATGCCGTCGAGCGAGGCTTGCGGCAGCCAGTCGAGCAGCCGCGTGGCGTCGTCGTCATAAACCCGCAGATTGGCGAGCGGTTTCTCGCGCACCGCCATCATCATCTTGGCCATGCCGTTGACGAACGGCTCGACGCCGATGAAACCGATCGAAGGCGCCTCGGTCCCGCGATGCAGGAGATGTTCGCCGCCACCGAAGCCGATCTCGAGGCGAACCGCACAAACGTCGGCTTCAAACAGAGCTCGCAAATCGGCCGGCGGTTCAGCCGTCAGATCGAGCCGGTATGTGCCGAAACCGCTTTCCAGCGCGGCCGCCTGCTGCGGACGCATGGTCTTGCCGCGCCGGCGACCGAAAAAGGCTTCGGTCGCGCGGCTTGGTCTGTCCTTCGGATCCATGGCGGGACTTTGCGGCGCCGCTGTCAGGCAGCGACCGCGTCCTTGAGCGCCTTGGCGAGATCGGTCTTTTCCCAGGAGAAAGACCCGTCGCGGCCGGCCTTGCGGCCGAAATGGCCATAGGACGACGTCTTGGCATAGATCGGCTTGTTGAGATCGAGATGGCGGCGGATGCCGGACGGCGACAGATCCATCACGGTGCGCAGCGCCTCCTCGAGCTTTGCCTCGTCGACCTTGCCGGTACCGTGCAAGTCGACATAGACCGACAGCGGCTGGGCAACGCCGATGGCATAGGAAAGCTGGATGGTGCAGCGGTCGGCGAGTTTCGCAGCCACGACGTTCTTGGCCAGGTAGCGCGCCGCATAGGCCGCCGAACGATCCACCTTGGTGGTGTCCTTGCCGGAGAAAGCGCCGCCGCCATGGGGTGCGGCACCACCATAGGTGTCGACGATGATCTTGCGGCCGGTCAGCCCGGCGTCGCCGTCCGGCCCGCCGATGACGAACTTGCCCGTCGGATTGATGTACCACATGCAGTTGTCGGCGATCTTCAGCTCGCCCAGCGCCTCGCGGATATAGGGTTCGACGACCTTGCGGACCTTCTTCGAATCCCAGCTCGCATCGAGATGCTGCGTGGACAGCACGATTTGCGTCGCCTCGGCCGCCTTGCCGTCGACATAGCGAACGGTGACCTGGCTCTTGGCGTCCGGGCCGAGCTTGCCGGCTTCACCGCTGCCTTCGTGACGGGCGGCAGCCAGCAGTTCGAGGATCTTGTGGCTGTAATAGATCGGCGCCGGCATCAGATCCGGCGTCTCGCGGCAGGCGTAACCGAACATGATACCCTGGTCGCCGGCACCCTCTTCGCCCTGACGGTCGGAGGCATTGTCGACGCCCTGGCCGATGTCAGGCGACTGGCCGTGCAGCAGAACCTCGATCTTCGCCGTCTTCCAGTGAAAGCCGGCCTGCTCATAGCCGATTTCACGGATCGCCTTGCGGGCGACCGATTTGAACTTGGCCGGATTGACGACCGAATGCCCGGCGGCATCCTTGAGAATATTGCCGGCCTTGTCCCTCTTGAGCAGCGTGTCCGGAACACGCACTTCGCCGGCGATGACGACACGGTTGGTGGTGGCCAGCGTCTCGCAGGCGACACGGACTTTCCAAGGGTCCATGCCGGTCTTCTTGGCTTCGCGATAGACCAGATCGACGATCTCGTCGGAAATCCGGTCACAGACTTTGTCGGGATGGCCCTCGGCAACGGATTCCGAGGTAAAGAAGTAGTTCTGCCGCGTCACGGGTGTCCCCTCTTGAAAAACGATCGGCAGGCTGCCGATTTTGGCGCGCCACGTGTTAGCGGGGCGAAGCGCCGCTCGTCAAGCGGTGCTTCGGCTCTGGCATGAATGTCGATGCAGTTATCTTGTGCCACCAGCGGCAGGGCGCCGCCGGTGGCGGCGCGATCGAGGATCAGTCGGGATCGTCGCTGGAGAGGGACTTGACCAGGTCTATGATCCTGCGGCGCACCTTGGCATCGGCGATCTTGACAAAGGCCCGGTTGAGCTGGAGTCCTTCGGGGCTGCCGCAGAATTCGACAGCGAAAGCCATCGACGCGTCCTCGGCAAATCCACGGCCCGCCACGGGCTCCTGGCCGGGCGCATCCTCGAAAAAGAAGGCGACAGGCACGCCGAGTATGGACGCTATCGCCTGCAATCGGCTGGCGCCGACGCGGTTGGTGCCTTTTTCATATTTCTGAATCTGTTGAAATGTGATGCCGAGGTTTTCTCCCAGCTTTTCCTGGCTCATTCCCAGCATGTTGCGGCGAAGCCGTATGCGACTGCCAACATGGATATCGATCGGATTCGGTTTCTTCTTGTTGTCTTCTGTCATTTTTTCCTCGCCGAATTTTTTCGGCTTTTTCTATTTTTTCCTGCCCAAACAAAGCCGGAGGCAACTGCCCCAACAGAACGATCCACCGGCTTCGAGAAATTTTCAGGCACTTACAGTATGAGTTTCTAATGTGTTGGCTGTCAATTCACCCGTAGCCTTTGCCTTACGTTCAACAACGCTGCCCCAACGGCAAACAGCAACATGATCAGCATTCCGTTAATGCGCCGTTGGCCGGGAGATATGAGCGCTTGTCCGGAAATCGGTATGTGGGCATCGATGGCGCCGCGCGCGTCGATCGCAAGCGCATCGACGATACGCCCGCGCGGATCGACGACGGCCGAGATGCCGTTGTTGGCAGCACGCACCAATGGCAATCCATTTTCCACCGCACGGATCTGGGCCTGCCTGAAATGCTGATACGGACCCGGCGTGTCGCCGAACCACGCATCATTGGTAACGTTCACAATAAGCTGCGCTGACGCAGCGTCAACTGCCACAAGATCGGGAAAGATCACCTCATAACAGATAAATGGCAGCGCACGGATGCCATCGGGCAGCGTGATGGCGTGCCGCTCATTGCCGGCCGCGAAACTCATCGGCCCGGCAACCAGTTGCTCGATGCCGAAACGCTGGAGCAGATCGGCGAAAGGCAGGTATTCGCCGAACGGCACCAGGTGAACCTTGTCGACTGCGTCCGTGATTTCACCCTTGTCGTCGATCGCCACCACAGAGTTGTAGTAACGGCTGTCGGCATTCGCGGCCGAACCGCCTTCCTCGCGAACGACGCCGGCAATCAGCATCTGGCCGGGTCCGAGCATGTCCCCCAGCGCCGTCAATGCGTCCGGACGCTCGGTGAAGAGGAAAGGCACCGAGGTTTCGGGCCACAGGATCAGTTGCGGTTTTTGATGGCCTGGGTCCGGCGCCTTGGCCGAGAGCCCCATCAGGACCGCGAAGATGCGGTCGCGCACCGAGGCATCCCATTTTTCCGACAGGTCCACGGCTGGCTGGACGATGCGGACATCCAGGCTGCGTGAAGCTGGCGGTTCGGGAGCGGCAAGCCTGACATAGCCGAAGCCGACATGGGCGGCGGCGAGCATCACAAACAGTGCCGCGCCGAGGCGCAGGTGCCGACGTGCCGCCAGCAGTGCCGGCAGTGCGAAGACGAACACCGCGAGCGCGTTCATGCCGATCATGCCCGTCACCGAGACGCTCTGCATCAGCAGCGGCACGGGCATGGCCGCGTAGCCGACGGCATTCCAGGGAAAACCGGTGAACAGGAAATCGCGCAGCCATTCTGCCAGGCCGAAGCCGAAGGCAAGGGCGGCGATGCGGCCAATGTCGTTGCTCCACAGCAGCCGAGCAACGATTGCCGCAAAGCCGTAGAAAAAGGCGAGCATAAAAGGAATGCCGACCACCGCGAAGGGGAGCGCCCAGGCAAAGCTGTCGGCCTCGACCAGCAGCGCCGAACCGATCCACCAGAGGCCGGCGAGGAAATAGCCGAAACCGAACCACCAACCGACGGCGAAAGCCGGCCGCAGGCGACGAAACAAGCTGCCGGAAGCTTCGCCGGTGGCGCCGTCGAGCAGCCAGACCAGCAGCGGAAACGAGACAAAACAGGCGGCGAAGAAGTCGTAAGGCGCCTGCCCAAGCACCGCCAGGGCGCCTGCGAGAAACGCCACGAGCGCGCGCCGCCAACCCCAAAGCAGAATTATCCGGCCGGCAAGGCGCACCATGCATACTTCCGAGTCGCGCGAATCAGGACGCAAGATTTAACAGGCCACGGTCCGCGCTCCAAACGGCGGATGGACTGGCTGTGATGCACTGCTCCGGCCATGCCCTACCGGTGCCACCCCTCGATTTGAACGCCCCCCAGCCGCTCGGCCTCCTGGCGCGGAACCGAACGGATGGTCTGCGTGAAGGTCCAGACATGGCCCTCGGGGTCGCGTGCACGATACTGGCGCTCGCCGTAGAACTGATCCGTCGGTTCCTGGATTATATCAGCACCGGCCGCCCGAGCCCGCTCGCAATGTGCGTCGATGCTATCCTTCAGCCTGACATAGACCGATTGCGTGTTCTTGCCCGAGACCGAAGCCGGGCTGGCGACGTAATCGCTCCATTCGGAATCGACGATGATGTAGCTGTCGCCGAATCGCATCTCTGCATGGAGGAGTTTTCCCTCGGCATCGCTGACCACCATGCTGCGTTCGAAGCCGAAAGCCACTTCCAGCCAGTCCAGCGCGGCTCGGGGATCCTTATAGAATACGCCGGCCCCCAGGGTGGAGTGCCTGAAAGGGTCGTCGACCGTCATCGGGCGAGCGAAAACGCTTATGCCTGTTCAGTGCGCGCGGAGGCGCGCCGGCGGCGCTCACCCTTCTGGCTCTGCACGATGCGCACGCGCTTGACGCGGCGCGGGTCGGCGTCGAGGACGTGGAACTCGAAGCCGGGTATGGCCTGCACCACCTCGCCGCGGGCCGGAACGCGGCCAAGCGTGTTGAAGATCATGCCGCCGATCGTGTCGACATATTCGCCATGTTCGCCGGCGGCGAAATCCCCGCCGATCATGTTGGCGACGTCGTCGATCTCGGCCTTGCCGTCGACGATGAACACGCCGTCGCCGCTCTGGATGATCATCGGCTCGTCGTCGTCATGCTCGTCCTCGATGTCGCCGACCACCATCTCGACGATGTCCTCCAGCGAGGCAAGGCCGTCGGTGCCGCCATATTCGTCTATGACCAGCGCCATCTGGGTGCGCGTCGTCTGCATGCGGCCCATCAGGTCGGAGGCAAGCATGGACGGCGGCACGAACAGCACCGGGCGGATCAGATTGAGGTCGCCAATGGTGCGCGCAAGATCGACCTGGGCGAGGTCGAGTACCGTGGCGGCAGGCGTTTTCCTGGTCGTGCGGCCCTTCTTGACGCGCGCGATCTTGGTGATGTGAGCCAGCACGTCACGGATATGGACCATGCCGCGCGGATCATCCAGCGTCTCGGAATAGACCGGCATACGCGAATGGCCGGATTGTTCGAAGGTGCCCAGCAGATCGCCGAGCGTCGTCGTGATCTCGACCCCCTGGATATCGGCGCGCGGTACCATGACGTCCTCGACGCGCACTTCGCGCAGCCGCAGGATGTTGTTGAGCATGGCGCGTTCACCGGGCGAGAAGGCGCCGGCGTCGCTCGTCGTCTCGGCAAGCGCGCCGGCGATTTCCTCACGCAGGCTGGTTCCATTGCGTTGCCTGAAAAGGCCCAGAACGCGGTCGAACAGGGATGGACCGGCAGGCGATGTTTCACCGGCAGCGCTGCCGGTGCCGGCAGCAGCAGAGGTACTGCTGCCACCAGAGGTGACGGTACTCGGACTTGATCCCTCTTCCGACGTATCGGAAGCCTTGGTCGCACTGCCGGCGTCGGGGCGGGCGGCAGTCTCTGGTTTGTCGTTCATCGTCGTCCGGTCAATTGGTCAGATGTAGTTACGCGTAGGGGTCGGGAATGGCAAGCCTTGCGAGCGCTGCGCGTTCGACGGCTTCCATCGCCTCGGCCTCAGTGTCGGTCTCGTGATTGTAGCCCAGCAGATGCAGCAGGCCGTGGATGACGAGATGGGTGATATGGTTCTCGACCGGCTTGTCTTCCAGTGCCGCTTCATGGGCGACCGTTTCGGCGGCCAGCACAATGTCGCCCAGCATCGGCGGCAACGGACCGCCTTGCGCAAACGGAAAAGCCGGGAAAGACAAGACGTTGGTCGGTTTGTCCTTGCCACGCCAGCCGGCGTTGAGAACCTGGATATGGGCATCGTCGGTAAAAACGAGACTGAGTTCGGAACGGCCCGCCACGCCGGTTTCGGCAAAAGCCGCCTTGACGGCGCGATCGACCAGCCGCGTCAGGCTTGCCTCGTCGGGCCAGTTCCCCGCCTCAATCGATATGTCGATGTCGACGGGAACAGTCCCGTCGCCGGATCTTATGTCCTCAGGCATGAAGCCGCATCGCCAACATCAATTCTCGGCGCCGAGGCCACGCGCCAGCTTGGCGTCCCGGTCGTAGGCCCTGACGATTTCCGCCACCAGCGGATGGCGGACCACGTCGCCGTCGTTGAAGCGCACGGTGACCGCGCCCGCCACGCCGTCCAGAACCCGCAAGGCTTCGACCAAGCCCGATTTGGTGTTCGAGGGAAGGTCGATCTGGGTCGGATCGCCGGTGACGATCATGCGCGAGTTTTCGCCCAGACGCGTCAGGAACATCTTCATCTGCATCGGTGTGGTGTTCTGCGCCTCGTCGAGGATGACGGCGGCATGCGCCAGCGTGCGGCCGCGCATGAAGGCGAGCGGTGCAATCTCGATCACTTCGGCGGCAATGGCGCGCTCGACCTTGTCGGCCGGCATCATGTCGTAAAGCGCATCGTAGAGCGGCCGCAGATAGGGATCGACCTTCTCCTTCATGTCGCCAGGCAGGAAGCCCAGCCGTTCGCCGGCCTCGACCGCAGGCCGCGAGAGAATGATGCGCTCGACCATGCCGCGCTCGAGCAGCATCGCCGCATGCGCCACCGCCAGATAGGTCTTGCCGGTGCCGGCCGGGCCGATGCCAAACACCAGTTCCGACCGCTCCAGCGCCCGCATATAGGCGTCCTGGTTGAGCGAGCGGGCATAGATCGTCTTCTTGCGGGTGGTGATCTGGGCAGCGGAGACCTTGCCCTTGCGTTCCAGCGTTGGCAGCGTCAGCTGATCGTCGGCGGCAATCGCCATGCGCACTGCGCCGTCGACGTCGGACTGGCCAATATCGACGCCCTTCTGGAGAATGCCGTAGAGATTGTCGAGCGCACGGCGCGCCTGCTCGGCGGCCGACGCCGAACCCTTGATGGTCAGCTGGTTGCCGCGTGAGCGGATGTCGACGCCAAGCTTCTGCTCCAGCCTGGCGAGGTTTTCGTCGAACTGACCGTAAAGGGCGCTGGCAAGCTTGTTGTTGTCGAAAGTCAGAACGATGTGCGCCATGTCAGAAGCCCCAGATGCCGGTACCGGGGGCAGGTTCTTCAGCTCTGCTGCGCTCAACCGTCTCTCCTCATCTGCCGAGACCCTCAGGCCAATTCGGCGAACAGGCTGTTGTAGCCCGTCTTCGTGATTCGCACCTGGATAATGTCACCGATTTCGCCGGCCTTTTCATCAACAATAACCGGCTGCAGCCAAGGTGAGCGGCCAACCTTCTGGCCGGCCTGACGGCCGGGCTTCTCGATCAGCGTGTCGATGGTGCTTCCAACGAGGCTCAAGCCGAAATCCTGCTGCTGTTTCACAAGCAGAGCCTGCAGCCGCTGCAAGCGCTCGTCCTTGACCGTTTCCGGCACATGATCGGACATTTCGGCGCCTGGCGTGCCGGGACGCGGCGAATATTTGAACGAGAAGGCCGAGGCGTAATTCACCTGACGCACCAGTTCCATCGTCGCCTCGAAATCCGCCTCGGTCTCGCCGGGAAAGCCGACGATGAAGTCGCCGGAGAGCGCGATGTCAGGCCGCGCTGTACGAATACGGTCGAGCAGCGCCAGATAATCCCTCGCCGTGTGCCGGCGATTCATCGCCTTGAGGATACGATCGGAGCCTGATTGCACCGGCAGATGCAGATAGGGCATCAACGCCGGCAGATCGCGATGGGCCGCTATCAGTTCGTCATCCATGTCGCGCGGGTGGCTGGTGGTGTAGCGCAGACGCGCCAGCCCGGGGATTTCGGCCAGCCTGAACAGCAGGCGGCCAAGGCCCCACTCCTCGGTCTTGCCCCCTTTGGCCTCGCCCTGGCCATGCCAGGCATTGACGTTCTGGCCAAGCAGCGTCACTTCGCGCACGCCGGCTTCGGCCAGGCGCTCAGCCTCCGCGACAATCTGCGCCACCGGCCGGGACACTTCGGAGCCCCTTGTGTAGGGCACAACGCAGAAGGTGCAGAACTTGTCGCAGCCTTCCTGCACGGTGAGGAAGGCGGTGACGCCGCGCTTGATGACCTCGGCGCGCTTGGGCTGCGGCAGATGCTCGAACTTGTCCTCGATGGCGTAGTCGGTCTCGACGATCTTTTCGCCGCCGCGCACCCGCGCCAGCACGTCGGGAAGCCGGTGATAAGTCTGCGGGCCGATGACCAGGTCGACGGCCGGCGAACGGCGGATGATCTCGGCGCCTTCGGCCTGCGCCACGCAGCCGGCGACGCCGACCAGCATCTCGCGGCCGGCGAGGGCACGCTCGGCTTTCATGTCGCGGATACGGCCGAGCTCGGAATAGACCTTTTCGGCCGCCTTCTCCCTGATATGACAGGTGTTCAGCAGCACCAGGTCAGCCTCGCCAATGGCGTCGGTCGCGGAATAGCCGTCGGCAGCCAGCGCATCGGCCATACGCTGTGAATCATAGACATTCATCTGGCAGCCATAGGTCTTGATGAAGACTTTTCTGGCTGCCGCGGGAAGCACCGCCGGCTGTCCAGCCGTAGTGCCGATGTCGTCGCTTTCTATCGTGTTCAAGTCCATAAGGCGGCTTCTAACGCCTTTCCGTGACAAAAAACAGACGATTCTCGGCCCGCGCCAGCAAGGGCATGCCGGGGCTAGCGGCTCGGCCGCGGGTCGGCAAGCGCCGCCTGCATCATCTCACGCACCTGGCTTTCCATCAGTTTCGACGTCTCCTTACGGTTCGAACCCTTGGAAAAGGCGATTGCCTCGCCGAAATGCACCTCGACGTCGAGGGCGCCCTCCGCCAGCAATACCTTGAGATGCGGCATCAAATCCTCATCGCCGATCCAGGCGGCAAGCGGGCGATGCCGGCGGCCGAGCGGCACGCCATGCAGACGCGTATAGGCGATCGCCACCGGCTGGATGAACACCTGTTCCGCCGCGCCTTCCGAAATGGCCATCGAGGCGGCGCCGAACAGCGTGCTCTTGAACGGCAGGACCATATTGCCGTCGCCGGTCGAGCCCTCGGCAAACAGCACCATCGCATCGCCCTTGGCCATGCGGCTGGCAATCTCGCTTGCCTGGTCGCCCGACGAACGCTTGCGCTCGCGCTCGATGAACACGGTGCGCTGCAGCTTCGACAGCATGCCGATCAGCGGCCAGCCTTCCATATCGGCTCTCGCGATGAACTTCACATCGGCAAAAGAGCCCAGCACCATGATGTCGGTCCAGGAGATGTGATTGGACGCCACCAACAACGGGCGCTTGTCGGACAGCGTTCCTTTGACATGGATGCGCATGCCGAGCGCCCTGATGATCAGCTTGTGCCAGATCTTGAGGATGAAGGTTTCCGGCCACCAGCCGGTCTTCATCGACAGTATCTGTAACGGCACGAGGACCAGCGAACCGGCGACAACGAGGCCCAGCGCCAGGAAAATCCTGATTTTCTTGATCATCGCCCCATCCCGGCCGTCTCGCTAGCGAAGATCGCGGCGCATGACAAGCGCGCCGGTCGGTCCGTGTTCGGCCGATCTGTAGTAATTCGGCCGCTTGCCGACCTCGCGGAAGCCCAGCCGACGATAAAGCGCGATCGCCGCGACATTGGTCTCGTCGACCTCGAGGAAGAGCGCTTCGGCGCGCTGCGCGTGCAGTTCGCGCAACACCGCGTCCATCAATTGCCAGCCCAGCCCCTGCCGGCGATGCGATCGCGCCACCGCGACGGTCAGGATCTCGCCCTCGCCTGCCGCAAGCCTCGCCAGCACGAAGCCGACGGGCGGCTTGGAGCCCTGTCCGGTTTCGCGCGCGGCATAGCCGAACACCGTGTCCTGTTCGAGCAAGGCGGCGAATTCGCCATCGGTCCAGGGGCGGACAAAGTCTTCGCGATGCAGCAGCGAGACCGCCGGACTGTCGGCGATCCTCAGCGGCTCGAGCGCATAGTCCCGGCGGCGTGGTTGGAGAAAAGGTATGCGCATCTAATTTTCTTGCCTTGAAAGAATGAACCCGGCCTGCGGCTTGGCGTCGGCGCCGCGCAGATAGAGTGGTTTCGGCCGTTCGCCCGCGCCCTTGGCGGCAGCCAGGCGGGCGTAGGTGACAATGTCGGCGGTGGCTGTCCGAGGGCCGGCATCGAATTCGCGCCCGGCCGATGCGCTAATGAGCGCTGCCGCGGTGCCGGCAAGCACCGGAGACGTTTCCATCGCCATTGCCACCACGTCAGCCAGCGTGGCCACGGCCGGACCGTAAGTCAAGGCTGACATTTGGTCATAAAAGGCCGCGTGGATCTCCTCACGGCCGGCATCGAGCACCGCCAGCACCGCGCGACCGGGAAATGCCGCTGCTGCTTCGGCAGCCAGCGCCTCCAGTGTCGTTACCCCGATCGCCGGTAGCTTCAGCGCCAGCGCCAGGCCGCGCGCGGTCGAGACCCCAACCCGCAGACCGGTGAAGGAACCGGGGCCGACAGAGACGGCGATAGTGCCAAGACCTGCATAGTCGATTGCGCTTGCCTCCAGCGCTTCGGCTATGACCGCCATCAGCTGTTCGGCATGACCCTTGCCGAGATCGAGCACCGAACGGCCAAGCTCCCGCTTCGCCGTCGCGTCATAGACGCAGGCGGCGCAGAGGTTGGCGGCACAGTCGATGGCAAGCAATTTCATGAAGCAACCGGTTCGAAAAACAATTCCCTGTGCCCGCCACGGCCCGCCACCGCAAGGGGATAGTGCATAATTCGTCAAGCGGCTTCGCTTGTAGCCTATGCGGCCTGTTCGATGCGCAGCATGTGGTTGTCCCAGACATAGTCCGGTTCGGAGCGTGTCGCACCGCTGCCCTCGACGATCTCGCCGGCGCCGGTGGTGGCCATGAAGCCGGTTCCATCGGCAGCCACGCCGCAGACCTCGACCAACGCGCTGTTCGTGACGACCCGGCCGCTGGCCGCATCGATCACGACAAGCGAGTTGCCTTCCGGCGAGGAGACCGCGACCGTGCCGGCAGCCGGATTGGCGGCGACCGAGCCTATGTAGTTGCGGAAGCCGGACAAGACGTCCTGCGGCATGTCGAGCAGCTGCAAATCCTTGCCGCGCGTGGCGCGACCGACCAGCAACGGACGATCGGTGCCCGGCCCCCTGTACTGGCAGCCGAACCAGACGGTCCCGGAAAGATCGGTGTCCATGTGGCGGATCGACAGCTGGTGCAGTGCGGCCGGCAATTCGTGTTTCTCGATGAGATCGCCGGTAACGCGGTCGATCAGCACGTAGGACGGCTTCATGGTGGCGATGTTGAGCTCGGCGCGGCCGTAATCCGGATGGGTCTCGATGCCGCCATTGGCAACGGCGATCGTCCTGCCGTCACCCAGCAGCAGAAGCTCGTGCGGACCCATGCCGTAGGTCGGGAACTCGCCGATGCGGTTGAACTTCGCCCGCGCATCGTAGACGCCGACGACGCCAGCGGCGTTGTCGAAGTCGTTTTCGGTGGCATAGAGATGCGCACCGTCGGCCGAGAATACGCCATGGCCGAAAAAATGCCGGCCGGCGATGCTGGCGATGGTCATCGGCGCGTCACGGCCCGAGTGGTCGAAAACCACGGCGAAGGTGCCGGGCTGGCGCGCGAAGACCACCGAGCGTTTCGATATGGGATCGAAAGTGACGTCGTGGCCGCGATCGGGCAGGTCGATCGCATGCAGGACCTTGCCGGCCTCGGACAGGACGGCAGCGCCAAAGCTGCCGTCGCGTTTGACGAAAGCGGTGGCGAAGACGGCGTCGGCCGCAAGCGTCGTTGCCCAGGCCGATGGCGCCATCGCGGCAGCAAAGCCAATGCCGGCAGCTCTCAGGAAATCGCGGCGATCTATCAGAAGGGTTTTCAATTCAGTCCCCATCCAGCGAGGAGAAGCCTGCGGTCAGGCCGAATTCGGCGGTCAACCTGGTGCCGATCAGGGTCGACAGGCTGGAGGTGATCAGCGCGAAATGATCGAGCTTGTCGCGCAACGCCGGATCGGCAAGCGCCTTGTCGATTGGACCGCTGACGGCCTTGGCGGTGGCGACACCGTTGACCAGCTGGATGTGGATCGATTCGGCCATCCAGCGCGCATCGTCCGGCAGGGCATCGCCCAGCTTCGAGGCCTGGAACAGCGTATCGATGCCGGAGAGATTTCCAGCCAGTGACGCGGTGGTGTTTTGCGAGCGCCAGTAGATTGCCTGTTTCGGCTTGTCCGCATCCGGCTTGCCGCCGAAAAACCCTTTCAGGCGCACGTCGCGCACCATTTCCAGCTCATTGACGAAGACGCCGACCAGTTCGGTCACCGCTTCATTGCCGTCGCGGTAGAGGGGGTTCTGCGGCCCCGGATTGGCCCAAAGTGCTGCAAAGCCGTCCGGCTTGTTCCAGGCGGCGCTGACCTCGCCAGCCATGGTTTCGATGTTGCCGGCAACAGCGGTGCCATAAGCGCAGCGATAGGGATCATCCTTGCCGGCAAGTGCAGCGGCGCCGTCGCCGTAAAGAACGAATTCGAGCGCGCCCAGCCCCTGCATGGCAACGCTCTTGCCAGCCAGTTGTGCCGGATCGGTGGCGGTCGGATCCTTGGCCGACAGCGCCGCCTGCACCTGCTTCAGGCCAATGCTCTTGCGATCCGGCCAGAACAGCATGCGTTCCAGCCGGTTGTTCTCCTTGATCGGCCCGAAGCCGATGATTTCGGCTGACGACCAGGCATAGACGGTGGCGGAGAATTCTGCGCGTGCGGCATCGAGCTCTCCTTGCGAGGGCGTGACGCACAGCTTGCGCATGGCTCCGGTCAAGGCTTCCGCCTGCTCGTGCAGGCCGGCATAGGCCGGGCGGACGAAGCCATCGATCGCCCGCTGGATGATGTCGGAGGCTTTGACCGCCGCCGATGCAGGGACAACGCTCAGCAGGGCCAGCGGAAGAGCGAGAAACAATGCAGAACACTTGAACATCACAGTGACTCCAGGAATTTGAGCAGCGCGTCACGCTCAGTCGCACTGGCGGCGGCAAAGCGGTCGCGCGCTTTCCGCGCCTCGCCGCCATGCCACAGGATCGTCTCGGTCAGGCTGCGCGCGCGCCCGTCATGCAGGAAGAAGGAATTGCCGTTGACCGTCTCGGTCAGGCCGATGCCCCACAGCGGCGGCGTGCGCCATTCAGTGCCCGTCGCATCTCCCACGGCCTGGCCATCGGCCAGATCAGGCCCCATGTCGTGCAGCAGGAAGTCGGAATAGGGCCAGATCAACTGGAAGGCCTGCGCCTTGTTGGGCGTATCACGGCGCGTGACGAATTTCGGCGTGTGGCAGGCAATGCAGCCGATCTCGTAGAATGTTTTCTTGCCCGCGAGCACGTCCGGCTGGTCGAGGTCCCGGCGCGACGGCACGGCCAGGTTCTGCGAATAGAAGGTGACGAGATCCATCACCGGCGGAGGCGCCTCGACCGGGCCAAGACGCTGCTGCACGCCGTTTGGCATGGCGAGGCATTTTCCTTCCGCAGCAGTGCAATCGCCCCAATGCTTCGGCTCTTCGGGCGTCGAGATGCCGATGTCTCCGGCAAAGGCATCCGCCGCCTGCTGGCGGATCGAAGCGGTCTGCGCCTTCCAGCCGAAGCGGCCAAGCGTCATTTCCCGGCTCAAGCCATCGCGCACGATGTTCGGCCTGCCGGAAATGCCGTCGCCGTCCCTGTCGTGCGGATCGGCGTGGGCGAGAATATCAGCCGGCGCGATCTGTTCGATCAGGCCCAGGCCGATCATCGGCGGGGTCAGGCGCGGCGACAGCGTGGTGCGTGGGTCAATCGGCCCGTAGCCAAGGCCGTCAACCGAATAGCTCGGCTTGCGCAAGGAGATCACAGTGCCGTCCGTCAGCTCCACCTTATGTTCCTGATAGTCGATATGCATCCTGCCTTCGCCGGGCAGGCCGGGTACGGCGAGCTCCTGCAATTGCGTGCCGTAGACCGGGTCGGGGAAATTGAGCACCTCGTGGTTGGCAAGCGCCGCCCTCTCTTGCGCGCTGCTGGCGTCGCGGGCCAGCCGCAGGAACATCGACGTGGTGCCGGCGTCGCCTTGCGGCGGGCGGCCGCGGCCATCCTTCAGATGGCAGTTCTGGCAGGCACGTTCGTTGAACAGCGGGCCGAGCCCGTCCGAAGCCTGCGTCGAGGATGGCGACGAGACCCAGTTCTTGCGGAAAAGGGCATTGCCGAGTTTGAAGTCGCCCTCTTCCTCGAAGGTGATGTTGGCCGAGGATTGCGAGAAGGAATCGCGGCTGACGTCCTTTCGGGACGTGCCGGCGCCACCTTGCATAAGCTCGAACTGCTCTGGCCTGGAAAAATCCGTGGTCGGCCTGGTGACGGCGATGACGCGCGCCTGATCCTTCGCATTGAGGTCGGTGCGCGTGGTGGCGAGCCCGGCCGGCTGAAGATCACCCGCCATCGCCGAAGAGGCAAGCGCAAACACGAGCACGACACAGCGCCGAGGCGCCAATCCGGCTGGCGTCTTTGGAAGAAGCGGCGAGCCATTGGCCCGCCGCGAGCGGCGCACGAATTCTAGTAGGCGCCGCATTCCCGCATGCCCTTACTCCGCCTCGTCCGCCGATGCGGCGTTGAGCTGGCCGTATTTCTCCTCGCCGATCGATGCAAGCAGGTCGAGCTGCGTCTCGAGAAAGTCGATGTGACCCTCCTCGTCGGCCAGCAATTCCTCGAACAGCTTCATCGTCACGTAGTCGCCGGCGTCGTTGCAGATTTCGCGCGAGCGCTTGTAGGCGGTACGTGCGTCATATTCGCCGGCAAGGTCGGATTCGAGCACTTCCTTGACATTCTGCCCGATGCGCAGCGGCGCCACGGACTGCAGGTTCGGATGGCCTTCAAGGAAGATGATGCGGGCGACGAGCTTGTCGGCATGGTGCATCTCCTCGATCGATTCCGCCCGCTCCTTCTTTGCCAGCTTGGCGTATCCCCAGTCCTCAAGCAGACGGAAATGCACCCAGTACTGATTGACGGCCCCGAGTTCCAGAAAAAGGGCCTCGTTAAGCCGCTCGATGATCTGCGGATCGCCTTTCATGAATTCTGCTCCCGTATTGGACGCGCAGGCCTCTGACGCGATCCAGGTGTGAAACAACATCCACGCCGCTCGCCTCCGAGCGGGCGTGGTAATTTTCGGTGACCCGAATGATCGTTTCCACCACATTTGGGAAGCAGCCGCAACAGCGACCGCGCTTCTGCATGGCATGATAGATCTTCGCCGGCACGATCAGCTGCCAGGGATCCTGGTCGAGCAGCCCGACGATCGTCTGCTCGATCTCCTTCTCGGTGATGATATTGCAATGACAAATCAGCATTGGCTTGCTCGGCTGGCTGACGGCGTCTCCCGCGCCGTGTGGCTTGATTTTCTAGCGGAGGCCGTTCCAGAGCCGGTTGTCTGGCTCCGGATAAGTCCCGTCTTCGACCCTTACTTGAACACCTTGTCCGGCGCGTCGAGGCTGTCGGACCCTTCGAAGGCGATGGTGCTGAGCTTCAGGGAGCCGACGGCGCGCTCAATCGACTTGGTCTGATCGATCAGCGCATCGATCGCCGCCTGCACGGTGGCGTTGCCCTCAATGTTGCCCTCGGCGATCTGCTGGTCATAGGCCTCGCCGGCCAGTGCACGCGCCTTGATCGCCTCCATCTTGGCGACCGAAACATCGAGCTTGTCAGACAGTTCCTTGTCGATCGCCGGATCGGCCGCCTTCACCATATCGGCCACCGAGGGACCCGAAACGACGGTGCCGTCGAGACGCGTGTAGCTCGCATTATAGGCCGCGCGAATGCCGATAGCGTCGTAGAGATGCGAATTGTAGGTGTTGTCGGAGAAGCAATCGTGCTCCTCTTCCGGATCATGCAGCAGCAGGCCGAGCTTCATGCGCTCGCCTGCCAGTTCGCCATAGGACAGCGAGCCCATGCCGGTGAAGATCGTCGAGATCGCCGTGTTCGGCTCGCCATCGACAAGAGCCTTGCGGGCGGCGCCGTCTTCCTTCCAGTTGCCGACCATCTCCTGAAGATCCGAAACCAGAAGGTTGCTGGCCGATTTCAGATACTCGGCGCGGCGGTCGCAATTGCCGCCGGTGCAGTTCTTGAGGTCGTAGTCGGTGAAGGGGCGCTCGCCGGCACCGGGACCGGTGCCATGCAGGTCCTGGCCCCAGAGCAGGAATTCGATGGCGTGATAGCCGGTGGCCACATTGGCCTCGATGCCGCCGGCTCCCTGCAGCGTGCCGGAGAGGAATTCCGGCGAAAGCTTCGATGCATCGACCTTCTTGCCGTTGATCTCGATCTCCTTGTTGGCGATCACATTGGCCGTGTAGAGCGCGTTCGCGTCCGATTCGGTGCCGTAGCTCTTGGCGACGTAGTCGATCAAGCCTTCATCCAGCGGCCAGGAATTCACCTTGCCTTCCCAGTCGTCGACGATCTTGTTGCCGAAGCGGTAGACCTCGGTCTGCTGGTAGGGAACGCGCGATGCCTTCCAGGCGTCACGGGCAGCGTTGAGGGTTTCCACCGATGGCGTGGCGAGCAGCGCGTCGACCGCCTTGTCGAGCGCCTGCGCGGCGGTCAGCGAATCCTCGTATTTGGCGAGCGCGATGTCGGAATAGGTCTTGATGACCGCCTTTGCATCGGCTTCCGCCTTTGCCGGCAACACGAATACCGCCGCCGTCAGCAGGGCAGTGGCGCCGATCGCCGCAAGCCTGCTGCCATATCGTGCTGTCATGATCACTCTCCAGTTTCTCGGAAATTCTGTAGACGGCGCGCATAGCAACCGGCGCCAGGCCATCTGCGGGCCATTGGGCGCAAGAGATGCCGCGCCATCGCGCGGTTCGCGGAAGAAAGACACCAAAATGCCTCCAATCGAAAGGGTTCAAGGCCCAGACATTAAAGGAATGCGCTGACGCGCGAGCCTCCATAAAGCTGCGACATCGTCGGATGTCAATGACAATCCGCAAGAAAAGTCAATTGAAACAATACTTTAGAATTATTCTAAACTGCGACTGTCAACTTTATGCATTTTCCTGCACCGGTCTTGCCGCAGAACTGTGCGATTGACAGCCGCCATCCCGGATGCGACCGGCAAAAGCTCGCTTGCAGCGGTGCCAGACAATTGCCATCTGGCGGAACATCCTAGAGTAAGAATCGGGATTGAGTGCGATGAAGAACGGTGTGGTCATTGTCGGCGCGGGTCATGCGGGCGTGCAAGCGGCCGCAAGTCTGCGCGAGGACGGCTATGACGGGCCGGTGATCCTCGTCGGAGACGAGGACGAACTGCCCTACCATAAGCCGCCGCTGTCGAAGACCTTCATCAAGGATGCCGAGGCCAAGCCACAGCCCTTGCGCGGCGAGGCCTTTTACACCGGCAGCGCCATCGACTACCGGCCTGGCGCCAGGATCGATCGCATCGATGCCGGACGCCGCAGCTTGGATATTGCCGGCGGTGGTGCGCTTGCCTTCGACCACCTGATCCTGGCGACAGGCTCGCGCCCCCGCACGCTGCCGCTGCCCGGTGCCGATCTGTCCGGGGTGCTGTCGCTGCGCTCGCTGGCCGATGCGCGGCTGATCCGAGACCTCAGCGCGCAAAGCGACGAAGTCGTCATCCTCGGCGGCGGTTTCATCGGGCTGGAGATCGCAGCCACACTGCGGGCCACCGGTCGCACGGTGACAGTGGTCGAGGCGGTGGAGCGGCTGCTCGGCCGCGCCGTGGCGCCGGTGGTGGCGAGCCACGTCCGGCAACGGCTGGAAGCGACAGGCGTGCGCATCCTTACCGGCACCTCTATCGCCAGGCTCGATGGCGAAAATGGTCATGTCACGGCCGCGATCACCTCGTCAGGCGAAATTCTGCCGGCGCGCATGGTCATCGTTGGCATTGGTGCCGTGCCGAATGTCGAACTGGCGCAGGCGGCCGGCCTCGGCATCGCCAATGGCATTCGCGTCGATCACCAGATGCGCACGTCGGTGCCGGAGATTCTCGCCATTGGCGATGCTGCCTCTTACCGACACTGGTTCACCGGCGGCGACGTGCGGCTGGAATCGGTGCAGAACGCCACCGACCAGGCCCGGCTTGCCGCACGCACTATCACCGGGCATGCCGACGCCTATTCGGCGGTGCCGTGGTTTTGGTCCGACATCGGCGACATGAAGCTGCAGATGGTCGGCCTGACCGCCGGCGGCGACAGCCATGTCGTGCTGGGCGACCTGCCCGACAACAAGTTCTCGATCTACCACTATGCCGGCGACCGGCTGCTCGGCATCGAATCAGTGAACCGTCCCGGCGACCATATGCTTGGGCGCAAGATGCTCGGCGCCGGCTTCTCGCCGACGCCGCAGATGGTGGCTGCTGGCCCCGAGGGGCTGAAAGCTGCACTGGCTGCGTTTCAGAACATGGAGCCGGCCAAGGCCCGCGCGTAGAGTTGCCAATTTTTGCCATACGCAATGCCCGACAGCTTGAAGCATTTTGTCGATCAGCGAGTGACGGATCGCGGCTATGGTACGAGCAGCGAGTATGTGCGTGAATTGATCCGTCACGATCAGGACCGCCAACTTCTGCGCGGTTTGCTCCTCGAGGGCCCTTCATCCGCGCCGGGCGCTCCCGTCGACGATGACTATTTCGCCGCGCTGCGAAAACGGGCGCAGAGCCAATAAATTAAGTGGCCACAAAGGCAATTATCCCTCGAAACCTCGCTCTGCGGGATATCGAGGACCCCAATGATTATTATGCACGCGAAGTTGGTTCGCATACGGCGTTGGGCTATGTCGAGGACCTTCAAAATGCCTACAAACTGATAGGCAGCCATCCAGCATATGGCTCTAAGGTATGGCTACGAAATTGGATTGCCTGGTCTGCGGAGTGTGCAACTCAAGCGCCATCCATATCTGATTTTCTATCTTGAGCAGCCCGACCATATTGATGTGTGGCGAGTGCTGCATGCCAAGCGGGACATTCCCGCCTGGCTACAGAATCCAAGCTCCTGACGGCAGGTTCGCTTTGAGGTAGGCCACTTAGGAGAAGTGGCGCTGCCCTTTCAGGCGGCGCAGACTTCGCGGATCGAGCTTTCCAGAATGTCGAGCGCTTCGTTCATGACTTCGTCCTGGATGGTGATCGGCGCCAGGAAGCGGATGACGTTGCCGTAGACGCCGCAGGTCAGCAGGATCAGGCCCTTGTCGAGCGCCTTCAACCGGATCGCATTGGCGATCTCGGCCGAGGGCAGGCCCTTCTTGACGTCGTTGAACTCGACCGCGTTCATGAAGCCGAGGCCTCTGATGTCGACGATCTCGGGCACGTCGTCACGGATCGACTGCAGCCGCTGCTTCAGCCTTGCGCCCAGCGTGTTGGCGCGGTCGCACAGGTTTTCGTCCTCGATCACGTCGAGCACGGCGTGTGCGGCGGCAACGCCGATCGGGCTGCCGCCATAGGTGCCGCCGAGCCCTCCGGGGCCGGGCGCATCCATGATTTCGGCGCGGCCGGTGACCGCCGCCAGCGGGAAACCGCCGGCCAGGCTCTTGGCCATGGTGGTGATGTCGGCGGCCACCTCATGGTGATCCATCGCAAACATCTTGCCGGTGCGGGCAAAGCCGGTCTGTACTTCGTCGGCGATCAGCAGCATGCCGTGCTGGTCGCAAAGCTTGCGCAGCGCAACCAGGAAGTCACGCGGCGCGTCGTAGAAGCCGCCTTCGCCCTGAACCGGCTCGATGATGATGGCGGCGACGCGGGCCGGATCGACATCGGCCTTGAACAGCCGGTCGAGTGCTGCGAGCGAATCGGCTGTAGACACACCGTGCAGCGGCACAGGGAACGGCGCATGGTAGACGTCGCCCGGCATGGCGCCGAAGCCGACCTTGTAGGGCACGACCTTGCCGGTCAGCGCCATGCCCATGAAGGTGCGGCCATGGAAACCGCCGGCGAAGGCGATTACGGCCTGACGGCCGGTGGCGTTGCGGGCGATCTTGATGGCGTTCTCGACCGCCTCGGCCCCAGTGGTGACGAAGATCGTCTTCTTCTCGAACTTGCCGGGCAGCATGCCGTTCAGCCGTTCGGCCAGGCGCACATAGCTCTCATAGGGCACCACCTGATGGCAGGTGTGCGTGAAGCGGTCGAGTTGCGCCTTGACCGCCTCGATCACCCTGGGGTGGCGGTGTCCTGTGTTGACGACGGCGATGCCCGACGAGAAATCGATGTAGCGGCGGCCTTCGACATCCCAGATCTCCGAATTCTCGGCCCGGTCGGCATAGATCTGCGTGGTCATGCCGACGCCGCGGGAAATCGATTGGTTCTTGCGTTCGGAAATGGCTGAATTCTTCATCGTATCCCTCATCGGGCCGGCGCCCGTTCTTGTTTGATCAGATGTCTTCTGACCTTATTTCACGTTTTCCTCAAGTCGGCACCACCGGCAGGCGATTGGGCCTGCGGTGTCGCCATAAGCAATCGGCCGATACGCGTACGAGAGAGGTTCCCTTTTTCCGGGGATCGATTATCTTCCGTATATTCGCGAGACATCGCGATCAGCGAGCCGCCCGCAGCCGGGGAACCCATGAGCAGGAACGTGACATCGTCCGGCTCGCCGCCATCGGTCAAAATCTCCAGCCTTTTGTCGTTTCCAATCGCCTCAGCGCTTCTCGCCTGCTCGGCGGCCCTTCTGCTGGCAGGCTGCCAGAAGCAGGAAGCAGCGGCCAAAAAACTGCCGGTGACGGTGCGCACCGAAACGGTGGCGCTGGCCGACTACGCGCCGAGAACCTCGCTGACCGGGGTGATCGCGGCGCGCACGCTGAACAATCTGTCGTTCCGGGTCGGAGGCCGCGTCGCCGAGCGGCTTGTCGATGTCGGCCGGCATGTCGACCAGGGCACCATGCTTGCCCGTATCGACCCGCAGGAACAGGAATCCGATTTGCGATCGGCACAGGCCGATCTCGACGCCGCGCGGGCGCAATTGACCCAGTCCGCCGCCGCCTTCGAGCGGCAAAAGACATTGCTTGCCCAGGGCTTCACCACCAGGCGTGACTATGATGCCGCCGACCAGGCACTGAAGGTGGCACGAGGCAGCGTCGAGGCAGCGCAGAGCGCATTCGCCAATGCCCAGCAGAACCTGTCCTTCACCGAACTCAAGGCCGGCGCCGCCGGCGTGATCACCGCCCGCCAGGTCGAAGCCGGACAGGTGGTGCAAGCCGCGCAAACCGTCTTCACAGTCGCCGAGGACGGCGACCGCGATGCGGTATTCAATGTGCAGGAGACGCTGGTCGCCAAGACACCAGCTTCGCCGGCGGTGACGATCACGCTGCTGTCCGATCCGCAGGTCAGGGCGACGGGCAAGGTCCGCGAAATCTCGCCAGCGGTCGACCCGGCTTCGGGCTCGATCAGGGTCAAGGTCGCCATTCCCGACACGCCGACAGGCATGCCGCTGGGAGCAGCTGTCATAGGTTCGGTCAGCGCGAAGCCGGCGAAGGCGATCCTGCTGCCTTGGCAGGCGCTGACATCCAGTGCCGGTAAGCCGGCGGTGTGGGTCGTCGACACCTCGACCAAGGCGGTGACAATGGCGCCGGTCGATGTGCTGGCGTTCGATTCAGGCACGGTCGTGATCGCCAAGGGATTGGCCGAGGGCCAGAGCGTCGTCACCGCTGGCGGACAGTTGCTCAGCCCTGGGCAGACGATCGAGATATCGGGAGCGGGCCAATGAGCCGGCTGCCGCACATCCTGCTTGGCGTGCTTGTGCTCGGCACGCTCGCGTCCTGCTCGAAGTCCGATGAAAAGCCGCCGGAGATCATCCGGCCAGTGCTGTCGATGGTGATTGAGCCACGCACCACCCAGGTCTTCGGGTTCGCCGGTTCTGTCGAGCCACAGGTCAGTGCCGACCTTGCCTTCCGCCTGCTTGGCCGGGTTGTCTCGCGCGACGTCAACGTGGGCGACATCGTCAGCAAGGGCACGACCATCGCAGCACTCGATCCGACCGCGATGGAGCTGGCTGTCCAGGCGGCCAAGGCAGAGCTCTCCAACGCCGGGGCACAGTTCGCCAACGCCGCCGCCAGCGAGGAACGGCAGCGCCAGCTGCTCACCTCGGCCAACACCACGCAAGCTGTCTTCGATGCCGCGCAGCAGGCGCGCAAAGCCGCGGAGGCCGGTGTCGAGCGGGCCAAGGCTTCGCTTGCCAAATCGCAGGAACAGCTGGGTTATGCCAGGCTGTTCTCGGATTTCGACGGCGTCGTCACCGCTGTTGGCGCCGAGGTCGGCCAGACGGTCTCGCCCGGCCAGACGGTTGTCACCGTGGCGCGTTCGGACCTACGCGAGGCGGTGGTCGACATTCCCGACCAGTTGACCGGCGATCTCGCGGCCGGCACGCCGTTCCAGGTTATCCTGCAGTCGCTGCCGACAATCCAGACCGAGGCCAAGCTGCGCGAGATCGCGCCGCAGTCCGAGGGCTCGACCCGCACGCGGCGTGTCAAGCTGACGCTCATCGATCCGCCGCAGTCCTTCAGGCTCGGCTCGACGGTGACGGCGACCCGCATGGCCAAGGTGGCACCGACGATCGAGCTGCCCATGTCGGCGCTGCTCGAAAAGAACGGTTCCGACAAAGTGTGGATCGTCGATCCGCAGACATCGAGTGTGAGCGCACACGACATCAAGATCGCGTCGAAGAATGGCGGCACCTTCACGGTGGCCGAAGGGCTTGAAGCCGGCATGCGTGTGGTCACCGCCGGCGTTCACAGCCTGAGCGAAGGCCAGAAGGTGAAAGTGCCCGAGGGAGGGGCCTCATGAAAGGCTTCAATCTCTCCGACTGGGCGCTCAGCCACCGCTCCATGGTCTGGTATTTCATGCTGGTCTTCGTCGTCGCCGGCGTGTTCTCCTACCTCAATCTCGGCCGTGAGGAAGACCCCAACTTCACCATCAAGACGATGATCATCCAGGCCAACTGGCCGGGCGCTTCGGTCAAGGAGACCGTGCAGCAGGTGACCGACCGCATCGAGAAGAAGCTCGAGGAGCTCGACAGCCTCGACTACACCAAGTCGGTCACAACCGCCGGCCAGACCGTCATCTTCGTCAACCTGAAAGACACCACCAAGGCGCTCGATGTCGTGCCGAATTGGATTCAGGTCCGCAACATGGTCAACGACATCCGCTCGCAATTTCCGCAAGGCGTGCAGGGACCATTCTTCAACGACCGCTTTGGCGATGTCTATGGCAATATCTACGCCTTCACATCGGACGGGCTGACGCCGCGCCAGCTGCGCGACTATGTCGAGGACGTCCGCACCAAAATCCTCACCGTTCCGAATGCAGGCAAGGTCGACCTGGTCGGCGCCCAGGACGAGGCAATCTATCTCGAATTCTCGACCCGCCAGATCGCGGCGCTTGGCCTCAACCAACAGGCGATCGTGGCAAGCCTGCAGGCGCAGAACGCGATTACGCCATCCGGTGTCATCCAGTCCGGGCCGGAGCGCATCAGCGTGCGTGTCGGCGGCCAGTTCACTTCCGAGGACAGCCTTCGCGCCATCAATCTGCGCGTCAACGACCGCTTCTTCCGGCTGAGCGACGTGGCGACGATCACGCGCGGCTATGCCGATCCGCCGGCGGCGCTGTTCCGCTTCAACGGCCAGGATGCGATCGGGCTCGCCATCGGCATGAAGCCCAACGCCAATCTGCTGCAGTTCGGCGACGCCCTGCACAAGGAGATGGACAAGGTGCTGGCCGACCTGCCGGTCGGCGTCGGTGTGCATTTGGTCGCCGACCAGCCGGTCATCGTCGAGGAAGCCGTCTCGGGCTTCACGCGCGCCCTGTTCGAGGCGGTGGCCATCGTGCTCGCGGTGTCGTTCATCAGCCTCGGCATGCGCGCCGGCTTCGTCGTGGCGCTGTCGATCCCTCTGGTGCTGGCCATCACCTTCACGGTGATGGCCTATCTCGGCATCTCGCTGCAGCGCATTTCGCTTGGCGCACTGATCATCGCGCTCGGGCTTCTGGTCGATGACGCGATGATCGCGGTCGAGATGATGGTTGCGCGACTGGAGGTCGGCGACAATCTGCGAAAGGCGGCGACCTATGTCTACACCTCTACCGCGTTCCCGATGCTAACCGGCACGCTGGTGACGGTCGCCGGCTTCATTCCGATCGGCCTCAACAACAGCGCGGCCGGCGAATACACCTACACGCTGTTCGTGGTCATCGCCGTCTCGCTTCTGGTGTCGTGGATCGTGGCGGTGCTGTTTGCGCCACTGCTCGGCGTCACCATCCTGCCGGCGAGGATGAAGACCAAGCATCACGACCAGCCGGGCCGCTTCACCGCGCTGTTCCGGCGCGTGCTTGTCGGCTCGGTGCGCCATCACTGGCTGACCATCATCGCCACGGTGCTGTTGTTCGCCGCCTCGATCGCCGGTTTCGGCCTGGTGCAGCAGCAGTTCTTCCCGCCATCGGACCGGCCGGAACTGATCGTCGACTGGAACCTGCCGCAGAACTCATCGATCGCCGACACGCGCGAACAGATGGAGCGGTTCGAGCAGCGGGCGCTGGTCGGCAATGCCGACATCGACCATTTCTCGTCCTATATCGGCCAGGGCGCAGTGCGCTTCGTGCTGGCGTATGACGTGCAGCCGGCCAACCCCTATTTCGGACAGACCGTCATCGTCACCAAGAGCATCGAGGCGCGCAACCGGGTGAAGCCGGCGCTGGAAAAGCTGCTGCGCGAGGAATTCGTCGGCACTGACGCCTTCGTCAAGCCGCTCGAACTCGGACCGCCGGTCGGCCGCCCGGTGCAGTACCGCGTCGGCGGTCCCGACATCCAGACGGTGCGCGAACTGGCGCAGCAATTCGCCGGTGTCATCTCGGCCAATCCCAGGCTTGCCGCGCCGACCTTCGACTGGATCGAGCCGCAGCGTGTACTGAGAGTCGACGTGCTGCAGGACAAGGCGCGCCAGCTTGGCATCACCTCTTCCGACATCGCCAGCGCGCTCAACAGCACGGTCGGCGGCGCCACCATCACGCAGGTGCGCGACGCCACCTATCTGATCAATGTGGTGGCGCGCTCCCGCGAGGCTGAGCGCGGTTCGATCGAAACATTGCAGAACATGCAGTTGCCGACCAGCAGCGGCGAGGCGATCCCGCTCGCGGCGGTCGCCAACTTCCGCTACGACCTGGAGCAACCGACGGTGTGGCGGCGCGACCGCATTCCGACGATCACCGTGCGGGCCGGCCTGGTTGGTGACGTGCTGCCGGCCACCGTCGTCAACGAACTGAAACCACCGGTCGATGCCTTCATCGCCAAGCTGCCGCCGGGCTATTCGATCGAGACCGCCGGCTCAGTCGAGGAAAGCGCCAAAAGCCAGGGACCGATCGCCGCCGTGGTGCCGTTGATGCTGTTCGTCATGGCGACCATCCTGATGGTGCAGTTGCAGAGCTTCCAGCGCCTGTTCCTGGTCGTCGCGGTCGCACCGCTGGGCCTGATCGGCGTGGTGGCCGCTCTGGTGCCGAGCGGCGCACCGCTGGGCTTCGTCGCCATTCTCGGAGTGCTGGCGCTGATAGGCATCCTTATCCGCAACTCGGTCATCCTGATCGTGCAGATCGAGGATCTGGTCGCCGAGGGCAAGGATCGCTGGGCGGCCGTCATCGAGGCCACCGAACACCGCATGCGGCCGATCGCACTGACGGCGGCGGCCGCCAGCCTGGCGCTGATCCCGATCGCGCGCGAAGTGTTCTGGGGCCCGATGGCCTATGCCATGATGGGCGGCATCATCGCCGGCACGGCGATCACGCTGCTGTTCCTGCCGGCGCTTTATGTGACGTGGTTCAGGATCAAGGAGCCGAAGCAGGGGCAGGATAGTGCTGAACCGACAGGTGATGCCATACCGGAAGGCGGCGCCGCCTGAGACTGCTCACGCCGTTCTCACAAACCCGTCGCTCGCTCTCAGCAGGTTGCGCGTATAGTCCTTCGTCACGCGACGTTCGACGAGATCCGCCGCCGCCAGATTCTCCACCGCCTCGCCGCTTTGCATCACCATCAGCCGCTCGCACATATGGGTGATGATGGCGAGGTCGTGACTGACCATCAGGAAGGTCAGCTTGCGCCGCTTGCGTACCTCTTCCAACAGGTTGAGCACTTCCGCCTGCACCGAGGCATCGAGCGCCGAGGTCGGCTCGTCGAGCAGCAGGATCGAAGGTTCGAGGATCAGCGCACGGGCGATCGCCACGCGCTGGCGCTGGCCGCCGGACAATTGGTGCGAATAGCGGAAGCGGAAGCCGTTGCCGAGGCCGACTTCGTCCAACGCCCGCTGGATACGCTTTTCGCCGTCGGCAAAGCCATGGATGGCAAGCGGCTCCTGCAGCAGACGGTCGACGGTCTGGCGCGGGTGCAGCGAGCCGTACGGATCCTGGAAGACCATCTGCACTTCACGGTAGAAGGCCTTGTCGCGGCGCACGCCGAGCGTCTTGCCGTTGACGGCGATGCTGCCCGAAGCGATCGGCGCAAGGCCGGCGATGGCCCGCAGCAGCGTCGATTTGCCGGAGCCGGATTCACCGACCAGGCCAAAGGATTCGCCCGGCTGCACGTCCAGGCTGACGCCCTTCAGTGCGCGAAAACGGTCGAAGATCACATCCAGCCTGTCGACGGCAATCGCAGAAGTCATGCCGCCCACTCCGGCTTGCGGTCGAGCACCGGCAGCGGGTGGCGGTCGGCACCGATCTTGGGCATGCAATTGAGCAGGCCGCGCGTGTAGGGGTGCTGGGCCTGGCCGAGTTCGGATGCCTTGAGCTGCTCGACCACCTTGCCGGCATACATGACGATGACGCGATCGCAGAAGGACGAGACCAGGCGCAGATCGTGCGAGATGAAGATCAGCCCCATGCCGCGCTCACTGACCAGCCTGTCGAGAATGCCTAGCACATCAAGCTGCACGGTGACGTCGAGCGCCGAGGTCGGCTCGTCGGCGATCATCATTTCCGGACCGGCGATCAGCATCATGGCGATCATGGCGCGCTGGCCCATGCCGCCCGAAACTTCATGCGGATGCAGGTTGAAGACGCGAGAGGGATCACGGATCTGCACCGCCTCCAGCATGGCCAATGCGCGGTCGCGTGCCTCGGCCTTGCCGACCTTTTCATGGGTGCGCAGCGTCTCGACGATCTGGCGGCCGATGCTCATCACCGGGTCGAGCGAGTATTTCGGATCCTGCAGGATCATGGCGATGCGCTTGCCGCGCAGCGCCCGGCGTTCGCGCGGCGAGACGCCGAGCAGGTCGATGCTGTCGAAGGTGAGCTTGTTGGCCGATATCCGCGCCTGCGGCGGCGTCAGCCCCATGATGGCGCGGCCGGTCTGCGATTTGCCCGAGCCGGACTCGCCGACGATGCCGAGCCGTTCGCGGCCGAGCGAAAAGGAAACGCCGCGCACCGCTTCGATCAGCCCGGTGCGGGTCGGGAAGGTGACGCGCAGATCGTCGACCTCGAGAAGCGTCTTCGTTTCCCTGCTCATTGGTCACCACTGCGGGGGTCGAGCGCGTCGCGCAGGCCGTCGCCGAGCAGATTGAAGCCGAGGCTGACGATGAGGATGGCGAAGCCCGGCGCACCGGCCACCCACCACTGGTCGAGCACGAAGCGGCGGCCGGACGCGATCATCGTGCCCCATTCGGGCAGCGGCGGCTGCGCGCCGAGGCCGAGGAAACCGAGCCCGGCGGCGGTCAGGATGATGCCGGCCATGTCGAGCGTCACCCTGACGATCAGGGACGAAATGCAAAGCGGCATGATATGGCGCAGCACGATGCGGAAGGGCGAGGCGCCCATCAGCTGCACCGCCTTGATGTAATCGGAATTGCGCACCGTCAGCGTCTCTGCCCGCGCAATGCGGGCGTAGGGCGGCCATGAGGTGATGGCGATGGCCAGCACCGCATTCTCGATGCCGGGGCCAAGTGCTGCGACAAAGGCCAGCGCCAGGATCAGCTTGGGAAAGGCGAGGAAGATGTCGGTGATGCGCATCAGGATGGCATCGGTCCAGCCGCCGGCATAGCCGGCCACCGTGCCGACCAGAAGGCCGATCGGTGCCGCGATGATGGCGACCAGGATGACCACATAAAGCGTCCAGCGCGAGCCGTAGAGGATGCGCGACAGGATATCGCGGCCGAGATCGTCGGTGCCGAACCAGTGCTCGGCGCTCGGCGCCAGCAGGCGCGCGTTCTTCAGGTCGCCGAATGTCGGAGAATAAGGTGCCAGCACGCCGGCAAGGGCGGCGACGACCAGCAAGGCAATGATGATGAGCAGGCCGAGAAAGGCCAGCCGGTTGGCGGAAAAGCGCCGCCATGCCACATAGGCGCGGCCGAGCCTTGCCTGCATGCGCGAGGCCGGCCGCTCGCTGAGCAGCCAGTCGCGACGGCTCTGGATGGTGTCGGCGCTCATGCGGACTTCGTCCTCGGATCGAGAACGCGGTAGAGCAGGTCGGAGAGCAGATTAATGGCGATGAACACCGAGCCGATGACGATGGTGCCGCCGAGCACCGCATTCATGTCGGCGTTCTGCAGCGAATTGGTGATGTAAAGGCCGATGCCCGGCCACGAGAACACCGTCTCGGTCAGCACCGAACCTTCGAGCAGTCCGGCATAGGAGAGCGCGATCACCGTCACCATGGGCACCGCCGCATTGCGCAGCGCGTGGCCCCAGATTATGCGGGTTTCCGACAGGCCCTTGGCGCGCGCCGCGACGATGTATTCCTGCGACAATTCGTTGAGCATAAACGAGCGTGTCATGCGGCTGATATAGGCGAGCGAGAAATAGCCGAGCAGCGAGGCCGGCAGGATGATGTGGCGGAAGGCGTCGTAAAAAACGTCCCACTGCCCCTGCATCGCAGAGTCGAGGAGATAGAAGCCGGTGATCGGCGTAAAGGTGTATTCGTAGACGATGTCGAGCCTCGCCGGGAAAGCAACCCATTGCAGCTTGGCGTAAAACAGCACCAGCCCCAGCAGCCCCAGCCAGAAGATCGGCACAGAATAACCGATCAGGCCGATGACGCGCACGATCTGGTCGATGAGGCTGCCGCGCCTGACCGCGGCCAGCACGCCGAGCGGCACGCCGAACAGCGCGCCGATCAGCGTTCCGAGCGTCGCCAGTTCCGTCGTGGCCGGAAGCGCCCGGCGGATATCCGTCATGACCGGATTGGTGGTCAGCACGGAGACGCCGAAATTACCGCTCAGCGCATTCTTTACATAGATGTAGAATTGCTCGACCAGTGGCAAATCGAGGCCCATCTCGCGGCGCGTACGCTCGACGACATTGGCCGGCGCCCGGTCGCCGAGCACCGCCAGCACCGGGTCGATCGGAATGACGCGACCGATGAAGAAGGTGACCGCGAGCAGACCAAGATAGGTCGTGATCGCGATAACCAGGAAACGGCCAAGCGATGATGCAATAGCAACGGCACGGGCGCTGCCGCGCCCCGCCGCCACTTCTTTTTCAACCGTGCTCATGCGGCGTGTCCGCGAGCATTATTCCTTGGACACCGGCCCGACGAAGTTGGTGTCGAAGCTCGGGCCGAGCGCAAAACCCTTGAGGTTCTTGCGCAGGCCGGCCACTTCCAGCTGCTGGTGGATGACGACGAAGGGGCTGGTGTCGAGGATCTTCTTCTCGAGATCCTTGTACATGTCGGCGCGTTTGCCGGCGTCCTTCTCGAGCAATGCCGCTTCCGTCTGTTTGGTCAGGTCCGGAATGTCCCACGCGTTGCGCCAGGCCAGCGTCTTGGTCTTGGCTGCATCCGAATTGTCCGGGTTCGAGGCAAAGGTCTGGGCGTTGGAGTTCGGATCGAAATAATCCTGCCCCCACTGGCCGATATAGATGTCGTGGTTGCGGGCGCGGTACTTGGTCAGCGTCTGCTTGCCGTCGCCCGGGATAATCTCGAGCTTAATGCCGGCCTGTCCGAGCGTCTGCTGGATGGATTCCGCCATGCCGGTGGTTGGCTGGCCTGTGCGTACGTCCATGGTTACGCTGAAGCCGTCGGGCAGACCGGCCTTGGCCAGCAATTCCTTGGCCTTGGCGACATCGAACTTGAACGGATTCTCATCCAATTCGCCGAGCACGCCCTTGGGCAGGAAGGTCTGATGGATTTCGCCGATGCCCTTGAGGATCGTCGAGCTCAGCGCATCATAGTCGACCAGGTATTTGAATGCCTGGCGGACCTCGGGCTTGGCGAGGTTGGCATTCTTCTGGTTGAGGCTGATGTAATAGACCGTGCCCTTCGGCGCGCTGGTCGAGGTCAGATCAGCATTCTTGGCGATGGCGTCGAGGTCGTTCGGCTCGAGATTGCGGGCAACGTCGATGTCGCCGGCTTCGAGCGCCAGGCGCTGGCCCGAGCTTTCCTTCATGTTGCGGTAGATGACGCGGGCAAGCTTGGCCTTCTCGCCGTAGTAATTGTCGTTGCGCTCGAGAACGACCACCTCGTTGGCCCGCCATTCGCGCAGCTTGAAGACGCCGGAGCCGGCATAGCCGGTCTTCAGCCAGGCATTGCCGAAATCATTGTCCCATTTGTAGTCGGCGCTCGGCGTCACCGCAGCGACATGTTCCTTGACCAGCTTGGCGTCGACCACCGACGCGACCGTTGCCGACAGACAGTTCAGCACGAAGCTTGGCGCATAGGCCTTGTCGACGGTGAACTGGAAGGTGGTGTCGTCGACCGCCTTGGCCTTCTCGGCGACGTTGTCGCCGCTGATGCCGAACTGGCCGATGATGAAGGCCGGGCTCTTGTCGAGCTTGATCACACGTTCGAAAGACCAGGCGACGTCGGCGGCGGTGATCGGATTTCCGGAAGCGAATTTCAGGCCGGGCTTGAGCTTGAACGTGTAGGTCAGGCCGTCGTCGGAGACGGTCCAGCTTTCAGCAAGGTCGCCCTTGACCTTGGAGGTGTCGCTGAGGTCGAGACGGACAAGCAGATCATAGGTGTTGCCGGTGACCTCGGCGGTCGACAGCTCGAACGCCTCGCCCGGATCCATGGAGATGATGTCGTCGATCGCGAAACCTTCGACCAGCGTGTCGGCGGGCGTGACCGCACCGGCGGGCGCGCCGGCCAGAAGCAACGCGGACATGGCTGCACCCGCCAGCAGGAAGCGAGAGCGTAAAGCAAACTTTTCCATCATCATCGTGATTGTTCCCTGTTTTGTTGTTTGTTGACCCGAGTTCCCGGCTCAGGGTTGTGCAATTCTTTTCGAGCCTGGAGAAGGCACCACTGATCTCTTACCGTTGCGGTTTTTGTCCAGTTGGTCAACACCATATCCGGCGGCCTCGTGGCGGGCAACGAGCATTTATACGACGGCTCAATGGGCCAGAAAGGCGGGTGGATGTCGACGCATCGGCCAGCCAATCGAGGCTACCTATCGAGGACAATCTGGCGAATGTCGCGGCTACTTCAGCGCCGCGACCATGCCGGTGTCAGGGAAGCAGGTGGCGGCGCGGCCGTTCTTGGCTTGCCACATGCCGATCGAACGGCGGGTCTTGAAGCCGGGCAGGCCATCGGCGCTGCCGACATCATAGCCCTTGGCTTCCAGCGCCCGTTGCAGGGCGGCGATGTCCGAACGGTGAAGCCCGCCGACCGCGCCCCAGCTGCCGGCAAAATTCTGATCGCCATGGGCGATGCGATCGGCGCCATGGCCGATGAACAGCGCGTAGAGGTCGCTGGTGTTGTATTCCTTCAGCACATAGAAATTGGGTGTGGCGATGAAGGCAGGGCCGCTGCGCCCTGCCGGCATCAGCAGGAAGCCTTCCGCCTTCAGTTCGCTCGCTGGGAACAGTTTTCCGCCGACGCGCTTGATGCCCATTGCCGCCCACTCGGAGATCTTCTTGCCCTGGTCCGGACCTTCCAGCGCGCAGGAAACCGTCTCCGGCACGGTCACCTCGAAACCCCAGCCTCGACCCTTAACCCAGCCATAGTGGACGAGATAGTTGGCCATCGAGGCCAGCACGTCCGGCGTCGAGTTCCAGATATCGACGCGCCCGTCGCCGTCGAAGTCCACCGCATGTTTCAGGAACGAGGTCGGCATGAATTGCGGCTGGCCGAGCGCGCCTGCCCAGGACGATTTCATCGCGCCGACCGGAGCCAGACCACGCTCGACGATCTCAAGCGCCGCAAGCAGTTCGGTGCGGAAGAAGTCCTTCCTGGTCGACATGAACGCCTTGGTGCCCAGCACTTCGAAGGCATCGTAGGGCATCTTCGCCGCGCCGAATCCGGTCTCGCGCCCCCAGATCGCCAGCAGCACTTCGCCTGGCACGCCGTAGCGCTTTTCGATGGCCGCAAGTGTCCTGGCATTGGTGGCTTCGCGCGCCCGCCCACCCGCCGTCACCGCGCGAACCGTCTTCTCGGCGAAATAGGCGCCGGGTGAACCGAATTCGGCCTGGTGCTGTTTTTGGGGCGTGGTCGCCTTCTCGCCCGGCTTGACCAGGTCGGGCAGCTTCAGGTTGGGCTTGATGCCATCGAAGGCGGCATCGAAGGTTTTTTTGGAAATGCCTTTCGCCTTGGCTTGCGGCCAGAGGTCGTTTTGCAGCCAGGCGCGGAACTGGTCGTCGATCGTTGCGGCGGAGGCGGGAGCGGCCGAAACCATCGCCGCAAAGACGAGGCAGACAAAGACGCAGGCTGATTTCATAAAAGCAGGAATCATTTGCTTCTCCTGCCCGCCAATTGCGTCAAAACGCCGTCCGCGAGCGCAGCGCCGCGGCCAGCGTGCCCTCATCGAGATAGTCGAGTTCGCCGCCGACCGGCACGCCATGCGCCAGCCGTGTCACCTTGATGTCGAAGCCGGACAGCTGGTCGGTGAGGTAATGCGCGGTCGTCTGGCCTTCCACCGTCGCATTGACGGCGAGTATAATCTCCTTGACCTCGCCGCCGGCGACGCGGTCGACCAGCGAGCGCATGTTGAGCTGGTCGGGGCCGATGCCGTCGAGCGGCGACAATGTGCCGCCGAGCACGTGGTAGCGCACATTCATCGCCGCCGCGCGCTCCAGCGCCCACAGGTCGGAGACGTCCTCGACGACGATGATGGTGCCGGCATCGCGGCGCGGATCGGTGCAGATCATGCAAGGGTCCGATGTATCGACATTGCCGCAGGTCGAGCAGATGCGCACCTTGTCGGCCGCCTCGGCCATGGCGGCGGCAAGCGGCGACAAAAGCTGCTCCTTCTTCTTGATCAGATGAAGGGCGGCACGCCTGGCTGAACGGGGACCCAACCCCGGCACCTTGGCCAGGAGCTGGATCAGACGTTCGATCTCGGGACCGGCGATTCGCTTCGACATCGCTCTGATCTAGGATTTTTCAGAGCGCTTTGGAACATCCGCATCCGCATGACCGCCATATTCGGCCTTGGCGGACTGCGGAGCGCAAATCAGTTGGCTTCGAGCGGCCGGCCCTGGCTGACAATCATCGCGCCGACGGCATCGGTGTTCTCAGGTGTCGACTGGAATCCCATCGACGCCTCTTGCGGCGCGTCCTCTACCGAGGAGATGACCCTTGTCCTTGCGGTCAAGGTTCCGCCAAAACGGGCGGCATCCGGCTCTTCCATCGGCTCCTGCATCGCCACCACCGTCGGCTCCGCCGAGACACGCGCCGATTTCGCGGCCGGCGCGGCGGCCGCGGTCATATAGGTCTGCTGGACAGGGACGGACCGGACGGTGGCCGGCTTGGCCGGACGCATCGGCTCGGCGGACGCGACCATCGTCACCGGCGCGGCTGACTTGTCGGGTGCCGCGGAGGCAATGGCGACCTGCGGCTCATCCGGCAGCGGCTGCCAGTTGCGGCCGCGCTTCTCGTAGAAGGCATTGCCGCCGGCAACCATGGTGTAGTGCATGTTCTTGTAGGGGAAGCGTAAGCCGGCGGTGTGAAAAAACATGGTGTTCTTGAGCTTGGACTTGCGCTCGCCCTTCAGCACCGCGTCGGCGGCCTCTTCGACATCGGGCATTGCGCGTGAATTCATCGGCCGTGTCATGACGCCAGGCGCGAACTGCCCGGGCTCACCCACTACTTGGCAGATGGTGCTGCCATGATTGCCGGAGCGCAGCCGGTTCATCACCACCGTGCCGACCGCGATCATTCCGTCGCGGCTCGAGCGGTTGGATTCAAAGAACATCGCCCGTTCCAGGCATTCCTTGTCCTTTGGCGTGTGGCTGTAGGCCCGGGAGTTCAGGAAACCCGGCGTGATGGCGTCGGTCAGGCTGGCGACGGACATGCCGTGTGAAGTGGTCTGGCTGCAGGCAGCCAAAAATAGGGGTGAAATGACGGCGCCGAGCAACAGCGGCGTCTTCCATCGCGTGGAAATCAACAGGTAACCCTCTCACTTCGTGCCCGCCCCCAGGCTGCGGCAAGAATGAGACACTTTCGGGCAAAATGATGGCCAAAACGTTATTAACAACGCACTGTTGCCAAATTGGCACAATTACGTGGCTTTCCAGGTAGATCGAGCCGTCATTTCACAAAAGCGATGACGGCTCTTTCTTTGTTTCGCCGCAATTGCCCCAAGGGAAAGCATTACGCGGCTTTCCCAGGGCAAACGCTGTTCTTTCTCCTGGAACCGGTCTATCGCCCAGCCGCAGTCGCGGCCGGCTGGCCAGGCTCAAGCTCCTCGACCTTCTCCGAAAACAGGCCGCGCCTCAAGAACAGGGTCCGCGCCTCCCTGGCCGTCGGCGCGATCTTTCCCGGCCAGTCGCTGTCTATGAACTCGGCCTTGGTGAAGTCCGGATTTGTCTCGCTGGCCATCTCCAGGAATTCGGCGATCTCCAGTACGATCGCGCGCTCGTCCTTCGAAAGCGCCGATGTGCCGGCTTCGATCGATGGGCGATGGACGAAATCCTCGAACAGATGGAAATAACCCTTGATGCCGACGAGATCGACGCCGTCGTCACAATCGGCCAGGATTTCCAGGATCTCGTAGATCCTGTTGCGGATACGCTGCTCGATCAATCTTTCGGAGGGCTCTTCGGTCATGTCGATCGTGGGGCGCGCCGAACTCTAGAAGGGCAGTTTCATTCCTGGCGGTATTGGCAGGCCTGCGGTCAGCGCCTTGGTCTTTTCCTGCATGATCTGCTCGACCTTGGTCTTGGCGTCGTTGTGGGCGGCCAGCACCAGGTCTTCGAGTATCTCGACATCGTCCTCCTTGAACAAGGAGGGATCGATCTTCAGCGACTTCATCTCGAATTTTCCGGTCAGCGTGACGTTGACCAGGCCGCCGCCGGCCTGGCCGGACGCTTCCAGCGTGGCGATCTCGTCCTGCATGGCCTGGAACTTGGCCTGCATTTCCTTCGCCTTGCCCATCAGGCCGAGAAGATCTTTCATGGTCGGGTCCTTTGTGGATTCGTGGCTGGATCAGGGTTCGTCGTCGTCAGCCGGCGGCTCGACCGGCACTTCAGCCTCTGTCGTTTCGGCTTCCGGCGCGTCTGGAATGCGCACGTCGATGATCTTGGCGCCGGGAAAGCGCGCCAGGATAGCGGCCACGGTCGGGTCGCTCCTGGCATCGAGAAAAGCCGTCTCGCGCTTGGCCGATTCCATTTCGGCGAGCGTCTGGCCGCCCTCTTCCTTCGACAGCGAGACCAGCCAGCTGCGGCCGGTCCAGGCGCGCAATTTCGTCGTCAGGTCGTTGAGCAGCATCTTGGGCGCATCGCTGGTCAGGCCGACGTCGATGCGGCCAGGCTCGATACGCACAAACCGGATGCAGCTCTTGACCAGCACCTTGAAGGCGATGTCGCGCTGCGCGTCTGCCAGGGCAATGATGTCGGCCAGCGATTTCAGCGGCGCCGATTGCGCCTCCACGACCGGCTCCGGCGGAGCGACGAAGGCAACGGGGGCGGGCGTGGTCTCCACCAGCCGCATGGTCTGCGCGCCGCCCGGCCCGGAAGGCATGCGGGTCTGCGCCACCGCGCCGGCGCCATTGCCTCCCCCTGCAGGCGCCCCATTCGGGCGCGGCGCGCCATTTTGCACCGGTGCGGCACCTTCGAGCGATCTCAGCGCCTCGTCCAGCGTCGGCAGGTCGGCGGCGTGCGCCAGCCGGATCAGCACCATTTCGGCGGCACTGACCGGCCGGTTGGAGGACTGCACTTCGGGAATGCCCTTGAGCAGCATCTGCCATGTCCGCGACAGCACCCTGACCGACAGCGTCCTGGCGAAATCCGCGCCGCGCCGCCGCTCGTCCTCCGACAGCGATGCATCCTCGATGGCCGTCGGCACGAAACGCAGCCGGGTGACGAGGTGGTTGAACTCGGCAAGATCGGTCAGCACGGCGGCCGGATCGGCGCCGGTATCGTATTGCGCGCGGAATTCGCCGAGCGCTGCCGCCACATCGCCCTTCATCACATGTTCGAACAGGTCGACGATGCGGGCGCGGTCGGCAAGTCCCAGCATCGCCCGCACAGCCGCGGCACTGACAGTGCCTGCGCCATGGGCAATCGCCTGGTCGAGAATGGAGAGCGAATCACGGGCCGAACCCTCGGCGGCGCGCGCGATCATCGCCAGCGCGTCGTCGTCGACCGAAATGCCTTCCTGGGCCGAGATCGAGCCGAGATGCGCGACCAGCGCGCCGGCGTCGATGCGCCTCAGGTCGAAGCGCTGGCAGCGCGACAGGACGGTGATTGGGACCTTGCGGATTTCGGTGGTGGCGAAGATGAATTTGACGTGCGGCGGCGGCTCTTCCAGCGTCTTCAGCAGGCCGTTGAAGGCCTGCGTCGACAGCATGTGCACTTCGTCGATGATGTACACCTTGTAGCGCGCCGAGACCGGCGCGTAGCGCACGCGCTCGATGATATCCCTGATGTCGTCGATGCCTGTGTGCGAGGCGGCGTCCATCTCGATGACGTCGACATGGCGGCCTTCCATGATCGCCTGGCAATGCTCGCCGAGCACCGCAAGGTCGACCGAAGGCTGGTCGATATCAGCGGTTTTATAGTTCAAGGCGCGCGCGAGGATGCGCGCCGTCGTGGTCTTGCCGACGCCGCGCACGCCGGTCAGCATCCAGGCCTGGGCGATGCGGCCGGTGGCAAAGGCGTTGGTGAGGGTGCGCACCATCGGCTCCTGGCCGACCAGCTCGGAGAAGTTCGAGGGACGGTACTTGCGCGCCAGCACGCGATAGGCGGCGTCCTTGCCTATCTCCAGGCTTTTTGGTCCCGAATTTCCGGCTTCGCTCATACGCCCGTAAAGCTCCAAATGGCCGCGCCCGAAGGCGGCCGATTCCTGCGCATAGTCTCGCCCGCGCTGCAATGCGTCGTCAATGTCGCGAGAGGGGCCGTGAGGTGGGAGGCTGGAACAATGACCCGTTCCGGGCTCGTTAGGGCTGCTTCCTTCCGGACCTGACCCGGTTGGCGAGTGGATCGTCCACCACCAACCTCCCGCTTTCCATATCGGCAATTGCGCGACGAAATGCAAGTCCGGCGAAGAAATCGTAAAATCTCGAATCGGCGCACCAAACCGTGAGGGCGCAATGATTCGCTTGCAGCCCCCTTGCCGCCGCTCTAGCCTTCATGTGTTGAGCAAACCAAGAAAAGCAAGGGAAACGCCGATGCTGCCGGGCCTGGAGGCCGGATTTACGCTGGACGCACGGCTGGAGGCGGACAGCGAGCAGTTGATGTGGCTTGGGCTGTGCGAACTGCGGGTGATGAACGACCGCCGCTGGCCATGGCTGCTGCTGGTGCCGCAGCGGCCCGGCGCGGAGGAAATCCATGACATGACGCCGCTCGACCAGGCAATGCTGACCTTCGAAACCAATATGGTGGCGCAGGCGCTGAAAAAAGCGACCGGCTGCACCAAAATCAACACCGGCGCGCTCGGCAACATCGTGCGCCAGCTGCACATCCATGTCATCGCGCGTTCGGAAGGCGATCCCGGCTGGCCAGGCCCTGTGTGGGGACATGGCCTGCGAGAGCCCTATCAACGTTCCGACTTGCGACGGTTTGCCGAAACGATCAAGGCGGCGCTATAAGCGTTCCCCTGTGTTCATCCCAAAACGTGTCCGTCCCTCAACATATCCCAGAGTCCCCATGAGCTTCCGCCTGTTTGACGCGCCTTTGCGCGAGCCGAGCCAGTTCGTCGGCTTTGCCGGCAACACGATCGACCGGCAGTCCGAGAACCGCGCCGACGATTCGGTCGACAAGGCGCTGGTCGACCCGGCGACGCGGCTGCTTCTGATGCATGGCGGCCGGCTCTATCTGAAGCTCGGCGACGGCGGCGCTCTCGACCCCTGGTTCGGCGCGACCGAGAGCGAACCCTTCAAGGTTTCCCTGGCGCAAGGCATCCTGCTCGGCTTTTCCGAACGAGGACCGGTGCTGGCCGTGCCCGCCGGCGTCGAACCCGAACAGCTTCCGGAAACAGTCAAGGCCATCGACTACCGCTCGGTCTACATGCAAGGGCTGATCGACGAGGCGGCGGCTGGCGCGATGGCGCAAGGGGCGGCCCTGCTGGCCTGGCATGCCAGCCATCGCTTCTGCAGCAAATGCGGTACGGAATCGCAGATGCGGGCCGGCGGCTACAAGCGGCATTGCCCGAATTGCGGCACCGAGCATTTTCCGCGCACCGACCCGGTGGCGATCATGCTGACGGCGACGCGGGAGAAATGCCTGCTCGGACGCGGCCGGCATTTTGCGCCGGGCATGTACTCGGCCCTTGCCGGCTTCATCGAGCCGGGCGAGACGATCGAGGCGGCGGTGCGCCGCGAGACGCTGGAAGAGGCCGGCATCCGGCTTGGCCGCGTCGTCTACCACGCCAGCCAGCCCTGGCCGTTTCCCTATTCGCTGATGATCGGCTGCTTCGGCGAGCCGCTCAACGACGATATCCAGGCCGACCTCAACGAACTGGAAGACTGTCGCTGGTTTGCCCGTGACGAGGTGCGTTCGATGCTGGCCAAGGAACATCCCGGCAATCTGTTCACGCCGCCCAAGGGGGCGATCGCATATCATCTCATCCGCGCCTGGGTCGACGCCGAATAGGTCGGCAAGAGCCTGGAAAGCCAGACATTAAGAGGCAAAAATGATTCGTCACACCGTCGTCTTCACGCTGAAGCATCCACCGCACTCGCTGGACGAAAAGCGGTTCCTGGTCGACGCCAAGAAAATCCTCACCGCGATCAGGGGCGTCACACATTTCGAACAATTGCGGCAGATCAGCCCCAAGAACGACTATCACTTTGGCTTCTCGATGGAGTTCGCCGACCAGGCTGCCTACAAAAGATACAACGACCATCCGGACCATGTCGCCTTCGTGCGCGACCGCTGGGTGCCGGAGGTCGAGGCCTTCATGGAGATCGACTACGTGCCGCTGGGCGCGGTGATCTAGTCCGCAACCTTCCACTGCTCACGCGATGCACTGGCCGGATAGACGCCCAGAATCCGTACTTCGCGGGAGAAGAAGCGAAGCTCGTCAAGCGCCAGCTTGACCAGCGGGTCGTCGGGATGGCCCTCGATGTCGGCGTAGAACAGCGTCGCCGTGAAAGCCCCCAGCTGGTAGCTCTCCAGCTTGGTCATGTTGATGCCGTTGGTAGCGAAGCCGCCCATCGCCTTGTAGAGTGCCGCCGGCACGTTGCGGACGCGGAAGATGAAGGTCGTCATCATCTTGATGTCGGGTGATGGGCGCTCGGCCCATTGCTTGTTCTTGGTCAGGACGACAAAGCGGGTGACGTTGCTGTCGGTGTCCTCGACGTTCTGCTCGATGATATCGAGCCCGTAGAGCGTCGCTGCCAGTGCGGGCGACAGCGCCGCCATGGTGCGGTCCTTGACCTCGGAGACCATCTTGGCGGCGCCTGCCGTGTCGCCGGCGACGATCGCCTTCCAGCCGTTCTTGCGGATGTATTTGCGGCACTGGCCAAGCGCGTGGATGTGGCTGTGCACCGTCTTGATCTCGTCGCGCTTGACGCCCGGCAGGACCATCAGCTGGAAATGGATCGGCAGGAAATATTCGCCGATGATGTGCAGCTTCGATTCCGGCAGCAGATGATGGATATCGGCGACGCGTCCGGCAATGGTGTTCTCGATCGGGATCATGGCGAGATCGGCCTTGCCGGTCTCGACCGCGTTGAACGCATCCTCGAAGGTCGGGCACGGCAACGGCTCCATCGATGGATAGACGTTGCGGGAGGCGGTGTCGGAATTGGCGCCCGGCTCGCCCTGGAAGGATATTCTGTTGGTCTTTTCAGGCATGGGCCAAGTCTCGGGTTTCTCAGTTTGCAAGGATTGTTCTGGCGCGTTCGAGGTCTTCCGGCGTGTCGACGCCGAGCGGCAGCGACTGGACGATCTCGGCATCGATGCGCATGCCGGCTTCCAGCGCCCGCAACTGTTCCAGCCGCTCGCGCCGTTCGAGCGGCGACGGCTTCAGCGCGACGAAACGCTCGAGTGCTTCGCGGCGATAGGCGTAGAGGCCGACATGATGGTAGAGCGGCCCCTCGCCCCAAGGCGCCGTGGCACGGGTGAAATAGAGCGCCCTCAGCCTGCTGCCGGACAGCGGCGAACCGACGATCTTGACGACATTGGGATTGGTCTTTTCCTCATCGCGGACGATCTCGACGCCGAGCGTGGCGATGTCGACCGCACTGTCCTCGAAAGGCCTGAGCGACGCGGCGATGATACCGGGATCGATCGTCGGCAGGTCGCCCTGCACATTGACGATGGTTTCGACCTTGCGCTCAGGATCGAGCGCAAGCAGCGCCTCGTGGATGCGGTCGGAGCCGGATTCGTGATCCATGCGCGTCATCACGGCCTCGAAACCGTGCGCGCGCACCGCTTGCGCCACGCTTTGCGTGTCGGTCGCCACCACCACCCGGCCAAGGTCGGCTTCGGCGGCGCGACGGGCGACATGGACGATCATCGGGGCGCCCGCGATGTCGGCCAGCGGCTTGCCCGGCAGGCGGGTCGAAGCCATGCGGGCCGGGATCAGGATCAGCGTGGACATTTCGGGTGCAAGGCGTCTCGAAAGAGGACAGGGAAAGTGGCAAAAGGTCTCACTGGAAGCGCCCTTATAGGTGTTGCAACGCCGCAGCAAAAGACCTAGTTTCCGCCCGATTTGACCGCCCTGGCAGGACGGGTCACGATACCGACGGACGGAGTGGACGGTTCTGTCCGCCGGAAAAGGGAGCAAGGGGCGTATGGATTCCAACGAAGTCAACAAACTGCTCGCCGGATTGCTCGGAACCGTTTTCGTCGTCTTCTCGGTCGGCCTGGTGTCCGATGCGCTGTTTGCCTCGCCGGCGCCGGAAAAGCCCGGCTTCGCCATCGAGGCCGCAGAGCCCGCCGAAGGCGGTCCGGCCGCGCCGGCTGCCGCAGCCAAGCCGATCGCCGATCTGCTGGCAACCGCCAATGTCGAGCAAGGTGCCGCCGTCTTCAAGAAGTGCCAGGCCTGCCATTCCGGCGAAAAGGGCGGCCCCAACAAGGTCGGCCCGGACCTGTGGGATCTCATCGACCGCCCGGTCGCCGAACATGAAGGCTTTGCCTATTCGGCCGGCATGAAGGAATTCTCCAAGGGCGGCGCCGAGAAGTGGACCTACGACAACATCAACCACTTCATCACCTCGCCGAAGAAATTCGTGAAGGGCACCGCCATGGGCTTCGCCGGCCTGCCCAAGGACGAGGACCGCGCCAACGTCATCGCCTATCTGCGCACGCTGTCGGATAATCCCAAGCCGCTGCCGGCACCAGGTGCCGCCGCCGATGCAGGCGCACCCGCCAAGCCTGCCGATGCAGCCGCTCCGGCAAAGCCGGCTGAAGGTGCCGCGCCAGCCGCACCGGCACCGGCGCCGGCCCAATAGCCAGATATCATCTCGACGACCTTGAAAAAGCCGGGTTCAGCCCGGCTTTTCTGTTTGGGAAAACCGCATAGGCGGCGACAAAGCCGCGCATGGCGGTTTTCACGAGCGCCAAATCATCTAGATTGCCCATGAACGGGCATTGCAAAGAGGATAGTGCATGACGGTTGGCCGAGCGCTTCTCAAGTCGTTGCTGGCGGCAGCCCTTCTGGCGGCGGGGTTGCAGGCGACCCGAGCCGACGAATGGCGCACCACCTCGTCGCTGATCGGCGAGTCCAAATACGGCGACAATTTCCAGCACTACGACTACGTCAACCCGAACGCGCCCAAGGGCGGCACGCTGAACTCGGTGGTGCCAGGTACTTTCGACAGCTTCAATCCCTACGTCGTCCAGGGATCACCGGCCGCCGGCCTCGTCGGGTTCGGCGGAGGCCTGCTCTACGACACGCTGATGGAGCAGGCGACCGATGAAGGCAGCACCAGTCATCCGCTGATCGCCGATGCCTACAAATATCCGGCCGACTATTCGTCCGCGACCTACCGGCTCGATCCGCGCGCCAAATGGCATGACGGCCAGCCGATCACCGTCGATGACGTGATCTGGTCGTTCCAGGTGCTCAAGGCCAACAGCCCGCAATACAGCCGCTATTTCGAGAATGTCACCGATGCGGTGGCGATTTCGGATCGCGAGGTGGAGTTCCATTTCAACCAGAAGGGCAATCGCGAACTGCCCAAGATCATCGGCGACCTTGCCGTGCTGCCGAAACATTGGTGGGAAGGCACCGACGCCAACGGCAAGAAGCGAGACGTGACCAAGCCGACGCTGGAAATTCCGCTCGGTTCGGCCGCCTACAAGATCGCCAGCTTCAAGCCGGGCTCGGAGATCATCTGGCAGCGTGTGCCGGACTACTGGGCGGCCAAGCTGCCGGTGAAGATCGGCCGCGAGAACTTCGACACAAGGCGCTACACCTATATCCTCGACGACAACGCCGCCTGGCTCGCCTTCACCAAGGGCGGGCTGGAAGACATCAACCGCGAATACAGTTCGCGCAAATGGGCGACGGCTTACAATTTCCCGGCATTCCAGGCCGGCGATGTCATCAAGAAGGATTTCCAGACCCAGGCGCCGGAACCGATGCAGGGCTTCGTCCTCAACCAGCGGCGGCCGCTGTTCCAGGACCGGCTGGTGCGTGAAGCGCTGACCATTCCATTCGATTTCGAGAGCATGAACCGCACGCTGTTCTTCGGCTTCAACACCCGCACATCGAGCTATTTCCAAGGCACCGAACTGGCCTCGAGCGGGTTGCCGCAGGGCAAGGAACTGGAGATCCTGGAAAAATATCGCGACAAGCTGCCGCCCGAACTTTTCACCCAAGAGTTCAAGCTGCCGGTCTACGATTCCCCGCAGGCGGAACGGAAGTACCTGAAACAGGCGGTCGATCTCTTCGCCAAGGCTGGCTGGGTGATCAAGGGCGGAAAGATGGTCAATGCCAAGACCGGCGCGCCGTTCAAGTTTGAAATCCTCGGCTGGAACGATACCGATCAGGTGATCGCCAGCCCCTACATCGCCAATTTGCGCAAGATCGGCGTCGACGCCACTTTGCGAATCATCGACCAGACGCAGTACATCAACCGGGTCAACAATTTCGATTTCGATGTCGTCACCGGGATTCTGCAGCAGTCGGAATCGCCGGGCAATGAGCAACGCGACTTCTGGAGCTCGAAAGCCGCCGGCTCGCCCGGCTCGCGCAATCTGATGGGCATCAAGGACCCGATCGTCGACGCGCTGGTCGACCGCATCATCTTCGCCACCGATCGCGACGACCTCGTCGCCGCCACCCACGCGCTCGACCGCATCCTGCTGTGGAATTTTTACGTCGTGCCGCAATATTACCGTTCCGCGGTCTGGCTGGCCTACTGGAACAAGTTCGGCTTCCCGGACAAGCAGCCCGCCTATGTCGGCGCCGACATCGATTCCTGGTGGATCATTCCCGACAAGGAAAAGGCGTTGGCGGCCAAGTACAAGGGCGGCAATTGATGGCGGTCCTGCCCCGCCGCGATTTTCTCGCCCTTGGCGCGGCTGCCGCAGCCACGACTCTGTTGCCCGCAAAAGCCTTCGCCGACATTGCGACCGGCACCAAGCTGCATGGCCTGTCGGCGTTCGGCGACCTCAAATACAAGCCCGATTTCGCGCATTTCGACTACGTCAATCCGGACGCCCCCAAGGGCGGTCAGATGAATTTCGCGCCGCCGAACTCGACCCTCAATCAGAGCTTCCTGACCTTCAACACATTGAATTCACTGGTGTTGAAGGGGGAGGCACCGCCGCGCACCGAACTCTGTTTCGATTCGCTGATGACAAGCGCGCTCGATGAGCCGGATGCGGCCTATGGCCTGCTTGCCGAAACCGTTACCCTGTCGCCGGACCGCAACGGTTTTCGCTTCGTGCTGCGGCCGCAAGCGCGTTTCCACGACGGCTCGCCGCTGACCGCGCAAGACGTTGTCTTCTCGCTGAAGCTCTATAAGGACAAGGGCCATCCGAACCTTTCCCAGGCGTTGCGGTACATGACCGACGCGGTTGCGGTCGATGCCGCTACCGTCGATCTCACCCTCAACGGCAAGCAGTCGGCGCAAAACATCCTTGCGATCGTGGGGATGCCGATCGTCTCCAAGGCCTTTTATACGGCCAATGATTTCGATGCCTCGACCATGACACCGCCGCTTGGCTCGGGTCCCTACAAGATTGGACGCGTGGCGGCCGGACAGACGGTCGAATATGACCGCGTGGCCGACTATTGGGGCCGCGATCTCCCAGTGAACCGCGGCCTCTACAATTTCGACCGCATCCGCATCGACTTCTATCTTGACCGGCAGGCGGCATTCGAGGCCTTCAAGAAAGGCGACACGCATTTTCGCGAGGAGTTCACCTCACGGGTATGGGCGACCGGATACGACTTTCCGGCGCTGAAGGACGGCAAGGTCGTCAAACGGGAATTTCCCGGTGAGAAGACGCCGGACATGCAGAGCGTCGCACTGAACCAGCGTCGTCCGCAATTCCGCGATGAGCGGGTGCGGCGGGCGATCGCCAGATGCTTCGATTTCGAATGGATGAAGCGGGCCTTGTTTTACGGCTCCTACGAGCGCTCTCAATCGAACTTCGAACGATCGGATTACAAGGCCGACGGCCTGCCCTCGGCTGACGAATTGGCCCTGCTGGAGCCGTTCCGGGCCGAGTTGCCGCCAGAGGTTTTCGGTGAAGCGGTAACACAACCCCTGTCCGATGGTTCGGGCCATGACCGCAAGCTGCTGGGCGAGGCTTCGAGATTGCTCGCGCAAGCCGGCTGGAAGCGCGATGGCAGTTTCGTCGTCAACGACAAGGGTGAGCGGCTGCGGGTCGAAATGCTGGCGGAGGACGACGGCATCGTTCGCATCTACACCCCGTGGTCCGAGAATATGAAGGCGATCGGGATCGACGCATCGATCCGGCAGATCGATTCGGCGCAGTATGAGCAGCGGCACAGCAATTACGACTTCGATCTTGCCTTGCTGCATTGGTCGATCGGGGCGACGCCGACCGACGACAGCCTGCAGATGCTCTATGATTCCCGAATGGCGAAAATGCCGGGGCAGCGCAACTATCCGGGCACCGAAAGCAAGGCCATCGACGCCCTGATCGCGGCAGCCGGCAAGGCGAAAAACCGTATTGAACTCGTCACGGCGCTCAGAGCGCTCGACCGGGTCTTGCGCGCGCGGCTCGACTGGATTCCAACATACTATCTGGCGAATCACCGCGTCGCCTATTGGGACATGTTCGGCTTTTTCGAACAGAAGCCCGATTTCGGCTTTCCGGTCGAGACGCTGTGGTGGTTCGATAAGGGCAAGGCGGCAAGAATTGGCAAAGGCTGAGATGTTCGCCCAACGAGGGCAGAAAGTCTGATGGGCGCCTATATCCTGCGTCGCATCCTTTTGATGATCCCGACGCTGTTCGGCATCATGGCGATATCCTTCGCCGTCATCCAGTTCGCCCCCGGCGGTCCGGTCGAACAGGTCATCGCCCGGCTGACCAATCAGGGCGGCAGCGACCGCCTCGGCGGCGGTGGCGGCGACGCGGGTGCTGGCGGCAATTTCGATGCCGCCGGTGACGTCAGCTCGAAATATCGCGGTGCGCAGGGGCTCGATCCGGAATTCATCAAGAAGCTGGAGAAGCAGTTCGGCTTCGACAAGCCGCCGCTCGAGCGCTTCGGCATGATGCTGTGGAATTATGCCCGCTTCGATTTCGGCGACAGCTATTTCCGCGACATTTCGGTGCTCGACCTGATCCTGGAAAAGATGCCGGTGTCGATCTCGATCGGGCTGTGGATCACGCTTTTGTCCTACCTGATCTCGATCCCGCTCGGCATCCGCAAGGCGGTCAAGGACGGCACTCCCTTCGACGTCTGGACCAGCGGCGTCGTCATTGTCGGCTATGCCATACCTGGCTTCCTGTTCGGCATCATGCTGATGGTGCTGTTTGCCGGCGGATCCTTCTGGGACTGGTTTCCGCTGCGCGGCCTCACCTCGGACAATTGGGATCAACTGTCCTGGTGGGGAAAGATCGTCGACTATTTCTGGCACATGACCCTGCCGCTGACCGCGCTGGTGCTGTCGGCCTTTGCCACGACGACGCTTCTGACCAAGAACTCGTTCCTCGAAGAAATCCGCAAGCAGTATGTGGTGACGGCGCGGGCCAAGGGCCTGTCGGAACGGCAGGTGCTCTACGGCCATGTCTTCCGCAACGCCATGCTGATCGTCATCGCCGGCTTTCCCGGGGCCTTCATCTCGGCCTTCTTCACCGGCTCGCTGCTGATCGAGAACATCTTCTCCCTCGATGGCCTCGGCCTGCTCGGCTTCCGGTCGGTGGTCGAGCGCGACTATCCGGTGGTGTTCGCCAACCTCTACATCTTCTCGCTTCTGGGGCTGTTCGTCGGGCTCTTGTCCGACCTGCTCTACACCTGGGTCGATCCGCGCATCGATTTCGAGCGGAGAGACGTCTGATGTCGGAGGCTACGGTCCCCCTGGATGCGGCACCCGCGCGGATCAAGCGGCCGTTTCTGTCGCCACTCAACAAGCGCCGCCTGCAGAACTTCAAAGCCAACCGCCGCGGCTACTGGTCGCTGTGGATCTTCCTCGTCCTGTTCGTGCTGTCGCTGTTTTCCGAGTTCATCGCCAACGACAAGCCGATCATCGCTTCCTACAAGGGCGAAATCCTGTTTCCGGTGCTGGTCGCCTACCCCGAGGAAAAATTCGGCGGCTTCTATGCCGTCACCGACTATCGCGACCCCGTCATCCAGGACGAGATCAACGCCAATGGCTGGATGATCTGGCCGCCGGTGCGCTATTCCTATCAGACCGTCAACAACGCCATTCCGGAAGCGGCACCGGCCAGGCCGTCCTGGCAGTATGACGCCAAGACGCGCTGCAACCAGTATCCGCAGGGTGCTGCCGACCCTGCCTGCATCGTCGGCAACTGGAATTGGCTGGGCACCGACGACCAGGCGCGCGACGTGCTGGCGCGCGTCATCTACGGCTTCCGCATTTCGGTGCTGTTCGGCCTGATACTGACCGCCGGCTCGGCCTTGATCGGCGTCGCGGCCGGCGCCGTGCAAGGCTATTTCGGCGGCTGGACGGATCTCTTGTTCCAGCGTTTCATCGAAATCTGGTCCGCCATCCCGGTGCTCTACCTCCTGCTCATCGTCGCCGCCATCCTGCCGCCGGGCTTCTTCATCCTGCTCGGCCTGATGCTGCTGTTCTCCTGGGTGGCGCTGGTCGGCGTGGTGCGGGCCGAGTTCCTGCGCGCCCGCAATTTCGAATATGTCAACGCGGCCCGGGCACTCGGCGTGCCCAACCGCACCATCATGTTCCGGCACCTGTTGCCCAACGCCATGGTGGCGACATTGACCTTCATGCCCTTCCTGCTCTCAGGTTCGATCTCGACGCTGACCTCGCTCGACTACCTCGGCTTCGGCCTGCCGCCCGGCTCCGCCTCGCTCGGCGAACTGCTCAAGCAGGCCCAGCGCAACCTCAATGCGCCGTGGCTCGGCATTTCCGGCTTCGTCGTTATCTCGCTGATGCTGTCGCTGCTGGTCTTCGTCGGCGAGGCGACGCGCGATGCCTTCGATCCGCGCAAGACGTTCAGATGACAACGATGCGGAGCGGCATTCAGCATGATATATTCTCAGTGTGGCAGTTCGAGCTAAAATGAGCGTACGCATGAATAAGGTCATCCTTGAGCATTACCCTGCATCCAAACTCCCGGATGAACTGCGGGAGGGTATAGCTTTGAGTGCCTCGGTTAAGGTGACGGTGGAAGAGGAAGCCAAACGGCCTCTCGGCCACAAACAATTGCTTGAACTTATGCGGAATGCGCAGGCCAACGCGGCAGGAACAAATCTCGAAGAGGCCGTTGCGCGTGTTCGTGCCCTCCGCGATGAGTGGGAGGATTGATGGCCGCCTTCCGGCTTTACGTCGATACGAACATTTTCATCTACGCTTTCGAAAATAACGACGCTCTGCTCATTTCACTAAAGGGGGGCCGAAAACAGCCTTTCCTCGCGACAAGCGAACTCGTGCTGGCGGAGTTGGTGGTTGACCCTCTGAAAAAGAGCAATGAGCCGCTTGTTGAGCTCTATGACAATATCTCGATTGGCAACGCCTTTGTCTCGATTGGGATGGTAACTCGCGAGGTTCTCTGGCACGCAGCACAGCTTCGCTCGCAATTCATTTCTCTCAGGCTGCCGGATGCCATTCATCTTTCGACGGCGATGCATCTCGGGTGCACACAATTTCTGACTGCCGATACTAGATTGAACGATGCCTATTCTGTCACTCCAAATCGACTCGTCCCTCCCCAATTGACAGCGCGAATTTCGGTCATACGACCGGAGATTTCTGCCCTTGATAAAGTCATAGCGGAAATTGATGCATGACCGCTTCTTTGCTCTCCGTTCGCGACCTAAGCGTCGCCTTTGCGCAAGGCGGACAGCAGTCGACGGCGGTCGACCACATCTCGTTCGACATCGCCAAGGGCGAGACGGTGGCGCTGGTCGGCGAATCCGGCTCCGGCAAATCGGTCTCGGCGCTTTCGGTGCTGAAGCTGCTGCCCTATCCAAGCGCCAGCCACCCCTCGGGAAAAATCCTGTTCCAGGGCAACGACCTGCTGGCGATGAGCGAGAAGCAGTTGCGGCAGGTGCGCGGCAACAAGATCACCATGATCTTCCAGGAGCCGATGACCTCGCTCAATCCGCTGCACACGATCGAGCATCAGATCGTCGAGATCCTGAAGCTGCATCAGGGCATGGCCGACCGCCCGGCCAAGGAGCGCACGCTGGCCTTGCTCAACGAGGTCGGCATCCGAGATCCGCACAAGCGCCTCGATGCCTATCCGCACCAGTTGTCCGGTGGCCAGCGTCAGCGCGTGATGATCGCCATGGCGCTGGCCAACGAGCCCGAACTCTTGATCGCCGACGAGCCGACGACGGCGCTCGACGTCACCGTGCAGGCGCAGATCCTCGAACTGCTGGCCGGCTTGAAGAGCCGCAAGGGCATGTCGATGCTGTTCATCACCCATGATCTCGGCATCGTGCGCAAGATCGCCGACCGCGTCTGCGTGATGACCAAGGGCAAGATCGTCGAGACCGGGCCGACCAAGGAGATCTTCGCCAATCCGCAGCATGCCTATACGCGGCATCTGCTGGCGGCCGAGCCGAAGGGCAAGCCGCCGACGGCCAATGCCGACGCCAAGCCCGTCATGACCGGCAAGGACATAAAGGTCTGGTTCCCGATCAAGCAGGGCTTCTTCCGCCGCACCGTCGACAATGTGAAGGCGGTGGACGGCATCGATGTCACCGTGCGCGCCGGCCAGACGCTCGGCGTGGTTGGCGAATCCGGCTCGGGCAAGACGACGCTCGGCTTGGCGCTGGCAAGAATGATTTCGTCGACCGGCACCATCCAGTTCAACGGCCGCGACATCAACCAGCTGTCCTTCAACGCCATGCGGCCGCTCAGGCGTGAATTGCAGATCGTCTTCCAGGATCCGTTCGGCTCGCTCAGCCCGCGCATGTCGATCGCCGAGATCATCGAGGAAGGTCTCAAGATCCACGAGCCGAAGCTGTCGCCCGACGAGCGCGACGACAAGGTGGCCGCCGTGCTGAAGGAGGTCGGGCTCGATCCGGCGACACGCAACCGCTATCCGCACGAGTTTTCCGGCGGCCAGCGCCAGCGCGTTGCCATCGCACGCGCCATGGTGCTCAACCCGCGCTTCGTCATGCTGGACGAGCCGACATCGGCACTCGACATGAGCGTGCAGGCGCAGGTCGTCGACCTGCTGCGCAGCCTGCAGGCCAAGCACGACCTCGCCTATCTCTTCATCAGCCATGATTTGAAAGTCATCCGGGCGCTCGCCAACGACGTCATCGTCATGCGCAATGGCAGGATCGTCGAAGCCGGCCCTTCCCAGCAGATTTTTGAAAATCCGCAAACCGACTATACTCGGGCGCTGATCTCGGCCGCCTTCAAGATCGAGACGGCGCCGGTCGGCATCGTCAGCGAGTGATTTGCGTAGAGAGGGACTAAAAGACCGCAATGGAAAAAGGCCGCATTCTGCTTGCCGTCACCGGCTTTCATCCGCAGCGCTGGCGCGACCTGCTGTCGGCCGAACGCGAGGTGGTGCTGGAGCCGGACGGCGCCAGCGACCCCTCGATCACCTATGCCGTGGTGTGGAAGCAGAAGCCGAACATCCTGGCGTCGCTGCCCAATCTGCGCGCCATCTTCTCGATCGGCGCCGGCGTCGACCATATCTTCGCCGATCCCGGCCTGCCCGATGTGCCGATCGTCAAGGTCGTCGCCGACAACCTGACCCAGTACATGACCGAATATGTCGTCTGGCGGGTGCTCGACCATCACCGCCAGGGCCTGCTCTACCGGTCGCAGCAGCCGAAGAAGATCTGGCACGAGCCGCAGCAAAGGCCTGCCGGTGACATTTCGGTCGGCATCATGGGCCTCGGCAGTCTCGGCCGCGCCTCGGCCTCGGTGCTGCTCTCGCTCGGCTTTGCCGTCAATGGCTGGTCGCGCAGCGACAAGGCCATGCAAGGCGTCGCGACCTACTCCGGCGAGGCCGGACTTATCCCCTTCCTCAAGGCAACCGACATCCTGGTGGTGCTTTTGCCGCTGACGCCGGAGACCAAGGGCATCATCAACTACGGCGTGCTGAAGGAGCTGCGGAAACGCAACGGCCTCGGCGGCTCTGTGCTGATCAATGCCGGGCGCGGCCGCCTGCAGAAGGACGCCGACATCTTGCGGGCGCTGGATGACGGCACGTTGAAGGAGGCAAGCCTCGACGTGTTCGAGGTCGAACCGCTGCCGAAGACCAGTCCGCTGTGGGGACATCCAAAAGTGTTCGTGACGCCGCACGCGGCGGCGACCTCCGATCCGGTCCATCTGGCGCCGATCATGCTACGCCAGATGGACGCCTTCGAGCGCGGCGAAAAGCTCGACAATCTGGTGGACCGCAAGGCGGGGTATTAGCTAGCCAGGCAGAGCGAGCTTCTTCTGCTTGTTCGGCTGGCCGCAGTCGCGTCGGTCGATCGACCGGTTCATGGCATCGATCTCACCGCTCGCCTTGTCGGTATCGCGTTTGGCCTTGGAGCGCATGTCAGGCGTGAACGGGCCGAAGCCCATCGCCGGATTGGAGAAGGTCGGCTTGGCCTTCGTCGCAAGGTTGTATTGCTGCGCCAAGCCGTTGCGCCGCGCCAGCAACTGGTCGCACGGCACGCTGTCGTATTGCAGGGACGACTGGACGTTCGCATCCTGCTGTTCCGACATCGAAGTGCCGCCAACACAGCCGGCGGTCAGCAGGCAAGAGGCCAAGATCATCATGTTCCAGCGCATCGACTATGCTCCTCCTGATATCCCACCCTGATGCGAGCAGATCGCAAATATCAGTCGCGCATGCAAATCGGACTTTTTCACAGCAAGAATGTTTGCGAGGCGGCGACGGACCCCTCCGCCGGCAGCTTGCCTGCCACAGCGACAGGGCTACGAGCTCGGGGCAACGGGTTCCTTCGGAGCCTTGGCCGGCGCGTGGCTGACCGGGCATCAAACGAAAAACCCGCCTGTGCGGCGGGTCACTGGCGCAAATCAGCACCATGGACGAAAATATACCATAGCTGAGGGCACGGTGTCAAGAAAAAATTCCTATCGCGCGGCCCGGCAAAAGGCTGCCGACACCGCCGAACCGGCTGTCGTCAGGTCTCTTGTTGAGCTGAGTTCGAAGCCTTGGCCACAACGACCAACCCGTTGACTTGTTCCCCACGGTCCTGCCGGATCACGGTTGGTTCCAGGGACAGGACCGAAAGCCCGTTGGCGGCCAGGACGTCGCGCACATAGTGTTGCGCATGCGCGTAGCGGCGCGACGGCAGCAGCACGAAATCGCCATCGCCAGCCAGCGTCTCGACGGAAAACGCGAACAGGCCATCCGTGGCCAGCAAGCCGGCAATCGTCGTCACCACGCCGTCCAGCGCGCCGACATAGATGAAAACATCGGCCACCGTTACCAGATCGGCTTTCGGACCGGCACGGACAAAATCCCGCAGATCGACCTTGTCGAGGAAATCGTAGACGCCCTTGGACCGCGCCTTTCTCAGCATCCTGGCCGAAATGTCATAGCCCTCCAGCCGGTCGGCGATCGGCCGCAGCCTCTGCCCCATCAGGCCGGTGCCGCAGCCAAGATCGAGCGCCAGCGGAAAGCGGCCTGGCCTTGCCGCTCGAATGGCCTGGTCGAGCATCTCAGGCAGGCGGTAACCCAGTCTGCCGACCAGGGACTCATCGAAGCTCTCGGCATAGTGGTCGAACAAGGTCTCGACGAAGGCGCTGGGGAGCGCATCGACCGCCGGCGCCTTGCCGATCAATTGCAGGTTCAGTGCAGCGCCCTGACGATCCGATGGATCGAGTTGCAGAGACATCGTCCAGGCCTGTGCAGCCAGATCCGGTGCACCCGCCGCCTGCTGCATCTCGCCGAGGCGAAACCAGCCCATCGCCCATTGCGGCGTCATTTCCAGCGCACCGAGCAGCAATTCCGCCGCCGCCGCATGATCGCCATCCGCGTGCAGCATTTCGGCATAGTCGGCGCGACGATCGGCGTTCAAGTCGCCGGACGAGGCCTGAAGCGGTTTCAAGACAATGAATCCTGGGCGATGGGTCCTGCCGGCGGATCGAGCCGGCGGTGCTCTATGCGGGAGTCAGCAGTGACTTACAACAGGCTTCCCGCGGCGGAATTATATCCTATCTTGGGGAACATGCGCGCCAGCGACCTGCTTCATCCCCGGCCCGAGGGTCTCTATTGCCCGCCCGGCGATTTCTTCATCGATCCGGTGCGGCCGGTCAACCGGGCACTGATCACGCATGGCCATTCCGACCACGCGCGTTCCGGCCACCGCTCGGTGCTGGCGACGCGGCAGACGCTCGACATTATGGGCCTGCGCTACGGCGAGGATTTCGCGGGAACAACGCAAGCGGCACAACTGGGTGAGACAATTGTCCTCAACAGCGTCAGCGTCAGCTTCCATCCAGCCGGCCATGTGCTGGGCTCGGCGCAGATAGCGGTCGAGCATCAGGGCACGCGCATCGTCGCTTCCGGCGATTACAAGCGGCAGAGAGACGCGACCTGCGCGCCATTCGAGCCGATCCCGTGCGATGTGTTCATCACCGAAGCGACCTTCGGCCTGCCGGTGTTTCGCCATCCCCCCGATACCGAAGAGATCGCCCGCCTGCTGAAATCGGCAGCTCAGTTCCCCGAACGCTCGCATCTGGTCGGCGCCTATGCGCTGGGCAAGGCGCAGCGGGTAATGCGGCTGTTGCGCGACGCCGGCTACGACAGGCCGCTCTACATCCATGGCGCGCTGGCCAAGCTCAGCGAGTACTATCAGAGCCAAGGCATAGACCTTGGGCAGCTGGAGCCGGCAACCGTCGAAAGCGGGGGCAAAGAAGATTTTACCGGCGCCATCGTCGTCGGCCCGCCTTCGGCCTTCGCCGACCGTTGGGCGCGCCGCTTTCCCGATCCGATCTCGTGCTTTGCCTCCGGCTGGATGCGCATTCGCCAGCGTGCCAAGCAGGGCGGTGTCGAACTGCCGCTGATCATCTCGGACCATGCCGACTGGGACGAACTGACCGCCACCATCAAGGAGACTGGAGCCGAGGAGATCTGGGTGACGCATGGCCGCGAGGAAGCCCTGGTGCGCTGGTGCGAACTCGAAGGTATCGCGGCGCGGCCGCTGCACCTGGTCGGCTACGAGGACGAGGGCGATTGAAGCCATGAACCGCTTCGCCGAACTTCTCGATCGCCTGGTGCTGACGCCGTCGCGCAACGGCAAGCTGACCTTGCTGACCGACTATTTCCGCAGCGTCGAGGATCCCGATCGCGGGCTGGCACTGGCTGCCATCACCGGCGATCTCCACATTGCCGCGGTCAAGCCGGCGATGCTGCGCATGCTGGTCACCGAACGCATGGATGCGGTGTTGTTCGGCTATTCCTACGACTATGTCGGCGATTTGGCCGAGACGGTCTCGCTGGTCTGGCCGCAAACGCCCGGGCATATCGCGAACCGCGAGCCGACGCTGGGCGAGGTCGTTGCCAAACTGCAGGCGGCGAGCCGCTCCGACGGACCGAAGGTGCTGGCCGGCCTGCTCGACAGCGCCGGCATCTCGGCGCGCTTTGCCATCATCAAGCTGGTCACCGGCGGGCTGCGCATCGGCGTGTCGGCGCGGCTGGCCAAACAGGCGCTGGCCGATTTCGGCAAGGTCGAAGTCGCCGAGATCGAGGAGCTCTGGCACGGGCTGTCACCGCCTTACACAGCGTTGTTCGCGTGGCTGGAAGGCAAGGCCGAAAAGCCCAGGAACACGGCGTTGGCATTGTTTCGCCCGGTGATGCTGTCGAACCCGGTCGGTGACGGCGATCTCGAAAAGCTCGATCCGGCGGATTATGCCGCCGAATGGAAATGGGACGGCATCCGTGTCCAGGCGGTGGCCGAGGGCGGCATCCGCCGGCTCTATTCGCGCACCGGCGATGACGTTTCGGGTGCCTTTCCGGACCTCGCTGACGCCATGCATTTTTCCGCAACGCTGGACGGCGAACTGCTCGTCGGCGATCCCCGAGAGGCGACGGGAACCTTCTCGGATCTGCAGCAACGGCTGAATCGCAAGACGGTGACGCCGAAGATGCAGCAGCAATACCCGGCCTTCATGCGCTGCTACGATCTGCTCCAGGTCGGCGCCGAGGATTTGCGCGCGCTGTCGTTTCGCGAGCGGCGCGGCCGGCTGGAAGCGTTTGTCGGGACGCTTGACCCAAGCCGTTTCGATCTTTCGCCATTCGTCGACTTCACGGATTGGCAAACGCTGGAGGAACTGCGCCGGGTGCCGCCGCACCCGATCATCGAAGGCGTCATGCTGAAGCGCTGGGACTCAGCCTATGTCGCCGGCCGGCCGAAAGGTCCATGGTTCAAATGGAAACGCGATCCGCACACAGTGGACGCGGTGCTGATGTATGCGCAGCGCGGCCATGGCAAACGCTCCAGCTTCTATTCCGACTATACGTTCGGTGTCTGGACGGGTGCCGAAGGCGAGGAGGAACTGGTGCCGGTCGGCAAGGCCTATTTCGGCTTCACCGACGAGGAACTGAAGCAGATCGACAAATATGTCCGCGACAACACGATCGAGCGTTTCGGGCCGGTGCGCTCGGTGCGGGCCGACCGCGACAACGGCCTGGTGCTGGAAGTCGCCTTCGAAGGGCTCAACCGCTCGACCCGGCACAAATCCGGCGTCGCCATGCGCTTTCCCCGCATTTCGCGGCTGCGCTGGGACAAGCCGGCCAACGAGGCCGACCGCATCGAGACGCTGCAGGCGCTGCTCGATCGCTAATTTCGCGCAGTGCCGGGTGCGCTATGGCTCGATCGAAACGCGGATTTCGTAGATGTCCGCAGCCTTGCCCTGCTTGTCGAAGTCGGAATTGATGGCAATGGTGCCGGCTGAGCCCGGATGCTTGTCCGGAAACTGCACGTCGAACAGATATTCGTTCTGCTGCTGGCCGACCGCATAGCGCTTGCGGCCGCAGTCGCCGAGTTCGCCGAAATTGCAGTCGACCGAAATCTGCGTCTCCTTGCCTTCTTCGGAGCGGGCAATGATGTCGAACACGGCATGTTTGCCGGCCAGTTTCTCCAGCACGCCTTGTCCGACGTCGAAGCTGATCGCCGAACCGGACGCGCCGGAACGGATGCGCAGGAACGAACCGGTATCGTCCTTCATCACCTCGGCCCTGGCGTCCGACGGCGCGCTGACATGCGATGCATCGGCCGGCGAAAACACATTGATCCAGTCGCGCGCCTGGTCCGCGGCGCCGGGCTTTGCCGGACCGCCATCGGCCGGTGTGAAATCGTCGTCCTCGACGGTCGGCGGCGCTTGCGGCGGGGCGGTGTCCAGTTGCGCGGATGTCTTGAACACGCCGGTCTGCTCGGCGAAGAACAGACCGATGCCAACCGCGGCGAGCAGTGTCACGGTCAGGAAGATGGCGGTCAGCGGCAGGCGACGCCCCCTTATGCGCCGTTCATCGCGGTCAGGCGCCACTTCCGTCGTCGCGCCGGCCGAGGCCGGAACCGACATGTCGATGGCCGGAGCATCGGGAAGCGTGGCATCCGGCATGATGTCGGGAACGACGGGCAGGACGCGCGAGCGTGGCGCATCGGCAGCCGATTGCACGGGTCCGTCGACGACGACATCGGGGGACGATGCCTGTCGGCCAGTTTCGACCGCGGGCGCCGAGTCCGCTCCGAGTTCGACCGCCGGTGCATCGCCCTGCGGGTCGACATCCGGCACCGCCGGCAGGAACTCGGATTCGATTTCGGTGATTTTCGCCTGGATTGCCTTGCGGCGCTTGATGGCGACCTCAACGGTCACACCGGGATTGGCCTGGAGCGCGCGATCAAGCGCGGCAAAAGCCGAGCGATAGACCCGTTCGCGGAACGCGCGGTCCTCGGCATTGCCTTTCTCCAGGGCGTTCCGGATCGCTTTTTCGATCGCGTCCAAGCGGGTCCCTCTGTCTTTGCCAACCTTGCCGTGATCGTTAGCCGCAGGCGGCCAATCAATCAACGGGCGACCGGCGCATTCTGCCTCGCAGAGGTGTGCAAAGTCCATTCCGGCGCTGTTCCGGCAACAAAATCAGCATGTTTGGCCGATTTTCACGCGCGAGAAGCGCTCGCACCGTGCGCAGCGTCGCTTGGCGATTGATTGGCGGACAAGGCGGCGGCCGGCTTTCGAGGGTTCCATGACGCCGCCGCAGGAATTGCCAAGTCGCATCTTGAATTCGCGCCCGGTTGCGTCTATCACCGCCGCATCTTGGAGGCCTTGGCTTCCCGGGCCGCTTTAGCTCAGTTGGTAGAGCACCGCATTCGTAATGCGGGGGTCGCGTGTTCGAGTCACGCAAGCGGCACCATTCCTCCTTCGTTTTTCGTCTCACCCCTTCGCATCAGGCGCAAAGGATTGCGACCCCGGCGAAGCACATCTGCCATTGTCGAGACCCCGGTTTGGTGTGAAACTCATGGCCTCAGCATGGGAGGTCAAAAAATGCCCAACAATTTCAAGACCGGAGACGTCGTCAAGCTGAAATCCGGCGGCCCCAGGATGACGGTCAGCGATGGCGCAGCCTCGGGCATGTATCTGTGCCACTGGTTCAATCGCGAGGGCGAGGTGTGGACCCCGCAACATGCCGGGTTCAAGCCCGAACAACTGATTGCAGCCGACCAGTCGGACTAGAATTCCTTCCATCCCGATCGGGTCGGGATGGGCACCCTGTGTTATCCGGGCATGAACGGATCAGCACGCGCGACCGACGGATTTTCCAGGTCGCGGCGTTTAACGGTTGAAGCGCGATGGCGGCACAAGCCGTCTGCGTCGCGCCAACCTGGAGACGCACAACATGATCAGCCGTTCGATATCAGTCGTTGCCTTGAGTTTGCAGACAGTTGCGGCTTTTGCCCAGGCAACGACGCCGCCTGCACCGCCGACCGCCACGCCACTTGTCGCGCCAAGCGCCTCGGGGACCAGGTCCGATATCACGCTGGCCAAATTCCAGAAGCGGCGCGAAAAGGCGATCATGGCGGCCGACACGGATGGCGACGGCAAGATCAGCCTGCAGGAATGGGAGGCCTTTCAGGCGAAACGCAACGCCAAGGGCGACGCCGCCAAATCCTTCGGGCGGATCGATTCCAACCATGACGGCTTCATCGATCGCGCCGAACTCGATGCATTCTTCGCCAAGCGCTTCGCCCGGCTGGACAAGAATGCCGACGGCATTTTGACGGCCGACGAACTGCCGGGCCACAAAACCGCTCCCAAGCCAGAGCAATGACCAAGAGGCGATGACGCGCGATGAACATCGGGAGTGCGCCGACTGATGGCTGCGGATCCGGACGAGGAGCTGGTTCGCCGTGTTGGCGCCGGCGAGCCGGCAGCCGTGCAAACGCTCGTCGCGCGCAAGCTGCCGCGTATCCTGGCGCTTGCCGTGCGCATGCTCGGCGATGCGGCGGAGGCCGAGGATGTCGCGCAGGAAACCTTCGTGCGGATCTGGCGCCATGCCGCGAGCTGGCGGCGGGGCAATGCGCGCTTCGACAGCTGGATCCACCGGGTGACGCTCAACCTTTGCTACGACCGGCTGCGTCGCAGACGCGAGTGGCTGACCGGCGACCTGCCGGATGTGGTCGACCCTGCGGCACTTCCGGACGCCCCTCGCCAAGAGGACGCGCTGCGGGTCGAACGGGCGCTGCAAGCCATAGCGCCGCGCCAGCGCGAAGCGATCGTTCTGGTCTACTATCAGGAGATGTCCAATATCGAGGCGGCAGCGACCTTGCAGGTCAGCGTCGATGCCCTGGAAAGCCTGCTGGCGCGCGGCCGGCGTTCGCTGCAGGCGATCCTGGCGGGAGATGGCGCCGATGAGTAAGCACCGGGCAAGCACCAACGCACCACGGCCATTGCGCCTTGCTGGTGCCGCCTGGCGCTCGGCGCCGACGGGCAAGGGGGAGACACATGGCTGAAGGATCCAGAAACGAATCCGCAATGGATGCCAGGCGCTTTGCCGCCTTGGCCCAGGCCTATGGCGGCGACTTGCGGCGATGGCCCGAGGCTGAGCGAATGGCCGGCACGGTCTTTGCCGCAAGCGGCGCGGGCAAGGCCATCTTGAGGCAGGCCGGGACACTTGACTCGCTGCTCGACAGCTACCGCGTCGACGCCCCGGACAAGGCACTGCACAGCAGCATTCTGCAGGCTGCCGGCCGGCACCTCGTCCGGCGCCGGCGTCAGTGGTTCTGGTGGCTGGGACTTGGACTTGCCGGCATTGGTCTGGCCGGCGCCGTGGCAGGACTGGCCCTGGTGACCATCGTCACGCCAGAGGTCCAGCCGGACCATTATGTGCTGGACGCCAATGTGACGGCGTTTGGCGATGCCGGTCCCGAGGCCGAGAACGGAGAGGACAGCCTATGAGCCCGCGCTGGATCCGTGGTCTGGTCATTGCTTCCGTGGTGCTGAACGTCTTTCTTGCAGGCGCATTTGCCGGCGGTGCGCTCTGGCTGAGAAATGCCAAAGCGGGCGCGGGTGTCTCGCTGGAATCGGCTGGCCGACAGCTTCCCAACCAGGACCGCAAGGCGTTCCGCCTGGCGCTGCGCCAGGTTCGCGTGGAGTCCCGGCAGATCATTCTCGATGGCCAGCAGGCGAGGCAGGAGGCAGCGGACCTGCTGCAGCAGCCTGTCATGGACAAGGCCGCCTTGTCCGCCGCCCTGGAGCGGGCACGCAATGCCGATGTGACAGTGCGCAGCCGGCTTGAACAGACCATTGTCGACTTCGCGGCGAACACGTCACACGAAAACCGGAGCGTGCTGGCACAGGCATTGCTGCGCCATATGGAACGCCGCGCCGCCGTTGCGCCGAAAAAATCGCCATGACGACCGACGGAAAAGGCCGGAGACGCCGTTTAACGAAGCGAAGGGACAAGCCTGCCCGATCGCACCATGCGGGGCGGCCATCTTCAAACTCGAAAGCACTCGGAGTCCAATTATGAGTCGCCTGAAAAACTATACAGCAGCCGCTATGCTGGCCATCGGTGGAGCGGTCGTAACAGCCTCCGCGTCCAGCGCCATGCCCGTCGTGTCGGTTGCCAAGCCGGCCACCCAGGCATCGGTCGAGCATGTCCGCTGGGGCTGCGGCATCGGCTGGCACCCGAACAGATGGGGACGTTGCGTGCCGAACGGCGTCGTCATCGTGCGCCCGCGCTACCACTACTGGCACGGTCCGGCCTACGTCTGGCATCCGCACCATCGCTGGCACCGCTGGCACCACTACTGATCGAAGCACGGCGGGGCCAGGCGCTAGTGAGACCTGGCCCCGCCGTTGCGGACAGCGCGATCCCGACCCGCCCGGAATTAAGGTTAAATTCACTATAGATTTGTTCTTAGCCCGCAAATAATCGAAGAGTTTCCCAAAATTATGCTCAGGCATATCCATGGGAAAATCTGTGGCTCAGCTTCAAAGTCTTGGGCGGGTGCTCTGCCATCCGCTGACGCTGGCCGTGGTCAGCCTTGCAGGCGTCTTCGCCGCCGGACGGGCCGAGCACGAATGGCTGTCGGTGCCGTTCTCGCTGGCGCTGGTGGCAGTTCTTGCCGGACTTCTGTTCCTGGCTTCGGGGCGCCTTGCCTTTTCCGTCTATCTCGCCTGGATGGGCATTGGCTTCGTCACCGTGGTTTCGGCGATCAAGTTCAGGATGAAGGGATTTTCGCTGCACTTCTACGACACGGTCTTCGTGTCGAGGGATCCGGAAGTGTACCGCTTCCTGCTCGACTCCTACCTCCATCTGATCGCGCCGGTTGTTATTGCCCTGACGCTCGGCATCGGGGCTGCGATCCTTCTGTTCCGGATCGATCGAAAAATCGGCTGGCCGGTATCGGCACGCGTCCTGATCATGGCGGCGCTCGTCGTTCTGGTGCCGCTGACCTTTCCGGCCGAGGCCTCGAAGGACCGCTATTTCTACTACATGCAGGGCCGGCACATGTCGGCCTTCTTCGTCTCGCTGCTGGATTTGCACAATCTCGTTGTGGAATCGGCCTTCGAGAAGCGGCTGCAAGCCGTGGCGCCGCAGCGGCCTTTTGCCGACACGGTCGATTGCGGTGACCGGGCTGATCTTCCCGACGTCTTTTTCGTGCTCAGCGAAAGCCAGTCCGATCCCGGCTATTTTCCGCAGGTCGGCAACGGCGCGGGATTCCTGCAGAGATTCGCACCGGGGGCCGGCGCGCCGCATCCGATGCAGGTCGAGACGTTTGGCGGCGGCACCTGGATCACCAATCTGTCGCTGATGACCGGCCTGTCGGCCACCGATTTCGGCTGGCGAAGCCCCTATCTGACCATCACCCTGCAGGACAAGGTCGCCGGAGCCCTGCCGGAGGTGCTGGCGCGCTGCGGCTATCGGACTGTCGTGATGACGCCGATGGACTTTTCGTTCGTCAATGAAGGGCCGTTCCTGAAATCGATCGGCTTCGAGACCGTGCTCGACATCAAGGACATCGCCGCACCCTTCTATCACCTGCGCGACAGTTTTTATTACCAGGCGGCCGAGGCATTTATCGCCAGGCACAATAGGGAAGACGGCCGGCCGCTTTTCCTCGAAATCCAGACCATGTTTCCGCACTCACCCTATGAGGGGCGGATGGAGCCCGAGCTGAAGGTCGAGGGCGAGCCTTTCTCGAGCGATTTCCAGGCCAATGAGTATCTGCGCCGGATGGCGGTAGCACGCGGCGATTTCCAGCATTTCCTCGACAAGAGGGAAGCGGATGCCGGTGAACGCGGTGCCGTGGTGCTCGAATTCGGCGATCACCAGTCGTCGGCGACCAAGCCGTTCGTCGACGCCATCGCCGGGGACGACGCCTTGGCGACCCCTGGCTCGCTTGCCTACCGCACCTTCTACACGCTCACCACCTTCAACCATCCTTTGCGCCGTCCGATGCCTGACCTGGCGCCGCTCGACGTCGGCTTCCTCAGTGCAAGCCTGCTCGACGCCGCCGGCCTGCCGATATCGCCTGTCATGGCCGATCTCGTGCGCCTGCGCGACCATTGCAGCGGCAGGTTCCATGGTTGTCAGGATCGGGCGGAAGTGGATGCCCATCTGCGCCGGCGCGTCGATTCAGGCTTGCTGCATCTGTTCCCGGAAGCGGTGCCGTTGCGTGGGCTGGCGCCGGTCCAATCCGTGGATGCCCGCTAGATCGTATCCGGCCCCAGCGTCGCCACGGTCTTCAGCGCACCGTCGAGCATGTCGCCCTTTTCGTCCTTCAGCGCCATCTCGCGCAGGCGGCGGATCCAGTCGGCGGCATCCGCCCTGCCCTTGACCAGATCGAGTGCCGACAGCACCCTGTCGAATTTCGACTGGGCGCGGACATGGGTGTCGCTGTAGCCCTTGATCAGCCGGCGGCAGTTGAGGATTTCGACGGCAAGCGCGTAATCCTGGGGCACATGGTCGAGTGCCAGTGCGTACCAGCGATCGAGATGGGCGATCTCGACTTTGTGGCGCAGCAGGCTGCGGCGCCAGCGGCGCAGGCCGCCGATGAACCAGAGTGCCGCAAAGCCGGCGAAACTGTCGGTGCGGATGCGGCGGCCATGGTTGATGCGGCGGTCGAGAAAGGCGGCAAGCTTCGGCCGGCTTTCGATGTAGCTGCCAAGACCCGCCGGCAGCGTGCCGCAGAACTCCTCGATGCGCGGATGGAAGTATTCGGTCACCTGCAGGATCGAACCGTCCTTGACGCCGACCTCGCGGCGCACGCGTTTGTCGCGCGTCGAACGTGTCTTGAGATCGGCGACACGGATCATGTCGTCGTAGCACAGCGCGTTGGCCAGATGCTTCGCGGCAGCGATGGACAGGCCAGAGCCCTGAACCGGTCCGTCCAGCGCGACGGCCCTGTCCAACCGGTCGAGATACTCGCGCCCGTAGGCGATGTCCTGATAGTCGACGACCTTTCTCAAGCCCCGAAGTGCCATGTCGCGCACGGCCACCGGCAACAGATCGATGCGGGCAGCCAAGGCCTGCCAGCCTTGCAGCAGGTTTTGCGGGCCACTGACGCCCCCAGCGCCCAAAGCAGATTCGACGATCGCTGGCTCGGCCGGCCTCGGCGCCGGTGCTGCCGTGCCGCGCGCGTGGTCAAAGGCAGCGCCGAAGGCTGCGAGGCTGGCTTTGACGCCCCGGCCGCCGGCACTGACCGCCTGTTCGTAGCTCTCGCGGGTGAACGGCAGCGCGTCGGACCCCGCCAGCGCGCCAAGCAGGCTGGCCGAGATCATCGAGCCATTGTCGGCGGCGATCTTCTCCATGTCGAAAGCGATGAAGCGCTTCGATGCGGCCTCCGCCGTCGCATGCACCTTGGACGACGAGGCTCGGCCATCGCCCGGTTCGATCTTTTCCGACACGGCGGCAATGCGGTGCGATGAGGCGATCAACGTGGTGCGCTCGGGCGTGACGAAGCCGCGAATGATGGCGCGGCCGGCTTCCATCAACTCCGCCGCGATCAGTATGTCGACATCGCCCTGCGAGGGCGACAGCGCAAAGACGGGCAGACGGCCGGTATCGCGGGCCATCTCGACATAATAAATGGTGGCGCCGGTGCGCTGGGCGACGCCGGCGACCGAGGTCGATTGCGCAACATAACCGTTGCGCTCGGCGACGTCGGTGATCCAGTCGGCGAGCACGCCGCCTCCCTGGCCGCCGACCGCCAGCACGGCAAGCTTGATGACGCGCTCGTCACCTTCGGCCCCGGCTCGCGGCCGAAATGGCGGGACAGCGTCAAGCATCGGCGAAGGTCAGCCGCCGGCTTTCACGGCGCCGCTGCAACAGGCCGATGGTGGCGCGGCGCATGGATTCCAGGAAACGGTCCAAGCCGCTCGGATTGTGCACGACGTCGGCGCGATAGAAGGATGGGCACAGCACCGCCGCATCGGCGACCTCGCCGCAATTGCCGCAGCCGACGCAGCTCTGGTCGATATGCGCGACCGGATCGTCGCGCAGCGGATCGTCTGTTGACTTCACCGACAGCGACGGGCAGCCGGACAGCCGCATGCAGGCGTGGTCGCCGGTGCAGATGTCCTCGTCGACGCCGAACTTCGGTTTCACCACACGCTCGCCGCCCTTGATCGCCTTGTCGACCAGCGGCTTTTCGCGGCGCTGGCGGTTGAGCATGCATTCGGACGAAGCGACGATGACCTTCGGTCCCTTCTCCTCGGTCGTCAGCGCCTCGCGCAACGTGTCCTGCATCTTTGTCACGTCATAGGTTCGGTCGACATGGCGCAGCCATTTGACGCCCATGCCTTTGACCGCCTCGGTGATCGGATGTTTCGTCGACTTGGTCTTGTTGCCGGCGCGGGATGACAGGATGTCCTGCCCGCCGGTGGCGGCCGAGTAAAAATTATCGACGATGACGATGACGCCGTCGTTCTTGTTGAACACGGCGTTGCCGATCGAGGAGGTCAGGCCGTTGTGCCAGAAGCCGCCATCGCCGACGAAGGAGATCGAGCGGCGCTTGGCATCAGGCGAATTGAACGCCGAAGCGGAGGCCGGCCCCAGGCCATAGCCCATGGTGGTGGCGCCGAGTTCGAAGGGCGGCATGATCGAGAACAGGTGGCAGCCGATATCGGAGGCGATGTGGTGCTTGCCGAGCTCCTGCTCGACCAGCTTGGTCGCGGCAAAGATCGGCCGCTCCGGGCAGCCGATGCAGAAGCCCGGCGGACGGCCCGGCACGACATTGATGAGGTCTGCGGCATCGACGCCGTCACCGACCTTGTTGGGCGCCCGCACCTCGCCTGGCAGCAGATGCGGCGCCTCGGCACGCAGGAAGGCGCCGATGCCGTCGAGCATGACCTGGCCGGTGTATTCGCCGGCCATCGGAAGATGCTCCTTGCCGACCAGCCTGGTGCCACGCCCGGCCTTGTGCAGCATCGAGGCGAAGGCCTGTTCGATGTAGTTGGGCTGGCCTTCCTCGACGACCAGTACCGACTGCTTGCCCTCGCAGAACGACAGGAACTCGTCGTCGATCAGCGGATAGACGGCGTTGAGCACATAGAGCGGCACGTCGGTGTCGCCATAAATGTCGGCAAGACCGAGCCGCTGCAGCGCGCGGATGACCGAATTGTACATGCCGCCCTGCATGACGAGGCCGACCGAGCCGTGGTCCGAGCCGAAGAACTCGTTGATCTTGTTCTTGCGGATGAAATCGACTGCCGCAGGCCAGCGCTTCTGCACCTTTTCCTTTTCGTGCAGGAAGGAAGCGGGCGGCAGCACGATGCGGCCGGTGTCGCGACGCGGCGCGTCGAGCGCGTCGGCGACCGTCATCGGCGGGCGCTTGTTGTCCTTGGCGATGAAATGGCCATGGACGTGGCAGCAGCGGATGCGGACCTGCAGCATGACCGGCGTGTTGGAGGCTTCGGACAGCTCGAAACCGTCCTCCACCGCCTTGACGATCGACGGCAGATTGGGGCGCGGATCAAGCAGCCAGACCTGGCTTTTCATGGCGAAGGCATGGCTGCGCTCCTGCATGATCGACGAGCCCTCGCCATAATCCTCGCCGACAATGATCAGCGCGCCGCCGGTGACGCCGCCGGACGCGAGATTGGCCAGCGCATCGGAGGCGACATTGGTGCCGACCGTCGACTTGAAGGTGGCGGCACCGCGGATCGGGTAGTGCACCGAAGCGGCCAGCATGGCGGTGGCGGTGGCCTCCGAGGCACTGGCCTCGAAATGCACGCCGAGTTCGCCCAGAATGTCCTGCGCGTCGGCCAGCACGTCCATCAGGTGACTGATCGGTGCGCCCTGATAGCCGCCGACATAGCCGACGCCGCATTGCAGCAGCGCCTTGGTGATGGCGAGGATGCCCTCGCCGGCAAACTCCTCGCCGGCACCGAGCCGGAGTTTTTCGACTTCCTTGGCAAAAGACCGTTCAGCCATTTTTTCTCCTTCCGGTACCGCCCGGGGTCGGCGGCGCGTAGGTCTAGATGTCGTGCTTGCGAATGTTCTTCAGCATCTTCAGAAGCGTGGCGATCAGCGCGGCATATTCGGCGTCGTCGATATCGTCGAACATCGCCTCGAACGCGTCATGCATGGCCGGCCAGGCGCGGGTGAACTCGGCGCGGCCCTCATCGGTCAGGAACACATGGCGGATGCGGCTGTCGGTGACCCCCTGCTCACGCCGCACGAGGCCTTGGCCCTCCAGCGTATCGAGGGTCCGGCTCAAGGTCGACTGCTCGATGACGGTATAGACCGAGAGGTCGTTGACGGTGATGCCGTCGGTGACCGACAGCACGGCCAGCGTGCGCACCTGCGGAATGGTCAGCCCCTGCTTGCGGAAATCGTCGCGCAAGGTGGCGTTGTAGCGGCCCATGATGCGGTTCATCAGATAGGGCGCGAATTGCTGCAGGCCGATCTGGCCCAGGGTCGAAATCCGCTGGCGCTTCTCAGTGACCTTCTCTTCCATCACAGCCTCCCCGCCAGGAGAAAGCCGGAACCGCCGCCGAGACCCGCACCCGGGTGGGTCGAAGCGCCGATATGGTAGAGGCCCTTGATGCCGGTCTGATGGTTGCGACTGGTCTTGAACGGCCGCCACAGGAAGGACTGGTCGATGGTCGAGGAACCGCCATAGGGATCACCACCGACCAGGTTGATGTTCATCGCCTCGAGATCGGCCGGCGAATAGGCGCGGCGCGCGATGATGCTGTCCTTGAAGCCCTCGATATGGCTGGCGAGGATCGCTTCGGCGCGATCGGCATAGGCTTCGCGCAGCACATCGGTCCATTGCCCATCTGCCGGCGCCTGCAGCTTGCCGGCCGCGTCGCCCTTGATGTGGCGAGGCGCCTCGGGCAGTTGCAGCCAGAGGATCGCCTTGCCCTGGGGGCAGCGCGACGGGTCAAGCGCATGCGGCTGGCCGACACAGATGGTCGGCACCTCCGGCAGCATGCCGCGCGCCGCCTCGTTGCAGGCTTTCGAGACACCATCCAGCCCTGGTGTCAGGTGCAGCAGCGCCACCTTGTCCAGGCCTTCGCCCCGCCATGCGGGCGGTCTGTCCAAGGCATAGTGGATCTGGAAATTGCCTTTGCCGTAGCGGTATTTCTGCGTCGCCTCGACATCGGCTTTGGGTGCATCCGCACCGAGCAGCCGACCATAGAGCTGCGTCGGCGTGACCGAGCAGATGACGCTCTTGTTGGCCGTGATCGTTTCGCCCGAGGCCAGCCGCACGCCGGTTGCGCGGCCATTGCCTTGAACGATCGAAGCGACATCGGCGCCGGTGCGGATGTCGCCGCCGCGTTCCCGGATCAGGGCTTCGAACGCTGCCAGCAGGTTCTTCGCCCCGCCCTTGACGATCGGTGCCCCGGCTGCCTCCAGCGCGAAGGCGATCACCTTGGCGATCTGGCCGGAGAAAGCATCTTCCGGTCCAAGCCCGGCATGCAGCCCCCAGGGCGCCCACAGCGCACGAATGGTTTCGGACCGGTAGGTGCTTTCCAGCCAGCCGCGCGCCGGCACCAGTGCGTCGCCGAGAAAGGCGGCAAGACCGCGCGGGCCACGCCGCCAGCCATCGCCGGCCAGCAGCTTCGCCGTCGGATAGGACCAAAGACTGCCGCCGAGCAGTCCGAACAGCAGGCCGGCATTGCGTTCGATGCCGCCGACATCATCCGCGTGCCGATCGCCGTCGCCTGCCGCAATTGCGTTGAGGGCAGCGACATTGGCGGCGCGGTCGGTGGTGAGCACGGCATGGCTGCCGTCCGGCCGCAGCACGCCGGTCGGCTTGGCCGTATGGCAGAACTCCAGCCCGTGCCGTGCAAGGTCGGCGCCGAGTGCCGCAAAGGCCGGAGAGGTGATGAACAGCACGAAGGTCGTCGCCATCACATCATGGATGAAGCCGGGCGCGGTGATCTCCTCGGTGCGCATGCAACCGCCAATGCGGTCGTTGCGCTCGAGGACGAGCACTCGCGCCCCTTTGCCGCCAAGCATCGCCGCGCAGACCAGCGCGTTGATGCCGCTGCCGACGATGATGTGATCCGGCTGGCTCACTTCAGCGTGCTTTCGCCTAACCTTTCGAAACCAGCGCCAGCGCGCGGATCGGGCTGCCGGTTCCGTGTTCGATCTTGAGCGGCGCCGCGATCAGGATGGCGCCCTTCGGCGGCAGCTGGTCGAGGTTGCAAAGGCTGGCGAGGCCGTAGCGGTTGGCCTTGTGCATCAGCGTGTGCGCCGGGAATGGCGGCTCCATGCCGCCGGCTTTGCCGGCATCGGTGCCGATCGTCTCCGAGCCCCAGCCCTTGATGTCCTTGCCGATCAGGAACTGGATGGCTTCGGCCGTCGGGCCGGGCGTGTGCGGCCCGGTCTCGTTGGCGTTGAGGAACTCGGCTTCCGAGCCGTTGCGCTTGTACCAGTCGGTGCGCATCACCACCCATTCGCCGGCATTGATCGCGCCATGCTTGGCTTCCCAAGCCTTGATGTGGTCCACGGTGAGCAGGAAATCGTGGTCGGCGGCGGCTTCCTTCGAACAGTCGATGACATTGACCGGGCCGACGAAGTTCTGCGCCGGAATGGTGTCGGTGGCGCCGTCCGGATAATCCTTGCCGGAGATCCAGTGCTGCGGCGCGTCGAAATGCGTGCCCGAATGCTCGCCGAGCTTCAGCCAGTTCCAGGCCCACCACGGACCGTTCTTGTCGTAACGGGAGATGTTGTGGATCTCGACCTTCGGCGTGTCGACGGCGAGTTCCGGCGGCAGCTTGATCAACGGCGTGTCCGGCCCGAGTGGCGCCGACAGGTCGACCACCTTGATGGCGCCTGAAAGCAACTGGCCGGCGACTTCGTTGAGGAGTTTTTGGGTGTCCATGGTCTGAAGTTCCCTCTTTCGTGTGATGATCAAGGCTCGTCTCGGCCCTTAATATCCTACTAGACGAAAACATATGCATCTGCAATTATCTTTAAGCATAAAGGAAATGGGGACGAGGCGTGAGCGAGTTCGACGCCATCTTTGTCGGGGCGGGCCACAACAGTCTGGCATGCGCCGCGCATTTGGCGCTCAAAGGCTGGAAAACCGGGATTTTCGAGCGCAACTCGACAATCGGCGGCGCCGTCCAGACGGGCGAATTCACCCTTCCCGGCTTCCGCCACGATTTCGGCGCGATGAATCTGAGCCTGTTTGCCGGCTCCGCTTTCCATCGGAAATATGCAAATGAATTGAAAGCGCAGGGGCTGGAGTTCGCGCCGGTCGCCGACTGTTTCGCCAGCGCCTTTCCGGATGGCCGCTGGTTCGGCGTCAGCAACGATCTGGAAAAGACCGCCGCGCGCATAGCCGTCTTCTCCGCCACTGATGCCGCCACATGGCGCAGGCTGGTTGCCGCCTTCCCGGCTGAGGCCGAGCATCTGTTCCGGCTGCTGGGATCGCCGATGAGCGCCCGGGCGCTTGCCGGCACGGCGTGGAACCTGTGGCGCAAGAAGGGCATGTCTGGGGCGCTCGATACGGGCCGGCTGCTGTTGTCTTCGCCACGCGCTTGGCTGGAGGAAACTTTCGAGTCGCCGCATATCAGGGCGACGCTCGCCACCTGGGGCATGCATCTCGACTTCGCCCCCGACATCGCCGGCGGTGCGGTTTTCCCCTATCTGGAATCGATGGCCAACCAGAGTTTCGGCATGGTGCTGGGCAAGGGCGGCGCCGACACCATCATTCGAGCCCTCTCGGGCATGGTGACATCAGCCGGCGGCAAGATCGTCACCGACGCCGACGTGGCCGAGATCACCATTTTGGCCGGCAAGGCAACCGGCGTGCGGCTCGCCTCCGGCGAAACCCATACCGCCACCAAGGCGGTCATCGCCAGCGTCGCTCCAAAGGCACTGACCGGCAAGCTGCTGCCCAATGGTTCCGGCGACGCCGGTTTCGACACGGCGATGCGAAAATTCCGCCACGCACCGGGCACGATGATGATCCACCTGGCGCTGGATGATCTGCCCGACTGGCGCGCCGGAGCGGAGCTTCGGCAGTTCGCCTATGTGCATCTGTCGCCGTCGCTCGACGCCATGTCGCGCACCTATCAGCAGGCAATGGCGGGCATGCTGCCGGATGAGCCGGTGCTTGTCGTCGGTCAGCCGACTGCGGCCGACGCATCGCGAGCGCCCGAGGGAAAGCATGTGCTGTGGGTGCAGGTGCGCATGCTGCCCGCCGAAATCACGGGCGATGCCGCCGGCAAGATCGCACCGGCGCATTGGGACAAGGTGAAGGATGTCTACGCCGAGCGTGTCCTCGACACCATCGAGACCTATGCGCCCGGCCTGCGCAACAAGATCCTCGGCCGCACCGTCTTCTCGCCCATCGATCTTGAGCGCGAGAATCCGAACCTCGTCGGTGGCGACCAGGTCTGCGGCAGCCATCATCTGGCGCAGAACTTTTTATTCCGCCCGGCGCGCGGCTATGCCGGCTGGAACACGCCGGTGGCGCATCTGCATCTCACCGGGGCTGCGACATGGCCGGGCGCCGGAACCGGTGCGGCGTCGGGCTTCATGCTCGCACAACAGCTTGGCGGGAGGTAGGAGCCGGAGATTTCCTTGAGGCTACGAGGGGCAAGGCGCTGCTGCCCAAGAAGCCTGAACCAATGACCTGAAGACGCCGCGCAGAAACAAAACCAACAAGGGGAACGACCATGACAATCAACAGACGTGAATTGCTGGGATACAGCGCCGCGGCACTCGGGGTTGCCGCCGTCGGCCTGCCGCAGATCACCAAGGCAGCCGCCGGCGAACTGACCATCGCCTACAACGTCAACCTGCCGTCCTGGGATCCAACCACCGGCCCGTCGGCCGTCAACCCGACCATCCAGGGGCTTTACCAGTCGGTGTTCGACCAGTTCATCCCGCAGAAGCCCGATTTGTCCTTCGCGCCGGGCCTGCTCACCGAATGGGGCTGGAACGACGACCGCACCAAGATCATGATGACGGTGCGCGAAGGCGTGACCTGGCATGACGGCTCGCCATTCACGGCCGAAGACGTCGTCTGGTCGCTGCAGCGGGCGGGTGACGAAAAGACCGGCAACCCGATCCAGTTCGTCTGGAAGAACGTCAACAATTTCAAGATCGACGGCAACAAGATCACCGGCGACGTCGTGCAGTTCGACCCGGTCTATTTCAAATGGATGTCGTTCCTGACCGGCTACATCATGCCGAAGGCGTATTATGAGAAGGTCGGCGCCGAAGGTTTCGAGAAGGCGCCGATCGGCACCGGCCCCTACATGGTGGAAAAATTCGAGCGCAATGCCTTCCTGCGGCTGAAGGCCAATCCGAACTATTGGGGCGGCAAGCCGGCCTTCGAGAATGTGACGATCAAATTCGTCGCAGATGCGGCGAGCCGTGTCGCCGAGATCGAATCCGGTTCCTCGCAGGTGACGCTCGAAATTCCCTATGAAGAATATGACCGGCTGATCGCCAAGGACGGATTGGCAGGCTCGTGCAAGAACGTCTCCGACATCGGCATGATCTTCTTCAACGACATTGAGGCAATGCTGGACAAGAACGTCCGCCAGGCCGCAGTGATGGCCGTCGACAAGAAGCTGCTGGTCGATCGACTGCTGCGCGGCTACGGCCAGCCGATCGATACGCTGGAGACGCCGGAATACGCGGCCTACGACGCGTCGATCAAGGTCGAGCACAATCCCGAAAAGGCCAAGGAATTGCTCGCCGCCTCCGGCTATTCGCCGGAAAAGCCGGTCAAATTCACCATCCAGACGACCAAGGGCTTCAAACCCAAGGACTATGAGATGATCCAGGCGATCGTCGGCATGTGGCGCAAGGTCGGCATCGAGGCGACGATCGAGGTCTACGAGATCGCCAAGCACTACGAGCTGCGCGCCGCCGACAAGCTGGCGCCGGCCGCCTTCTACAATTGGGGCAATGCCATCGGCGATCCGACCACCTCGACCGGCTTTGCCATGTACGGCCCGAGCCCGCATTCGGTGTGGGACAGCCAGGATTTGATCGACATGATCAATCCGCTGTGGGGCGAAAAGGACGAGGCCAAGCGCATCGCCGGCTGGAAGGCTGTCGACAAATACATCGCCGAGCAGGCCTATGTGCTGCCGCTGATGCAGTATGCGCAGCCGATCGTGCATGCCAAGAGCGTCAATGTGGTGCAGCATGTTTCCGGCGCGCTGCTGCCGGCCCTGATGACCCCGGCCTGACCGATATGGGAAGGCACGCTGTCGTGAGGCAGCGCGTCTTCTTTAACGACGCAGGCCCCCTCATCCGGCCCTTCGGGCCACCTTCTCCCCGCTGGGGAGAAGAGACCGGCTCAGCCGTCGGCGACTTCTTCTCCCCTCGGGGAGAAGGTGGCCGCGAAGCGGCCGGATGAGGGGGTTTTCGTTCCATCAGTCACTGAAACGCATTAGGCCTACGCCAGAATGCTCCTGCAACGATTCCTGATCCGTCTTCTGACGATGCTGATCACGCTGTTCGGCGTGGCCGTCGTCGTCTTTGTCGTGATCCGCGTCGCGCCCGGCGATCCGATCGCCATGATGCTGCCACCGGGAGCGACGGATGCCGACATTGCCCGGCTGCGCGCGCTCTACGGCCTCGACAAGACCATCGTGCAACAATTCTTCATCTGGCTGTCCGGTGTGGCCAGGGGCGATTTCGGCACCTCGATCTCGCTCAGGCAGGACGTGCTTGGTCTCGTCTTCAACCGGCTGCCGGCGACGCTGGAACTTGCCATCGTTGCACTCATCATGGCGGTGGCACTCGGCGGTACGACGGCGGTCATCGGCGCGCGCGAACGCGGCACGGCGGTCGAGGCCGGCATCGACATGGCCAGCGGCGCGGCGCTCTCCATTCCCGATTTCCTGTGGGGCCTGGTGCTGATCCTTCTGTTCGGCGTTCTGGTGCCGATCTTCGACATTTCCGGCCGGGTGTCGCCGCAGCTCGACCTGCCTTTCGTCTCCCAGTTCTACCTGTTCGAGAGCCTGCTTCGGCTGCGCCTCGACCTTACCTGGGATCTCCTGAAGCACATGCTGATGCCGGCCGTGGCGCTGGCGCTGCCGCTGGCGGCAATCATCTCGCAGCTGCTGAAGCAGTCGCTGAAGGAAGTGCTCGACCTCGACTATGTCGTGCTGGCACGGGTGAAGGGGTTTTCGGAAACGCAGGTCATCCTGCGCGAGGCGCTGAAGAATGCCGCTTTGCCGACGCTGACGCTTGTCGGCGTGCAGTTCACTTTCCTCATCGGCGGCACGGTCATCGTCGAGCGGCTGTTTTCGTATGAAGGCCTCGGCAATATGGCGATCGATGCCGTCATCAACCGCGACCTGCCGCTGATCCAGGGTATCGTTCTGGTCTTCGCGCTGCTGTTCGTGCTGATCAACCTCGCCGTCGACATGATGTATGCCCTGCTCAATCCGAGGCTGCGCCATGGATGAGGGTCGTGTTCGAAGACGAGGTGTGTCGCCGCGCCTGTGGCTGGCCGGCGGCTGGCTGCTGCTGGCGCTTCTGGCGGCAATCTTCGCCCCGCTGGTCGCGCCGCAGGACCCGCTGGCGCAGGATCTGATGCTGGAGCGGCTGCCGCCATTCTGGATTGATGGTGCCGAGCCCGGCTACTGGCTCGGCACCGACAGCCTCGGCCGGGATCTTCTGTCCCGACTGATCTTCGGCGGCCGCATCGCCTTCATCGTCGCGTTTGCCGCGGCCATCGCGGCGTGCCTGGTCGGCTCGACGCTGGGCCTGATATCGGGCTATTTCGGCGGCTGGGCCGACCGCATCACCTCGCGCATCGTCGATGTCTGGATGGCGTTCCCACCGGTGCTGTTCGCGATCCTGTTGGTTGCGGTGCTCGGCACCGGCCTCAGTTCCGTCATCCTCGCCATCGCTATCATCGACTGGACGCGCTTTTGCCGGGTGATCCGTGCCGAGACCATGGGCCAGTCGCGCATGGACTATGTCGAGAATGCCCGCATCGCCGGTTATGGCCGCATCGGCGTCATGCTGCGCGAAGTGCTGCCCAATGTGGTGCCGTCGATCGTCGCTCTGCTGTCGCTGGAAATGGGCATCGCAATCATCGTCGAGGCGATCCTGTCATTCGTCAATCTGTCGATCTCGACCGACGATCCGACCTGGGGAGGCATCATCGCCGAGGGCCGGCTGTCGATCCACCAGGCGTGGTGGGTGCTGGTGTTCCCGCTGGTCACGTTGATCCTCACCGTGCTGTCTTTCAGCCAATTCGGCGAGGCGCTGAAGACGCGTTTCGATCCGGTGCTGCGATGAGCGCCTGTCTCGATATCAGGGATCTGAGCGCCGTGCTGCCCAATGGCCAGCGTGTGCTGCGCTCGGTGTCGCTCTCCGTTCAGCCCGGCGAGGTCCGCGCGCTGGTCGGCGAAAGCGGCGCCGGCAAGACGATGATCGGCAAGGCGGTGCTCGGTGTGCTGCCGTCGAGCGTGCGCATTGTCGAAGGCGACATGCTGCTTGAGGGCGAAGACCTCGGCAAATTGCAGCCCAAGGCACGGCGCACGCTGATCGGCGCGCGCACGGCACTGATCCCGCAGGACCCGCTGACCGCGCTCAACCCATCGCGGCGCATCGGCTCGCAGATGACTGACCGGCTGGTGCGCATCCTCGGCTGGAGTGGCGAGAAGGCCGATACCCGCATTCGCCAGTTGCTCGACGAGGTGCAGATCCGCGACCCCGACCGCGTGCTGAAAAGCTATCCGCACGAACTTTCCGGCGGCATGCGCCAGCGCGTGCTGATCGCTGCCGCCTTCGCCGCGGAGCCAAGGCTGATCGTCGCCGACGAGCCGACCACGGCGCTCGACGTCACCGTGCAGAAGCAGATCCTGCGGCTGATCGCACAATTACAGCGCGAGCATGGCACGGCGATCCTGTTCGTCACCCATGATCTCGGCGTCGTCGCCAAGATCAGCCAGAAGGTGTCGGTACTCTATGCCGGCAAGGTGGTGGAGGAGGCTGACACGGCTGCCCTCTTCGCCGCCCCGCAGCATCCCTACACGCGGGCATTGATGGCGGCGACGCCACGCTACACCGACCCCTTCGCTTCGTTGAAGCCGGTGGACGATGCGGTGCTGGCCGGACTTGCCGCCGAGATCGCAGCCGCCGACCAGGCATGGAGGCGGCCGCATGGCTGAGCCGCTGTTTTCCGTGCGTGGGCTGAAGGTCGCGTTGCCCGACATGACGCGCAAACCGCTGATCGGCCGCGCGCCATTGGCCGAAATCCTGAAAGGCCTGGATTTCGACCTTCCCAGGGGCTCGGTGACCGGCATCGTCGGCGAATCCGGGTCCGGCAAATCGACGCTCGGCCGCGCGCTGGTGCGCCTCTTGGAGCCCAGCGCCGGCAGCATCACTTTCGACGGTCGCGACATCACCCATTTGCCGGAAGCGGAGCTCAGGCCGCTGCGCCGCAATCTTCAGATGATTTTTCAAGATCCGATGTCGTCGCTCAACCCGCGCCGCACCATCGCCAGCATCATCGCGGCGCCGCTGAAGCAGAACGGCCTTGGCGACAATCTGAAGGCACGCGTCGCCGAGGCGCTGCAACGTGTCGGCCTGCCGCAGAGCTTTGCCAGCCGCTACCGCCACGAACTGTCGGGCGGCCAGCGCCAGCGCGTCGGCATTGCGCGCGCACTGGCGCTGTCGCCGAAATTCGTGCTGGCCGACGAGATCGTCTCCGGTCTCGACGTTTCGACGCAGGCGCAGATCCTGACCCTGCTGGAGAAGCTCGCGGCGGAGATGGGCCTGACCGTCGCTTTCATCAGCCACGATCTGTCTGTCATTCGGCGGCTGTGCCGGCAGGTGATCGTCATGCGCGAAGGCGTGATCGTCGAAGCGAGCGCCACCGACGCCTTGTTCGAAAACCCGCGGCAAAGCTACACGCGCGATCTCATCGCAGCCATTCCGTTGCCTGAGATCGATGCCGGCTGGCTGGACATACCAGCCGCCGCCAGCGCGCCGACATGAATGTACACGCACGCCGGAAAGCGGGCCTCGGACGTGCGACCGCAAAGACCCCAAGTCCCGCCAATGGAGAGGACTGACATGAAGACCACAATCGCAATTGCAACGCTCGCCGCCGCGATGCTCGGCAGCGCCGGCATGGCCACCGCCAGCTCGATCCCGGGCATGCGCGGGCACGACCACACAGGCATCACCGTTCCCGATATGAAGCAGGCGGTCGACTTCTTCACCGAAGTGGTCGGCTGCAAGAAGGCGATGTCGTTCGGTCCGTTCGCCGACGACAAGGGTACCTTCATGCAGGATCTGCTCGGCGTCGATCCGAAGGCGGTGATCGAAGAGGTCACCATGGTCCGCTGCGGTTATGGATCGAACATCGAGCTGTTCAAATACACAGCACCGGACCAGAAGGACCTGACGCCGAAGAACAGCGACATTGGCGGCTTCCACATTGCCCTCTATGTCGACGATGTCACTGCTGCCAAAGCCTATCTCGACGCCAAGGGCGTCAAGACACGCTTGGGACCGCTGCCGGTCAAGGAAGGGCCTGCCGCCGGCCAGACCATTCTCTACTTCCAGGCGCCTTGGGGACTGCAACTGGAAGCGATCAGCTATCCCGATGGCATGGCCTATGAGAAGGGCGCCGAGACGGTGCTGTGGAGCCCGAAGAACCCGGACAAGTGATCCGGCAGCGCGCTTGCGCGACGACACGCAGGCGCGCTTTCGCCATGTCAGGACAATCGTTCTGACATAAAACTTTAAGCTTGAAATATCTTGTCACCGGCGCGATACTGAACTCCAGCAAGCGAAGAGGAGATCGCACAGATGAAGGTTGCGGTTCTCGGCGGCGGACCAGCCGGCCTCTACTTTGCCATTTCGATGAAGCTCAGGGACGCCACGCACGATGTGACGGTGTTCGAGCGCAACCGCGCCGACGACACGTTCGGCTGGGGCGTCGTGCTGTCGGCCGAGACGCTCGACAATCTGTCGAAGAACGACCCGGTCAGCGCCGTCTGGATCAAGAAGCACTTTGCCTACTGGGACGACATCGCCGTCATCCATGATGGCGTGCGCACGGTCTCGTCAGGGCACGGTTTCTGCGGCATCGGCCGCAAGCGGCTTCTGGTCCTGCTGCAGCGCCGGGCGCGCGAACTCGGCGTCAAGCTGATATTCGAGACCGACATCGCCGATCCCAAACCTTACATGGAGACGCATGATCTTGTGGTCGCTGCCGACGGCCTGAACTCCAGGGCGCGCAACAGCTTCGTCGAGATCTTCAAGCCAGACATCGACACCCGCAAATGCAAGTTCGTCTGGCTCGGCACGCAACAGAAATTCGACGACGCTTTCACTTTCATCTTCGAGAAGACCGAGCATGGCTGGGTGTGGGCGCACGCCTACCAGTTCGACAGCGACACGGCGACCTTCATCGTCGAATGCAGCGAACAGACCTGGGCTGCCTTCGGCTTCGCCGCTATGTCGCAGCAGGAATCGATCGCCGTCTGCGAGCGGATCTTTGCCAAGCATCTCGGCGGCCACGCGTTGATGACCAATGCCAACCACATCCGGGGGTCGGCCTGGATCAATTTCCCGCGCGTGCTGTGCGAGCGCTGGTCCTACAAGAACCTCGCCCTGATGGGCGATGCGGCGGCGTCGGCGCATTTCTCGATCGGCTCCGGCACCAAGCTGGCGCTGGAAAGCGCGGTGGCGCTGGCCGAATATGTCGAGTCCGAGCCGGACCTCGACGCGGCGTTTCGTAGATATGAGGATGCCCGCCGCACCGAGGTGCTGAAGCTGCAATCGGCGGCGCGCAATTCGCTCGAATGGTTCGAGGAGGTCGAGCGCTATCTTGGCCTCGATCCGGTGCAGTTCAACTATTCGCTTTTGACCCGCTCGCAGCGCATCAGCCACGAGAATTTGCGGCTGCGCGATGCCGAATGGCTTGAAAGCGCCGAGGAATGGTTCCAGCGCCAGGCCGGCGCCGGCGGCAACAGCCTGCGCCGCGCGCCGATGTTCGCGCCGTTCAAGCTGCGTGACATGAGGCTGCAGAACCGCGTCGTCGTGTCGCCGATGGCGCAGTACAAGGCCGTCGACGGTTGCCCGACCGACTGGCATTTCACCCACTATGCCGAGCGCGCCAAGGGCGGCGCCGGCCTCATCTATATCGAGATGACGTGCGTCAGCCCGGAAGGGCGAATCACGCCCGGTTGTCCGGGATTCTATGCGCCCGAGCATGAGGTGGCATGGAAGCGGCTGGTCGACTTCGTCCACACCGAAACCGAAGCCAAGATCTGCGCCCAGATCGGCCATTCCGGCGCCAAGGGCTCGACCCGGCTCGGCTGGGAAGGCACCGACGTGCCGTTGGTCTCAGGCAACTGGCCGGTGATGGCAGCCTCGGCCGTGGCGTGGTCGCCGCAGAATCAGGTGCCGAAGGCGATGGACCGCGCCGACATGGACCGCGTGCGCGACGAATTCGTAGCCTCTGCCGAGATGGCCGATCGCTGCGGCTTCGACATGCTCGAGATCCACGCCGCGCATGGCTATCTACTGTCGTCCTTCATCACGCCGGTCACCAACCGGCGCACAGATGAATATGGCGGTTCGCTGGATAACCGCATGCGCTATCCCCTCGAAATCTTCCGCGCGGTGCGCGCCGCCTGGCCGGCGGAGAAGCCGATCTCGATGCGCATTTCGGCCAATGACTGGGTCGGCATCGAGGGTGTCACACCGGCCGACGCGGTCGAGATCGCGCGGCTGCTGCATGAGGCCGGCGTCGACATCTGCGACGTCTCGGCCGGCCAGACCTCGGCACTGGCCAAGCCGGTCTATGGCCGCATGTTCCAGACGCCGTTTTCCGACCGTATCCGCAACGAGGTCGGCATGGCGACGATGGCGGTCGGCAACATCTACGAGCCGGACCATGTCAATTCGATCCTGATGGCCGGCCGCGCCGATCTTGTGGCATTGGCGCGGCCGCATCTCGCCGATCCCTATTGGACGCTGCATGCGGCGGTGACGCTGGGCGACCGTGGCGTGAAGTGGCCGGATCCCTATCTGCCCGGACGCGACCAGCTCTACCGGCTGGCCGAGCGCGACGCCGCAGCGGGGCTGAAAGTATGACGGCGGCCTCGACGATCCCCGGCAAGCATGCGCTGGTCACCGGTGGTGGCTCCGGTGTCGGACGTGCCATCGCGCTGGCGCTGGCTGCTGCCGGCATCGACGTCACCATCTGCGGCCGCCGGGAAGCAGAGCTTGCCCAGGTGGCCGGCGAGAACGACCGCATCTTCGGCATCGCGGCCGATGTCACCGATGAGGCGGCGATGGCGTCGCTCTATGAGAGGGCGCAAGCCGCGCGCGGACCGTTCGACATCGTCGTCGCCAATGCCGGCATGGCCGGCAGCGCGCCGGCGCACAAAACTACCCTAGCCGACTGGCAGCGCACGCTCGACGTCAATCTGACCGGCGCCTTCCTGACGGTGAAGCCGGCGCTGGCCGGAATGGCGGCGCGGAAAACAGGACGAATTGTTTTCATCGCCTCGACCGCCGGGCTGAAAGGCTACGCCTATGTGGTGCCTTACGTCGCGGCCAAGCATGGCGTCGTCGGCCTGATGCGGGCGCTTGCCGCCGAAACGGCGAAATCGGGCGTAACCGTCAACGCCGTGTGCCCGGGCTTTGTCGAAACCGAGATGCTGGAAGACTCTATCCAGCGCATCATCGAGAAGACCGGCCGCTCGGTCGAGCAGGCGCGATCGAGCCTTGCCTCGACCAACCCGCAAGGCCGCTTCATCCAGCCAGATGAGGTTGCCGCCGCCGTGCTGTGGCTGTGCGGCGATGCCGCCCAGTCGATCACCGGACAGGCGATTTCCATCTCAGGAGGCGAAACATGGTAGCCGGCCCCCTGCCCGCGCCGTCGGGACCCGGCAAGGACCGCTTGCGGCTGTGGATCAGGCTGCTGCGTGCCTCGCGCACGATCGAGGCCGAGCTGCGCGAGCGGCTGAAGAAGGAATTCAACACGACGCTGCCGCGCTTCGACGTGATGGCCGCCCTCTATCGCGCGCCGGAAGGCATGCTGATGAGCGACCTGTCGCGCTTTCTGCTGGTGTCCAACGGCAATGTCACGGGGATCGTCGACCGGCTGGTTTCGGAAGGACTTGTCGCCCGCGCGCGGCGCAATGGCGATCGCCGCACCTCGATGGTGCGGCTGACCGAGGAAGGTACGCAGGCTTTCGCCACCATCGCCGCGGCGCATGAAGGCTGGATCGGTGAATTGCTGGGCAAGGTCAGCGAGGACGACGCGCGCCGGCTGACCGGCATGCTGACCTCGTTCCGCAGCAACTGGGAGGGACGCGAATGACCGCAATGGCCGGACGCAAGCCGAAGCATTTCCTCTGGGAGGTCGAGGGCAGGATCGCCAAGGTCCGGCTCGACCGGCCGGAGCGCAAGAACCCGCTGACCTTCGACAGCTATGCCGAGCTTCGCGACACGTTCCGCGACCTCGTCTATGCCGACGATGTCGACGCCGTGGTGTTCCTCTCCAATGGCGGCAATTTCTGCTCCGGCGGCGATGTCCATGACATCATCGGCCCGCTGGTCAAGATGGACATGAAGCAGCTTCTCGCCTTCACCCGCATGACCGGCGATTTCGTCAAGGCGATGCTGAATTGCGGCAGGCCAATCATTGCGGCGGTCGACGGCGTCGCGGTCGGTGCCGGCGCCATCATCGCCATGAGCTCCGACATCCGCATCGCCACGCCGGAAGCGAAGACCGCATTCCTGTTCACCCGCGTCGGCCTCGCCGGCTGCGACATGGGCGCCTGCGCGATCCTGCCGCGCATCATCGGCCAGGGCCGCGCCGCCGAACTGCTCTACACCGGCCGAACGATGACGGCTGATGAAGGCGAGCGCTGGGGGTTCTACAACAGGTTGGTCGATGCCGCAGCGCTTGAGGCCGACGCGCTCGACATGGCGGCGCGCATCGTCTCCGGTCCGACCTTTGCGCACGGCATCACCAAGACACAGCTCAACCAGGAATGGTCTATGGGTCTCGACCAGGCGATCGAGGCGGAAGCGCAGGCGCAAGCGATCTGCATGCAGACCCGCGATTTCGAGCGCGCCTACAAGGCGTTCGTGGCCAAGGAAAAGCCGGTGTTCGAGGGGGATTGAGGATGAGCGGTTTGCACCCAGGCACCCCCCTCTGGCCTGCCGGCCATCTCCCCCGCAAGGGGGGAGATCAGCTGAACGCATCGCTTTCGCCAATCTCCAACGTTGCCAGGTCGAAGCCGTCGGCAAGGCTGCCGATCTCCCCCCTTGCGGGGGAGATGTCCAGCAGGACAGAGGGGGGTGCCTGGCACCAACACTCGGAATGTTACCTCCATGGCTGACAAGAGTTTCCTCAACTGGCCGTTCTTCGAAGACCATCATCGTCACCTCGCCGAGCAGCTGGAGGCATGGTGCGCGAAAAACCTGCCCGTCTCCCACCATGATGTCGATGCCGCGTGCCGCGAGCTGGTGGGCAAGCTCGGCCGGGATGGCTGGCTGAAGCCGACCGCGCTCGACACCGACAATCCGGGGCCACTCGACGTGCGCACTTTGTGCATCACGCGCGAGACGCTCGCCCGCCATGACGGGCTGGCCGATTTCGCCTTCGCCATGCAAGGGCTGGGCACCGGTGCGCTCAGCCTGTTCGGCACGCCGCAACAGCAGCAATGGCTGGCAAAGACGCGTGCCGGCAAGGCGATTTCCGCCTTCGCTTTATCGGAACCGCGCTCTGGCTCGGATGTCGCCAACACCGAAATGACGGCGACCCGCGACGGCGACAGCTATGTCCTGTCCGGCGAGAAGACGTGGATTTCCAATGGCGGCATCGCCGATCTCTATGTCGTCTTTGCTCGCACCGGCGAGGCGCCGGGCGCCAAGGGGCTCTCCGCCTTTCTTGTGCCTGGCGACGCCAAGGGGCTCGGCATCACCGAACGCCTGGAAGTGATCGCACCGCATCCGCTAGCGCGGCTGTCGTTCGATGCGGTCCGCCTGCCGACCTCGGCGCTGATCGGCAGACCCGGCGACGGCTTCCGCATCGCCATGTCGGTGCTCGACGTGTTCCGCTCGACGGTCGGAGCGGCAGCGCTCGGCTTTGCCCGCCGCGCGCTGGACGAAAGCATCAAACGGGTGGCCGAGCGCAAACTGTTCGGCGCGCCGATGGGCGAGTTGCAGATGGTGCAGGGCCATATCGCCGACATGGCGCTGGACGTCGACGCGGCCGCCCTGCTGGTCTACCGCGCCGCCTGGACCAAGGACATGGGTGCCCCCCGCGTCACCCGCGAAGCGGCGATGGCCAAGCTGTTTGCCACCGACAAGGCGCAAGAGGTGATCGACAAGGCCGTGCAACTGCATGGCGGCGACGGTGTCCGCAAAGGCCATATCGTCGAAAGCCTGTATCGCGAGATCCGCGCGCTGCGCATCTACGAGGGCGCCTCCGACGTGCAGAAAGTGGTGATCGCGCGGCAAGTGATGGGCGCGGCCTGACGGCAGAGATTTGATAGGCATTCGATTTTGAAAATTGGTTTTTGGAATACCGGGAGGTTTTGAATGCACACGATTCTGCAACCGGAGGGCTGGGCAAAACCTGTCGGCTACGCCAATGGCGTCGCGGCGCGCGGGCGGCTCGTCTTCGTCGGCGGACAGGTCGGCTGGAATGGGCAGTGCCAGTTCGAAACCGACGAATTTGTCGGCCAGGTACGGCAGACGCTGGAGAACGTCGTGGCGGTGCTGGCCGAGGCCGGCGCGGGGCCGCAGCACATCACCTCGATGACCTGGTATTTCACCGACAAGGCCGAGTATCTCGCCAATCTCAAGGGGCTCGGTAAAGCCTATCGCGAGGTGATCGGCCGGCATTTTCCGGCGATGGCCGCCATGCAGGTGGTGGCGCTGGTCGAAGACCGCGCCAAGATCGAAATCCAAGCCACGGCCGTCATCCCGGAATAATCAATTCTCTATCTCAGGAATAGATTATTCACGCAGTCCCGCCTGCCTCAAAATCGGAAGCACGTGATCGCAGAAATAGGGCAACTCCTGCGTATAATTGACGAAGGACAGCGCAATGCCCTGATAGCCATGCCCGGCAATGGCGGCCATGTCGGCGGCGATCGTTTCCGGCGTTCCAATCAGCGGGTAGGTCCCGGCGCCGCCGGCGAAGCGTTGCCGGTAGCGGTCATAGGCATGCGGGTCGTGCGATTGCGAGAATTCCTTCTTGCCCGCCATATGCGCATCGACCGCGTCGTGGTCGGCCATATCAACGGCGTAGCGCGTGTAGTACGCCTGTGCTTCCTCCATTGTCGGGCGGCAGACGACATGCGCCACGGTGTAGACGCCGACATTGCGGCCTGCCTTGTCGGCCCGCTCGCTGATGTCGGCGACGTGCCTGCCGGCATCGCTCATCTCGGAAAAGGTCGTGAACAGATAATCGCATCGGGCGGCGGCAAAATCGCGCCCCGGCCCGCCGAAAGCAGCGTTCATGGTCACCGGGCGCGGAACCTGCAGGCTGGCCGGCCGGCTGACGGCCTCCTTGAGGCGGTAATAGGTGCCCTCATAGTCAAGCGGCTCGGCCGAGGCATAAAGCTTTTCGAGGATCTCGATCCATTCGGCCGCCTGGTCGTAGCCCTTCTCGACCAAAGGCGTGCCGAACATGCCGAATTCCTTCGGGTTCCAGCCGCAGACGATGTTCAGGCCGGCGCGGCCCTGGCTGATATGGTCGACCGTCGCCAGCGCCTTGGCGGCATAGAGCGGATGCACCAGCGGCACATGCACGGTCATGAACAGGCCGATCTGCTCGGTGGCCATGGCAAGAGCCGCCGCCCAGGTGAAGGTCTCGAACGACCATTCGCGTACCTTGTTGCGGCCGCCAAAACCGCGCCAGCGCGCGATCGGCAGCATGAACTCCAGCCCGGCACGGTCGGCGATCTGCGCTGCCGTCAGATTGTCCTGCCAGCTCGCCGTCCAGCGTTCCGGAACGTCTGATATGGCAAGGCCACCATCGGCATTGGTCGAAAAGACACCAAGCTTCAGCCTGTTTGGGCCGTACAAGGGATGTTGTTTGTTCATGTCGCGACCTCTCGACGAAGATCGCACGCTACGGCTCCGCAAAAATATTTCAAGCATGAAATAGCTTCGCCCGGCGATGGTTTGCGGATATGGATTCTGCCCGGACGAAAAAGGGGATCAGCATGAGCGAGTTCCGCCAGAAATGCATCGGCAAGACGAACCTCGTCGGTTCCTTTGCCGCCATTCCCCATCCCGTCGCGGTCGAAGTGATGGCGCAGTCCGGCCTCGATTTCCTCTGCGTCGATTGGGAGCATGCGCAGATCTCGCGCGACATGATCGAGAGCATGATACGCGCGGCCGATTTGCACCGCGTGCCGGCCATGGTGCGCGTTCCCGGTCACGCGCCGGAAGCCATCCAGGCGGCCTTGGACAGTGGCGCGCAAGGCGTGCTGGTGCCCCGCATATCGACCGCCGCCCAGGCCGAAGCGGCGGTGAAAGCCTCACGTTATCCACCCAAGGGCGAGCGCGGCGTCGGACCCGGTCGGGCCGCCGGCTACGGCTATCGCATTCCCGAATATCTTGCCGGCGCCAATGACAGGATCGTCGTCGCGATCCAGGTCGAGACATCGGAAGGGCTGGCCAACATCGAGGCAATCGCGGCCGTCGACGGCGTCGATGTGATCTTCGTCGGTCCCGGCGATCTTTCGGTGTCGATCGACGCAATCGGGCCGAACGGCGCCGACAGGCTCAATGCGGTGATCCGCACGATCATCGGTGCGACGATCGCACATAACAAGGCAGCCGGCATATTTTGCGCCAGCCCGCAGACTGTCGGGCAATGGGCAGCCATCGGCGCCAGCTTCTTCATCCTGGCCAGCGACACGATGTTTCTCGGCGCCGGCGCTGCGGCCAACTGTGCCGCCGCACGCAACGAGCTGGCATGAGATGGGCGCCGCAAGGCGAAAAGGGCGTATCGGCAAGGCAACAGACCGGCCAAACTTTTTAAGCTTAAAACTTTCGCCTTGAAAAGTGCCGCGCTTTGGATAAGCATTCCAGGATCGATGGCGACTGCCGTACGGGACGGACTTCCCTGCCAGTCCATCGTTGTACTCCGGGTGGGAGGGGTTTCAGTCCTTGTCGTTCGTACTGCCCCAGTCATCGTCCAGCGCGCGTTATGCCTTCGATGGCGTGCGCGCCCAGATTCGCGATCTGCACACCGAAAACATCGCCAACCTTGCCGTGCGGGCGCGTGAACTGGGCGATGTGATCGCACTCTGGTACGGCGAAGGCGACATGGTGACGCCGGCTTTCATCCGCGACGCCGCCAAGACGGCCTTCGATGAAGGGCTGACTTTCTACGTTCCCAACATGCGCGGCCATGGACCGCTGAATGAAGCGCTGTCGGAGTATCAGACGCGCGTGCACGGCCGGCCGATCCCGATCGCACGCACCACCGTCACGCCTGGCGGCATGCAGGCGCTGTACCTGGCGCTGGAACTGCTGGTCGATACCGGCAGCAACGTCGTCTATGTCGCGCCGCAATGGCCCAACATCCACAACGCCATCCATTTGATCGGCGGTGAGCCGCGGCCGTTTTCGCTCGATTTCAGGGGTGACTGGCATCTCGACCTCGACCGGCTGTTTGCGACTTGCGACGCACGCACGCGGGCGATCTTCCTGTCGACGCCGTCCAACCCGACCGGTTGGACCGCATCGCGCGAGGAAATGCAGGCGCTGCTCGATTTCAGCCGGCGCGCTGGCATCTGGATCATCTCCGACGAGGTCTATGGCCGGCTCTATTTCGAGGGCGATGTAGCGCCCTCGATCCTGCAGATTGCCGAGGACGGCGACCGGGTGCTGTCGGTCAACAGTTTCTCCAAGGCCTGGGCGATGACCGGCTGGCGCATCGGCTGGCTGACGCATCCGTCAGGCGTTGCCGACCAGCTCGGCGCCATGACGCAATATGTCAACAGCGGCACGGCCGCTCCGATCCAGGCTGGCGCTGTAGCGGCGATCCGCCAAGGCGAGCCGCTGGTCGAGGAGATCCGGCAGCGGATCCGGACCGGCCTCGACCTTGCCTATGACCGGCTGGCGCAGATTCCGGGCATCATCCTGCCTGCCAAACCGCGCGGCGGCATGTATGCCTTCTTTGCCATGGACGGCGAGAGCGATGCACGTGACGCCTGCGCCAGGATATTGGAGACGGCGCGCGTCGGGCTGGCGCCCGGCCATCTGTTCGGAAGTTCGGCAACGGCCTTCCTGCGGATGTGCGTGTGCCGTGAACGTAACCAGATCGCGACCGCGCTCGACCGCATGGTCGCTGCCATGAATTGACGCCCTGCCTGAAGCGGGGCGGCAAAAAACCGTGCGGGAGCAACCCGCCCGATCAACAACAGAGGGAACACAAATGAGCTTCACGCGCCGCAAACTGCTTCTTCTCGCCGCCGCCATCGGCATTGCCGCCGGCCCCGCCACCGCCTATGCCGCGGATGTGCTGAATGTCGGCGCCTACCCGACCAATCCGCCCTTCGAATTCAAGAATGAGAGCGGCACCTTCGAGGGCTTTGAAGTCGACATCGTCAACGAAGCCGCCAAGCGCATCGGCATGACCACCGACATCGCCGATGTCGGCTTCCAGGCGCTGTTTGCCGCCACCACTTCGAAGCGCATCGACGTCGCGATCTCGTCGATCACCATCACGCCGGAGCGGCTGAAGTCGCAGTCGTTCACCCAGCCCTATTATGATTCCGACATGGGCATCGCCACCAAGACCGACAGTCCGATCAAGGCCGAAGCCGATCTCAAGGGCAAGATCGTCGGCGTGCTGTCCGGCTCGACCGGGGAGACCTGGGTCAAGGCGCATCAGGAAGCCGACGGCTTCAGCGACGTGAAGGGCTATGACACGCAGCAGAACCTGCTGCTCGATCTCAGCGCCGGCCGCGTCGATGCTGCCGTCAGCGACATTCCGGGCATGGAATATTCCTTCACCAAGATGAAGGACCTGGTCGTCAAGGAGCGCATCAAGACCGGCGAACAATACGGCCTGATGATGACCAAGGATCACCCGCTGCTCGGCAAGCTGAACGATGCGCTGGGCGCGATGAAGAAGGACGGCACGCTGGCCGCGATCCACAAGAAGTGGTTCGGCAGCGATGCGCCTGCCGACTCTTCGACCATGAAGGAAATGCCGCTGCCGAAGGCCTGAGCTGAAAGCTGCGCTGACATCGTGCCGGCTTTCCAGGCCGGCACGATTCATTTCACGCGCCAGCGCCGGCTTCCGCGCAGACCGTCTCGCCATCGGCGAGGCATATTGGTTTTAACCTGAGCATCCTTGCTCTCGGGTTCGGGAACGCTCCCATGTCGCTGCTGGATACCTTCTTCAATCCCGACGTCATCATGTCCAGCCTGCCGGCGCTGCTGCGCGGCTTCCTGAACACGCTGCTGCTCGGCATTTTGAGCATCGGCATCGGCATCCCGATCGGCCTGGCGATCAGCCTGGTGCGGCTCTATGCGCCGAAGCCGCTGCGTTGGCTCGCGGTCGGCTACACCGACATCTTCCGCGCCCTGCCGGTGCTGGTCGTGCTGATCCTGATCTACTATGCGCTGCCGTTCCTCGGCATACGGCTGTCGTCCTGGGCGTCGGCGGTGACTGCCTTCGCCTTCATCATGTCGGCTTACTCAGCCGAGGTGTTCCGATCCGGCATCGAAAGCATTCCGCGCGGCCAGTTCGAGGCGTCGCAGGCGCTTGGCCTGCCGTTCCTGCTGACCTTGCGCAAGGTGGTGCTGCCGCAGGCGATCCGCGTCGTCATCCCGCCGATGACCAGCAACTGCGTCTCGATGTTCAAGGACACGTCGCTCGCCTCTACCGTGGCGCTGCCGGAACTCTTGAAGGAAGCGACCAACGCGCAGTCGCTCTACGCCAACCCCTCGCCGCTGATCGGCGCAGCACTTGTCTATCTGATCTTCCTCTGGCCGATGGTCCGCCTCGTCAGTCTGCTTGAAGAGCGCTTCAAGACCGAAAAGAAGCGCTGACCTCCGCCACCTGATCCCGCCCAAGTCCTTTGCAGGAGCCTACCCCGTGAACAAGCACCAGACCGACAATGCGAATGCCACCGCGTTCCCCGTCGAAACCATCCGCGCCATGTTTCCAGCTTTGCAGCGGGCCGGCGACTTCATCTTTTTGGACAATGCCGCCGGCGCGCAGATCCCGCAGAGTGTGCTCGACGCGGTGACCAACCATCTGGTTTCGCACAATGTGCAGCGTGGCGGCCGCTATGGCCGCAGCGTCACTGTCGACCAGTCGGTTGCCGATGCACGGACAAGCGTCGCGCTGCTCATCAACGCCTATAGCTCGGCGGAAATCTGCTTCGGCATGAATGCCACTTCGTTCATCCGCCTGGTCAGCCTCGGCATCGGCCAGATGCTGGCCAAGAATCCAGACGAGGAGCGTGACGAGATCGTCATCACCGACATGGACCACGACGCCAACATCGCGACATGGCTGGCGCTGGAATCGGCCGGTGCGAAATTCAAATGGTGGCGGATGCGCGAGGACGGCAATCTGCATGTCGACGATCTGCGCCCACTGGTTTCCGATCGCACCCGTCTCGTCGCCTGCACAGTGACGGCGCATTCGATCGGCTCGATCGTCGATGTCGCTGCGGTGGCCAAGATCGCGCACGCGGCAGGCGCCGAAGTGTTCCTCGACTGCGTGCACTACGGGCCGCATGGGCTGATCGACGTGCAGGCCTGGGATTGCGACTATCTCGTCTGCTCCGGCTACAAGAATTTCTCGCCGCATATGGGCTTCCTGTGGGGCCGTTTCGAAACGTTGAAGCGGCTGCCGACCTTCCGCGAGGATTTCATCCCCGACGAGCCGCCCTACAAGGTCGAGGCCGGCACCTTCATCTACGAGAACGTCGCGGGCATGGATGCCGCCGTGCAGTATCTGGAACTGATCGGCCGCAATCTGGCACCGTCCAACAACCGCTCGCGGCGCGACAACATCGTTGCCGGCATGGGCGCCATCCGCGACTACGAGCTGGTGCTGGCGCGCGAGATGCTGGCTGTGCTCAAGGACTGCGGCGCGACCATCTACGGCGTTGCCGACGAGGCGCGCATCACCGAGCGCGTGCCGACCTTCTGCTTCAACATCGGCAAACTGTCGCCGCAGCGGATCGTCGAGGAAATGGCCGAGATGCAGATCGGCATCCGCGACGGCCACATGTACGCGCCACGGCTGATGAAGCGCCTCAACCTCTCGATGGACAGCGGCGCCATCCGCGCCTCGCTGGTGCATTACAACACGGTGGGGGAGGTGCACAAGTTCGGTGAGGCGCTGCGCGCCATCATCGCCAGGCTTTCGTGAGTGGTGTCTGGAGCGAGGTGCATTTGGGTTGAACCGGCGTCGGGTCCGTACCCGATGCCACAGGCGATCGACGCGACGGGCACCAAGGGCCGTACCTGACTCTATGTTCCCTTCACGATTCTCGGCTTGGTCGGTCGGCGGGATTGAGCCGCGCTTTCGAGGGCCAGGGCCCGCTTCTCGTCTTCGATAGCGCGATCGACTGCCTCGATTTCTTCCTGGAGCACCTTCAGCTCGGCTCCGTAGCTGGAGCCGTCGCTGTCCCCGATCTGAAAGCCACTTGCCCGCATTGCGTCGCGAGTATGGTGCACGTTACGGACTCCTTCGCGTCGAGTCGCGACCAGGATTTCCCTGAACTCTTCAAGACGTTCAACGTGACTGCGAGCCATTTGCGTTCTCCTACTTCGTCGTCATCGTCGTCGCTGACGGCGATCAGCACGGCAAAACTTACGGCGCAGAAGGTTTCAGCGACTCTAAGAAATACGCTCGACAGAGCATGAATGCGGAAGCTCAAATTTGAACGACTTGCAATGACGTGGAGCGCGGCGGCCGGAAATTGGCTTGGGACCCGACCGCTCACGGGTGCTAACCTCTTCGACCAAGTGCGTCTGCTGCTTGGCGCGCTTGCCGGTCCATCCAACGGCCGATTCCGGGTCGGTTTTGCCCCTACGCCGCCTTCTTCTTCGCCAGCCGCGCCTTGATCGAGGCGACGTCAGCGCGCGGCGTGGCAGCAAACAGCGTTTTTGTATAGTTGTGCTTGGGGTCGGCGAAGACCTCGCCGCGCGAGCCGTATTCGACGGCTTCGCCGAAATACATCACCATCACATCGTCGGCAATGTAGCGCACCACGGACAGATCGTGGCTGATGAAGACATAGGTCAGCTGAAACTCGTCCTGCAGGTCGGCGAGCAGGTTGAGCACCTGCGCCTGCACCGACAGATCGAGTGCGGACACCGGCTCGTCAAGCACCAGCAGGCTCGGGTTGAGCATCAGCGCGCGGGCGATGGCAATGCGCTGGCGCTGGCCGCCGGAGAACATGTGCGGATAGCGGTTGTAGTGCTCGTGGCCGAGGCCGACCTTCTTCAGCATCTTCATCGCCAGGTCGCGCCGCTCGGCGGCCGACTTGTCGGTGTTAATCAAAAGCGGCTCACCCAGCACGTCGCCGATCTTCTGGCGCGGATTGAGCGATCCATAGGGGTTCTGGAAGACGATCTGGACCTTGCGGCGCATCTCCTTCGTCAATGCGTTCCTGGCGATGTCGACCTTGTTGCCGTCGATGAACAGGTCACCCGCTGTCGCCGGATCGATCAGCGTGATGATGCGGGCGAGCGTGGACTTGCCGCAGCCGCTTTCGCCGACGATGGCCAGCGTCTTGCCCTTATCCACCTTGAAGGAGACGCCCTTGACCGCATGCACCGTGCGCGGCCCGGTGAACAGGCCGCCGCCAATGTGGTAGTCGCGAACGATGTTCTTGCCTTCGAGAACCGTGGTGCTCATGAGGCGGCTCCAGCGACCGAAGGGGCCGGCTCGAACATCATGTCGGACACGGTGGGCAGCCGGTCGCCGACGGCGTTTTCCGGCAGCGCCGATAACAGCGCGCGCGTGTAATTGCTCTTCGGCGATTCAAACAGCGACAGCACGTCGGCCTCTTCCATCTTGCGGCCCTTGTACTGGACGATGACACGATCGGCGGTCTCGGCCACCACGCCCATATTATGGGTGATCATGATCAGCCCCATGCCGTACTTGGCCTGCAGCGAAACCAAGAGATCGAGTATCTGTTTCTGGATGGTGACGTCGAGCGCCGTGGTCGGCTCGTCGGCGATCAGCAGTTTCGGATTGCAGGCGATTGCGATGGCGATCATGACGCGCTGGCACTGGCCGCCCGACATCTGGTGCGGAAACGAGCTCAGCCGCTCTTCCGGGTCGGCGATGCCGACCAGCTTCATCAATTCGATGGCCCGCGCCCGGCGCTGGGCGCGATCCATGCCCATGTGGAAGCGCAGCACCTCCTCGATCTGGAAGCCGACGTTGAAGCACGGGTTGAGGCTGGCGACCGGCTCCTGGAAGATCATCGAGATGTCCTTGCCTACGATCTTGCGGCGTTCGGACGGGCTGAGCTTCAGCAGATCGACGCCGTCGAAGGCCATGCGGTCGGCCTTGACCGTTGCCGTGTTGGGCAACAGGCCCATCACCGCCAGCATCGCCACCGACTTGCCGGAACCGGACTCGCCGACGATCGCCAGCACTTCGCGCGGCTCGATCGACAGGTCTATGCCTTGCACCGCCATGAACGGTCCGGCTGCGGTGTCGAAGGAAACGGTGAGGTTCTTGATCTCGAGCAGAGGCATGCTCACGACCTCTTCAGCTTGGGGTCGAGTGCGTCGCGCAGGCCGTCGCCGATCAGGTTGATGGCGAAGACGGTGATCAGGATGGCGAGGCCGGGGAAGGTCACCACCCACCAGGCGCGCAGGATGAACTCGCGTGCTTCGGCCAGCATGGTGCCCCATTCGGGCGTCGGCGGCTGCGCGCCCATGCCGAGGAAGCCGAGGGCGGCGGCCTCGAGAATGGCGTTGGAGAAGGACAGCGTCGCCTGCACGATCAGCGGTGCGATGCAATTGGGCAGGATGGTGACCAGCATCAGCCTGAGATGGCTGGCGCCGGCGACCTTGGCCGAGACGACGTATTCGCGGTTCTTTTCCGCCATCACGGCGGCGCGGGTGAGCCGGGCGAAATGCGGCTGCAGCACGAAGGCGATGGCGATCATGGCGTTGACGAGGCCGGGGCCAAGCACCGCGACCAGCACCAGGGCCAGCAGCAGCGACGGGAAGGCCAGGATGATGTCCATGATGCGCATGATCAGCGTGTCGACCCAGCCGCGGCAGTAGCCGGCGAGCAGGCCGAGGATGACGCCTGAAATCAGCGCTGACGTGACGACGACGAAGCCGATGGCGAGCGAGAAGCGCGAGCCGTAGATCAGCCGCGACAGCATATCGCGGCCGACGGCGTCGGTGCCGAGCAGGAACTGCGCATTGCCGCCTTCCTGCCAGGCCGGCGGCGTCAGGAAGAAATCGCGGAACTGGTCGTCCGGCGAATGCGGCGCCAGCAGCGGCGCGAAGATGGCGATCAGGATCAGCAGCGCGAAAACGAAGAGCCCGATCACCGCGCCCTTGTTGACGGAGAAGTAGTGCCAGAACTCGCCGAACATCTGCAGCCTTGCGTCCTGCGGCTTGACGACGGTCGCGGCTTCGATGGTGGCTGGGCCTTCATTGCTCATGGTCAGTTGGCCCGGATGCGTGGATTGATGACGGCGTAGAGCACGTCGACGATCAGGTTCACCGACATGACGATCAGCGCGATCAAAAGCAACCCGCCCTGCACGGTGAAATAGTCGCGCTTGGAAATGGCGTCGATCATCCATTTGCCGATGCCGGGCCAGGAGAAGATGCTCTCGGTCAGGATGGCGCCGGTCAACAGCGTGCCGACCTGCAGGCCGATGGTGGTGACGACCGGGATCAGCGCGTTGCGGAAGGCATGCAGGCCGATGACGCGGCGCGGCGCCAGGCCTTTGGCGCGAGCGGTGCGCACATAGTCTTCGCCGAGCACCTCGAGCATGGCCGACCGCGTCTGTCGCGCGATGACGGCGAGCGGTATGGTGCCGAGCACGATGGTCGGCAAGATCAGGTGCGACAGCGCCGAACGGAAGGCGCCCTTCTGGCCCGAGATCAGGGAATCGATGGTCATGAAGCCGGTCACCGGCTTGAAGAAATAGAGAAGGTCGATGCGGCCGGAAACCGGCGTCCAGTGCAGCGTACCGGAAAACACGATGATCAGCAGCAGACCCCACCAGAAGATCGGCATGGAATAGCCTGCGAGTGCCGTGCCCATGGTCAGCTGATCGAACCAGGAGCCGCGGCGGATGGCAGCGAAAATGCCGGCGGCCACACCCAGGATGACGGCAAAGATCATGGCGAAGATGGCGAGCTCGACCGTTGCCGGAAAGCGCACCAGGAAGTCCTTGAGCACCGGTGTCTTGGTGGAAAACGAGGTGCCGAAATCACCGCTCAGGATGTTGGTCAGATAGGTTAGATATTGTTGCCAGATCGGCAGGTCGAAACCGAACTGGTGCATGAGCGCCGTGTGGCGTTCGGGCGACAGGCCGCGTTCGCCCGCAAGCACCAGCACCGGATCACCGGGCAGGATGCGCACGAAGCCAAAGGCGAGGATGGTTATCCCGATGAAGGTCGGGATGATGAGGGCGAGCTTGCCGAGGATATAACGCAGCATGGCGGGCGAGTGGGGGCGTCACCACATGGTGGCGCCCCCGTTTCGCAACCTTATTCGGCGATATCGACGCCGTCGAAGCGATGGATACCGAGCGGATCCATCGCAAAGCCGGTGACGGTCTTCTGCATCGGCATGAACACCTTGGAATGAGCGAGCGTCGCCCAGGGCGCCTGTTCCTTGAAGATGACCTGTGCCTGTTCATAGAGCTTGGTGCGCTCGGCCTGGTCCGAAACGGTCTTGGCCTTGTTGATGAGCGCATCGAAGTCCTTGTTGCACCATTCCGCGCGGTTGTTCGAACCGACGGAAGCGCAGCTCAGGAGCACGCCGAGGAAGTTGTCCGGATCGCCATTGTCGCCGGTCCAGCCGACGATGACGGCGCCATCGTGATCGACCGCGGAAGCGCGCTTGAGGTATTCACCCCAATCGTAGCTGACGATCTCGACGGTGACGCCGACCTTGGCGAAGTCCGCCTGGATCAGTTCGGCGGTGCGGCGCGCATTCGGCATGTACGGGCGCGACACCGGCATGGCCCAGACGTTCATCTTGAGATCCTTGACGCCGGCCTCTTCAAGCAGCTTCTTGGCTGCATCCGGATCGTAAGGATCGTCCTTCACTTCCTTGTTGTAGGACCACATGGTCGGCGGGATCGGATTGATCGCCACCTGGCCGGCGCCCTGGAAGACGGCGTCGATGATCGCCTTCTTGTTGATGGCCATGTTGAGCGCCTTGCGGACGCGCACGTCGTCGAACGGCTTCTGCTGGGTGTTGTACATCAGCGCGCCGACATTGAGGCCTTCCTGCTCCTCGACCTTCAGGTTCGCATCGGCCTGCAGGCCGGCGATGTCGGCCGGTGCCGGGTACGACATGATGTTGCATTCGCCGGCCTTGAGCTTCTGCGCGCGCACCGCCGGATCGGTGGTGATGGCGAAGACCAGATCGTCGATCTTCTGCTTGCCGCCCCAATAGTCCGGGTTGGCCTTGTAGCGGATGGCGGCGTCGGTCTGGTAGTCGACGAAGATGAACGGGCCGGTGCCGATCGGCTTCTGGTTGAACAGCTCAGGCGTCTTGTCGGCCTGCAGCTTGTCGGCATACTCCTTGGAGACGACCGAGGCGAAATCCATGCCCAGCGTCGGAATGAAGGTGATCGCCGGCTCCTTGAGGGTGAACTTCACCGTCAGGTCATCGACCTTCTCGACCTTGGTGATGTTGTCGCCGAACTGGTCATTGTAATACTGGTAGGCAATGCCCGGAATGTACTGGAACCAGGGGCCGTTCTTGTCGACCTGACGTTCGAACGAGAACACCACGTCGTCGGCGTTGAAGTCGCGCGTCGGGGTGAAATAGTCGGTCGCGGCGAACTTGACGCCCTTGCGCAGCTTGAAGACATATTCCTTGCCATCGTCGGAGATCGTCCAGCTCTCGGCCAGGCCCGGCGAGGTCGTCGTCTTGCCGTGATCGAATTCGACAAGGCGGTTGAAGACGGTGCGCGATGACGCGTCGAACGTCTGGCCTGCGGTATACGGCGCCGGATCGAAACCTTCCGGCGAAGCTTCCGCGCAGTAGACCAGAGTTTTCGCATTGGCCATGCCGCCCAGGACGCTTGCAGCCAGCAACGCGGCTGCAAAAGTCAGCTTCTTATTCATTGAGTACTCCCTGATGTTCTTCCAAGCCCCTCTATCAGGCTCGCGAAGCGTGCATATAAGCACCGTTTTTCCGGCTTTGGAACACCCCGTTTGCTTACCCCGCGGGAAGCAGGAAAAAAATCCGCTATTTTGCCAAATTGCAGAAAAAATTAGCAGCTTCTTCCATTCACGAGATTATTAACAACCGAATTTTTTTATTGATCGCAAGCTGACGATATAAATGTTCCGCGCGCTTCCGAGCGGCCGAGGGATGCGCCAGGACACCGCCTGGGAGGGCTGGCGACGACAAAGACTTTCGACGGCAAATCTTTCGCCGTGTTGCCGCAAGGGCAAGACTTGCACGGTCACCAACGGAGGCAATACATAGGGTGTAGCGGCCGCAGCGGAGGGCGCCCTTGTCAATTCAGGGGCGAGCGCGGCCCGGATGAACAAGCCTTGTCCAGGGAGGAACGGTTGGCAAAAGCATCAAGGACGACGGCGCCGGCGAAAGCGGGAGCCAAGGTGCCGTCGAAAGCAGCCGGTACTGCCAAGCCGAAAGCACCCGTTGCCAAAGCCGCCACGCCGAAGGCGGCCGCGCCGCCCGTAAGGGCAAAGCCGGCGGTGAAAGCCCCGGCCAAGGCTGCGGCCGGAAAGACGGCGTCGGGGAATAAAGCGGGTGCGGCAAAGCCCGCCGCCAGGCCGGCGTCGAAGGCCGCGGCGGCGGTCAAGACCCCACCGGCGGCAAAGCCGGCCGACGCCACCGCCAACCGACTGCCGAAAGCGCTGACGGCGCTGGCCGCCGGCTTGCCGGACAAGCCGTGGCTCAAGAGCTATCCGAAAAACGTGCAGGCCGAGATCGGCGCCCTGCCCTACAGCTCGATCGGCGATTTCCTCGTCGCCGCCTGCAAGCGGTTTTCCGTGCAGCCGGCCTTCACCTGCATGGACAAGTCCATCAGCTACACCGATGTCGAGCGGCTGTCGGCGGCCTTCGGCGCCTACCTTCAATCGAAGGGCCTGCAGAAAGGCGCACGCGTCGCGCTGATGATGCCGAACGTGTTGCAATATCCGGTGGCGATGATGGCCGTCTTGCGCGCCGGTTATGTGGTGGTGAACATCAATCCGCTCTACACGCCGCGCGAGCTCGAACATCAGCTGAAGGATTCCGGTGCGCAGGCCATCGTCATCCTGGAGAACTTCGCCAACACCTTGCAGGCGGTGATCGCCAGGACCGCGGTCAAGCATGTGGTGGTCGCCGCGATGGGCGACATGCTCGGCGGACTGAAGGGCACCATCGTCAATTTCGTCGTGCGACGCGTGAAGAAGATGGTGCCGGCATGGTCGCTGCCCGGCCATGTCAAGTTCAATGCCGCCATGAAGGCCGGCGCCGGCATGGGCTTCAAGCCGGCCAATGTGGCAGCCGACGATGTCGCCTTCCTGCAATATACGGGCGGCACTACGGGCGTCTCGAAGGGTGCCACACTGCTGCACAGCAACGTGCTCTCCAATGTCGCACAGAACGCGCAGTGGATGGAGGACGCCTACACGATCAAGCCGAAACCCGCGCACCCCAACTTCATCTGCGCGCTGCCGCTCTACCATATTTTTGCGCTGACGGTGAACGCGCTGATGGGCATGCAGCAGGGCGCCCGCAATGTGCTCATTCCCAACCCGCGCGACATTCCAGGCTTCGTCAAGGAACTGCAGAAATATCCGGTGCACATCTTTCCGGGCCTCAACACGCTGTTCAACGCGCTGCTCAACAACGAGGATTTCCGCAAGCTCGACTTCAAACCGCTGGTGCTGACGCTTGGCGGCGGCATGGCGGTGCAGAAGGGCGTCGCCGAGCGCTGGAAGGCGCTGACCGGCTGTTCGATCACCGAAGGCTACGGGCTCTCGGAAACCTCGCCGGTGGCCACCGCCAACAAGTTCACCGCCGGCGACTTCACCGGCACCATCGGCTTGCCGCTGCCCTCGACCGAGATCGCCATCCGCGACGACGACGGCAACAATCTGCCGCTCGGCGAGGTCGGCGAGGTCTGCATCCGGGGACCGCAAGTGATGGCGGGCTACTGGAACCGTCCGGATGAGACCGCCAAGGTGATGACCAAGGACGGCTACTTCAAATCCGGCGACATGGGCTTCATGGACGAACGCGGCTACACCAAGATCGTCGACCGCAAGAAGGACATGATCCTGGTCTCGGGCTTCAACGTCTATCCCAACGAGCTTGAGGAAGTCGTGGCGATGCATCCGGGCGTGCTCGAAGTGGCGGCGATCGGCGTGCCGGACGAGCATTCTGGCGAGGTGCCGAAGCTGTTCGTGGTCAAGAAGGATCCCGCACTCACCGCCGAGGCGCTCACCGCCTTTTGCCGCGAGAACCTGACCGGCTACAAGCGGCCCAGATACATCGAATTCCGCACCGAGCTGCCGAAGACACCGGTCGGCAAGATCCTTCGGCGGGCGCTGCGCGAATGATTGCAGCCGGCGGCGCGGATGCCGTAAATGCACCTTGCCGTCCTGACCCGGCGGAATTCATCAGGACGAACATGCGTCTCGCCCCGGTGCCGTCGGTGCCTGAGATCCAGCTTTATACTCCGCATCCGGCCAGTGGCCTGAGACGGCTCATAGATCCGCACCAAAGCGCTGACGACGATGACGACACGTGCGAGGCGGACAACGATGGACCTGAGCCGCAGCCGCCTTACTGGGCTTATGTGTGGGCCGGCGGCGCGGTGCTTGCACGCCACATACTGGATCATCCGCAAACAGTAGCCGGTCGCCGCGTGCTCGACCTTGGTGCCGGCTCCGGCCTTGTCGGCATCGCCGCCGCCAAGGCCGGTGCGCGCGACGTCATCGCCGCCGAAATCGACCGCAATGGCGTTGCCGCGATCGCTCTCAACGCGGCCGCCAAGGCGTCGCCATCACCGTAATCGGAGACGATATCACCAGGAGTTCGCCCCCCATGGTCGACCTCGTGCTTGTCGGCGACGTGTTTTACGGACAGAACGTCGCCGACCGCGTCACGCCTTTTCTCGAACGCTGCCTGAATGCCGGCATCGAAGTCCTGGTCGGAGACCCTGGCCGTGCCTATCTGCCGCGGTCACGGCTGCACCTGCTCGCCGAATACGAGGTACCGGATTTCGGCCAGACGAAAGACGGCGCTCTGAAGCCGAGCAGTGTCTTTCGCTTCGAGGGCTGAAAAGGCGCTGGCATTGGCCGGTGAAATCAGATCGTCTCCTTGACCCGCGCCGAAAGAAAGTCCGGCAGGTCGGCGACCGAATCCAGGACAACGTCGGCAATGCCTGCCAGCGATTCGCGGGTGCCGGTGCCGGAGAGCACGCCGACCGCCAGCCCGCAGCCGCCAGCTCGTGCCATTTCGAGGTCGTGCCTGTTGTCTCCGACCATGGCGATTTCCGCCGGCTTGAGGCCGGTGAGATCGCTGAAGGCCAAGATCGTGTCGGGGGCGGGCTTCGGATTGGCGACGGCGTCGTAACCATAGGCCGCGTCGAACAATTGGGCGACGCCGAGCGTCACCAGCGTCTTTTCCGCGCCGCTGGTCGAATCGTTGGTGGCGACGCCAAGCCGGTAGGATTTCCTGTGCAGTGCCGTCAGCGTGTCGACGATGCCCGGCAGCGCCACGGCCATCGCCGAGCCTTGTACGGAGGTGATCTCGTTGAAGCGGGCAACCGCAAGCATCTGGTCCTCGTTGGACAGGCGCGGGAACCACAATTCGACGACGTCGAGATTGGTGCCGGACGCAAAGATCGAGTCCGGCTTGAAACGCTTGTTGGCGAAATCGAAGCCGGCAGCGGCCAGCAGCCTGTCGGCTTTCCAGCGATCGCCTTCGGACGCATCCATGGCCATGAAGTCGGCAACGCCGAGCCAGGTGGCGTTGAAGTCGACAAGCGTGCCGTCCTTGTCGAACAATATTCCCTTGATGTCTGCCAAGCTTTTCACTCCGATCCACGCAAATGGTGGATGAATCCCACAAGGCCAGCGGTCGATGCATCCCGCTTGGCGGCACTTTCCTTGCCCTCCACGACAGGCAAAAGGCCTGTGGCCAGTTCCTTGCCGAGTTCGACGCCCCACTGGTCGAAGGAGTTGATGTTGAACAGCGTGCCCTCGACGAAGACGCGGTGCTCGTAGAGCGCGATCAGCCGGCCGAAGGTGCGCGGGTCGAGTTTGCGGTAGAGGATGGTCAGCGAGGGCCGGTTGCCGGAGAAGACGCGGTGCGGGGCTATCTTGTCGACATCGGCCGGCTTCATGCCCTTGGCCAGCATCTGGGCGCGGGCCTCCTCAAGTGTGCGGCCCTTCATCAGCGCTTCCGACTGCGCCAGGCAGTTGGCGAGCAGCAGATCATGCTGGTGCTTGAGATCGGGCTCGTGGCCGACGGCGGCGGCAAGGAACTCGACCGGGATGAAATCGGTGCCCTGGTGCAGCAGCTGGAAGAATGCATGCTGGCCGTTGGTGCCGGGTTCGCCCCAGACCAGCGGTCCAGTCGGCGTCGTCACCTGAGTGCCTTCGAGGGTGACGCTCTTGCCGTTCGATTCCATGTCGAGCTGCTGCAGATAGGCCGGCAGTCTGGACAGGCGCTGATCGTAAGGGATGACGGCGCGCGCCGGGTAGCCGCAGATGACGCGATGCCACCAGCCGACCAGTCCAAGCAGCGCCGGCAGGTTCTCCTGCACGGGCGCGGTGCGGAAATGCTCGTCCATCTCATGCGCGCCATCGAGGAATGCGCGAAAATTCCGCGGGCCGACGGCGATCATCACCGGCAGCCCGATGGCGCCCCAGAGCGAATAGCGGCCGCCGACCCAATCCCAGAAGCCGAACACGCGATCGGACGCGATGCCGAACTTGGCCACCAGGTCGAGCGCGGTCGAGACGGCGGCGAAATGCTTGCCGACCGCTTCCTTGCCCAGTGCCTGCTGCACCCATTTCCGGGCGGTTTCGGCGTTGGTCATCGTTTCGACGGTGGTGAAGGTCTTGGAAGCGATGATGAAAAGCGTGGTTTCGGCGGAGAGGCCCTTCAGCGTGTCGTGGATATGGGCGCCGTCGATGTTGGAAACGTAATGCGCGCGCGGCCCGTCATGATAGGGCGCCAGCGCCAGCGTCGCCATGGCCGGCCCGAGATCGGAACCGCCGATGCCGATGTTGACGATGTCGGTGATCTTCTTGCCGGTGGCGCCGGCTGCCTTGCCCGAGCGCACGGCATCGGCAAAGGCGCTCATGGCGTCGAGCACGGCGATGACGTCAGCCTTGACGTCCTGGCCATCGACGGTGACGCCCTTGCCGGTCAGGTTGCGCAGTGCCGTGTGCAGCACGGCACGGTCCTCGGTGACGTTGATCTTCTTGCCGGCGAACATAGCGGCGCGGCGACCTTCGAGATCGGCGGCCTGGGCGAGCTTTTCCAGCAGGTCCATGGTGGTCGCGTCGACCGCGCATTTCGACCAGTCGAGCAGCAGATCACCGTCGGTGGCGGAGAATTCTACGAACCGCTTGGGATCGGCGGCGAAGGTCTGGCGCATGCTGGCGGGCGCTGCCGCGCGGTGATCGCGCAAGGCGGCGAGCTGTTTTTGAAAGGACGATTGATCCACTGCCAAACTCCGAGACCTAGAGCCATCATTACGGACCGGATGTTTCCGGCGCGTGTCGTCGCGACAATCTATCGGGCCGAACTCCAGCCGTTTCAATGCGCAGCGATGACGCACGGAGTCACGCAGCTATGCCGCGGCGCAGCATCAAAATGGCGTGAAGGATCACTGGCATAAATCCCAACGATCAGAAAAATTGATTGGCGCAACCCCTTGTGCCACGGTTACGTTCGGCTGGTCCAGCCAAACGAAAAAGGCTGGCCATCGAGGAAATCTCCCATGCCACAGCGAAACGACACGGCGATATGGTCCGGCCTGTTCCGGATTTCGGCTGAATCCGGCCAAACCCTGCAGGCGCAGATCCGCCAAGCCATCGTAGCCGCCATTCTCGACCGCCAGATCGCTGCTTCGATGCCGCTTCCTTCCTGCCGGATCCTGGCCGAAAAACTCGGCGTGGCGCGCGGAACCGTCGTGCTGGCGTTCCAGCAGCTCGTCGACCAGGGCTTCCTGGTGGCGCGCGAGCGGCGTGGCCATTTCGTCAATCCCGATGTGCTGGCGACACCGGCCAAGCCGCACCAGAAGGCGCCCGACCAGGCCAACGAGATCGACTGGAGGGCACGCCGCAAGATCGCCGCCAGCGACATGCCGCCGCCAGCCAAGCACGAGAACTGGATCAAGTCCTCCTACCCTTTCGTCTACGGGCAGTTCGACCCGGCGCTGTTCCCGACCGCCGAGTGGCGCGAGTGCAACCGCATGGCGCTTGCCGTGCTGGAAATCCGCAACTGGGCGTCCGACATGGTCGATCGCGACGATCCGCTGCTGATCGAGCAGATCCAGGCGCGGCTCTTGCCCCGGCGCGGCATCTTCGCCAACCCAGACGAGATCATCGTCACGCTGGGCGCCCAGAACGCGCTCTACATGCTGGCGACGCTGCTGATGTCCAAAGGCTCCAAGGTGGCGATGGAGGACCCCGGCTATCCCGACGCCCGCTCGATCTTCCGCCTTGCGGGGGCGGAGATACAGCCGGTGCCGGTCGACCAGTCCGGCATCGTAACCGCTTCTATTCCCAATGATTCCGGGTTCGTCTTCGTCACGCCAAGCCATCATTGCCCGACCATGGTGCCGTTGTCGGCGGAACGGCGGCAGGATCTTCTGGCGCGAGCCAACCGCTACAACCAGATCATCATCGAGGACGGCTATGACAGCCAGCTTCTCGACGAGGCACCGCAGCAAGCGCTGAAGAGCCTCGATCGCTCCGGCCGCGTGGTCTATGTCGGCTCGATGTCCAAGACGCTGGCTCCCGGCCTGCGGCTCGGCTACATCGTGGCATCCGCCGGACTGATCGCGGAACTCAGGGCGCTGCGACGCTTCATGCTGCGTCATCCGCCGGCGAACAACCAGCGCGCCGTCGCGCTGTTCCTGTCGCTCGGCCACCACGAGGCGCTGGTGCGGCGGCTGTCGTCGGCCTTCGACGAGCGACGCAAGCGTCTGGTCCATGCGATTTCCGCTTTCCTGCCGGAATGGCGCTCGACCGATTCGGCCGGCGGCACGTCGCTGTGGCTCGAAGGGCCGCGCGGTACCGATTCGCGCGGGCTGGCCGAGGCCGCGGCCTCGCGCAGCGTCATCATCGAGCCAGGCGACCGTTTCTTCGATCGCACTGAAAAGCCTTCGCGTTTCATGCGGCTGGGCATCTCGTCGATCGCACTGCAGCACATCGAGCCAGGCATCCGCGAACTGGCCACGGCCGCCGGACGCAGACCGGCGGCCGCCTGATCCATCGCCGATCTCTCATGCCGGAGCCGCTCGCAACGGCTCCGGCATTTTAGTTCTGGCACATGGAACTGGGCCAGCTGGCCCATAGGATGGGCCAGTGCCGGCGGCATAGTCGGCGTCAGGGGAAGAAGCAGGCCGATGGTGGACCAACCGCCACGAGTTCCTGCCGACGAAGGTGGAGTGCTTCCATGTCAGTGGCTGTCGAACAGCAGGACACGCCGGCGAACCGTCGTCCACAACGCTCCGGTCTTCGCGAAACAGGACATGCCATGCGATCATCTCCCCTGGTGGAGGATACCGGACCACAGCACCAGGCCATCGAAGGCGGCGGCTACGGGCCGCTGCGCGGGGATGACCGCGAGCGTATCCACGAGGGCGTGCTGACGCTTCTGGAGACAGTGGGTTTCGCCAACGCCATTCCTTCCTGCATAAAGGTGCTGACCAAGGTGGGGGCGGTCCATGGCGACGATGGCCGGGTCCGCTTTCCACGCGCGCTCGTGCTGGACACCATCAAACGGGCGGCACGACATTTCACGCTTCATGGCCAGGACTCCAGGCACGACATGGTGGTCCAGGGCAAGCGCGTGCACTACGGCACGGCAGGCATCGCCGTGCACCTGGTGGATCTGGAGAAGCGCGAGTACCGCGAGTCCAAGCTGCAGGATATTTATGATGCCGCCCGCATCGTCGACGGGCTGGACAACATCCATTTCTTCCAGCGGCCGATGGTGGCGCGCGACATCGCCGATCCGCTCGAGATGGATTTCAACACGCTTTATGCCTGCGTGATGGGAACATCGAAGCACGTCGGAACATCCTTCACCGTGCGTGAGAACGTGAAGCCTGCGCTTGAAATGCTGTACGCCATCGCCGGCGGCGAGGAGAATTTCCGTGCCCGGCCATTCGTTTCCAACTCCAACTCATTCGTCGTGCCGCCGATGAAGTTCGCCGAGGATGCCTGCGGCGTGCTTGAGGCCTGCGTTGAAGGCGGCATCCCGATCCTGCTGCTGTCGACCGGCCAATCCGGCACCACGGCACCCGCGGCGATGGCTGGCGCGGTCGTGCAAGCAGTGGCCGAAGTGCTGGCCGGCCTGGTCTATGTCAACGCGCTCAAGCCCGGCCATCCGGCGATCTTCGGCGCATGGCCGTTCATGTCGGACCTGCGCACCGGCGCCATGGCGGGCGGGTCGGCCGAGCAGTCGGTGGCAACGGCGGCCTGTGCCCAGATGGCGCAATTCTACGATCTGCCCGGCGGCTCCGCCGCCGGCATGACGGATTCGAAACTGCCCGATATTCAGTCCGGCTACGAAAAGGGTATCACCAATGTGATGGCCGGTCTCTCCGGCCTCAACCTCGTCTACGAGGCGGCCGGCATGCATGCCTCGCTGCTCGGCTTCTGCCTGGAGAGCCTGGTCATCGACAACGACATGCTCGGTCATTGCCTGGGCTGCGCGCGTGGCATCGACGTGACTGACGAGGCCCTGTCGATCGACAGCATCGCCGAGGTCTGCCTCAAGGGTCCGGGCCACTATCTCGACAACGAACAAACGCTCAAGCTGATGCAGACCGAGCACTTCTATCCTGCCCTCGGCGATCGTTCCTCGCCGAAGGAATGGAACGAAAAAGGCCGGCCTGATATATTGCTGCGTGCGATCACCGAGAAGAAGCGCATTCTTGCCGAACGATTTCCGCGCCACGTGCCAAAACAGGTCGACGACAGATTGCGTGCCCGTTTCGGCAGCCTGATCCACCTGCCGCGCACGCATATGGGCGGCTGACCGGAGACGAGTCCGTGCAGTCATACAGCCACCACACGGAGCCAATTCAGGACGGAAAACCGCTTCACATTTTTCCTGGAATTGCGCTCTTCGTTTGACGCAATTGCGAACAGAAAACCGCTTCACACTTTTCCTGGAATTGCTCCGGGATCAACCATCGGGCAGAACGACAAATGAGTGTGCATCCTATCCAGCAAGCCCTCACCGACGGCGACGCGATCGATCGGCTGGTGGCATCTCATCGGCCAGGCCACGGCCTGATGCGTGCCTTCTATCATGACCCGGCGATCTTCGAGCGCGACATGGAACGTGTCTTTCGCCGCCACTGGCATTGCCTGGCCCATGCCAGCGTTATCCCGAACCCCGGCGATTTCGAGCTGTTCAAACTTGGCGACGAGGCGGTCATCCTGACACGCGGCATGGATGGCACCGTGCATGCCATGCTCAATGTCTGCCGCCACCGCGGCGCCGAGGTATGCACCAAGGAGAAGGGCAACGCGAAGATGTTCGTGTGCCCCTACCACGCCTGGACCTATTCCAATGACGGATCGTTGCGGGCTGCCCGCCTGATGCCGAAGGATTTCGACCGCACGGCGCACGGGCTGAAGAAGCTTCATGTCCGCGTCGCATCCGGTCTGGTCTTCATTTCCTTCGCCGAGATGCCGCTCGATTTCGATCCGATCGAACAGTCGCTGCGCACGAGCTGCGGCCAATATGGCTGGGGCGACGCCAAGGTGGCGTATCGTCAGTCCTATCCGCTCGACGCCAACTGGAAGCTCGCCGTCGAGAACTATGTAGAATGTTACCATTGCGGGCCGGCGCATCCGGAATATTCGCAGACGCATGCGCTGGAAAAACCGGCCGAGATGATCGAGCAACTCAATGCGGCGATGGAGCAGCGCACCTGCGCGCTCGGCATCGAGATCGGCAGCGCCAACCGCTGGCAGAACTCGGCGGCCGGTCAGGAAGCAATCCACACCTTCCGCTACGCGCTCTATGACGGCGTTTCGAGCGGCAGCCAGGACGGCTCTCCGGTAGCCCCGCTGATGGGCCGCTTCACCGACTATGACGGTGGCGTCACCTCCATTCATCTCGGCGGCACGACATTTCTCGTCTGCTATCCCGATCACGGCATGATCTACCGATTCATCCCGAAAACGGCTGGTACCTGCGAGATGGAACTGATCTGGCTGGTGCGCGGCGACGCGGTCGAGGGCCAGGACTACGATCTGGAGAAGCTGACCTGGCTGTGGAAGATCACCACCGAAGAGGACAAGAAGATCATCGAGCACACCGCGCGCGGCGTGCGCTCGCACTATTTCGTGCCCGGACCTATCGCGCCGATGGAATACAACGAACTGCGCTACATCGGCTGGTATCTCGAGGAGATCAGCCGGGCCTGAACAGCTCGGCTGCCTTTGGAGAATCAGGCAGATCTTGCCTTTCGCGTCATTCCGCGCTGAGCCCGTATCGGTCGACGACTTCAGCGTTGATGAGCTTGGCATGCAGCGTCATCAGCACGATCTGCGCGTCGAGGCTGTCGCCGGTTCCAAGCGCCGCCTCGATGCGGCGCTCGGCTTCCAGCGTCCGCTCATGGCCATTGGCTTGCTCGAAGGTTTCGGGACCCGCGATGCAATAGCTGCATAATTGTGCCACCGACGCATAGGTGCCCGGTGGCGGCTCGTCGGGCCAGCGATCCTTCATGAGATTGACGAGGGTAAGCTTCACGCCCTCCGGCACAAGGGCTGGATGCAGATCGGCGCCGCGCAATGCATCGTCGAGTTGCCTCAAGTCGCCAGAACGGCCGAACATTCCGAGGAAGCCTAGGGAAGAGCGCCGTCCGGCCATGATGTTTCCTTCCATTTCCAGCCCGCTTAGGTGGTGGGCAAGCGGATTGCAAAGGGCGGTGCTGTCTAACCAGCCGCCGCCAGCAAGATCCCCGCAAGGGCGGATAGCGCGAGTGTCGGCAGCATGCTGACTTTCAGCTTCAGGATGGCGATCATGGCGGCACCCGAAAGCAAGGCCGCGCGCCAGTCGATCGACGAAAGCACCGGCACATTTGTGCCAAGACCCGTCGCGTGCACCTCACGGAAGATGACGTGCAAGCCAAACCATAGGGCCAGATTCATGATCACCCCGACAACGGCGGCGGTGATCGCGCCCAGTGCGGCCGACAGTGCCTTGTTGCCGCGCAAGGCCTCGATGTAGGGCGCACCCAGGAATATCCAGAAAAAGCAGGGCGTGAACGTCACCCACAGGGTGAGCAACGCCCCCAGCGATCCGGCAAGCAACGGGTCCAGCGAGCCGGAATGGCGGAACGCAGCGATGAAGCCGACGAACTGCAGCACCAGGATGAGCGGCCCTGGCGTCGTTTCGGCAAGCCCAAGGCCATCAACCATTTCGCCAGGCGCCAGCCAGCCGAAGGACTGGACGGCTGCCTGCGCGACATAGGCAAGCACCGCATAGGCGCCTCCGAAGGTGACGACTGCCATGAGACTGAAGAACCGGCCTATCTCGGTCCAGACGCTTGCAGAGCCGGTGAACCACCAGATCGCAAGAACAGGCCCGAGCCAGATCGGCAGCCAGATGGCGACGGTGCGCGGCGCATGCCATTTGGTCGGTTTGACATGGGCCAGTTCGCCACGCTCGAACATCAGGTCGACCGCTCCCTTGAAGTCGGCAACATCGTCCTTGCCATGGGCCGAGCCGGAAAACAGGCCGGGAGCAATGCGATCCCCCAGCCATCCGGTCAGGCCGGCGAACAGGACGATGAGCGGAAACGGCACATTCAACGCATAGATGGCGATGAACGCCGCGACCGCGATCGACACCATGACCCGGTTCTTGAGGGCGCGCCTCCCGATCCGGATCACCGCCTCGATGACGATGGCAAGCACCGCCGCCTTCACCCCGAAAAACAGCGCCGCGACGAGCGGTATGTCGCCGTAGAGCATGTAAAGGCCGCTCAAGGCGAGCATGACGAGCGCGCCCGGCACGACGAACAGGATGCCGGCGACAAGGCCGCCGATCGTCCTGTGCAGCAGCCAGCCGACATAGATGGCGAGTTGCTGGGCTTCCGGGCCAGGCAGCAGCATGCAGTAGTTCAGCGCATGCAGGAAACGCTGCTCGCCGATCCAGCGGCGTTCCTCGACCAGTTCCTTGTGCATCAAGGCGATCTGTCCGGCCGGCCCGCCGAAACTGAGCAGTCCGATTTTCGCCCACACCTTTGTGGCTTCCGCGAAGGTCGGCGCAGCCGGCGGCTCGACGGCCACCGCCTTATTGTCCGGGACAAGAATGGTCATGACGGCTTACCTGCAGCGGGCCAGTTGTGCGTTTCTTCCGTGGCGTCGCGACACCAGCGGAAGAACGCATCATAGAGCAGCATGCCTGCTTCCAGTTGTTCCAGATCGTCGCGGAACATCCGCGACAGGCCAAGCGAGGCAGCCAGAAAGCCGGCGGCCTGGGGCACCAGGTCGAGGTTTGCGGTGTCGGCCGCGCGCACGATTGCGGCAAGGCGATCGAGCGCCTCGAATTCCAACCCGAACTCCTCGATCATCGTGTCGAAGGTGCAGCGTTCGCCGCGATGGCTCCAGAACACATTGTCGATGTCGAACGGCACGGCCTGAAAGCGGTCGGCAACAGCCAATACTTCAGCGGGTTCGACAAACAGGAACACCGCGTCGGGGTCGAGGAAACGCCGGATCAGCCATGGGCAAGCGATGCGGTCGACCTTCGGGCGCGATCGCGTCACCCAGACGGTGGCGCCCTTTTCATTGCGCGGCGGCATCTTGGCGGTGCGGACCAGAAGCCCCCCGGCATCGCGCCAGGCCTCAAAGCCCCCTTCAAGGGATTCTGCGGCGATCCCCTCGTGGCGCAGCCATGCAACGACGCCTTGCGAGAGCTTTTGCCCCTTCTGGCAGACGACGGCCACCGGCTTGCCGGCGAACCCGGCCGCCCAGGTCGAAACGGTTTTGAAGTCGCGCCGGCACGAGGCCGGCAAAAGGCGCGGATCGGCGTCGAAATCGTCATCGACGCGAACATCGATAATGACAGGCGCACCCGGCAGACCGATGAGCCGGGACAATTGCGGTACGGTGATAGCGGTTGTTGACGGCATGGCGTCCACCTCCTTGGAAGAGAAGTTTGGACGCGAACGTTGGGCTGACGCCTCACGGGGTCGTCGCGATGCACCCCTTGTCATGATGGTGGATTTGTTGGGCGTGCTTGTCAAGGATGACGACCGTTCGCGACCTGCTATCGAGACGCGCGCGGAACGAAAAGACGACAGGCTGCCTGAAGAGTCAGGCAGCCTGTCGTCGATCCTGCATCAGTGATTATCGGGCAGGAATAATCAGTGATTGTCCCTTGGGACGCCGCTGGTGTGCGCGACATCCTGGTATTTCACCGCCGGCTTCAGCACCATTCCCTCGGAGAACTGCGCGACCATGCCGCGCTGGATCTCCTGCCAGGGCGTCTGGTGCTTGGGATAGTGATAGCCGCCACTGTTCTGCAACTCGGCACGGCGCCGGGTGATCTCGTCGTCGGTGACGAGGATATCGGCCGTGCCCTTGCGCAGGTCGATGCGGACACGGTCGCCGGTCTTGAGCAGCGCCAGTCCGCCGCCGATGGCGGCTTCCGGCGAGGCGTTTAGGATCGACGGCGAACCCGACGTGCCCGACTGGCGGCCGTCACCGATGCAGGCAAGCGCGTGGATGCCCTTCTTGATGAGGTAGGCCGGCGGTTGCATGTTGACGACCTCGGCACCGCCGGGATAGCCGACCGGGCCAGCGCCACGCATGAACAGGATGGTGTGTTCGTCGATGCCTTGTGCCGGGTCGTCGATGCGGGCGTGGTAATCCTCCGGCCCGTCGAAAACCATGGCGTTGCCTTCGAAAGCCTCGGGATCCTTGGGGTTGGACAAATAACGCTCGCGGAATTCCGGCGAGATGCCACTGGTCTTCATGATCGCCGAATCGAACAGATTGCCCCTGAGATTGATGAAGCCGGCATTGGCCTTCAGCGGCTTGGCGACAGAGCGGATGACGTCGGGGTTTTCGTTGGCGACGCCCTCGCTATTCTCACCGATCGACTTGCCGTTGACGGTGCGCGCGCCGGGATGCGGCAACAGCCCGCCCTTCATCAGTTCGGCAATGACCGTCGGCACGCCGCCGGCATGATGGTAGTCCTCGCCGAGGTATTCGCCGGTCGGCTGCAAATTGACCAGCAGCGGCACATTGAGGCCGACCGTCTGCCAGTCGTCATTGTCGAGCTTGACTCCGAGGTGGCGGGCGATGGCGTTGAGATGGATCGGCGCGTTGGTCGAACCGCCAATGGCCGAATTGACGACGATGGCGTTCTCGAAAGCCTCTCTCGTCATGATGTCGGACGGCTTCAAATCCTCATGCACCATCTCGACGATGCGCTTTCCCGTCTCATAGGAAATCTGGCCGCGCTCGCGGTAGGGCGCGGGAATGGCGGCCGAGCCCGGCAACTGCATGCCAAGCGCCTCGGCCAGCGAGTTCATGGTGGTGGCAGTGCCCATAGTGTTGCAATAGCCGGTAGACGGTGCCGAAGACGCGACGATGTCCATAAACTCGTCATAGCCGATCTCGCCGGCCGACAGGCGCTGGCGCGATTCCCAGACGATGGTGCCGGAGCCGGTGCGCTTGCCCTTGTGCCAGCCGTTGAGCATCGGGCCGACCGACAGTGCGATGGCCGGGATGTTGACGGTGGCCGCTGCCATCAGCAGCGCCGGCGTCGTCTTGTCGCAACCGATGGTCAGCACCACGCCATCGAGCGGATAGCCGTAAAGCACCTCGACCAGGCTGAGATAGGCAAGGTTGCGGTCAAGCGCTGCGGTCGGGCGTTTGCCGGTCTCCTGGATCGGATGGCAGGGAAATTCGAAAGGAATGCCGCCCATCGAGACGATGCCTTCGCGTACGCGCTTGGCCAGTTCGATATGGTGGCGGTTGCAAGGCGACAGATCCGAGCCGGTCTGGGCAATGCCGATCAGCGGCTTGCCGGACATCAGTTCGGCGCGCGTCAGGCCGTAATTCAGGTATCGCTCGAGATACAGCGCCGTCATGCCCGGATTGTCGGGATTGTCGAACCACTCCTGCGAGCGAAATTTTTTCTTATGGGTGGGGGCGCCTGCCATCATGGTCTCCGTATTTGTAAGACAAATCGATATGGCAACGCGCGGGAGCAGGCAAGAGGGCGTGCGGTCGCAACCGGACTTTGGTGCGATAGACACGCACCAAGCCGTGCGTTACGGGTTCGGACAGTCTTGTCCGGGAGGTTTTCATGGCTTTGGTGATCGAAGGCGAGGAGCGCATTGCCGCACCGCTGCAAAAAGTGTGGGAAGCGCTGAACGATCCCGAGGTCTTGAAGGCGACCATTCCCGGCTGCCAGAGCCTGGAGATGAAGTCGCCGACCGAGATGGCGGCAACCGTGGTGGTGAAGATCGGACCGATCAAGGCGACGTTCAACGGCGAAGTGACGCTGAAGAACCTGAAGCCGCCGCACTCCTACACCATCCAGGGCGAAGGCAAGGGCGGCATTGCAGGCTTCGCCAAGGGTGGTGCCGACGTGACGCTGACGGCAGATGGACCCGACGCCACGATATTGAACTACGCGGCCAAGGCCGATGTCGGCGGCAAGATCGCCCAGCTCGGCAGCCGGCTGATCGAATCGACCTCGAAGAAACTGGCTGGACAGTTTTTTTCGTCGTTCGGCGAAAAGGTCGGCGGCTGAGCCCTCAAGCGGGCATCACTCGAACACAATACTCGGCACGGCGGCTGCCGCAGCACCACGCTCTTCGTTGACCCGGTCCCAGACCTTCGAAGCGATGTCGCGGTAGATTTTCGCCTCGGCGCCGTCGGGCTTCGAGACGACAACCGGCGTGCCGGCATCCGAGCTTTCGCGAATGCCCATCTCGAGCGGCACCTCACCGAGGAAGGTGACGCCGAGACGCTCGGCCTCGCGGCGCGCGCCGCCATGACCGAATATATCGTAGCGCTTGCCGGTGTCCGGAGCGATGAAATAGCTCATGTTCTCGACGATGCCGAGCAACGGGACGTCAACCTTCTTGAACATGTTGAGGCCTTTTCGCGCGTCGATCAGGGCCAGATCCTGTGGCGTCGAGACGATGACAGCGCCAGCCAGCGGCACCTGCTGGGCCATGGTCAGCTGCGCATCGCCGGTGCCGGGCGGCATATCTACGACGAGCACGTCGAGCCGACCCCACTCGACCTCGCGCAGCATCTGCGTCAGCGCCGACATCACCATCGGGCCACGCCAGATCATCGGGGTTTCCTCGTCGACGAGGAAACCCATCGACATCACCTTCAGGCCGTAATTCTCCATCGGTTTCAGGATTTTGCCGTCGACGGTCTGCGGCCGGCCATGGATGTTGAGCAGCCTGGGCATGGAAGGGCCGTAAATGTCGGCATCGAGCACGCCGACCCGCAAGCCGTTGGCGGCGAGGCCCAGCGCGATGTTGACGGCGGTGGTCGACTTGCCGACGCCGCCCTTGCCGGATGCAACGGCAATGATCGCCTCGATACCGGGCACGCCACGCTTGCCCGAGCTGTGCGAGGCCGGCGCGTGCGGAGCCGCACGCGGCGCGGCGGCAGCGGGCGCAGCCGGCGGAACGGGCCTGGGTGCGGGGCGCGACGGAACCGGCGCCTCCATGCCGCCGCCCTTCTTCTCCGCCGTCAGCGCGACGACGGCGCCGGCGACACCGGGGATCGCCTTGACGACGCGCTCGGCGGCGGCGCGCAACGGCTCCATTTCCTGCGCACGGGCGGCGGGAACGGTAATCGAGAAGAAGACCTTCCCGTCGGCGATGAAAATCTCCGAAACCATGCCGAGGTCGACGATGTTGCCGGTGAAATCCGGCCCGTTGACCGTCTTCAGACGCTCGGTGACGATTTCCTTGGTGACGGACATGGCAGTTTTTCCTTACGCAGCTTGCGCCTGAGATGCAGCTTGCACCTGAGATAATGCAGTTTCCGGACAGAACCAAGCCGTGGAGCAATGGCTGCCTTGGCGTGCCCGGAAAAACGATGGGGCCTGTCGGATTTCATCAGCATCAAACGTCTTCCAGATAATCGAGCGCCGATGCGGCCAACAATCAGGCCAAGCGACAGTCGTCAAACGATCGCGGTGACCTATTTCGGTGACCAGCACGGGGCCGACAACCGGGAAAGGAGACCATCATGCTCGCAAACAGCAACGCAACGGCAAATCTGGCGGTAAGCGACCTGGCAAAGGCCAAGGCTTTCTATGAGGGAACGCTTGGCCTGAAACAGGTGCACGATGAGGGCGGCGAACTGATCGTGTACAAAAGCGGCGATACCACCCTCAACGTCTATCATTCGCAATTTGCCGGAACCAACAAGGCGACAGCGGTGACCTGGATGGTTGGCGACGGGATCGGCGATATCGTCAAGGCGCTGAAGTCGAAAGGCGTCACCTTCGAGCACTATCAGATGCCGGGCCTGACGCTGGAGGGCGATATCCACGTCGGTTACGGAATGAAGGTCGCCTGGTTCAAGGATCCAGACGGCAACATCCTGAACCTTGTGGACGGGTAGATTTCTTCACCTCACCTTGCCAGGCCAAGCGCGAGGTAGGTGAGCGCCGAAATCAAAGCGGTGGCCGGCAGGGTGACGATCCAGGCAATGACGATGTTGCCGGCAATGCCCCAGCGCACGGCCGAGACGCGGCGGGCGGCGCCGACGCCGATGATGGCGCCGGTGATGGTGTGCGTGGTCGATACGGGAACGCCGAGCCAGGTCGCGGCAAACAGCGTGATCGCCCCACCTGTCTCGGCGCAAAAACCCTGCATCGGGTTCAGCCGGGTGATCTTCGAGCCCATGGTGTGGACGATGCGCCAGCCGCCGAACAGTGTGCCGAGCGCCAGTGCCGTCTGACAGGTGAGCACGACCCACAGCGGCACGTAGAATTTTTCGCCGAGCATGCCTTGTGAATAGAGCAGCACGGCGATGATGCCCATGGTTTTCTGGGCGTCATTACCGCCGTGCCCCAGGGAATAGAGCGAGGCGGAAAAGAACTGCATGACGCGAAAGGTGCTGTCGACCGCAAACGGCGTCTGGCGCACGAAGAGCCAGGAAACGGCAAGGATCAGGACAAGAGCCAGGACAAAACCGGTCGCCGGCGACACGACGATTGCCGCAACCGTCTTGCCGAGCCCTGTCCAGACGATGGCGCCCACGCCTGCCTTTGCCACACCGGCCCCGACCAGGCCGCCGATCAGCGCGTGCGAGCTGCTCGAAGGGATGCCGGCGATCCAGGTGACGATGTTCCAGACGATGGCGCCGACGAGCGCTGCAAAGATCACCGCCGGGGTAACGATGCTGACGTCGACGATACCTTTGCCCACGGTCTCGGCAACGTGGAGGCCGAAGAACATGAAGGCGATGAAATTGAAGAAGGCCGCCCATAGCACCGCATATTGCGGCCGCAGCACCCGGGTGGAAACGATGGTGGCGATGGAATTGGCGGCATCATGCAGGCCGTTGAGAAAATCGAAAAACAGTGCGACGGCGACGAGGCCGGCCAGCACGGGAAAGGCAATGGTTGCTTCCATCACCTAGACATTCTCAATGACGATGCCGCTGATCTCGTTGGCGACGTCCTCGAAGCGGTCCACCACTTTTTCCAGCTGGCCATAGATCTCGCTGCCGATCATGTAGGCCATCGGGTCGCTGCTGCCGTGCTTCCTGAAGAGATCCTTCAGCCCTTGCTCGTGCAGGTCGTCGGCCCGGCTTTCGACGCGCATCACCTCTTCGGCGATGGCGTTGAGGCGCACAGTATGCGTCGCGACCTTGTTGAGCAGCGGGACCGCCTCGGCCACCAGCTTGGCGGCGGCGACGATGACGCCACCCATTTCCTGCATCAGCGGATCGAACTCCTTGCGCTCGAACAGCTTCACCGTCTTGACCGTCTTGTGCATCATATCGATGGCATCATCCATCGACTGGATCAGGTCCTTGATGTCGCCGCGATCGAAAGGCGTGATGAAGGAGCGCCGCACCGCCAGCAGCACTTCCGCGGTGATGTGGTCGGCCTCATCTTCGAGATCGATGATTTTCTGGCACCAGAGGTCGATATCCCTGCCCTGGAGAAGCTGCTCCAATGCCTCGGCGCCGCCGACCACGGTGCGGGAATGTCGTTCGAACAGATCGAAGAAGCGATCTTCGCGCGGCAACAGCTTGCGGAACCAGCCCAGCATGGTCGATCTCCCAGTTTCATCCACATAGCGCCGCATCGCGCCGCGGGAAACAGGTAGCCGGCTTAAAGGTGTGGATGCCGGGCAATTGTGCGTGGTGCTTGCGGTAGAGCACAATTTCCCCGACCTTGCAGCGAACGACCGGAAAGATCGCATGATCGACAAGCTGGAATTCTTCATCGCGCTCGCCAGGGAAGAGCATTTCGGCCGGGCGGCGGAGGTGTGCGGCGTCACCCAACCGACGCTCTCGGCCGGCATCAAGCAGTTGGAAGGCCAGCTTGGCGTCATGCTGGTCCTGCGCGGCTCACGCTTCCAGGGGCTGACGCCGGAGGGAAAACAGGTGCTGGTGTGGGCACGCCGCATCGTCGGCGACACCAGGACCATGCGCGAGGAAATGCGCGCGGCGCGCCATGGCCTTTCGGGCCGTATCCGCATCGCCGCCATCCCGACGGCGCTCGCCATGCTGCCGCGGCTGACGACGCCGTTTCGCGAAAAGCATCCCGGCGTCACCTTTTCGGTGCTGTCGCGGACCTCGATCGAGGTGCTGTCGCTGCTCGGCAATTTCGACATCGATGCCGGCATCACCTATCTCGACAACGAGCCGCTGGGGCGGGTGACCAGCGTGCCGCTCTATGACGAGCGCTACCAACTGATCACCGCGATGGGAAATCCCTATTCCGACCGCGACAAAGTGACATGGGCGGAGCTCTCAAGCCTGCCGCTGTGCCTGTTGACGCCGGACATGCAGAACCGCCGCATCATCGACCAGCATCTGGCCGAAGCCGGCGTGCAGGTGCGACCGACGCTGGAATCCAATTCGATGATCGTGCTGTTTTCGCACATCCGCACCGGCAAATGGTCGTCGATCATGCCGCTCAACCTTGCGGAAACATTCGGCTTTTCCGAGCCCATCCGGGCCATTCCGATCATCGAGCCAGATGCCAGCCACACGGTCGGCCTGGTGGCAACCCCGCGCGAACCGCACACACCTTTGGTCTCGGCGCTGCTGGACGAGGCAATGGCGCTGGCGGACGATTTTCATGCCAACCGTTCCGCTAGACAGGGTTAGTCGAACGGGACGATAGGAAATTTCTATCGTACAACGAAACCGCTTTATTGATTCCAGAGGTTTTCTCTGTTTTCTTAAGCACTTAGCGATAAAGCGGCACGCGCATGTCGTTGTTCCAAAACAGCTTGATGCTTTTGGCCGATATGATGGGTCGCTACGATAGGGAGGGCGCTGCATGACAATGCAGCCTGCAAGTACCGAGATTACGTCGCGCACGGCCGCGATCATCCAGGAGCTGAAGGGCCTCGAAGGCCCGTTGCTGCCGATCCTCCACGGCATCCAGGAAGAGTTCGGCCATGTGCCCAAGGATGCGCTGCCGGTCATCGCCGATGCGCTGAACATTTCCAGGGCCGAGGTGCACGGCGTCGTCAGCTTCTATCACGATTACCGAAGCCACCCGGCAGGCCGCCATGTGCTGAAGCTCTGCCAGGCGGAATCCTGCCAGTCCATGGGTTCGGACGCCATCGCCGCGAAGCTGAAGCAGCTGCTGGGCATCGGCTTTCATGAAACGACCCGCGACGGGTCGGTGACGCTGGAGCCGGTCTATTGTCTCGGCCTGTGCGCCTGTTCGCCCGCCGCCATGCTCGATGGCGAAGTGATCGGGCGGCTCAATGACGAGAAGCTCGACGAGATCGTTGCCGAGGTGCGCTCATGATCCCGCGTATCTACATTCCCGGCGATTCCGGTGCACTGGCGCTTGGCGCGGAAAAGGTCGCCAAGGCGATCGCAAGTGAACTCGCCGAGCGCGGCATCGAGGCCAAGATCGTGCGCAACGGTTCGCGCGGCGCCTATTTTCTCGAACCCATGGTCGAAGTTGCGACAGCCAATGGCCGCGTCGCCTATGGGCCGGTCAAGCCATCCGACGTCAAAGGCCTGTTCGACAGCGGCTTCCTCACCGGCGGCCATCACAGGCGCTGGCTGGGCACGCCGGACAAGATCCCCTTCCTGGCCAAGCAGACGCGGCTGACCTTCGCGCGCTGCGGCGTCACCGATCCGCTGTCGCTGGAATCCTACAAGAAGCATGGCGGGTTGAACGGGCTGACGAACGCGCTGGCGCTGACGCCTGCCGCCATCGTCGCTCAGGTGACCGAATCCGGCCTCCGCGGGCGTGGTGGCGCAGGCTTCCCGACCGGCATCAAGTGGAAGACGGTGCTCGATACCGTGGGCGATCGCAAATACATCGTCTGCAACGCCGATGAGGGCGATTCAGGCACCTTTGCCGACCGCATGATCATGGAGGGCGATCCCTTCGTGCTGATCGAAGGCATGACGATCGCCGGTATAGCCACGGGCGCGACCAAGGGCTTCGTCTATGTCCGCTCGGAATATCCGCATGCGGTGGCGGTGATGAACAAAGCCGTCGAGGTCGCCCGCAAGGCCGGCGTTCTTGGCGCCAGCGTGCTTGGTTCACCTTACGCCTTCGACATGGAGATCCGGGTCGGCGCCGGCGCCTATGTCTGCGGCGAGGAGACGGCGCTGCTCGATTCGCTCGAGGGCAAGCGCGGCATGGTGCGGGCAAAGCCGCCGCTGCCGGCGCATAAGGGGCTGTTCGGCAAGCCGACGGTGATCAACAACGTCATCTCGCTCGCATCCGTGCCTGTCATCATGGACAAGGGTGCGGCCTACTACAAGGATTTCGGCATGGGCCGCTCGCGCGGCACGATTCCGATCCAGATCGCCGGCAATGTCAAATATGCCGGGCTGTTCGAAGCCGCTTTCGGCATGACGCTGGGCGAGATCGTTGACGAGATCGGCGGCGGCACGGCCACCGGTCGGCCGGTGAAGGCAGTGCAGGTCGGCGGACCGCTTGGTGCCTATTTCCCGCGCACGCTGTTCGACACGCCATTCGATTATGAAGCCTTCGCAGCCAAGGACGGGCTGATTGGTCATGCCGGCATCGTGGTGTTCGACGACACTGCCGACATGTTGAAACAGGCGCGCTTCGCCATGGAGTTCTGCGCCATCGAAAGTTGCGGCAAGTGCACGCCCTGCCGCATCGGCTCGACGCGCGGAGTCGAAACCATCGACAAACTCGCCGCGGGCATCGAGCCCGAGAAGAACCTCGCTCTGGTCACCGACCTCTGCAACACTATGAAATTCGGCTCGCTCTGTGCGCTGGGTGGCTTCACGCCCTACCCTGTGATGAGTTCGATCACCCATTTCCCCGACGACTTCAAGCCCGCGCCTGTGCGCGTGGCTGCCGAATAGGAGCTGGCAGATGAACATCAAGGCCGACTTCCCATCCCTCGTCGAAGAGATCGACTACGGAACCCCGCAATCGAAGGCGCAGAAGCAGGTCACGCTGAACGTCGACGGGCGCAGCATCACCGTACCGGAAGGCACCTCGATCATGCGTGCCGCGATGGAGGGCGGGGTCGAAATTCCGAAGCTTTGCGCCACCGACATGCTGGATTCGTTCGGCTCGTGCCGTGTCTGTCTTATCGAGATCGAAGGGCGCGGCGGCACGCCGGCCTCCTGCACGACGCCCGTCGGCGAAGGCATGATCGTGCGTACGCAGACCGAGCGGCTCGATGCCATTCGCCGGGGCGTCATGGAGCTCTACGTCTCCGACCATCCGACCGGCTGGAACGAACAGGCCGGAACCGGCGCTAGCGAGTTCGATGCGGTGGCGAAGTCGATCGGCCTGACCGAGAACCGCTACGGCATCGAAGGCCGCAACCACGTCAAGCCGGAAGGTGGCGTTGCGCCCGGCCATGGCTCGCTGGCGGTCGACTACATCGCCCGCGACGAATCCAACCCCTATTTCACCTATGATGCTTCGCAATGCATCGTCTGCTCGCGCTGCGTGCGGGCCTGCGAAGAGGTTCAAGGCACGTTTGCGCTGACCATCGAGGGACGAGGCTTCGAATCCCGGGTTTCGGCGGGAATGCACGAGGCGTTCATCGATTCGGAATGCGTGTCCTGCGGCGCCTGCGTGCAGGCCTGTCCGACCGATGCGCTGCGTGAGAAGACCGTGCTTGCAAAGGGCCTGCCGGAGCGCTCGGCCGTCACCACCTGCGCCTATTGCGGCGTCGGCTGCTCGTTCAAGGCGGAGGTGAAGGACGACGAGGTCATTCGCATGATGCCCTACAAGGAGGGCAAGGCGAACCACGGCCATTCCTGCGTCAAGGGCCGTTTCGCCTATGGCTACGCCACCCACAAGGACCGCATCCTGTCGCCGATGATCCGCGAAAAGGTCACTGATCCGTGGCGCGAAGTGAGCTGGGAAGAGGCGATCGCCCATACCGCCAAGGAATTCCGCCGCATTCAGTACCAGTACGGACGCACCGCGATCGGCGGCATCACCTCGTCGCGCTGCACCAATGAGGAAACCTATCTCGTCCAGAAGATGGTGCGGCAGGGTTTTCGCAACAACAATGTCGATACCTGCGCACGCGTCTGCCATTCGCCGACGGGCTACGGACTCGGCCAGACCTATGGCACCTCGGCCGGCACGCAGGATTTCGATTCCGTCGACTTCACCGACGTCGCCGTGATCATCGGCGCCAATCCGGCTTCCGCCCATCCGGTGTTCGCCTCGCGGCTGAAGAAGCGGCTGCGCCAGGGCGCCAAGCTGATCGTGCTCGATCCGCGCCGCACCGAGATGGTCAAGTCGGCCCATATCGAAGCGGATTACCACCTGCCGCTGAAGCCCGGCACCAATGTGGCCGTGCTGACGGCGCTGGCGCATGTGATCGTCACCGAGGGCCTGTTCGACGAAGCCTTCATCCGCGAACGCTGCGACTGGACGGAGTTCCAGGATTGGGCATCGTTCGTCGCCTTGCCGGAAAACAGCCCCGAAACCGTCGGCAAATTGTCCGGCGTCGATCCCGAGTTGATCCGGGGTGCCGCCCGCCTCTACGCCACCGGCGGCAACGGTGCGATCTATTACGGCCTCGGCGTGACGGAACACAGCCAGGGTTCGACCACTGTGATGGCAATCGCCAATCTCGCCATGGCCACCGGCAATATCGGCCGGCCCGGCGTCGGCGTGAACCCGCTGCGCGGCCAGAACAACGTGCAGGGCTCCTGCGACATGGGCTCCTTCCCGCACGAACTGCCCGGCTACCGCCATATCTCCGGCGAAGCCGTGCGCGATATCTATGAGACCTTGTGGGGCGTGAAGCTGGACGACGAACCCGGCCTGCGCATCCCCAACATGCTGGATGCCGCCGTCGACGGCAGCTTCAAGGGCATCTACATCCAGGGCGAGGACATTCTCCAGTCCGATCCCGACACCAAGCATGTCGCCGCCGGCCTTGCCGCGATGGAATGCGTCGTCGTGCACGACCTGTTCCTCAACGAGACCGCAAACTACGCGCATGTCTTCCTGCCGGGCTCGACTTTCCTGGAGAAGGACGGCACCTTCACCAACGCCGAGCGCCGCATCAACATGGTGCGCAAGGTTCTTGAGCCGAAGGCGCGCTACGCCGATTGGGAGGCGACGCAGGAGCTTGCCCGCGCGATCGGGCTGGACTGGAACTATCAGCATCCCTCGCAGATCATGGACGAGATCGCGATGACGACGCCGAGCTTCGCCGGCGTCTCCTTCGAGTTGCTCGACCGTGTCGGATCCGTGCAATGGCCCTGTAACGAGAAGGCGCCGCTCGGCACCCCGATCATGCATATCGATGCGTTCGTGCGTGGCAAGGGCAAGTTCATCCGCACCGAATATGTGGCGACGGACGAGAGGACGGGGCCACGCTTCCCGCTGCTGCTCACCACCGGCCGCATCCTCAGCCAGTACAATGTCGGCGCGCAGACCAGGCGCACCGACAACAGCATGTGGCACTCGGAGGACCGGCTGGAGATCCATCCGCACGATGCCGAGAACCGCGGCTTGCGCGACGGCGACTGGGTCCGGCTGACCAGCCGCTCGGGCGAAACGACGCTGCGCGCGCTGATCACCGACCGTGTGTCGCCCGGTGTGGTCTACACGACGTTCCATCATCCGGACACGCAGGCCAACGTCATCACCACCGACTTCTCCGACTGGGCGACCAACTGTCCGGAATACAAGGTGACGGCGGTGCAGGTCGGCGCCTCCAACGGGCCATCGGAATGGCAGCGCGACTATGACGAGCAGGCACGCAACAGCCGTCGCATCGCGAAGCTGGAAGCGGCGGAGTAGTCTTGAGCGCGCGCCGCAAAGCCACGACCCAAGTATCGCGGCTGGCGCGCCGCGCGGTAGGCACGACCGCTACCGACCGGATGGTGCCGGAAGAGACGCCGGTGGCGTTCTCCTTTGCCGGCACCACCCACGCCGTGATGATGGCGAGCCCGGCCGACTTCGAGGATTTCGCGCTCGGCTTCTCGCTGACCGAAGGCATCATCTCGTTACAGGATGAGATCGAAGCAATCGAGGTCGAGGACCATGGCGCCGGCATTGACATCCAGATCCGGCTGAAGGACACCGCCAACACGCGCTTCGAGGCGCGGCGGCGAAGGCTCGCGGGGCCGGTCGGCTGCGGGCTCTGCGGCATCGAATCGATCGAGGAAGCGATGCGCTCGGTCGACGCGGTCGGTGCGTCCAAACTTACACTTGACGCCGATGACATCGTCGCCTCGGTCAAGCTTTTGTCGAAAGTGCAGCCGCTGCACACCGAGACCGGAGCGGTGCACGCCGCCGGTTTCTATGTGCCTGACAAGGGCATCGTCATGGCGCGCGAAGATGTCGGCCGTCACAATGCGCTCGACAAGCTGGCCGGCGCGCTGGCCAAAGCCGGCATCGATGGTGCATCCGGGGCTGTCGTGGTGACATCCAGGGTTTCGGTTGAAATGGTGCAGAAGACGGCTTCTATCGGCTCGGCCTTCATCATCGCCGTCTCGGCGCCGACCGCACTTGCCATCCGCACGGCGCAAGAGGCCGGCATGACTCTGGTGGCGCTGGTTCGCGGCGACGATTTTGATATTTTCACCCACTCCGACCGGGTGGTTTACGGAGTTGCCAAGCATGTCGCATGACGAAGAACACATTATGAGCACCGCCGAGAAGCTGGTGCGCATGGCAAACCAGATCGCCGATTTCTTCCATTCCAAGTCGCGCGAGGAAGGCATTGCCGGCGTCGCCGAGCACATCAACAAGTTCTGGGAGCCGAGGATGCGGCGGCAGTTCTTCGAGATGCTGGACGACGGCAGCGGGAACTTCAACGAGTTGGTGGTGGCCGCCTCCGCCAAGATCAAGCGGCCGATCACGCCGGCTGCGGCCGACCTCAAACTCGGCCTCGAGCCCTCCCCTGCCGACGTCGCCGCCTCGCAGGAATAGCCGCCAAGCCGCGCCGGCTTATATTTGCCAACGCTAAAGTTTAAACTGCCGCAATCCGCGCCGTTCTGCTATGGTTCGACGACCAGAAATCGTCAGGCCGGGGTGGAAATCTCGTGAGGCCGATCGAGACGCGATACGCCCGTAGCGGCGATGTGCGGATCGCCTATCAGGTGGTCGGGCAGGGATCGCTCGATCTCGTCTTCGCGCCGGGTTTCATTTCCAACCTCGACCTGCACTGGGAAGACGAGGGCTATACCAGGCTCTTGAAGCGGCTCTCGGCATTCTCGCGGCTGATCCTGTTTGACAAGCGCGGCACGGGTCTTTCCGACCGCGTCGACGCGCATAACCTGCCCAGTCTCGAAACGCGAATGGACGATGTGCGCGCGGTTATGGACGCCGCCGGCAGCGGCCGTGCGGCGCTGCTCGGCTCCTCCGAAGGTGCGCCGATGGCGATGCTGTTCGCCGCCACCTATCCGGAGCGGACGCGAGCTCTGGCGCTCTATGGCGGCTATGCGCATTTCCACAAATGGGTGATGTCGCCCGAACGCCTCAAGGCTTTCATCGCGATGGCGGAGACAGCCTGGGGCACCGGCGCCACGCTGCCCCATTTCGCGCCGAGCCGGGTCGACGACGCGCATTTCGCTCAGTGGTGGGCACGTTTCGAACGATTGTCGGCGAGCCCGACGGCGGCGGCGGCGCTGGCGCGCATGAACGCCGACGTCGACATCCGCCATATACTGAGCGTGATCAGCGCGCCAACGCTTGTGATACATCGCCGCAACGATGCGCGGGTCGACCCCGACGCCAGCCGCTTCCTTGCACAGAAGATCGCCGGTGCCCGGCTTGTCGAGATTCCCGGACGCGACCATCCGATCTGGACCGGCGATGTCGATGGGGTGGCCGACCTGATCGAGGAATTCCTGACCGGCGAGCGCGCCGTGGGCGAAGTGGACCGTGTTCTGGCGGCGCTTCTGGTGACACGCATCTACGACACGGCGCGGCTTGGCGACCGGATGTGGAGCGAACGCAGCCAACGCTTCCAGGAAACCTGGCGGCTGCTGGTGGGGCGCCATGGCGGGCGTTCGGCGGGCCTGCATGGCGAGTTGATGATTTCGCGCTTCGACGGCCCGGCACGCGCCATACGCTGCGCGGCATCGCTGCGCGAGGCGGCGCAGGAAATCGGCGTGGCAAGCGCGCAAGGGGCGCATGTGGGCGAGATCGAAGTGCGCGGCCCGCCTGTTGGGATGACGGTGCGGGTGGCGATGCAACTGGCCGCCCATGCCGGGCGCGGCGACATTATCGCGTCGCGTCTCATCGCCGACCTGGCGGCTGGGTCGGGCCTGCATTTCACCGACGCCGGGCGCATCAGCGTCGACGAGTTGGAGGAGCCGCTGGCGCTGGTCCATGCGACGTCCGAACAGCATCTGGAACCCGCCTGCAGGCCCAAACCCAAGGCTGCCGAGCCGGCCGCACTGACGGCGCGCGAAAGCGAGGTGGTAAGCCTCGTCGCCGACGGCAAGAGCAATGCCGCGATCGCCGCCGAATTGAGGCTGAGCGAACACACGGTTAAGCGCCATGTCGCCAACATACTGCTCAAGCTGGACCTGCCGTCGCGGGCGGCGGCGGCGGCGTTCTCAGTCAGGCACCCTGGCCCGCACGGGCCATGAGAGCCATGGCGCTTTCGGGGGAAGCGGCCAAGACGGGTAAGCGGTATCAGTTCTCTCCACGCAGGCCAGGCGGATGTCGCCGGAAAAGGTGCTGCGAACGGAGGAGGAAATGCTGACGTCGAACCGGACACTCAAATTGCTTGTGATCGCTGCAAGCGTGGGCGCGTTGTTCGCCATCACTCCGGCAAAGGCCGAGGACGCGTCCGCGGCGGCCGCCTACAAGGACATCGAGGCAACGCTCGGCTCGGTGCCGGACATGTTCAGGACGCTGCCGGATGTTGCCGTCGCCGGCGCCTGGGCCGAGATCAAGGGCGTGCAGCTCAACCCGAAGACGGCGCTCGACGGCAAGACCAAGGAACTTTTGGGCCTCGCCGTCGCGTCGCAGATCCCGTGCCAGTATTGCATCTATTTCCACACCGAGGCGGCCAAGCTCAACGGCGCCAGTGACGAGGAGATCAAGGAGGCGGTGGCAATGGCCGCCATCGTGCGCCACTGGTCGACGATGCTCAACGGCAGCCAGGTCGATCTGACGACCTTCAAGAAGCAGGCCGACGACGTGTTCGCGGCCGTCAAGGCGAAGTCGCAGTGAGGCAATCCCTGCCCGGCGACGAGCGCCGGCAGCACTTCGACCATCAACCGCCCGGTCGGAAGACGGGCCAATGGAGGATGACATGCTGACCAAGACCCAAACAGTGGATGGCGCATCGATCAAGAAGGCCATCGAAACCCGTGATGGCAAGATGCTGTCGAGCTTCTATGCCGATGACGCGCTGGTGCGGGTGATCGACCGCAACAACCCGCCGAGCAAGCCGCGTGAAATCCGCGGGCGCGCGGCGATCACCACATTCTGGGACGACATCTGCAGCCGCGCGATGACCCACAAAGTCGACTCCACCATCGCCGACGGTGACAGCCTCGCCTTCACCCAGGCCTGCGCCTATCCGGACGGGACCAAGGTGTTCTGCGCGGCGATGCTGGAGTTGAAGAACGGGCGGATCGCAACGCAGACCGTCGTGCAGGCCTGGGACGAGTAGGTCAACAGCCGGTTGATCAACCGCGGCCTGGGCCGCAAACCTGGAGGAGAAGAAGATGTTCAGCGCCAGATGGCAGATCGACGCCAAGTTCGGACACAAGCAGACCGTTCTCGACCTGTTAAAGAAATGGGAACGCGAGATCGGCTCGCAGGTCGGCCTCGCCGAGCTGGAGTTCCAGATCATGACCGGTTCTATCGGAGCGCGGGAGGCGACGGTCGAGTCCCATCACCAGGTCGAAAGCCTGGCCCAGTTGGAGGCGTTCTTCGCCAAGATCGGCAAGATCGACGCGCATGCCAAATGGGGCAAGGAGATCGAGCCCTATGTCGTGTCGGGCACCAGCCTGTGGAATATTTATCGCATTGTGGAGTAGCGACTCTTCTCCCCGTAAAACGGGGAGAAGGGAAAATAGCCACGCCCGGCACTTCGCAGGCTCAGGGCGTTAGAAGCTCGAAAAGCCAAGCAATTGGCTTTTCGTCCGCTACGCGGACCACTTCTCAACCATGCGCCACCATCACATGCCGCACGGCGGTGTAGTCCTCCAGCGCATAGAGCGACATGTCCTTGCCGTAGCCAGACTGCTTCAACCCGCCATGCGGCATCTCATTCGTGAGCATGAAGTGGGTATTGATCCAGGTGCAGCCATATTGCAGGCGGGCGGCCGTCGCCATGGCGCGCGAGATATCCTTGGTCCATACGGATGACGCCAGGCCGTAGTCGCTGTCATTGGCCCAGTTCACCGCCTCGTCGACCTCCGAAAAACGAGTAACCGAGACGACCGGCCCGAACACTTCGCGGCGCACGATCTCGTCTTCCTGCAGCGCGCCGGCAACGACTGTCGGCTGGTAGTAGAAGCCAGAACCCTCGCCCGGCCTGCCGCCGGTGGTGATCTCGATGTGCTTCAGTTCCGAGGCCCGCTCGACGAAGCTCGACACGCGGTCGCGCTGGCGGCGGGAGATCAGCGGGCCGATCTCGTTTTCTGTGTCGTCGGGACGATTGTACTTGATGGTCGAAACGGCCGTGGAGAGATCGGCGACGAGCTTGTCGTAGATCTTCTTGCCGGCGTAGATGCGGCAGGCGGCGGTGCAGTCCTGACCGGCATTGTAATAGCCGAAGGCGCGCAGGCCGTTGACCACGGCCCCAAGATCGGCGTCATCGAAGACGATGACCGGCGCCTTGCCGCCGAGCTCGAGATGCGTGCGCTTGACCGACTTAGCGGCTGCCTGCAGCACCTTCTTGCCGGTGGCGACGTCGCCGGTGATCGAGATCATGTTGACCTTGGGATGGTTGATCAGCGTGTTGCCGACGCTGTCGCCGCGGCCAAGTACGACATTGACCACGCCTTCGGGCAGGATGTCCGCAAGGATTTTTGCCAGCTTCAGCGCCGTCAGCGGTGTCTGCTCGGACGGCTTGAAGACGACGGTGTTGCCGCCGGCGATCGCCGGCGCCAGCTTCCAGGCCATCATCATCAGCGGGTAGTTCCACGGCGCGATGGAAGCGACGATGCCGATGGCGTCGCGGCGGACCATCGAAGTGTGGCCGGGAATGTATTCGCCAGCGACGACGCCCGGCATCGAACGGACGGCGCCGGCGAAGAAGCGGTAGCAGTCGACGATCGCCGGGAGTTCGTCATTGAGCACGGCGTTGATCGGCTTGCCGCAGTTGAGCGCCTCGAGCGTGGCGAACTCTTGTGCCGCGGCCTCGATGCGGTCGGCGATCTTCAGCAAATAGCCCGAGCGCTGCGCCGGCGTGGTGCGTGACCACGTGACGAACGCTTGTTGGGCGGCAGTGACCGCCGCCTCGATCTGTGCCTGGCTGGCTTCAGGCAGATTGAGAATGGTCGCCCCGGTCTTTGGATTGAGGATCGGCTCCTCGGTCTCGGTGCCCCTCTCGAATTTCGAGCCGATCAGCATCTGGGTGTCCATATAGGTTCTCCCTAAACAGGAGCGAGTAGCGAATAGCGGGTAGCGAGTAGGTTGTGACCGTCGATCTTCCCTATTCGCTGTTCGCTACCCCCTATTCGCTGTTTTTCATTTCCCGCTTCCGGCGATCTGGTCGCCGTCGCGGGTGAGGTAATAGGCGGCAAGGATCGGCACCAGCGTCACCAGCATGACGACCATGGCGACGACATTGGTGACCGGGCGCTGGCGCGGACGGATCAGCTCTTCCAGCATCCAGATCGGCAGGGTCTGCTGCTGGCCGGCGGTGAAGGTGGTGACGATGACCTCGTCGAAAGACAGCGCGAAGGCCAGCATGCCGCCGGCAAGCAGCGCCGTGGCAATGTTGGGCAGCACGACATGGCGAAAAGTCTGAAAACCGTCGGCGCCGAGATCCATCGATGCCTCGATCATCGAGCCTGACGTGCGGCGGAAACGGGCGACGGCGTTGTTGTAGACGACGACAACGCAGAAGGTGGCGTGGCCAAGCACGATCGTCCAGAACGAGAACGGGATGTCGGCAAGCGAAAAGGCCGAGCGCAGCGCGATGCCGGTGATGATGCCGGGCAGCGCGATCGGCAGGATGACCAGCAGCGAGATGGTTTCGCGGCCGAAGAATTTTGTCCGCGACACCGCCGCCGAACAGAGCGTGCCGAGGACGAGCGCGATCGCCGTCGAGATGGCAGCCACCCTGACCGACAGCGACAGCGCCTGCCAGACATCCGGCCGGTTCCAGGTCACAGCGAACCATTGAGTCGTCAGGCCTGGCGGCGGCCAGACAAAACTCTTCTCCTCGGTGGTGAAGGCGTAGACGAAGATCAAGAGGATCGGCAGGTGCAGGAACAACAGGCCGCAGGCGGCGGTTATCTTCAGGCCGAGCGGAGCCGACTGGGAACCATCAGAGCGCATCGAAGGCCCCCATGCGTTTGGCGCCCCAGAGGTAGAACCCCATGATGACGATCGGGACCACGGTGAAGGCGGCAGCGAGCGGGATGTTGCCGGCGGTGCCTTGCTGCGAATAGACCGCCTGGCCGATGAACAGCCGCGAGGTGCCGATGATCTGCGGGATGATGTAGTCGCCAAGCGTCAACGAGAAGGTGAAGATCGAACCGGCGACAATGCCCGGCAACGCCAGCGGGAACAGCACGTTGCGGAAGGTCTGGCCGGGCGAAGCGCCGAGATCGGACGAGGCCTCGACCAAATTGCCAGGCACGCGCTCGAGCGCCGCCTGCACCGGCAGGATCATGAACGGCAGCCAGACATAGACGAAGACGATGAAGGTGCCGGTAAACGACACCGACAACGAATTGCCGCCGACGATCGGCAGCGACAGCCATGCGTCGAGCATCCACAACAGATGCAGCTTGGCGAGCAGCCATGTGAGGATGCCCTCCTTGGCCAGGATCAGCTTCCAGGCGTAGATCTTGACCAGGTAGCTCGACCACAGCGGCAGCATGATGCCGAGGTAGAACAGCGCCTTCCAGCGGCCGCGCGCATAACGCGCCGCGTAGTAGGCGATGGGGAAAGCGATGATGGCCGAGGCCAACGTGACCAGAGCCGCCATCGTCACCGTGCGCAGGATGATGTCTAGGTTGGCGGCCTGGAACAGATCGCCATAGGTCTTGAGCGTGAACTCGCGGTTGATGAGGCCGGAGAATTCGTCGATCGAGAAAAAGCTCTGCGCCAGCAGCGCAAACAGCGAGCCGATATAGACGATGCCGAGCCACAGCACCGGCGGCAGCAGCATGAGCAACAGTAGCACCTTCGGCTTGCGCCAGAAAAGGTCCGACAGCGCGCCGCGCAGACCGCCGCTGCCGGGCAGGATGGCGGGCGCCGTTGCACGCACCATGGTGGCGTCGAGGCTCATGCCGGCTCATCCATCAGATGCAGATGCTCGCGGTTGAAGGTTAGCACGACCGCCTCGCCTTCTGCCGGCAAGGCAGTGCCGGCAGGCACGATGGCGTGCAGCCGCAGCCCGTCGGCGTCGAGTGCCAGCTTTGTCGTGGCGCCGAGATAATTGGTCGAGACGAGGCGGGCGGACACACCTTCGCCACTTGTGACCCCGCTGGCCGCGCGGCCGACGCGAATGGATTCAGGGCGCAGGCTGCCCCAGCGATGCTGACCGGAATAGCGCTGCACGAAATCCGGCGGCAGCACGTTGGAGGAGCCGACGAAATCGGCAACGAAGCGGGTCTTCGGCCGCTGGTAGATATCCTCGGGCGTGCCGACCTGCATGATCTTACCATCGTTGAAGACGGCGACGCGGTCGGCCATCGACAGCGCTTCGCCCTGGTCGTGGGTGACGAAGACGAAGGTGATGCCGAGCGCCTTCTGCAGCGACTTCAGCTCCTCCTGCATGTTCTCGCGCAATTTGAGGTCGAGCGCGCCGAGCGGCTCGTCGAGCAACAGCACCTTTGGCTGGTTGACCAGCGCACGGGCGAGTGCCACGCGCTGGCGCTGGCCGCCGGAAAGCTGGCCGGGGCGGCGGGCGCCATAGCCGGGCAGCCGCACCAGCGACAGCGCCTCTTCCGCCGCCTTGTGCCGCTGAGCCTTGCCGACGCCCTTGACCATCAGCCCGTAGGCGACGTTGTCGAGCACGTTCAGATGCGGGAACAGCGCATAGTCCTGGAACACGGTGTTGACGTTGCGGCGATAGGGGGGCACGCCTTCCGCGCGTTCGCCGAAGATCGAGATCGAGCCCGATGTCGGCTGCTCGAAGCCGGCGATGAGGCGCAGGCACGTCGTCTTGCCGGAACCGGACGGCCCGAGCATGGCGAAGAATTCCCCCGGCGCGATGTCGAGATCGACCGCATCGACAGCGCGCACGCTGCCGAAATGGCGCGAGGCTTTCTGGAAGGAGACGGCGGAGGTCATGGGCTGTCAGTCCGTTGCCGGTTTGATGTGTTGATGTCGCGCGACGTCCTACCTCCCCCTTGTGGGGAGGTCGCGGCGAAGCCGCGGATGGGGGTGCCTCGAAAACGCCGAGCAGCCCCCCGACGCTATGCGTCTACCCTCCCCACGAGGGGGAGGGTAAGGCGCTCACCGCCCGCCGATGACGCCGATATAGTCGGATACCCAGCGGTAGTAGGGCACGCACTGATCGTTCTGGGTGGCGCATTTCGACACCGGCGTCTTCCAGAACTTGATCTTGTCGAAGTTCTCGTAGCCGTTGGTCTTGCAACCCTCGTCGGTCAAAAGCTCATTGCCCTTGCAGGCGGCGGGCACGACGGGCAGCGAACCGAACCAGGCCGAGACGTCGCCCTGCACCTTGGGCGACAGCGAATGTTCAATCCACATATAGGCACAGTTGGGGTTGGCGGCGTCGGCCTCCATCATCGTGGTGTCGGCCCAACCGGTGGCGCCCTCCTCCGGGATGGTGGACGCGACCGGCTTCTTGGCGGCGACCAGCGTGTTGACCTGATACGGCCACGAGCCGGAAGCCACGACGCCTTCGTTCTGGAAATCGTCGACCTGGATGGCGGCGTCGTGCCAATAGCGGCCGACCAGCGTGCGCTGGACGCGCAGCAATTCCAGTGCAGCCTTGTACTGGTCCTCGTTCAGTTCGTAGGGGTCCTTGATGCCGAGTTCCGGCTTGTGGAACATCAGATAGTTGGCGGCATCCGCGATGTGGATCGGCCCGTCATAGGCCTGGACGCGGCCCTTGTTGGACTTGCCGTCAGGCAGCTTCATTTCCTCGAAGACGATGTTCCAGCTCTTGGGAGCCTCCTTGAACACCTCGGTGTTGTACATCAGGACGTTGGGACCCCACTGGTAGGGAACGCCGTAGTGGGCGCCGCCGACGGTGAACCACGGCGCATCCTTGAGGCGCTCGTCGACCGTCTTCCAGCTCGGGATGAGATCGGTGTTGATCGGCTGCACGCGCTTGCCGGCAACGAGGCGCAGCGAGGCATCGCCCGAAGCGGTGACGAGGTCGAAGCCACCCTCATTCATCAGCGAGACCATCTCGTCGGAGGTGTTGGCGGTCTTGACGTTGACCTTGCAGCCGGTCTCCTTCTCGAAGGAGGTCACCCAGTCATAGCCCTTGTCGGTTTCGCCGCGCTCGATATAGCCCGGCCAGGCAACGATGTTGACCTGGCCTTCGCCCTTGCCAAGTTCCTTGACCTGGGCGACGGCCTGACCGGAAAAGGTCAGCGCGACCGTCAGAGCAGTACACGACTTCAGGAATGAATTCATTGTCGATCTCCCATTTAGGCGCCTGACCCTGAAAGCCGGTTCCGGTTTTCGTTAGGGGTCACGCGCGGACTGAAAACTGTCAGTTCGTCCGTGGGCTTGATGCCGCTCTGATGGCGACTTTGGTCCCTGGATCGAAAATGCTTTGAAAATTCCGGTTTCGCAAATTCATTTATCAGAAGGGCGATATCGGTTTTTCCGATAGCTGGGCGGCCGATCTCTCAGGGACGCTGGCGGACCGTCCGTTGCGACTGGGCAAGGCCGATGAAATCGCGCGCGGCCTGCGGCAGACCGGAGCCGCGCCGCCAGACCATGCCGACCTGGACCACCGGCAAGGAGCCGGAAATATCGCGCGATTCGATGCGGTCGCCCTCCAGCGACCATGGCCGGTAGACGAGGTCGGGCAGCAGCGCCACGCCGGCGCCGGTGGCGACCAGACTGCGCACGGCCTCCACGGAACGGGTGCGGAAGGCGACATGCGGCCTGGCGCCGATTGCCGTCAGCAGCTTGCCGGTGTTTTCCTCGATCTCGTCGACGGTCAGCATGATCAGCGTTTCGGAGGCAATGTCGCCAATGCTGATGATGTCGGCGCCGACGAGCGGATGACCGAGCGGCAGCCACAGCCGATAGGCCGAGACTTCGAGGATTTCCGACTGCAACGCGGTGCGGTCGCGCAAATTGGAGGTGACCATGACGGCAACGTCTAGCTTGCCGCCGATCAGGAGGTGTTCGAGATAATCGCCATTGTCTTCGATGGCAGAGACCTCGACGCCGGGATAGGCACGGCGGTAGCGGGCGAGCAGATCCGACAGCACATAACCGGCGACCAGCGAGGTGACGCCGAGCTGCAGCCGGCCGGCCGCCACCATCTGCTCGCCCGAGAAAGAGCGGCGCGCGTCGGAAACGTCGGCGAGGATTTTCGTCGCGTGGCGCAGGAACTGGTGGCCCTTGTGGGTAATGTTGAGGCCACGCGGATGGCGTTCGAACAGTTCGACGCCGAGATCGCTTTCGAGTTCCTTGATCGCTTCGGTGACTGACGATTGCGAGATGGAGAGGTTCTGCGCGGCGCCCGAGACCGTGCCTTGCTCGGCCACGGCGATGAAGAACTGCAGCTGGCGGATGGTGAAAGCCATGGCCCGGACTAAACACCGACGCGGAAGCGAAGGAAAGCCGACGGCAGAGCTTATCCCATGACCGGAGAGCTGGCGCTCAACCGAGCGCCAACTTGATGCGCCGCCGGCATGCGGGGCCATAGCGCAGCGCAAGCATGCCCAATCGCTGGTCTTTGGCTAAAACCCGGCTTCCTCGCCGGCGATGCTAAGCCGCGCGCCGGCCTGCGCAAGGGCGGCAGCCAGGTCGTGCGGCGGCGAGCGGTCGGTGGCGAGTTCGGAAAAGCTGTCGAAGCCGCAGACCTGGACCAGACCAAGACGGCCGAATTTCGAGTGATCGGTGATGACCAGGGACCGCTGGCCGCGCGACAGCACCATGCGGCCGAACTCGGCCTCATCCAGATCAAAATCCATGACGCCCATCACCGCGTCGACGCCCCCGGTGGAAATGATGGCGTGGCTGACCGAGAAGCGACTGACAAAATCGATCGCCGAGGCGCCGAAAGCAGCGCCGGAATCGCTGCGCAGCTCGCCGCCCGCCATATAGACCTTATTGCCGTTGATGGTGGCCAACGTGCGGGCAATGTCCGAGGAATTGGTGACGACCGTCAGGCGCCGGTGGCCGAGCAGTTCACGCGCAAGGAACGAGGTCGTCGTTCCGGTGTCGAGCATGATCGATTCCCCGTCGCGGATGGTGGCAGCGACCATGCGGGCAATGACGCGCTTGGCGTCGGCGTTCTCACGCATGCGCCGCTCGAACGGCGCTTCGCCGATCATCGACGGCAGACCGATGGCGCCATGCATCTTGAGGACAGAGCCATCACCAGTCAGTGGCTTGACGTCGCGGCGCACCGTCTCGAGCGACACACCCAGCCGATCGGCCAGACTGGCGATGGTGACGGTGCCCTCTTCCTGCAGGAGCCGCAGAATCTCGCCGTGTCGTTTGGACTGGGCCATCTGGTTCCCGAACTGATCCTCCTGACCGATTTTAAGGTAATTCAAGTGCTTTTAAAGGAAATACCTTATACTTCGGGCAAAATACCCAAAAAAAGTCACACCTTTTTATTGACAAGCGGGCACCCCTGGCGTGAAATTAAGGGCATCAACAGGCTTCAGATCTGCGACTGGGGGCAGAGACGCAACTCAGTGGTCAGGCCGTTTGGAACGTGCCTGTACAAGGAATTTTCAGATCCGCGGGGGCGGATGCCGGGCTCAAAAACCTGGCCAAGGGGCTCGTCGGTGCGGTGCGGGATACCGATCCTGGCGTCCCGCACCGACGAGATTGTTTACGTTTCTCCCCGCCATCGCTGCGCTGTTCACGGCGCCTTGTCGAAGCCCAGAAAACCAGGGATGATTCCGTGACCGCCGAAGATCGCATCCGCGCCCTGCCCTGCTGGACCGGTGGCATCGAGATCGCACCGCTGCCCGGCGGTCTGAGCAATGCCAATTATGTGGTCACGGACGCGGCCGGTCGACATGTCGTGCGCTTCGGCAAGGACTATCCGTTCCACCATGTCTTTCGCGAGCGCGAGGTGATGACGGCGCGGGCGGCGCATGCCGCCGGTTTCGCGCCAGCCGTCCGCCACGCCGAACCGGGCATCCTGGTCACAGAGTTTCTCGGCGCCAAGACCTATCTCGCCGAGGACGTACGCGCCAATCTCGGCCGCGTCGCGGTCCTGATGCGCGCCTTCCACCGGGAAATGCCCAATCACGTCTCGGGCGCCGGCTTCATGTTCTGGGTGTTCCATGTCATTCGCGACTATGCGCGCACGCTTGAAGAAGGCGGCAGCCGCAAGCGCAGCGACTTGCCGCGCCTGCTGACGCTGGCCGATGAACTGGAGCGCGCGCAGAAACTGCTGCCTATCGTCTTTGGCCACAATGATCTGCTGCCGGCCAACATTCTCGACGACGGCAACAGGCTGTGGCTGATCGACTTCGAATATGCCGGCTTCAACACGGCGATGTTCGACCTCGCAGGCGCCGCCTCCAACGCCGGCATGAGCGACGAGGAATCCTTCGCCTTCCTGACCGCCTACTTCATGAAGGAACCGGACGAAGCGATCCGCCGTTCGCACGCGGCCATGCAATGCGCCTCGCTGCTGCGCGAGGCGATGTGGAGCATGGTGTCCGAGCTCTATCTCGACGCGCCGGGCATCGACTACGTCGCCTACACCGAGGAAAACCTCGTCCGGCTCGACGCGGCACTGAAAAACTACAGAACGAAGTACGGGATACAGAAATCATGACATTGCCGAGCCAGGCCGCCATCGTCGTCATCGGCGGCGGCATCATCGGCTGTTCGACGGCCTATCATCTGGCGCGCGACCACAAGGCTGACGTGGTGCTGCTCGAGCAGGGCAAGCTGACCTCAGGCTCGACCTGGCATGCGGCCGGCCTAGTCGGCCAGCTGCGCTCGTCGGCCTCGATCACCCGCGTGCTGAAATACTCTGTCGACCTCTACAAGGGGCTCGAGGCCGAGACCGGCCTCGCCACCGGCTGGAAGATGACCGGCTGCCTCAGGCTCGCTACCAATGCCGACCGCTGGACCGAGTACAAAAGGCTGGCGACGACGGCGAAAAGCTTCGGCATGGACATGCAATTGCTGTCGCCGGCGGAAGTCAAGGCGATGTGGCCGCTCATGGAAACCGGCGACCTCGCCGGCGCTTCCTGGCTGCCGACCGATGGCCAGGCAAGCCCTTCCGACATCACGCAGTCGCTGGCCAAGGGCGCGCGCATGCATGGCGCCAAACTGTTCGAGGATGTCCGCGTCACCGGCTTCGAGATGAAGGACGGCCGCATCACGGCGGTGAAGACCAACAAGGGCGACATTGCTTGCGACAAGGTGGTCAACTGCGCCGGCCAATGGGCGCGGCAGGTCGGCGCCATGGCCGGCATCAACGTGCCGCTGCAGCCGGTGAAGCACCAGTACATTGTTACCGAGAAGATCGACGGGCTGGCGACCGACGCGCCGACCATCCGCGACCCGGATCGGCGCACCTATTTCAAGGAAGAGGTCGGCGGGCTGGTGATGGGCGGCTATGAGCCGAACCCGCAGGCCTGGACGACCGGAGATGTACCTGATGATTGGGAGTTCCGGCTGTTCGACGACGATTACGACCATTTCGAGCAGCACATGATGCAAGCGATCGCGCGTGTGCCGGCGCTGGAGACCGTCGGCGTCAAGCAGATGATCAATGGGCCGGAGAGTTTTACGCCCGACGGCAATTTCATTCTCGGCACAGCGCCCGAATGCGCCAACATGTTTGTCGGCGCCGGCTTCAACGCCTTCGGCATCGCCTCGGGCGGCGGCGCCGGCTGGGTGCTGGCGCAGTGGGTGGTCGATGGCGAAGCACCGCTCGACCTGTGGGTGGTCGACATCAGGCGCTTTTCCAACCTGCACCGCGACCGTCAGTGGGTCTGCGACCGCACGCTGGAGGCCTATGGCAAGCACTATACGATCGGCTTTCCGCATGAAGAGTACGCCAGTGGGCGGCCGCGCATAGTCTCGCCGCTGTACGAGCGGCTGAAACAGCAGCGCGCCGTGTTCGGCTCGAAGCTTGGCTGGGAGCGGCCGAACTGGTTCGCGCCCGAAGGCGTCGAGCCGCAGGACATCTATTCGATGGGCCGGCAGAACTGGTTTGCGGCGGTCGGCGACGAACACCGGCATGTGCGCGAAAAAGTCGGCATCTTCGATCAATCTTCCTTCGCCAAATACGAGCTGAGCGGCCCCGATGCGCTGAAGGCGCTGGACTGGGTCTGCGCCAACGACGTCAGCAAGCCGGTCGGCCGGCTGACCTACACGCAGCTTCTCAACACGCGCGGCGGCATCGAAGCCGATCTGACCGTGGCGCGGCTGGGCGAAGAGAAGTTCTACATCGTCACCGGCACAGGCTTCCGCACGCATGATTCCTCGTGGATCAGCGACCATATCGGCGAAGGGCTCGATGCCAGGCTTGTCGATGTCACCGAGGATTTCGGCACGCTGTCGCTGATGGGTCCTCGGGCGCGGGACGTGCTTTCGGCCGTGACCGAAGCCGACGTGTCGAACGCCGCATTCCCGTTCGGCCATGTGCGCGAAATTGCCATCGCCGGCCACACAATCCGGGCGCTGCGTGTCACCTATGTCGGCGAACTCGGCTGGGAACTGCATGTGCCGATCGCGGCCACCGGCGAAGTCTTCGACGCGCTGATGGCGGCAGGCAAAAAGCACGACATCCGACCGGTCGGCTATCGGGCCCTGGAATCGCTGCGGCTGGAAAAGGGCTATCGTGCCTGGGGCTCCGACATCACGCCCAACGACACGCCGCAGGAAGCCGGCCTCGGCTGGGCGGTCAAGCTGCGCAAGAACACGGATTTCATCGGACGGCGCGCGCTGGAGAAGACCAGCGGCGCGGCACTGAAGAAACGCTTCGCCGGCTTCACGGTCGACGATTCCGAAATCGTGCTGCTCGGTCGCGAAACCATCCTGCGCAATGGCGATCCGGTCGGTTATCTCAGCAGCGGCGGTTATGGCTACACGCTGGGCAAGACCATTGGCTACGGCTATGTGCGCAACGCTGATGGGGTGAGCGACGATTTTCTCGCCTCGGGCGACTATGAATTGGTGGTCGCGATGGAGAGGACACCGGCCAAGATCCATCTCGAGCCGATGTACGACCCGGCAGCGGAGAGGGTGAAGGCCTAGAGTATCCGTCTTGGTCAAGGCATCTGAGGTGACCATTTGCGGTCGTCCCTGATGAGAGCGTTTGCGAGAATGA
>NZ_JAIUGZ010000008.1:0-286609 GCF_020164875.1 Mesorhizobium sp. CO1-1-8 | reverse complement strand
TGATTGGCTTTTATCTGGTCACGCTTCGAATTGACGAGAACATTCACACCTAGACACTCGCGTGCCTTGGTAGACTTTATTCTCTCAAAACGTGTCCGCCAAAGTCTCGTTCGAACCTCATACCCCTGGCGGGATAAGAGGTTCAGCAGGACTCTGCCGCCCACGTTTCTCTTTCTTCATTATTCAATTTTCAAAGAACAGACACCACTTCACGCAGTGTCGTGACCCGCTTCGCTTTTGGCTCCGGGGCCGTCCGAGTGTCGCTTACGCGGCTCTCTTGAATTTCGCTAAGGGCAGGCTTAGAAGCAAACTTCTTCGTCGCCAGCGGCGAGCCGCCCTCGTTCGTGAGGCGTATATAGTCGCCACCAACGAGAACTGTCAACACCGATCGACAATGTTTTTGAACTTTTTGCGACAGAAATTTCGGACTCGATCTGTCGATAGCCGACTGCCCCAGGGGAACGCCGGCAATACTGATTGGACGGCCAGGAAGGAGCCCTATTGCCGCCGCATTGCCGTTCGACACCAAAGCCACCGAATGTGGGCGCCACCGATGGAGCAGCGCCTCTCTTATGAGCCTTCCTATATAGGAGTGTGCGATGGGCCTTGCGGAGAAGGTACACCGCCCGCCTGGTAGAGTGCTCTATAAGAGAAGTGCCTGGGGGCAATTCGGTCGGAGCCTGGCGCTTCGTTGACTTCACCTGCCATGACAGGCAAATGTCACGGCCACAACAAAAGCGACAAGCCGTTCCGCCCGGGGAAGAAGCAGCCTTTCTGGATGCCAGACACGGAAGATGTCATAGCCGAACTCGGCAACGAGCCGCCGCTTATCGCGGATGGCCGCAGCGGCCCGCCCGACCGGCGCGAGGTTTCTGCACGCTGGCTGTCGGGAACATTTCTCACCGGCGTGACCTCGAGCGTGCTGATGGGCGTGGCGCTGTTCGCCGCCCTTGACGGCCGCCAGCAACTGGCCACCCCGCCCGAGATCGCCGAGTTGATCAGCCTTGCCGGCAACGGGGATTCCGGCGAAGTCGCCAAGACGACCAGGCTGGTGGCGCCGCGACAGATCGCAAAGGCCAAGGACCGCCGCCGCATGGAAGTGTCGATGGTCACCAAGGTCGGCGACCGCGATGTCATCCACACAATGCCTTTCGTGCAGATCAAGATGGCCCTTGCCGCCGGCCACACCACCAGCCGCGCCTACCCGCCCTTCGACCCGATGCAGGTGTTCGGCGACGACAGCGACGACAATGCCCAGCCGGCGACGGCCTCTGCCGCTTCCGGCCAGATCTACGGCGCCAAGGTCGAAAGCGAGATGAGCCTGAAGACCGTCGATTTTCCGATCGACACGGCTTCCTTCGACGAAAAGAGCGACCTCTCCGCCGACGAGGTGGAAAAAGTGGTGCGCGAAGCCGGCACCGACCTCAGCGACGGCGCCGTGCAGGTCGCTTCGCTCCACTATGTCGACCCGCAGCGATTCGGCGAAGCCTTTGCCGAGAGCATGGCCGGCTCCTACGACGTCAAGATCGTGCCGGAAAACGTCTCGGTGGCGCCGCGCGCCACCATTGACGACCAGGCGCCCGCTTTCGCCGAGGAAATCATCCCCTTCACCAAGGATCTCGACGTCACCGAGGCTTTTGCCGATTCGGGCTACACAGGTGAAGATGCCACCGGAATGGCTGAAGCCATCGCCAAGTTGCTCAATGCGACAGCGCTCAAGGCTGGAACCGTGCTGCGTGTCGGCCTCGAAGTTCACGGCGATGCCGCCAAGGTCGTGCGCACCAGCGTCTACGACCGGACCCAGCACATCGTCACCATCGCGCTCAACGATCGCGGCCAGTATGTGCCGGCGCAGGAACCGGATCCGAACCCAGAATTGCTGACAGCCTTCGATGATTCGTCGGCGCCGGTCGTAGTGCGCGGCAACCTGCCCAACGTCTATGACGGCATCTACCGAGCCGCCTATTCCTACGGCATGTCCAAGGCGATGACGCAGCGGTTGATCAAGCTGCTGGCGTCCGATGTCGACTTCCAGTCCCGCCTCAGCCCCGCCGACCGCATCGAAGTCCTGTTCTCGCAGCCCGACGGCGACGACCAGACCTCGGACAGCTCCGAGCTTCTTTACGTCTCGGCGACATTCGGCGGCCAGACCCGCAACTTCTACCGCTTCCAGATGCAGGACGGCGGCACCGACTATTTCGATGAGGACGGCTCGAGCGCCGAGCAGTTCCTGTTGCGCAATCCCCTGCCCGCCGGGAAATTCCGCTCCGGTTTCGGCGCCCGCAGGCATCCGATCCTCGGCTATGTCCGCATGCACACCGGCGTCGACTGGGCAGCCCCCATCGGCACGCCGATCATCGCCGCCGGCAACGGCACGGTGGAGAAGGTCGGCTGGGCCGGCGGTTACGGCAAGCAGATCATCATCCGTCACGCCAATGGCTACGAAACGTCCTACAATCACCAGAGCGCCTTTGCCAAAGGCATCGAACCGGGCGTGCATGTCCGCCAGGGCCAGACCATCGGCTTCCTCGGCCAGACAGGCCTCGCCACCGGCCCGCATCTTCACTACGAGCTGATCGTCAACGGCACCAAGGTTGATCCGATGCGTGTCCGCCTGCCGGTCGGCAAGGTGCTGAAGGGCGATGACCTCGTCGCCTTCAAGCGCGAGCGCGAGCGCATCGACGAACTGCTGAAGCAGGAAGACAGCGATTCGCTGAAGGTTGCGAGCGCCAAGATTGACGGTTGATCCGCCTTCAGCCCGGCGTATCCTCGGCCTGTCGCGGCCATGGCACTCGATCACCGGGAATGGTCGCCCAGGCGATAACAGCCGCAAGCAGGCAAAGCAGCGCAGTCACCGAAGAAACGGCGGCAAACGCGGCGTCGCTGGCGGCGAGCCTTGTCGCATCGATGGCCGGACCAAGCCCGGCTGGCGCCGGTTCACCAAATCCTGGGACGCCGGACGTTGCGTTTGCGTCCATTGCATTTGCGTATACCCATGCGGCGAGCGAGCCCATCGCCGCCACCGCGATCAAACCGCCGATGCGTGAGACGGCGTTGTTGATGCCGGAAGCCGCCCCCGTGTCCTTGTCCTCCACCGCCGTCATGATCGCGGTCGACAAAGGCGACACGACCAGAGCCATGCCGAGCCCCATCAGCCCCATCAGCGGGACTGTTCCCGTCCAGAAATTGTGGATCCCGGCGTAGGTGAGCAAGGCCAGCCCCGCAAACGCGAAAGCCACGATCAGGCTCCCGCTGGCGATCGGAAAACGCGGTCCGATCCGGTCCGACAGCTTGCCGACAGGTCCCGACAAAAGCGCGATCGATGCCGACAAGGGCAGGAAGATGAAACCGACCTCGGCCGTGCTCAGCCCCCAGCCGGCGATCAGCAGCATCGGCAGATAGAAAAGGTTGGCCGACAGCGCAAAATAGAGGAAGAACGTCGCCACATTGGCGCCGGCGAAAGCACCGACACGAAACAGGCTGAGGTCGATCATCGGCTCGCGCAGCCGAAGCTCGAAGACGATGAAGACACCCAGCAATACGCCGCCAGCGGCAATGCTCGGCCCTGCCATGAGGCCCTCGCCGCTGCCGCTCATCGAGGTCAGCCCGTAGGCAAGCGCGCCGAAGGCCAATGTCGCGAGCGCTGCACCGCCGAGATCCAGGCTGCGTTTCTCCGTCGGCGTATCGGCCGGAACCTTGGCCAGCAGAAGCCAGATCGAAATAAGCCCGAGCGGCAGGTTGATGGCGAAGATCGCCCGCCAGATGCCGTCGCCGAAGGCCGACAGCACGAAGCCGCCGAGCACCGGCCCAAGTGCCGTGGTCAGCGCCGAAGCCGCCGCCCAGATGCCAATAGCGCGGCCGCGTTCTTTCTTCGGGTAGGCCTTGGCGATGATGGCAAGGCTGCCTGGCACCATGATCGCCGCACCAATGCCCTGGACGGCGCGAAATGCGATCAGCACCACCGCATTCGGCGCCAGCGCACAGGCAAGTGAGGCGACAATGAACAGCGCAATGCCGGCCACGAAGGCGCGGCGCAGTCCAAATCGGTCGCCGGCGGCACCCCCGGCCAGGATCAGCGCCGACAGCGTCAACGCATAGGCATTGGAAATCCACTGCGCCTCGGCCAGGCTGGCGCCGAGATTGACGCGGATCGCCGGCGTGGCGATGGCCAGGATCGAGCCGTCTATGAAGCCAAGCGCCGAGGCCAGGATTGCCGCGATCAGCACAAATCGCCGCTGCGACGGCGGACAGAACGTCCCATTCATGACCGGGCTGGTCAGCGGGACGGCGGCAGCTTTACTCGGTGAATGCATGAAACCTTGCTTAAACCCCCAGCGCACCGGCAACAACCAGCCAGTGGCTTGCTGTCGCTGAAACCAGCGGTTTGGCAAGGGTCACACTCTGTCAGAGTGCAAATGGCACAGTCATGCTGGCCCCGTTGCGAGCAGCCGGCAGGAATTTCGATGAGGCGACTCCTGAAACTCAGGCTTCATTCTGATCGCGCAGTTGGTCTATGCCGCCGCACTTCACAATTCACTGCTGCGCAAGGCTATCGGCTGAAGGTCCGCCGACAAACTCCACCGTGACACCCGGCGAAACCAGCTTGGCCAACTCCCGCGCATCCCAGTTGGTCAGGCGCACGCAGCCATGGCTTTCGGTCTTGCCGATCTTCGACGGATCCGGCGTGCCGTGGATGCCGTAGGTCGGCTTGTCCAGGGCGATCCAGACCGAGCCGACCGGACCGTTCGGGCCTGGGGGAATGGTCAGGATCTTGTCGTTTTGGCCCTGCTTGAAATTGATGCTGGGGTTGTAGGTATAGTTCGGATCGAGCGCGACGCGCGACACCGTGTGTATGCCGGACGGTGACGGCGTGTCCGATGAGCCGATGGTTGCGGGATAGGCCGCAACCAGTCTGCCGCCGGCGTCATAGGCGAAAACCTCTTTCTTGTCCTTGTCGGCGACGATGCGGGCCACCGGCGTCGAAACCAGCCTGCCGAAATTGGCGACCTTGATGATCGTGCCGGGACGATTGAAATCGACGTCCGGGTTAAGCGCTTTGAGATAATTCTCGTCCATGTGGAAGCGCTCCGCCAGCGCCTCGGTCACCGACGTATAACCCATGCGGTCGAGTTGCGCCTTCTGGCTGTAGTCTTCCGGGATCGACGCGACATAGGGACCGGCCGCATCCTCCGCTGTGATCGTGTAGTTGGCGAACGCATCGCCGCCGGATTGCGCGAGTGCCTCCTGGATGCCGACCGCATCGGTCGATCGCAGATTGCTGCCGGTGATCTGATTGTAAGCGCCGAGCGCCTTATCGACATTCGAACCGAAACGCCCGTCGATGACGCCGGGCGAAGCGCCACCCCGGTCCAGCAGCACCTGAAGGGCGGCGACATCCTGGCGCGCGCCCAGCGAAAGTGCCGGGGCAACAGTGGTCTTGTCGCCAGCCTTTGGCGGCAGAGCCGCCGGATCGGCGGGTGTTGCCGGCTGGGCAGGGTCTATCGAGGCCTCGTTCAGCGGCTGGCGCTTGATGGTACCCGGCTTTGCCGGTTGCGCCGCGTCGGGATAATTGTCGTCGTAGCTGCCATCGTCCTGCGGTGGGGGAGGATAGGCCTCGACGGAATTGTCCCCATAGGGATCGTATTCGTCCGCCGGCGGCGGGATGACGCGGCCTTCCTCTTCCAACTGCTTGCGGCGGAACCGCGCCATGTCTTCCGGATCGTCGAGATAATAGCGGTCGTCGCCCTCGGGGGCGCGGCCCAGTTCACGCAGTCGTGTCTCCCGGCGCAGGGCACGACGGTCGAGCCGGGTCTGCGGCGGCTGGATGGCGATGACCTTGCCGGTATCGGCATCGACGATCACGCGGTTGCCCCTGGCGTCGTAGTAGATGTCGAGATTGCCGTCCTGGGCGACAAGGATGCCCCCGGTATCGGCGGCGCGGACAACCCTTGGCGCATCGTCCGTCGTCGGCGCGGCGAACGCCCCGGAAGACACAAGCCCGGCGGCTAGCGCCGAGAGGGCAAAGATCGTGCGGAACATGGTGGCCAAATTCTCCGGTCCGTAAATTTTGCCGCCGACGGCAGTGTTCTCTGGCGAACCCTTCGCCAGCAAACCAGTTACCCCACCATATGGTTCCAACATGAACCGGGCATGAAGATGGCGGTTTCCGACGCCTTGAGGAATATAGACTAGCTTGCGGCAAGCCCCAATTCCCTGCGCGCCTGCCTGGTGAGTTTCAGGGCAACAAGGCGATGGCTCTCTCGCAGATAGTCCTTCAACGCGGCATCATCCATGCTCTGGCTTGTCCGACGCTGGATCCATGTCATGCCGCGCGAGGCAAGATAGGGCGCGGGCCGCAGGCCCGGCTGCTCCTTGAGCACATCATAGGCGATATCGGAGCATTTGAAGGTGACGAAGAGCTGCTGGCCCTGGTCCCAGCCGCCGATCGCGAAGACCTTGGCTCCTACCTTCCAGACATGGGCGCCGCCCCATTGGACCACGTGGCTCGTCGCGGGCAGCGAGGCGCAGAAGCCGTTGTAGTCGTCCAGCGTCATCCCTGCCCCCCTTTTTAATGCATGTTCGCCCAAAAGTGGTCCCGGTTTTGGGAGAACGACATGCATATGACAAAGATTTAAAAAACGCCGCCCGTCCAGAAAGGACGCGCGGCGTTGGATCAGGCTGCCACTTCCGCCGCGACGATCGTCGGCTTCGAGCGGAAGTTCAGCCGGTCGGAACCGGCTGTCACCTTGACGGTCGAGCCGTCGAGGATGTCGCCGAGCAGGATCTTCTCCGCCAGCGGGTCCTGCAATTCCTTCTGCATCACCCGCTTCAGCGGCCGCGCGCCATAGGCCGGGTCGTAACCCTTGGCGGCCAGCCAGTCGACCGCCTCCTGGTCCAGCGACAGCGTGATCTTGCGGTCGACAAGCAGGCTCTCCAGCCGCTTGAGCTGGATCTCGACGATGCGGCCCATATCCTGCCGGCGCAGCCGGTGGAACAGGATCACTTCGTCGACACGGTTGAGGAATTCCGGCCGGAACGATGCCTTGACGACGTTCATTACCTCGTCGCGAACCGCATCGACATCCTGGTCTTCGCCGAGATTGACGAGATATTCGGCGCCGAGATTCGACGTCATGATGATCAGCGTGTTGCGGAAATCGACCGTGCGGCCCTGCCCGTCGGTTAGCCGGCCGTCGTCGAGCACCTGCAACAGCACGTTGAACACGTCCGGATGCGCCTTCTCGATCTCGTCGAACAGTACGACCTGATAGGGCCTGCGCCGCACCGCTTCGGTCAGCGCACCGCCTTCCTCATAGCCGACATAGCCGGGAGGTGCACCGATCAGCCGGGCGACCGAATGCTTTTCCATGAACTCCGACATATCGATGCGCACCATCGCGCTCTCGTCGTCGAAGAGGAAGCTCGCCAGCGCCTTGGTCAACTCGGTCTTGCCGACGCCCGTCGGTCCGAGGAACATGAACGAGCCGATCGGCCGGTTCGGATCCTGCAAGCCCGCGCGGGCGCGCCGCACGGCCTTCGAGACAGCTTGCACCGCCTCGCCCTGGCCGACGACGCGCTTGCCGATCTCGTCTTCCATGCGCAGCAGCTTGTCGCGCTCGCCCTGCAGCATCTTGTCGACCGGAATGCCGGTCCAGCGCGAGACGATATGGGCGACGTGGTCGGGGGTGACCACCTCTTCGACCATGCCGACCTTGCCGTCCTGGGCCTCGGCCTCCTTCAACTTCTTCTCCAGTTCCGGGATCTTGCCATAGGCGAGCTCGCCGGCGCGCTGGAATTCACCCTTGCGCTGGGCAATGGCAAGGTCGTTGCGCGCCTCGTCGAGTTGCTTCTTCAGATCCGCGGCAAGCCCGAGCTTCTGCTTCTCGGCCTGCCATTTGGCGGTGATCTCGGTCGATTCCTCCTCAAGGCCGACGAGCTCCTTTTCCAGGCGGGCGAGCCTGTCCTTCGAAGCATCGTCCGTCTCGACCTTCAGCGCCTCGCGCTCGATCTTGAGCTGCATGATGCGGCGATCGATCTCGTCCAGCGCCTCGGGCTTGGAATCGACCTGCATGCGCAGCCGCGATGCGGCTTCGTCGACCAGGTCGATCGCCTTATCCGGCAGGAAGCGGTCGGCGATGTAGCGGTTGGACAGCGTCGCCGCCGCCACCAGCGCTGAATCCGAAATGCGCACCTTGTGGTGCTGCTCGTACTTCTCCTTCAGGCCGCGCAGGATCGAAACGGTGTCTTCCACTGTCGGCTCGTCGACGAACACGGGCTGGAAGCGGCGGGCAAGCGCTGCATCCTTCTCGACATGCTTGCGATACTCGTCGAGCGTGGTGGCGCCGACGCAGTGCAACTCGCCCCGCGCCAAAGCCGGTTTCAACAGGTTCGACGCATCCATGGCGCCATCCGCCTTGCCGGCGCCGACCAGCGTGTGCATCTCGTCGATGAACAGGATGATATTGCCGTTGGCCGAGGTGACTTCGGAGAGCACGGCCTTCAGACGCTCCTCGAACTCGCCGCGATATTTGGCGCCGGCAATCAGCGCGCCCATGTCGAGCGCCATCAACTGCTTGTCCTTCAGCGATTCCGGTACGTCGCCATTGACGATGCGCAGCGCCAGGCCCTCGGCGATCGCCGTCTTGCCGACGCCGGGTTCGCCGATCAGCACGGGGTTGTTCTTGGTGCGGCGCGACAGCACCTGGATGGTGCGGCGGATCTCGTCGTCACGGCCGATTACGGGGTCCAGCTTGCCGGCGCGGGCATCGGCGGTCAGGTCGCGCGCGTATTTCTTCAGCGCGTCGTAGCCCTGTTCGGCACTCGCCGAATCGGCGGTGCGGCCCTTGCGGACATCGTTGATGACCTGGTTGAGCGCCTGCGCGGTGACGCCGGCCTTGGCCAGTATGTCGGCGGTCTTGGCCGATTTCTCCATGGCGAGCGCCTGCAACAGCCGCTCCACCGTGACAAAGCTGTCGCCGGCCTTCTTGGCCAGTTCCTCGGCGGTCGAAAACACTTTTGCCAGCGGCTGCGCCAGGTAGAGCTGGCCATTGCCGCCCTCGACCTTGGGCATCGCTTCGAGCGCCGTCTCGACGCCAAGCTTGACGTCGCGGACGTTACCGCCGGCGCGTTCGATCAGCGACGCGGCCAGGCCCTCGTCGTCGTCGACGAGCACTTTCAGGATATGTTCAGGGGTGAATTGCTGGTGGTTGCGGGAAAGCGCCATGGTCTGCGCGGACTGGATAAAGCCGCGCACGCGCTCTGAGTATTTCTCAAGGTTCATATCTGTCTCCTTCCATCACCGGCCCGCTTTGCGGCACCGGATCCGATTGCGGTGACGGACCCGCCCATTCGAGCCGGGTCCAGTTGAGGCTGATATGGTGCACAGGCCCCGAACCCTCAAGACGTCTGGACATCGGCAACCGCATAATATTGCACGGCCGCCCAAACGAAAACGGCGGAGATTTCTCTCCGCCGTTCAATGCCTTGAAATGCCGTTCGATCAGTTGTCGATATCGACGTTGACCGGTTGGGCGTTGCCGCTGTCGACGGGGGCCGCAGCCACCTCGCCGGCGTCGGCCACGGAACTGGCATTGTCACTACCGCCATCAACCTGATCGGCGTTGACGCGCGGGCGGCGCGGACGACGCGGACGACGGGCAGCCCCGCTTTCGGCGGCCGCCTCGTTGAGTTGGGCCTGAGCGGCAAGACCTGCCGGGGAAAGGTTCTCGAACAACGGAGCCGGTTCGGCCGGCGCTACAGATTCGGTCGGCGAGACGGCTTCGCCCTGAACCGGGGGCTCGTTGCTCTGGGGCTGACCACCCTGCTCCACAGGTGAACCAAAGTCGCGCTGGCCGTTCTGGCCATAACCGCCATTGGGGCGACGATCGCGATTGCGCCCGCCATTGTTGTCGCGGCCACCATTGTTGCGTCCGCCATTGTTATCGCGGCTCTCGCGGCCACCTTCCCGGTTGAGCGCGACCTCGGCTGGCATGCCTTCGATAACCGGCTGCGGGCCGGCGCCATGGTTGACCACCGGAACCTGAGCATCGGAAACAGTGGTGCTGTTGTTGCCGCTATTGTCGAAATCGTCGCGATCCTCGTCGCCGTCATCGTCGAAATCATCGCGATTCTGCTGCGCGTTCTGGATCGGCATCTGCGCCTGTGCGGCCGCAATGATGCGATTGTAATGCTCGGCGTGCTGAAGATAGTTCTCCGCCATGACCCGGTCGCCGGAGCTGTGAGAATCGCGGGCAAGGGTGGCGTATTTTTCGGCGATCTGCTGAGCCGAACCGCGGATTTTCACATCCGGGCCATTGCTCTCGTAGTTGCGCGTCAGGGGGTTTGGTCCCTTGCGGTTGTTGTTGTTATTGTTGTTATTGTTACCACCGCCGCCGCCATTGTTGTTGCGACCGCGCATGCGCCTGTTCTGCTGTTGTGGCCTCATCAAACTCTCTTCATTTTGAAATTTTCGAAAAACTCTTCACGAACGGAGGCGCTCATGCAGCCAGCCGTTTCGTCTCTTCACCGGCGTTCGCCCGCATCGATTGCGTTGGCGCCACGTGCCATCCTGTTCCGGTTACATCACTTGCCGGACGATTCCCGCACGAAGCTTGGGCATCGTTTGCGCAAGAAGGCAGCTATTTCCAAGGAAAACCGAATCGCTAAGAGCACTGCCTGCTTCGTCTCATCCGGTTAAGGCGACCCTAGCCGCATTCCCCGGCATTGCCAAGCGCTTTTTTGCACTGCGTCAAGGCTTTATCCTTTCAAAGACAATAACCCTGTCGTTTCCACCGAGGTCACGAAAAGCACCGCCCGGCACGTAGCCGGCTGCAACGAATATCTCGCAGACCTCGTTGCGTTGCGTATGGCCGATCTCGACCGCAATCCTGCCTTCAGTTTCCAAAAACCTTGCCGCCTCCGCGGCGATGGTTCTGTAGGGGTTCAGACCGTCCGCGCCGCCATCCAGGGCCAGGCGCGGGTCGAAATTGCGGACTTCGTCCTGCAGATTTCCAATGTCCTCGGTGGGTATATAGGGAGGGTTTGCGGCAATTACATGGTACCGGCCGGAAACTTTTTCGAACCAGTCCGACTGTAGCGCCGTGAACCGGCCTGCAAGGCCCAGTTGCCCGGCATTGCTGGCCGCGGTCGCCAGCGCACCCGCGGACAGATCGACGCCGGTAGCGTTAGCCGTCGGCACGACGCTGAGCAGCGCCAGCGCAATGGCGCCGGTGCCGGTGCCAAGATCGAGGATGCGGCACTCGCCTTCTCGCGCCGCAACTGCCTTGACGAAGGGCAATATCGCCTCGACCAGCGTTTCGGTATCCGGCCGCGGCTCCAGCGTTTCCGGCGACAGCGACAGGCGCAAACCGTAGAATTCACGATAGCCGAGGATGCGATGCACCGGTTCGCCGCCGGCGCGGCGTCTCAGGGCAGCATCGATTTCGGCAACAACGCCGGCGCCGAGCCTGCGTTCGGGGTCCGCAATGGCTTGCGTGCGGGTCGTGCCGGAAAAATGCTCGACGATCAGCCTCGCATCGAGCGCCTGATCATCGACAGTTGCGGCGGCAAGCCGAGCCTGTGCTTCCCGCAGCAACTGCCCCAGCGTCTCGGGCAGTTGATCAGCCATCGATGCCGATGTCGGCGAGCAACTTCGACTGGTGATCGGCGATCAGCGCGTTGATGATTTCGTCGAGTTCGCCCATCATCACCCGGTCGAGCTTGTAGAGCGTCAGGTTGATACGATGGTCGGTGACGCGGCCTTGCGGGAAATTATAGGTGCGGATGCGTTCCGAGCGGTCACCGGAACCGACCTGTGACTTGCGCGATTCGGAGCGCTCCTCGTCCGCCTTGCCGCGTTCCAGGTCATAGAGCCGGGCGCGCAGGATCTGCATCGCCTTGGCGCGGTTCTGGTGCTGCGACTTTTCCGCCTGCACCACCATGATGCCGGTCGGCAGATGGGTGATGCGGACAGCCGAATCGGTGGTGTTGACGTGCTGGCCACCCGAGCCCGAAGCGCGCATCGTGTCGATGCGGATGTCCTCGGCCCTGATGTCGATGTCGACCTCTTCGGCTTCGGGCAGCACCGCGACGGTTGCCGCCGACGTGTGGATACGTCCGCTCGCCTCGGTCGCCGGCACGCGCTGCACGCGGTGCACACCCGATTCGAATTTCAGATGCGCAAAGACACCCTTGCCGGACACCGTGGCGATGATTTCCTTGAAGCCGCCGGCATCGCCATCGCTGGCCGAGGCGGTCTCGAAACGCCAGCCGCGTTCGGCGGCGTAGCGCTCATACATGCGAAACAGGTCGCCGGCGAAAAGCGCCGCCTCGTCTCCGCCGGTGCCGGCGCGGATTTCGAGAATGGCGTTCTTGTCGTCGGCGGCATCCCTGGGCAACAGCAGGATCTGGATGTCCTTCTGCAGCGCCTCGATGCGGTCCTCGACCTCCGGCAGTTCTGCCTCGGCGAGCGCCCGCATCTCGGCATCGGTGCCCTTGTCGGCAAGCATGGCTTCCAGGTCGGCCTGCTCATGCTCGGCCAGACGCAGTGCCCTGACCTTGGCAACCATGTCCTGGATTTCGGCATATTCGGACGCCATGCGCACATAGGCATCCGGGGCCGGGCCGGCCGACATCTGCGCTTCGAGCATCTCGAAACGCTTGACGACTTGATCCATACGATCGCGGGGCAAATTGACCATGATGAGGCTGCTATAACGGGATCGAACGGTCGTCGGCAAAAGCCTGCAGCAGCGCCCGCATCGGCAAGCCTTGCGCCGGCGCCATCAGATTGTCGTCGAAGAACGCCTCCAACTCGTCCAGCGGCAGTTCCGTCAGCATCGCCTTGACCGGACCGATCGAGGCCGGCGACATCGAGATCGAACGGAAGCCGAGTCCGATCAGCGCCATCGCCGAAATCGGCTTGCCGGCGAGTTCGCCGCACAGCGTCACCGGCGTATGGTTGCGGATGCCGGCATCGGCGATCTGCTTGAGCACCCGCAGGAAGGGCGCCGACAGCGTGTCGAAGCGGTTGGCCAGTTGCGTGTTCCCGCGGTCGACGGCCATGACGAACTGGAACAAATCGTTCGAACCGACCGAGACGAAATCGACCGCCTTCATCAGTTCATCGAGTTGGAACAGGAGCGACGGCACTTCAAGCATCGCCCCCAGCTTCAGGCTGGTCGGCAAATGATGGGCAAAGCGCGAGAGATGCCGCACCTCGCGGTCGATGATCTCGCGTGCCTGGGCGATCTCGCCAAGCTCGGTCACCATCGGCAGCATCAGCTTCAATTCGCGGCCTCCGCTGGCCTTGAGCAAAGCGCGTATCTGGGTGCGCAGCAAGCCTGGCCGGTCCAGCGTCAGGCGGATCGCCCGCCAGCCAAGCGCCGGATTCTCTTCCTGGATCGCTCCCTTGAAATAGGGCAGCACCTTGTCGCCGCCAATATCGATGGTGCGGAAGGTGACCGGCTTGCCGCGCGCCGCTTCGAGCACGTCGCGATAAAGCTTTTCCTGGGCCTCCGCCCGGGGAAAGGTGGAAGCGACCATGAATTGCAATTCGGTGCGGAACAGGCCGATGCCGGCCGCGCCCGCTTCGGCAAGCTGCGGCAGGTCGACGGCAAGACCGGCATTCATCAACAGGTCGACCTGGACACCATCCCTGGTCGTCGACGGCTTCTTGCGCAGCTCGCGGTAGACCTCTTGCCGGCGCGCCCTGAACCGCACTTTTTCGGCATAAGCGGCCTCGAGGTCGGACTGCGGCCGCAAATGGATCACGCCCTCCTCGCCGTCGACGATGATGGCATCGCCGTTTTCCGCCATGGAAACAGCGCCCTTCATCTGGCCGGCGACGGGGATGCCCATGGCACGCGCGACGATGACGACGTGGCTGGTCGCCGCGCCATCCTCGAGCACCAGCCCACGCATCTTGTCGCGGGGATAATCGAGCAGTTCGGCAGCCCCCATCGAACGGGCGACGATGATGGCGTCCTTTGGCAGCGATGCCGCCACATCTTCCGGCCCGCGCCCCATCAGCTGGCGCAGCAGGCGGTTGGCGAGGTCGTCGAAATCGCTCATCCGCTCGCGCAGATAGGGATCGGTCATGTGCAGCATGCGGGCGCGCATGTCGCTCTGTACTTTTTCCACCGCGGCTTCGGCCGTCAGGCCGTTGCGGATGGCCTCTTCCAGCCGTCGCACCCAGCCGCGATCGTTGGCGAACATGCGATAGGCTTCCAGCACCTGGCGATGCTCGCCCTCGAAGGCGACGTCGCGGCGTTCCAGCATATCGTCGATGGACAGCCTGAGCGAGCTGAGTGAGGTCTCTAACCGGCGGACCTCTTCCTCGCTGTCTTCGTTAAACAGATTGGTGACGACGATGCGCGGCTCGTGCAGCACGACATGGCCAAGCCCGACGCCTTCATTGAAGGACAGGCCGGTGAAGCTGACAGGACGGCGCAGATCGAGTTCGAGACCGGGCCGGGTCAGCCGCGCCAGATCGCCGGTGGCGATCATCTCGGCGATCACCATCGCCGTGGTTTCCAGCGCCTCGACTTCGTCGTCGCGGTAGTGGCGCATGGTCTTGTTTTGCACCACCAGCACGCCCAGTGTGCGCCCTGCCCGCAGCACCGGCACGCCGAGGAACGAGTTGTAGATCTCTTCCCCGGTCTCCGGCAGATAGGCGAAGGCAGGGTGTTCCTGCGCATTGGACAGGTTGAGCGGCCGCGCGCTGGCGGCGATCGTGCCGACCAGGCCTTGGCCCAGCCGCAACTGCGCCAGGTGGACGGCGTTCGGGTTCAGACCTTCGGTGGCGTAGAGTTCGAGCACCGAATCGGCGCGCAGCACATAGAGCGAGCAGACTTCCGCGACCATGTTCGAGGCGATGTCGCGCACAATCCGGTCAAGCCGCTCCTGCGGCTCCAGCGGCTCCTGCATGAGCTCGCGGAGCCGTTTGAGCAAAACGCGCGGGCCACTGGCCTGATCACGCATCGCGGCTTGTTCTCCAATGGGCATTCTGCCCGCCGCAGTTTCCACCGCGACCGGCGCACACGCAACAACTCAAATCGTTCTCGCTACTGCTTATCCAGACCGTAGACGGAATGCAAAGTACGAACCGCAAGTTCCGTATATGGACCGTCGATCAGGATGGAAATCTTGATCTCCGAGGTCGTGATGGCGCGGATGTTGATCGATTTGTCGGCCAGCGCCTTGAAAGCAGTGGCGGCGACGCCGGCATGGCTCCTCATGCCGATGCCGATGACCGAGACCTTCGACATGCCGGCTTCCGACTGCACGACATCGTAGCCGATCGAGGCCTTGAGGCGTTCAAGCACGGCCAGCGCCTTGTCGACATCGCCCGACGGCACGGTGAAGGTCATGTCGGTGAACTTCCCGTCCTCGGAAATGTTCTGGACGATCATATCGACATTGATGTTGGCCTCGGCCAGCGGCCCGAAGATGCCGGCGGCCACGCCCGGCCGGTCGCCGACCCGGCGCAGCGAAATCTGCGCTTCATCCTTGGCGTAGGCAATTCCGGTGACGACCTGCTGTTCCACGATCTCTTCCTCGTCGCAAATGAGCGTTCCGGGCGGATTGAGCAAATCCCCCATTCCGGGCGCGTCGGGATCGTCGAAGGACGACCGCACGAAGGTACGCACCCTGTGCACCATGGCAAGCTCGACCGAACGCACCTGCAGAACCTTTGCGCCGAGCGAAGCCATCTCAAGCATTTCCTCGAACGAGATCTTGGCCAGCCGCCGCGCCTTGGGCTCGATGCGCGGATCGGTGGTGTAGACCCCGTCGACGTCGGTGTAGATGTCGCAGCGATCGGCCTTGACCGCCGCGGCGATGGCGACAGCACTGGTGTCGGAGCCGCCGCGGCCGAGCGTGGCGATACGATTGTCCGGGCCGATGCCCTGGAACCCTGCGATCACCGCCACCTGGCCCTCGCCGAAGCGCTTGATCAGGAACGCGCCGTCGATCTCGAGGATGCGTGCCGCTCCATGCGCATTGTCGGTTTTGATCGGGATCTGCCAGCCCTGCCAGGAGCGGGCATGCACGCCCATGTTCTGCAAGGTGATGGCCAGAAGGCCGGCCGTGACCTGCTCGCCGGAAGCGACGACCGCGTCATATTCGCGTGCGTCATGCATCGGCGAGGCCTCACGCGTCCAGCCGACCAGTTCATTGGTCTTGCCGGCCATCGCCGAAACGACCACCGCCACCTCATGGCCGGCGTCGACCTCGCGTTTGACGTGACGCGCCACGTTGCGGATGCGGGCGATGTCGGCGACCGAGGTTCCGCCGAATTTCATCACGATGCGCGCCATGGGAGCGAAATGCCTTTGCCTGAAGCCGAATCCCGGCCAAAAGCCGGAATCCCGAAAAGCGGAAGGCCGGCTGACGCCGGCCGCTGAATGCGCGGCCTCCTTAGCCAAATGATGAGGGTTTCGCAAGGCTGGCGGCCGATTGCCGGCTCCAGAAGCCGGCATATTGCCTTCCGCCCCGCCGCCGCCTACGAAATGCTGCCTACGGGGAATTCTTTTGGTTCGGCATAACAGATGATGATTGCTCGTCTTCGACGTGCCATGCGATGGCAATCGCTCCCGCTTGTCGCCGGCTTTGCCGTGCTGGCGCTGATTGTCGGCAGCCGGGCCATGCTGGTCGAGGAACAGCGGGCCAACCGCGCCGCCGCGCGCGAGGCAATCGAATATCAGCAATTGCTTTCGGGCCTGCTTTCCCTGGCGCAAGATGCCGAGAGCGGGCAGCGTGGCTACCTGCTGACCGGCGAGAAATCCTATCTCGATCCCTATCAGCGTGCTGTGGGCGCCATTCCGGGGCAACTTGCCCGCATCGACAGCTTGACTGCCCCCGACGACCAGCTCGTCCAGCAAATCAGCCATATCAAGGACGCGCTTTCGCAAAAGCAGGCTGAACTGGCCGAGACGATTGCCCTGTACGACCAGGGCAATGCGACGAATGCGCTGGATCTGGTTCGCAGCGGCCAGGGCAAGGCCGTCATGGAGGAAATCCGGACCAGCATGGATACGGTCCGACGCATCAGCGCCGCAGCCGTCGCCGCGCGCGACGCGCACACCGACGAGGTCGAGACCTGGCTACGCATCGGTTCGCTGGCGGCGCTGCTGGCGATCTTCCTGCTTGCCGGTTACGCGATCAGGGAATCGCGCCGCCGCTTCCGTGAGGTTGCCCTTGCCCAAGATGAGTTGGTGCGCAAGAACGTCGCCCTCGGCAAGGAGATCGAGACGCGCGAAAAGGCCGAATCCCAGATTCGCCAGATGCACAAGATGGAGGCTGTCGGCCAGCTTACAGGTGGCATCGCCCACGATTTCAACAACATGCTGGCGGTGATCATCAGCGCCATGAACCTCGCCCAGCGCAAGCTGGCGAGCGGCGAGCACGACATCGCACAATTCATCGATGCGGCGATCGATGCCGCGACCCGTGCCGCCAATCTGACGGCCCGGCTGCTCGCCTTCTCGCGCCAGCAGCCGTTGGCGCCGCAGATCGTCGACGCCAACCGTCTGCTGACCGGCATGTCCGACCTGATCCGGCGCGCGCTCGGCGAAACCATCCGCATCGAAACGGTGCTGGCGGGAGGCTTGTGGAAAACCCATGCCGACCCAAGCCAGATCGAGAACGCCGTTCTCAACCTGGCCGTCAACGCGCGCGACGCCATGGGCGACGATGGCAAACTGACCATCGAGACCGCCAACAGCCATCTCGATGAGAGCTACGCCGCCGCCCATGCCGAAGTCGCGGCCGGCCAATATGTGATGATCGCCGTCAGCGACACCGGTTCGGGCATGACCCCCGATGTCTTGGCCAAGGCCTTTGAACCCTTTTTCACCACCAAGCCGGTCAACAAGGGCACCGGCCTGGGATTGAGCCAGGTGTTCGGCTTCGTCAAACAGTCGGGCGGCCACGTCAATATCTATTCCGAACCCGGCGAAGGCACGACGATCAAGATCTACTTGCCGCGGTACTTCGGCGCCGAAGAGCCGGCCGTGCCCGCTGGGCGAGGCGACAACCCCGCCGCACCGGTCACCGAAACGATCCTTGTCGTCGAGGATGATGCCCGCGTCAGGGTCTCCACCACCGGGGCCATACGCGAACTCGGATACACCGTCATTGATGCCGCGAGCGGCGAGGAAGCGTTGCAGAAACTGGCGGAGAGCCCGAACGTCGCCCTTCTGTTCACCGACATCGTCATGCCCGTCATGAACGGCCGCAAGCTGGCGGAAGAGGCCGTTGCCCGCATGCCGCAACTGAAGGTGATCTTCACCACCGGCTTCACCAGGAACGCCGTGGTCCACAACGGCGTGCTCGACCACGACGTGCATTTCCTCGCCAAGCCCTTCACCATCGAGCAACTGGCGGCGAAACTGCGTGACGTGCTCGGCACGACGCAGGTCGCAGCGGATTGATCACAATCGCTTCAGTCTGACGCAGCCGCGCTTCTCCACAGGCCGGGATAATCGACAACGAAGCCGTGCGGCGAGACGTTGAGGGTCTCGTCATAGCCGAACACCGGCGCGGCATAGGCGTAGCGAACCGTGTCGAGACGCCGGTAGGTCTGATCGAGGCGAACCAGGCCCAGTTCAGGGAAAGTCAGGTAGGCGGCCGGGGCAGGCGTCGCCTCCCCGATGCCGAGGCCATACCGGCGGATCGCCAACAGGTTCGATGCCGGTGTGAAGCCAAGATCGACATCGACAAGGCGGTCGACGCCCTGCTGGATTTCGCCGTCCAGCGTCCACTGGCCGTCCGAATCGCGTTCGATCGCATAATGCAGCTTGCTGGTGCGGAGAAATCCGTCGATCCGCGCTGAACGCGTCCGCCAGCCGACATCGCAAATCACCTCGTAGCCAAGGCAGCACGGCTTGCCGTCCTGGATGAAGATGGCCTGTCCCTCGAGACTGTGCCCGACATTGGTCTGTGACAACAGACAGGCGTCGTGACCCTCCACGTCGAGGCGATGCCAAAGGATCGAAGCCGTCTCCTGTTTCATCATGGTTTCCCCCAATTCAAATCCTGTCTCCTTTTCGCCCGGCGGACCAATTGTGTTTCGATGCAGGTGCGTGACAGGTGACATGTCCTGACAGAGCCTGGTGCCTGGCAGGCAGAGGAAAATGCTGCCTTGACATTCGCGGCCTCACGCCCGACTTCCTAGCGCATGACCCCGAAATCGAAGTCGATTTCGGAAAGATCATGCGCAGAATCTAAAGTGCTACAGCGTCCTTTGTGCCTCCAGGAGGACGCGCGGCGCTGTAGTGTCGAGGAGACCAACCCATGCCAGAGCCCCGACGATCGACGATCGATGCCGGAGAAGTGGAACGCTTTTCCGCCCTTGCCGCCGAATGGTGGAACCCGAATGGCAAGTTCCGCCCCCTGCACAAATTCAATCCGGTCCGGCTGGCCTATATCCGCGACCAGATAGCCACGCGCTTCGGCCGTGACCCGCGCGCTGCAAGGCCTTTCGAAGGCCTGCGCATCCTCGACATCGGCTGCGGCGGCGGACTTCTGTGCGAGCCGATGGCGCGGCTTGGCGCCGAGGTTGTGGGCGCGGACGCCTCCGAAACCAACATCGAAGTGGCCAAGCTGCACGCTTCCGAGGGCAATGTCAGCGTCGACTATCGCGCCACGACGGCCGAGGATCTTGCCGACGCCGGCGAAAAATTCGACGTCATCCTCAACATGGAAGTGGTCGAGCATGTCGCCGACATCGACCTGTTCGTCGCCAAATGCGGTGAGATGGTCCGGCCTGGCGGCATCATGTTCGTCGCCACCATCAACCGCACGCTGAAGGCGCTGGGCTTAGCCATCATCGGCGCCGAATATGTGCTGCGCTGGCTACCGCGCGGCACCCACCAGTTCGGCAAGCTGGTGCGCCCGGAAGAACTCGAAAAGGCGCTTGGCGGTGCCGGCCTGACCATCATCGACCGCACCGGCGTCACCTACAATCCGCTTGCCGACCGCTGGGCGCGCTCGAAGGACATGGACGTCAACTACATGGTCCTGGCGGAAAAAGGCTCGGTCTGATCTTATTCAGAATTCAACGGCCTGTAGCCGCCGCGCCAGTAGATCAGCGCCTGGCCGGCATCGGACGTGCGCACGGCCTCGACCGAACCGATGACGATGGAATGCGTGCCGCGATCGATCATCTCGTCGAGGCTGCAGTCGAAGGCGGCCACCGCGTCCGAAAGCAATGAAGCTCCGGTCTTGAGCGTCATCCATTCGGCGCCCTCATAGCGGTCCTTGCCCTTGATGCCGCCGAAACCGGAGAACCGCTCGGCCACGCGCTGATGCTGGGGGCCAAGCGAGTTGACGCCGAAATGCCGGTAGCGTTCGATCACCGGCCAGGTCGACGACGACCGGTTGACACAGGCGATCACCTTGGGCGGTTCGGCCGACAGCGAGACGACCGAAATGACCACCAGGCCGGAGCGATCCTCGCCAGTGCCGGCGGTGATGACGCTGACATTGCCCACGATCAGCCGCATCGCGGCCCGAAAATCAGCTACACCGACAGCGGTCCCCTCGGATGTCTTCGGTTCGTTCATGGCTTGCTCCAGAGCACGATTCCAAAAAGGGAAAGGTCCTTGAAAAAGATCACGCTCAAACAAGAAGATAAAGCAGATCTGGATACAAATTCAGGTGAGATCGGTTACCAGGGCGCGAAGGTAATCCGATCCCCTGCGACCGCTCACGCCTTCTGGCTTTGTGCCTTGGTGGTGATGAACACGCCAGCGGTGATGATGAGCGCGCCTGCCCAGGTCAGCAACTGATAGTGCTCGCCGAGGAAGATGGTTCCGGCAAACAGGCCGACGGCCGCCGCCACATAACCGATCTGGCTGAGATAGACCGGACCGCCAACCGCCTGCAGCCTGAAGAAGAAGGCAAACATCGCCGACGCCGACGCGACCTGCGCGACGACGACCAGCGGCACGACGCCGAGCGGCACGAAAGCCTTGCCGCCGAACAAGAGGAGAATGCCGACAAGCAGCATCGCCGCCGACGCCAGATGGCTGCCGACGGCAAGCTCGATCGGGCCGGTGCCGTCCGGCCAGTCGACCGTGCGATAGATGTTGCCGGCGGCAAGGCTGACCGGGATGAGCAACCCCATCGCCACCCAGAACAAATCGGCCGGCTGGCCGGCCTCGCCGCGCGTCACCGCGACCATGACGGCGCCGACGAAGCCGACGGCGATGCCGACAATGCCCAGCATGTTGGGGCGCCGGACGCGCAGCAGGATCGAGAACACCAAAGTGATGACCGGCGACAGCGTGAACATAATGCCGGTGTAGCCGGCGCCCAGATGCGGGATGGCCGAGAACATCAGGAGATTCGGCACGGCGTAGGAAACCGCAGCGGTGACGAAGAAATAGCGCAATTTGTGCGCGGTAAGCCGGACCCGCTTGCCGCGAGCCAAAAGCACGCACAGCAAGACCCCGCCGGCGCCGAGCGAGATGACGAAGGCCCAGACCATGGCCGGCACGCCGGCAGCCGTGGCGAGCTTGCCGAACGGCAGCGTCAGGCCGAGCAGACCGCCGGTGACGACCAGCAGGCCGAGCGCCGAATCCCAGAGAAATTTCATGATCGAATCCCGTCGCGAGCGGCCCTTGGCCAGCATTGCATGTTGCGGTAAGATAATGGAAAGATTCTTAACGTCAAGATATATGATGGTGAGACAGTTGGATAGGGCAGCAAGAGCGATCGAACAATGGAAGCGGGAGCGGCCCGATCTGGATGTCTCGCCGATGGGCGTGCTCGGGCGGCTGAACGAAGCCTCCTCGCTGATCGCCCGCGAGCGGCTCGCGCCGTTGTTCGCCCGCTATGGATTGCAGCCGGGAGAGTTCGATGTGCTTGCGACGCTGCGCCGCTCGGGATCACCTTACGCGCTGACGCCAACCGCTCTCTACGAAGCGACGATGGTGACGTCGGGCGCCATGACCAACCGGCTCGACCGACTAGAAACGTCCGGGCTGATCTTGCGCGGGCCGCACCCCAACGATCGGCGCGGCATTGTGGTGCGGCTGACTGAAAAGGGGCTGGCTTTGATCGACGAGGCTGTTGGCGCCCACGTTGCCAACGAGCACGAGATTCTCGCGGGCCTGACGCCGGCGGAACAGGAGACGCTCGCGCGGCTGCTGGAAAAGCTGATAGAGAGCGTGAGCTAATTTCTGTTGCGATCTTTTGCGCCCCCTCTGTCCTTCCGGACAGAGGGGGCGCTGTCCCGCTGGCGTCGAAAGACTCAGTTGCGATCGTCCGGGAACACCGGGATCGGCATGAATTCGACGCCATCTTCGGCTAGGCTCTTGGCCTCGTCCAGCGTCGCCTCGCCATAGATGCCGCGCGGGTCGCTCTCGCCGAAATGGATTTTTCGCGCTTCCTCGGCGAACTTGTCGCCGACATAGTCGGCATTCTCGCGCACCTTCTCGGCCATCGCCTTCAACTGCGCCAGAGCCTGCTTCTGCGCCTCGCCCATGGCGAGCGCTATGGTTTCCTGCTTGCGCGCCGTGGAGACGGCCGGCGCCATCAGCGCTTTCTGCACCTTGTGCGAACCACAGCTCGGGCAATCGACAAAGCCGCGCTTCTTCTGGGTGTCGAAATCGTCGTTGCTGCGGAACCAGCCTTCGAATTCGTGCTCGTGCTCGCAGATCAGGGCAAAACGGATCAAGAGGCCGCACCCCTGAGCCGCGGCGCTACGCCCAAGCCGGCATTGACGGCGAAATCCCGCGCATTTCTGAGATTGGGGATCTTTTTGCGCGCGGCAAGCGACTGCGCCGGGTCGATCTCGGCGACGATCACCGCCGGCTCGTCATGCGCGGCTTCCGCGATGATACGGCCCCACGGATCGACGATCAGCGAATGACCGTAGGTCTCGCGGCCATCTTCATGCAAGCCGCCCTGCGCAGCGGCGACGACATAGGCCCCGTTCTCGATGGCGCGGGCCCTGAGCAGCACATGCCAGTGCGCCTCACCCGTCTGGCGGGTGAAGGCAGCAGGTACGGAAAGCAGGTCGGCGCCGGCCAGTGCCTCGGCGCGGAAGAGTTGCGGAAAGCGCAGATCGTAGCAAACGGCGAAGCCGAGCTTTGCACGCCCGATCTCGGTGACGACGGCCTCCGTGCCCGGTTCGTAAGCCGCGGATTCGCGCCAGCTCTCGCCATTGTCGAGATCGACGTCGAACATGTGGATCTTGTCGTAGGTGGCGAGCGTGGCACCGTCCGGCCCGAACAGCAGCGCCCGGTTGGCGAGCTTGCCGTCGGCGCGCAGGATGGCGGTCGAGCCGATATGCAGGAAGACGCCGAGTTCGCTCGCCAGCTTGCGCGCGGTCGAGACGATGATGTCCTTGTCCTCGGAGGTGAAGGAGGCGGCACGCGCTTCCTTGTCGCGAATCAGCGCGCCGGTCATTTCCGGCGTCTGGATATACGTCGCGCCCTGGCTTGCGGCTTCGCGCACCAGCCGTTCGAGATCGACCGCGTTGCGCTCGGGGCTCTCGCCTGAACGCATCTGGATCGCAGCGGCTTTGAAATCACCCATCGTCATTCCCTCAGTTCGTCGCGCCGTTGGCGAGCAGTTTGTCCAGCCGGCCGTCGGCCTCCAGCTCGTGGAGGTCGTCACAGCCGCCGACATGCGTATCGCCGATGAAAATCTGCGGAAAGGTCGAGCGACCGTGGGCGCGGGAAATCATCTCCTGGCGCAGTTCCGGCGAGAAGGAGGCATCGTGCTCGGTAAAGGTGACGCCCTTGCGCTCGAGCAGCCGCTTGGCTGCCGTGCAATAGCCGCACATCATGCGGGTGTAGATGGTGACATCGGCCATGACGAATTTCCGCTGTTCGTTGCCGACTTATATAGTCGCGGACTCGTCCGCCCGGAAGTCCCCCGGCAACACGCGGGCAAAGGTCAGCACGTCGACGGCGCCCGCACCTCCCCTTTTCAGCGCCTTGGTGGCGGAACGCACCGTGGCGCCGGTCGTGTAGACATCGTCGATCAAAAGCACCCTGCGGCCGGCGATCTCGATTTCCGCCTCGGCGGGTACCCGGAAGGCGGCCCGCACATTTTCCTCGCGCTCGCTGCGCTCCAGCCCGACCTGCTGGCGGGTGAGTTTCACGCGCTGCACCGCCGAGGGGGCGAAGGGCAATTGACTGAGCGCCGAGACCGCCCTTGCCAGTTCCGCCGACTGGTTGAACCGCCGCCTGAAAAAGCGCCGCCAGTGCAGCGGCACCGGCACCACCACATCCGCCTCGGCGATGAGATCGGCACCCGCACGCACCATCCAGCGCGCCATCCAAGGTGCCAGATCCGTGCGATCCTGGTATTTCAGCCCTTGCACCATCTGGCGGGCGACGCCGGTATAGGCGACCGCCGCCCGCGCCCGCTCGAAAGGCGGCGGATCGGCAATCGCCTCGGCCGACAGAAAGCCTTCGCCCATATGGTGGGTGAACGGCGTACCCATGACAGGGCACCATGGCCGCTCCAGCAGCCTGAGCTTCGGCCAGCAGGTGCCGCACAGCACGCCCGGCTGCGAGACGTGCCGGCGGCAACCGGCGCACACCGGCGGGAACAGCATACGCGCCGGCCAGCCGAGGGCTGACCGGGCGAAACGCTTGATCTCGCTGGGCTTGATCTTGGGCATCGGATCGGCCACGTGCTTGGTTCTCCGTGCCAGGTATACCAACTATATCAGGGCGTGGACAAACAAGGATCTGCCCGTTGCAGCCGATAATGGATACCTCTCTGTGGCTGGCGCACAAGCGGCGCGCGCTTGCCCATCCGATTGACGGCGCGGACTTCCTCATGCGCCGCACGGCCGAGGACCTTGCCGACCGGCTCGGCGCCGTCGAGCGCAGGTTCGTCAAGGCGGCCGCGCTGTTTTGCCAGACGCCGGCTGCAGCCGAAACGCTCGCCGAAAGCGGCAAGGTCGCCGACATTGTCCGCGTCGAGCCGGATACGGCTTTCCTGAGCGGTGGCGGCACCGGCCTGATCGCGCCACTGGAAACCGTCCCGTTCGAAGCGGAAAGCCTCGATCTGGCGGTGTCGCTCTTGTCGCTGCAGGCCATGAACGACATCCCAGGCATGCTGATCCAGATCCGCCGCGCGTTGCGGCCGGATGGGCTTTTCCTCGGCGCCTTTGCCGGCGCCGGTACGCTGTTCGAGTTGCGCGAAAGCCTGCTTGCGGCCGAGACCGAGCTTTACGGCGGCGCCAGCCCGCGTGTCGCCCCGTTCACCGACGTGCGCGATGCCGGTGCGCTGCTGCAGCGCGCCGGTCTCGCTCTGCCGGTCGCCGACGTCGAAACGGTGACGGTGCGCTATGCCAGCCTGTTTAACCTGATGGCGGATTTGCGGGCCATGGGCGAAACCAATGCGCTCACCGATCGCAGCCGGCGGCCGGGCTCGCGCAAGCTGTTTGCCCGTGCGGCGGAAATCTACGCCGAGCGGTTTTCCGATCCCGACGGGCGCGTGAGGGCAAGTTTCTCGATTGTCTGGATGTCCGGCTGGGCGCCCGACGCTTCGCAGCAAAAGCCGCTGAAGCCGGGGTCTGCCAAGGTTTCGCTGAAGGCAATCCTGGAGGCGCCCGACGGGCAATGACCCTGCCCGCAAGCGCGGAAAAGTGTGGATCAGGGAGTGGGTGCGAAAGCGTTCGCAAGCCTGCTGTTGTTGTCGCTGAACAGCCAGATGATCCCGTCGCGGACCTCACCGATGCCGCCGACGATGGCCAGCGACAGCACGGCGATGATCACGCCATATTCGACGGCCGTGGCGCCGGTCTCGTCGTTCAGAAAACCCTGCAGCACTGCTTTCATGGCCTCAACCCCTCTGTCCGGGACCTTACAGCCGACCTGTTAAGAAAGGTTAACGGCAAAGGCTTAACAGGCGGTGAAACCGCCGCCTTTCCGAAATCTCTTAACCATGTCAGCAGTCGCCGCTGCTCCTGCCATTGGACCTGATGATGCAGACCGAGCTCGGTTGCGGCTGCAGCACGCTGCGGCGCAGCGTGTAGGTTTCGCGATGGCCGATCGAGCCTGTCGCCGCCATGTCGAGCCCGCCGAAACCATCACGGGCCGACAGCGAGCGTGTCTGGCTGTCGAGGAAAGGGGTTGCGATCAGCGCAAGCGCCACCGCGGCCGAACCGAACAGAAGCGTGATGCGCAATATGCCCATGCCCGCATCGGCGGCGCGAAAGCCGCGCTCGGGCCGGATCGAGTCCCAATCCCTGTCTAGGCTCATGCTATCGCTCCCGGCAAATCGACGGCTCGGCCGCGAACGGCCATGCTTCAATTTTTCACGACGAGATAAATCTTCCATTAACGCTGGCTGCTACAACGCCTCGGCCAGGAACCGGCCGGACGGGAGCCTCAGAGAAGATCGATGAGGAACGGGATCAGCGGCGCATCGGCCGGCGGCATCGGATAGTCGCGCATCTGCTTCGGCCGCACCCATTTCAGTGTCTGCCCTTCCCTGGGCTGCGCGATACCGCGAAAGCGGCGGCAGATGAACAGCGGCATCAGCAGGTGGAAATCGTCGTAGGAATGACTGGCGAAAGTGAGCGGCGCCAGGCACGGGATGTCGGTTTCGAGGCCGATTTCCTCATGCAGTTCGCGAATGATGCATTGTTCGGGAGTCTCGCCCGGCTCGACCTTGCCGCCGGGAAATTCCCACAGCCCGGCAAGTTGCTTGCCCTGGGGCCGCTGCGCCAAAAGCACCCGGCCGTCGGCATCGACCAGCGCGCAGGCGGCGACCAGCAGCAGTCGCTTGCCGGCGGTCACGACGTCATTCATGACCCGGCGGCCGGCGGTAGTGGTAGCGATAGACTTCCTCGAAGCCGAGCGAATGGTAGAGCGCCAGCGCCGGCACATTGTTGGCCTCGACCTGCAGCCAGGCCTCCCGCGCACCCCGCAGCCGTGCCCATTTCAGTGCAGACAGGATCAGGTTGCGGCCGTGACCCTTGTTGCGTGCCGACTTGTCGGTGGCGACCTCGAACAGGCCGGCGAGATCGCCGTCATGCACGCAGATCAGCGTCGCCAGCGCTTCGGCTCCATCTTCGAGCGCGAACAGCCCGGCTTCGGGCTGGATGGCGCCGATGATTTCCGACAGGCCGGGCCGCAGCGAAACATCCGAACCGCTGACCTTGAGCGACGCGCCGATGAAGCGGCTGATGTCCTTGAGCGGAATCTGATCCATGGCACCGTCGAGTTGCGCGTCGGCCAGCGGCAGCCGCATGACCAGCGATTCGTCGAACCGGCTCCAGCCCTCGCGGTCGAGATGGCCGGCGAGATCGGGACCCGACAGCGGCGACATGCGGAACGTCAGCGGCCTGCCATAGGCATCGAAACGGCGGCTGGCCCGGCCGATACGGTCGGCAATGTGCTGGGTGTCGCCGGGATCGAGCGGATTGACCGAGTTCAGCCGCTTGGCCGGATGGCCGGCGGTCAGCCGCACCACCCAGGTGCCGTCATAGTGGACGGCGGCCGCCGGCCAGGCGCGAAAGCCGGCCGCCTCGTAGCGGCGTACGATCGCCAGCATGCTTGCCGGATGCCTGGAACTCAAAACCATCAGCTCCGATAATCGCCATTGATGGCGACATAGTCCTTGGTGAGATCGCAGGTCCACACCGTCGCCTTGCCGCGGCCGATGCCGATATCGGCGCGGATGCGGATGTCGTCGCGCTTCATGTAGGCCGACGTCGCGGCCTCGGAATAGCCGGGGTCGCGCTCGCCTTCGTGCGCCAGCCTGTTGTCGCCGAACCAGATCGACAGCCGGTCGCGATCGGCGGGTTCGCCGGCCTTGCCGACGGCCATGACGACGCGGCCCCAATTGGCGTCCTCGCCGGCGACCGCCGTCTTGACCAGCGGCGAATTGGCGATCGACAGCGCGATGCGCTTGGCCGAGCGCGCCGATTTGGCGCCGGTGACGGTGACTTCGACCTGCTTGCGAGCGCCTTCGCCGTCGCGCACCACCTGCAGCGCCAGCGATTTCAGCACCTTGCCGAGCCCCCTGCGGAACGCGCCGAGACGCGCATCCTTGGCGTCGGTTATCTCAGGCGCGCCGCGCCTGGCGGCCTTGCCGGTGGCGAAGATCAGCAGCGTGTCGCTGGTCGAGGTGTCGCTGTCGACGGTGACCGCGTTGAAAGTCCTGGCCGTGCCGCGCGACAACAGATCCTGCAGGACAGGGGCGGCGATCGGCGCGTCGGTGGCGATGAAGGAGAGCATCGTCGCCATGTCGGGCGCGATCATGCCGGCGCCCTTGGAAATGCCGTTGATGGTGACATCGGTGTCGCCGAGCTTGACGGTAGCGGTCGCCACTTTCGGATAGGTATCCGTGGTCATGATCGCCTTTGCCGCTTCGGTCCACAGCTCAGGCTTGCCGTTGCTGACCAGCCCCGCGAGCAGATGGCTGAATTTGCTGGTGTCGAGCGGCTCGCCGATGACGCCGGTCGAGGCCAGGAAAACCTCCGCTGCCGTGCAGCCGGCCGCCTTCGCCGCCGCCTCGCCGGTCAGCGCGGTCGACTCGCGGCCTTTCTTGCCGGTGAAGGCATTGGCGTTGCCGGAATTGACGACCAGCACCCGCGCCTTGCCCGCGCCGAGATTCTGCCGGCAGAAATCGACCGGCGCCGAGGGGCATTTTGATTTCGTGAACACGCCGGCGACCGCGGTGCCTTCATCGAAGATCATGGTCAAAAGATCGGTGCGGTTCTTGTACTTTATCCCGGCTTCGGCGGTGGCGATGCGCACCCCCTCGATTTCTGGCATTCTCGGGTATTTCTTCGGCGCAAGCGGCGAAATCGTCGTGGACATGGAGGCCTCGGGCGGGAAAATCGCAAGGGAAGGCCGGTTTGCCCGATAGACCGCGCGGGCGCAAGGGCGTTTTCGTCGCTCTTGTCCGGGAGTTCGAACTCGCCCGGGGCTAGGCCTGCATCTCAAATCCGTTGGCGTGTGCCGAAGGACAAGTCGGCGGCACGCCTGACCGGCAAGGCGCGCGTCACGCTTGGGCTGATCAAGGCCGACGGCGGCTGGCGTATCGAATCCGAGACATCGCAAGCCATGCAGTAGACATCGCCCGACCGCCGGTCCGGCGGTGTCAGCCAGTTCGTGCCGGCCGCGCTTCTATCGATAGGAATTTATTCTTGATACGTGAGGGCAGCTATGCTACCTTTTCGTCCATGGTGCTGATTTGCGCCAGTGAGCCGCCGCCCCGGCGGATTTTTGCATTGGGGCCTTCGCCACCAACACGCCGGTAAGGTTCCAGAAAAACAACTTGACCCTGCCCCGACCATGCCAGCCTCCAGCAGCTTGAAAACGCGCCGTTTCGTTTGAGCGTCGGGTCACCTATATTGCCGGCGATAGTGTGGGCGAGGACGACAGAAATGGCCGAGGACGCCGATCCGGCGCGCAGATCGATCGGTGCGCGGCGCAACCCCGACAGCGCCGATGCCATTCTCCAAGCCGCCGAGGCCGTGCTGGTCGAGGCCGGTTATGCCGGTTTCTCGATCGAGGCGGTGGCCCGGCGGGCCCGCGCCGGCAAACCCACCATCTATCGCTGGTGGCCGAGCAAGGCGGCGTTGCTGCTTGAGGTCTATCAGCGCCAGAAGCGCGTCGATGTTCCCGATACCGGGCGGCTGGAGGAGGATCTCGTCGGTTTCCTGAAGAACCTGTTCACCCACTGGCGCGAGACATCGTCGGGAAGCGTGTTCCGGTCGCTGATCGCCGAGGCGCAGTCGGACGAGGCCGCTGCCGCGGCCCTTGCCGACTACTCACTGGGCCGACGATCCCATACCGGCCAGATCATCGAACGCGCCAAGGCAAGGGGCGAAATCCCGGCCGGCGTCGATTCAGCTGTTGTCGCCGACCTGATCGCCTCCTTCGCCTGGAGATATCTGTTGACCAACCGCCTCGACGAGGACGAGGTGACCATCGGCAAGGCGGTCAACTACGTGATGCGAGGCATAGCGGCGCCCGCCCCCTAAAAATACGGCAATGAAAAAGGGCGCGGCAACCCCTGGCTGCCGCGCCCTTTTCAAAAAGTTATCAGTCTTACTTGGCGCTTTCCAGCGTATCGACCGTCTTCTTCAGGTTCGCGTCGGGGATCTCGATCTTGGCGCCGGCGCGCAGCGACTTGACCAGCGCGAAATATTTGTCGCGGATGACCGCCTGCTTGGCCTGGTCCTTGACGTCGTCGAAGGCTGGCGGCTGCTTGGTGCGCTTGTCCTCGAGCTTGATGACATGCCAGCCGAACTGCGTTTGCACCGGCTGCTCGGTGTATTTGCCGACCTCGAGCGCGGAGGCCGCCTTGTCGAACTCCGGCACCATCTGGCCAGGTCCGAACCAGCCGAGATCGCCGCCGCTGGTCTTGCCTGACGGATCGCTGGTGTGCTCGTTGGCGAGCTTCTGGAAGTCGGCGCCGCCGTCGAGCTGCTTGATGATGGCCTCGGCCTCTTCCTTGGTCTTCACGAGGATGTGACGGGCATGCAGCTCGTTGGTGGGCGGCGTGTTGGCGATTTCCTGGTCGTAGCGGGCGCGGACCTCGGCGTCGGTGACCTTGTCGACGACACCCTTCTCGACCATCTCGCCATGCAGCGCGCGCTGCTGCAGAAAAGCCATGCGGCGCTGGAAGTCGGGATCCTTGTCGAGCCCGGTGGTGACCGCCTGGGCGGCCATGACGCGGATCTCGATGGCAGCCGAAAGGGCTGCGGCACGGCGCTGCTCGGGCGGCAATTGCGCGAACTGCTGCGACAATTCCCCTTCGGCAAGCACCAGATCTGCTTCGGTCAGGGGCTGGCCGTTGACCGTGGCGATAACCTTATTCGGATCGACCGGTGCCGCGGCCGGCGCTGCTGCATCCGCCGGAGCGGGAGCGGTTTGCTGCGCCATCAGCGGCGAGAGCGAAAGGGCCGACAGGCCGACGGCCAGGCCAAGGCTGGCGAGCGACGCACGGCGGAACAACAGGGACATAGGGTGACTCCGGTGGGGATTGTTAAGAGGGGTGCTTCCAGATCGGCCAGATTGTGGCGGAATTTGGCGCAGCCAGCAGGGCCGGCGCGGCGTTGACATCAGTTGAGCCCCCTCTTATCTGTCCAACGTCTTTGCGTCCAGAACCGTTTTCCGGACGCTTTTTGTGTTTGTCCACGTTCACGTGGAATTGATGGGGCCGGCCGGCGCTCATCTCAAGATTGAGAATTCTATCGAAAGGACCATTGGATGGTCAGTCTCGGCGGTCTCGCCCGTAAGGTTTTCGGTTCCTCCAACGACCGTCGGGTCAAATCGACCCGGCCTCGTGTCGAGGCGATCAACGCCATGGAAAACGAGATGCGGGCGCTTTCCGACGAGGAGTTGGTCGGCCGCACCGCGAAATTCCGCCAGGACATCGCCAACGGCGCCACGCTCGACGACCTGCTGGTGCCGGCCTTCGCCACCGCCCGCGAGGCGGCGCGCCGCGTGCTCGGCATGCGCCCCTTCGATGTCCAGCTGATCGGCGGCATGGTGCTGCACAATGGCGGCATTGCCGAGATGCGCACCGGCGAAGGCAAGACCCTGGTCGCGACGCTGCCGGTCTACCTCAACGCCCTCGCCGGCAAGGGCGTCCACGTCGTCACCGTCAACGACTACCTGGCCACCCGCGACTCCGAATGGATGGGCCGCGTCTACAAATTCCTCGGCCTCTCGGTCGGCGTCATCGTCCACGGCCTGTCCGACGAGGAGCGCAGCGCCGCCTACGCCGCCGATGTCACCTACGCCACCAACAACGAGCTCGGCTTCGACTATCTCAGAGACAACATGAAATACGAGCGCGCCCAGATGGTGCAGCGCGGTCACAATTACGCGATCGTCGACGAAGTCGATTCCATCCTGGTCGACGAGGCGCGCACGCCGCTGATCATTTCCGGTCCGCTCGAGGACCGTTCGGAAATGTACAACACCATCGACACCTTCATCATCCAGCTGCAGCCGCAGGATTATGAGATCGACGAGAAGCAGAAGACCTCGATCTTCACCGAGGAAGGCACCGAGAAGCTCGAGAACCTTCTGCGCGACGCCGGCCTGCTCAAGGGCGAGTCGCTCTACGACGTCGAGAACGTCGCCATCGTCCACCACGTCAACAACGCGCTGAAGGCGCACCGGCTGTTCCAGAAGGACAAGGACTATATCGTGCGCAACGGCGAGATCGTCATCATCGACGAGTTCACCGGCCGCATGATGCCGGGCCGCCGCTATTCGGAAGGCCTGCACCAGGCGCTCGAAGCCAAGGAGCATGTGGCAATCCAGCCGGAGAACCAGACGCTGGCCTCCGTCACCTTCCAGAACTATTTCCGCCTCTACAAGAAGCTCTCCGGCATGACCGGCACGGCGCTGACCGAGGCCGAGGAATTCGGCAACATCTACGGCCTCGAAGTCACCGAGATCCCGACCAATCTGCCGGTCGTGCGCATCGACGAGGACGACGAGGTCTATCGGACGGTCGAGGAGAAATACAAGGCGATCGTAAGGGAGATCCGCGAAGCCAGCGCCAAGGGCCAGCCGACGCTGGTCGGCACCACTTCCATCGAAAAGTCCGAGCAGCTGGCCGAGCGCCTGCGCAAGGAAGGCTTCACCGATTTCGAAGTGCTGAACGCCCGCCATCACGAGCGCGAGGCGGCGATCGTCGCCCAGGCCGGCAAGCCAGGCGCCATCACCATCGCCACCAACATGGCCGGCCGCGGCACCGACATCAAGCTCGGCGGCAATGCCGAGATGCGTATCGAAGATGAGTTGGGCGACATGCCGGCCGGACCCGAGCGCGAGGCGCGGGAAAAGGAAATTATTGCCGACATCGAGCGGCTGAAGGAAAAGGCGCTGGCCGCCGGCGGCCTCTACGTGCTGGCCACCGAGCGCCACGAATCGCGCCGCATCGATAATCAGCTGCGCGGCCGCTCCGGCCGTCAGGGCGACCCAGGCCGCTCGAAGTTCTTCCTGTCGCTGCAGGACGATCTGATGCGCATCTTCGGCTCCGAGCGCATGGACGGCATGCTGCAGAAGCTCGGCCTCAAGGAAGACGAGGCGATCATCCATCCGTGGATCAACAAGGCGCTGGAAAAGGCGCAGAAGAAGGTCGAGGCACGTAACTTCGACATCCGCAAGAACCTTTTGAAATATGACGACGTCTCCAACGACCAGCGCAAGGTGGTGTTCGAGCAGCGCATCGAACTGATGGACGGCGAAGGCCTCTCCGAAACGATCGCCGAGATGCGCGAAGGCGTCATCGACGAGATCGTCGCCAAGGCCATTCCCGAAAACGCCTATGCCGAGCAGTGGAACGTTGCCGGGCTGAAGGCCGAGATCGCCGAGTTCCTGAACCTCGACCTGCCGGTCGAGGACTGGGCCAAGGAAGAGGGCATCGCCGAGGACGACATCCGCGAGCGCATCGCGCAGGCCGCCGAAGCCGCGGCACAAGAGCGCGCCGAGCGTTTTGGCCCTGAGGTGATGAATTACGTCGAACGCTCGGTTGTGCTGCAGACGCTCGACCATCTGTGGCGCGAGCACATCGTCAATCTCGACCATCTGCGTTCGGTCGTCGGCTTCCGCGGCTACGCCCAGCGCGATCCGCTGCAGGAGTACAAGGGCGAAGCTTTCGAGCTGTTCCAGGCCATGCTGGGCAATCTGCGCCAGGCCGTCACCGCGCAGCTGATGCGTGTCGAACTGGTCCGCCAGGCCGCCGAAGCGCCGCCTCCGGAAGCCCCCGACATGTTCGGCACCCATATCGACGGCACCACCGGCGAGAACGATTTCGAAGGCGGCGAGACCGCCCTCCTGGTCCGCCCGGAGGTCACCGCCGTCGTCGCCCCCGAGGACCGCGACCCCAACAACGAGGCCACCTGGGGCAAGGTCGGCCGCAACGAAGCCTGCCCCTGCGGCTCCGGCAAGAAATACAAGCACTGCCATGGCGCGTTCGCGTAAGACCCGCGCTTTTTTTTCGGAGAAGGTGCCCGAAGGGTGGATGAGGGGCAGCTCCCACGTTTGCAATTAGCCAATCTCCCCACCTGAGGGGGAGATGGCCGGCAGGCCAGAGGGGGGCGCTGTCCCGCCGACTAAGCCGCCTTCAGCCGCACCATTTCGGCCTCGAACTCGAACTTCAACTGCGCGGCTTCTTCCTCGGGCAGCCAAAGCACCATCTGCGGCACGATCTTGCGGTAGAGCCGGGTGCTGTCCTGATCCCAAGGCAGCGTTTCCGCCCCGCGCGCCTCGGCGACGATGAAACAGCGGCGCAAATCTCCCACCGCCTGCGCCGCCCCTCATCCGCCTGCCGGCACCTTCTCCCCGTATGGGGACGGGGCGAAGTAAGCACCCCGCCCACGTTTTCTTAATGTGTCTCCGCTACACAGAACCCCGAAAAAGAAGCGGAAAACGGAGAGAAATCGGGGTGCGCTTTTCCGCGGCCACGACTGCCGGGCGGTTCTTGCCGCAGCGTTGGGCGCTGCGCATGGAGCCGTTGCTTGGCCGCATCGATGCCGTGCTGTTCACCGCCGACGAGCGCGGCGAGGCGAGCCGCATGTCGGTCATCGCCTTCTCGGTCCGCATCGTCAGCGCCGTCATTGCCTTCGTCAGCCAGGTGCTGATGGCACGCTGGATGGGCTCGTTCGAGTACGGCATCTTCGTCCTCGTCTGGGTGACGATGGTCATCGTCGGCAACCTCGCCTGCCTCGGCTTCCACACCTCCGTCATCCGCTACATTCCCGAATACCGCGAGCGCGGCTTGATGGATGAGTTGCGCGGCATCGTGCTGGCCAGCCGCCTGTTCGTGCTGATCGCCTCCACGCTGATCGCCGGGCTCGGCGCGCTCGGCGTCTGGCTAGCGGCACCATGGATCGAAAGCTACTATGTGATACCGTTCATTCTCGGCGTCATCTGCCTGCCGATGATTGCCATGTCCGACCTTTTATCGGGCCTGGCACGCGCCAACAGCTGGGCGCTGTTCGCCCTGTCGCCGACCTATCTGGTGCGGCCGGTGCTGATCCTGCTGTTCATGGCGCTGATGCTGTTGGCGGGCTACGCACCCGATGCCAGGACCGCCATCTTCGCCTCGATCGCCGCCACTTACGTCACCACGCTGGGACAACTCGTCGGTATCACCCAGCGCATGGAACGGCAGATTCCGGCCGGGCCGATGAAGGTGCATTTCGCGCAATGGTTCATCGTCTCGCTGCCGATCTTCCTGGTCGAGAGCTTCTTCTTCCTGCTGACCAATGCCGACGTGCTGATGGTCGGCGCCTATATGGACCCCAACGACGTCGCCGTCTATTTCGCCACGGTGAAGACGCTGGCGCTGGTCCATTTCGTCTACTTCGCCGTCAAGGCCGGCGTGGCCCAGCGCTATGCGCAGTTCACCCATGGCGACCCGAAAAGGCTCGCCGCCTTCGCCCGCGAGACGGTGTCGTGGACGTTCTGGCCTTCGCTTTTGATGGCGCTCCTGGTGCTGGCTCTCGGCGAGCCGATGCTGGTGCTGTTCGGCCCGGAATTCACATCAGGCTATCCCTTGCTGTTCCTGCTCGTCTTCGGCGTGGTGGCGCGCGCCGCCGTCGGCCCTTGCGAAAGCCTGCTGACGATGAGCGGCAACCAGAACATCTGCGCCGCCGTCTATGCCATGACGCTGGCCTTCAACATCGCCCTCAACGTGGTGCTGATCCCGATGTTCGGCCTGTGGGGCGCGGCAATGGCCACCGCCTTTGCTATGATCTTCGAAGCCGGCGCGCTGTCCTTCACGGTGTGGCGCAAGCTCGGCATCGTCATGCTTATCTTCGTGCCTGCGAAAGGAGCCGCGTGATGGCTGCCATCCCGTTGCTTGAGGAAACCAGCGGCGGCACCGCCGGCGCCATGGTGTCCGGCCTTGCCGGGCTGACCCGCGACGCGGACCCCGCCCATGTCGAGATCCTCGCCAACAACCGGCCCGAGCGCAAGCTCGCCATCTACCCGGCATCGGCCGGCTTCGACCTGGTCGAGGAACTGGACTATCTCTGCGCCCGCACGGTGGAGCCCAACGTGTTCTTCAATCCGCGCTTCCTGGCCCCGGCCATGCCGCGGCTGGAGGATCGCGAGGTGCGGCTGGCGGTCATCCGCGACGGCGACGAATACCGCAACCGGCTGCGCCTTCTGGTGCCGTTCTCGGTGGAACGGCCGGTGGTGCCGCTCGGCGTTCCGGTCATGCGCACATGGTCGAGCCCGTTCGGTCCGCTCGGCACGCCGCTGGTCGACCGCGACGACCCGGTCGGCGTCGTCGAGGACTTCTTCGCGATGCTGTCGCGCCCGCATCTCAAGCTGCCGAAAGTGTTCGTCCTGCCCGACATCCGGCTCGATGGCCCGGTGACGAGCCTGCTTGCCACCGTGGCCGAGGCGCGCGGCCTGACGCTGGTCACCACCGGCCAGAGCCAGCGCCCGGCGCTCGAGAGCGAGTTCGATGGCGATGACTATCTGAAGGCCTCGCTGCGCGCGCACCATTATCGCGAGTTCCGCCGGCTGAAGCGCCGCCTCCGCGACCTCGGCAGGCTGGAGCATGTCGTGGCGCGCGGCCCCGAGGACATCCGCCACGCCATCGAAGGCTTCCTGACGCTGGAAGCGGCCGGCTGGAAGGGCCGCGAACGCACCGCCATGGCGATCGACCGTTTCCGCGCCGCCTTCGCCCGCGAAGCCGTGCACCGGCTGGCCGAGCAGGACATGTGCCGCATCCATTCGCTGACGCTCGACGGCCGCACCATCGCCTGCCTGATCGTCTTCGTCGAAGCCGGCATCGCCTACACCTGGAAGACCGCCTATGACGAGACGCTGGCCAGCTATTCGCCGGGCACGCTGCTGATGATCGAGGTGACCAGGCAGCATCTCGACGATCCCAACATCATGATGACCGATTCCTGCGCGGTGCCCGACCATCCGGTGATGAGCCGGCTATGGGCCGAGCGCAAGCTGATGGGCACGCTGGTGATCGGCCTGACGCCGGACGCCGACCGCCTCACCCGCCAGGCCGCCTCGCAACTGCACCTCTACCGCGAAACCCGCAACATGGCCCGCCTGCTGCGCAACCGCATGAAGAGCTTGCTGGGACGGCGGTAAGCGCCAGTCCGAAAGCACGGATTGGCTGCAGGAAAGGTGGTGGTGCCCCTAGCCGGAATCGAACCAGCACTCCTTGCGGAACTCGATTTTGAGTCGAGCGCGTCTACCAATTCCGCCATAGGGGCTCAGGCCGGGCGGCCTGGATGGCGCGGGACTATACGGTTGGAGGGCTGTTCGTCAACTGGCCAATTCTCCGGCGCCCTCAAGATGCGACCAAACTGCGCCTTTCGATTTCGTGACGGGGCTGCCATTGTGCAGCGCGGAAAATCTTTCTAGACAGGCGGCGCATCAAAGCGCGGCACGTCTGCGGGGACGGATGGCGTGCTCTGGGTCTTTGTTCGGTGCATGCCGTTACACCCCAACCTGCCCTTCGCAATTGAACGACACGCATTAGGAGTGCCGATGCTTCGCGGACTTTACGACTGGACCTTGTCGCTGGCGGCCCGCAAATCCGCCGAATGGTGGCTGGCCTTCATCGCCTTCGTTGAAAGCTCGGTGTTCCTGGTGCCGGCCGACGTGCTCTATTTGCCGATGGCGCTGTCGCGGCCGGAGCGCGCCTACCGCTATGCGCTGATCGCCACCGTCGCCTCGGTGCTGGGCGGCATCGCCGGCTGGTTCATCGGCCACTACGCGTATGACGCGGTGGCGAGGCCGATCCTCGAATTCTACGGCAAGTATGACGAGTTCGAAGCTCTGCGCGCAGGGGCAGGCGTCGGCTTCATCGTCCTGATGCTGATCACGTCGGGCGCTGCCCATCTGCCGCCGATCAAGGTGGTGACGATCCTTTCCGGCGTCATCGGCGTCAATTTGCTGCTGTTCATCGTGCTGGCGATCGTGGCCCGCGGCGGCCGCTTCCTGCTGCTGGCATGGCTGCTGCGCCGTTACGGCGAACCGATCCGCGAATTCATCGAAAAGCGCCTCGGCCTCATCGCCGGCGCCGGCGCGGTTGCCCTGATTTTGCTCTATATCCTGGTCAAATACGCGTTGTGAACAGAACCATTGCGAGCCGGACGGACCGATTGAGATGACAGCGACCATGAATGCCGAGACCGGACGCCAGCGCACGCTAACCGCCTTGTTCCTCGCCGTCGCCATGGCCGCCACCGTTGGCTCGGCGCTCGGCTTCCAGTATCTCGGCGGCTATATCCCTTGCCACCTCTGTCTCGAACAGCGCACGCCCTACTACATTGGCGTGCCGCTGATGGTGCTGGCGGTGATTGCGTCGATGCTGCACGCACCCAGCTGGCTGACGCGCGGCCTGCTGGCCGTCGGCGGTATCCTGATGCTCTACGGCCTCTATCTCGGCGTCTACCACTCCGGCGTCGAATGGCAGTGGTGGGCCGGCCCGACCGATTGCACGGCGGGCGCCGGGCCGGTCGACACAGGCGGCAAGGGCGTGCTCGACGCGCTCGACAAATTCGTGCCGCCATCCTGCGACAAGGCAGCTTTGCGCATCCTCGGCCTGTCGCTGGCCGGCTGGAACGCCATCGCCAGCCTGATCCTCGCCGCCGTCGCCTTCCGCGGTGCTTTCACGCGCGATTGAGCGCGATAGCGCCGACGCGAGATCGTTCAAAGAATTCGGCAGGCTGAGTCGTATGGAGTAATTGTCGAGAGCCGAAGCGGAGCGGACATTTGGGTCCGTGAGCATCGGAAGCGCAGACAATCGCTCCAGCCGGCCAGCCTGCCGAATTCTCGGACGATCTCAGGGTTCGAGTTCGACATCCCAGTAGAGATAATCCATCCAGCTTTCGTGCAGATGGTTGGGCGGGAACAGGCGGCCATTGTTGTGCAGATCGTGCACTGTCGGCTGGAAAGGCTTCTGCAGCGGCCACATCTTGGCATGCGCCGGCATCATGCCGCCCTTCCTGAGATTGCAGGGTGAGCAGGCGGCAACGACATTCTCCCATGTCGTCGCGCCGCCGCGATGGCGGGGGATGACGTGATCGAAGGTCAGGTCCTCCGGCGTGCCGCAATACTGGCATTGGAAGCGGTCGCGCAGGAAGACGTTGAAGCGGGTGAAGGCCGGGTGCCTGGAGGGCTTCACATAGGCCTTCAGGCTAACCACGCTCGGCAGCTTCATCGAGAAGGTCGGCGAGGAAACGGCGTGCTCGTATTCGGCGACGATGTTCACCCGGTCGAGGAACACCGCCTTGATGGCATCCTGCCACGACCAGAGCGACAGGGGGTAATAGCTGAGCGGACGGTAATCCGCATTCAGCACCAGTGCTGGAAGCCCATCCGGAGATACGGCAACCGTCACGTGTTCACCTCCTTGGTTCTAGACCCGAACGGCGCGGATACTGTAAGCCCGACATGACAGGGATGTGAAGCGGATTGTCGCGTCGCCTAAGCGCCAAAAATGCGTGATTTTTATGATTTTTTGCGGATTCAGGCCGGCGGCGCCGCGTCCCGCCCTCTGGTTTCACGATAATAGGACCAGAAAAGCCGCGATGCGACACCTCGCCACGGGCTCCATGATTCGGCTAAGGCGATCAGTGTTTTCTCCGGCGGACGCGGCTCGATGCCGAGCGCATGGCCAACCGCGCTCTGCAGCGCAACGTCACGAGCGGGGAAAATGTCGGGGTGCCCGGCGGCAAACAACAGGTACACTTCCGCCGTCCATGGGCCGATGCCGGACACCGCCGTCATCGTCGTGATCGCCTCCTCGGCATCGAGCGAACAGAGGTGATGCAGGTCGAGGCCGTCGACCACGGCCTGGGCAACAGCGATCAGGCCGCGCTGCTTCGACCGCGACAGGCCAGCCTCGCGAAACATGTCCTCGCCGGCGGCCAGGATCGCCTGCGGCGTCAGCGGATCGACGAGCTTGGTCAGCCGGCCGAAGATCGCATCGGCGCTGGCGCGGGACACCTGCTGCGAGACGACGATCGACGCCAGGCTCCTGAAGCCAGGCTCGGAAAGCCTGAGCGGCACCTCGCCGGCCATGCCGCGCACTCTTTCCAGGCGCGGGTCGATCACGCAAAGCGCATCGAGCCCCCGGGCAATGTCGTCTGATGTCGCGATGCGCTGCATGCTTTCTTGTTCCTGAACCGGCGGCACGGTAGCAATTGGCAAAACCGCTGCACAACCCGATTGCCGCCGCTGAGATGACACTCCTGACATTCCGCTTCGCCCCCAGCCCCAACGGCGACCTGCATCTCGGCCACGCCTATTCGGCGCTGCTCAACCAGAAGCTGGCGGCAAGGGCGGACGGCCGCCTGCTGCTGCGCATCGAGGACATCGACACGACGCGCTGCACGCCACTATTCGAGGCAGGCGTGCTTGCCGACCTGAAATGGCTGGGGCTTGGCTGGGAAGAGCCGGTGCGCCGCCAATCCGAGCATTTCGCCGAATACCAGGCAGTGCTCGAGCGGCTGGTCCGGGAGGAACTCGTCTATCCCGCCTTCATGAGCCGTGGCGAGATCCGCGCCTTCATCACCGATAGTGAAAAGCGTGGCCGCGACTGGCCGCGCGATCCCGACGGCGTGCCGCTCTACCCCGCCGCCGACAAGGCGCTGCCGCTGAAGGAACGCCAACGGCGGATTGCCGAGAACACAGCCTTCGCCTGGCGGCTGGATGTCGATGCCGCCATGGCGCGCGTCGGCAAGGACCTTTCATGGACCGAATTCGTCGATGAGACGCTTTCCGCGACGCGCTCCGTCGACGCTCATCCGCAGGACTGGGGCGACGTGATCGTGGCACGCCGCGACATTCCGACCAGCTATCACCTCGCCGTCGTCTTGGACGATGCGCTGCAAGGCGTCAGCCACGTCGTGCGCGGCCAGGATCTGTTTTCCGCCACCGGCGTGCAGCGCCTGCTGCAGCAACTCCTTGATCTGCCGCAGCCTGCCTATTTCCATCATCGCCTCATCCTCGGGCCGGACGGACGAAAGCTATCAAAGAGCTTCAGTGACACCGGCCTTGCCGTATTGCGCCATGCCGGCGCATCGCCTGACGACATCAGGCGGATGGTCGGGCTTTGAGCCCGGTGAGACCAGGGAACCACCCCCCAGATGCGCCGGGCGTTGAATTCCGGTGATCTATGGATCAACCGTTTCGCTTTGCGCGCCGGGGCGAACGGGATTAGAGCATCGCCACGGCAATTCTCTCCAGCGCGGCGGTCTCCGGAACATGCACAGCATCAAACGGTTCATCCCCGCCACCTTCGTCGTCCTGTGGGCCACCGGCTTCATCGGCGCGCGCTACGCCATGCCGTGGGCGGAACCGTTCACCTTCCTCGCCGCGCGTTTCGTCATCGCCGCGATCCTGCTGGCCGTCCTGATGCTTGTGCTGGGTTCGAAAAGAGCCACCCGCGAGGAGGCGCTGCATGCCACCGGCGCCGGCATCCTGATGCATGGCGTCTATCTCGGTGCTGTCTTCTGGGCCATCCACAGGGGCATGCCGGCCGGCTTTTCGGCCCTCATCGTCGGTCTGCAGCCGCTGATCACGGCGGTGCTGGCCGGCAAGTTCCTCGGCGAGGCGATCCTGCCGCGCCACTGGCTTGGCCTTGGCATCGGCCTCATCGGCATCGTCATCGTGCTGTGGCCGAAGCTCGGCGCGCTCGGCGGCGGCGTGACCGCGGCGACATTGACCGCGTCTCTAGTCTCGGTGCTCGGCATGAGCGCCGGCACCATCTGGCAGAAGCGCTTCGCTTCCGGCGGCGACCTCGTCGCGGCGACCATGTGGCAATATATCGGCGGGGGTTCGCTGATGCTCCTCGCCTCACTCGCCTTCGAGACCCACACGGTCGTCATCAATGGCGAACTGATCTTCGCCATGGCCTGGCTGGTGCTGGTGCTGTCGCTCGGCGCCATCTTCCTGCTGATGGTGATGATCCGCGACGGCGAGATGTCGAAAGTGGCCTCGCTGTTCTACCTGGTGCCGGCGGTGACGGCGATCATCGCCTGGGCCCTGTTCGACGAGCAGCTCAACGCGCTGCAGATTGCCGGCATGGCCATCACCACCTTCGGCGTTGGCCTGGCAACGGCGCGGCAGACCAAGGGATTTGGAAGAACTGAAGAACTGAAGAATTGAAGAATTGAAGAATTCGGGTTCCTCAATTGCTCAGGTTCCTCAATTCCTCAATTCTCCAACTCTTCAATTCCTCTTTCCCTATCCGCCCAGCATCGACTCACCCGACCCGGGCGCGCGCCTCCAGGTAGCGGCTGATCGCGGCATTGAGTTCGCCGCCGAGGATGAAGATCGCCGAGACCATGTAGAGGAAGACCACGGCGATCATGATCGAGGCCAGGCCGGCATAGGTCGTCACATAGGACGAGAAGTGGTCGAGATAGGTGGCGAAGATGGTCGAGCCGATAAGCCATGCCGCCAGCGTGAAGACGATGCCCGGCACCAGCGAGACGAAGCGGCGCTTGCCCGCCGGCAGCCAGAAATGCACGGCAAACAATCCGCCGACAATGACCGCCGAAGCGATGACGTAGCGCCACAGGGTGATGGTGCCCATATAGGGCTTGATCCAGTCGATATGGGCTTCGGCGAGCCGCGCCAGCAGCGGCGCGAACACCAGGAGCACGCTGATCGCCAGGAAACCGGCCGTGGCGATGAGAACGAAGATGATGCTCTGCACCCGGCGGTAGATGATGCCGCGCGTTTCCGAGACGCGATAGGCGCGGTTGAGCGACGTGCGCAGCGCCTCGATACCGTTCGACGCAAAATAGGCCGCAAGCACCACACCATAAGTCAAAAGGTCGGTGCGCCTGACGGTCAGCACATTGAGCACTTCGCGCGCGATCGGCTTGGCGATCTGTTCGGGCCAGGTGTCGAAGACCAGATGCACGGCCGTGTCGGAGAACGCCTGCGCGCCGAGGAAGCTCGCCAGCGTCGTCGCGAAGATCAGGAACGGGAACAATGCCATCAGCGATGTGATCGCCAGATGGCTGGCCATCGCCCAGCCGTCATCGGTGTTGAAATGGCCAAGCGCGTCGTAGAGGACCCGCTTGAGGGCTACGATCTTCCGCAACAAGAACCGCGCCCTCCAATTGTCTCCACGCCGGGAATATGGGAAGGGATTGCGGCAAATGGCAACCCTTGGCGAAACCACGAACAGTCCGGCGCACAAGTTGCGCTCGATTATCATCACCGGTGCGTCTTCGGGAATAGGCGCGTACTGCGCCCGCGCGTTGAAGGCGGAAGGCTGGCGGGTGTTCGCAACTGCGCGCAAGCCGCAGGACATCGCCGCGCTCGAAGCCGATGGGATCGAGGCCTTCTATCTCGATTATTGCGAGCCGGACTCTATTGCCGCGCTGGTGACGGCGGTGCTCGACCGCACCGGCGGCCGGCTCGACGCGCTGTTCAACAATGGCGCCTATGCTCAGCCGGGCGCCGTCGAGGATCTGCCCGTTGCGGCGCTTAAGCAGCAGTTCGAGGCGAATTTCTTCGGCTGGCATGATTTGACCCGCCGGCTGGTGCCGGTGATGCGCCGCCAGGGTCAGGGCCGCATCGTCCACTGCTCGTCGATCCTTGGCCTCGTGCCGGTGCGCTTCCGCGGCGCCTATTCGGCGTCGAAGCATGCACTCGAGGCCCTGATGCTCTGCCAGCGCCAGGAACTGGCCGGCAGCGGCGTCCACGTTTCGCTGATCGAGCCGGGACCGGTGAAGTCGAAGATCGCCAGCAATGGCCTCATTTGGTTTCTCGGCAACATCGACCACGAGAATTCCGTGCACCGCGTGGACTATGCGGCGCAACTCGAGCGGCTGCGGGCCGGCGGCAGCCAATCGGCCTTGAAGCCAGGGCCGGAAGTGGTTCATGCGGCGCTGCGCCATGCACTTCTGTCGCGGCGCCCACGCCCGCACTATGTGGTAACAGTGCCCGCCAGGATCGGTGCGGTGCTCAAACGCATCCTGCCGGCATCGATGCTTTACCGCGTGTTGGCCAAACGCGCCTGAATCAACCGAACTGGGAACACACCATGGCATCCGTCTTCAATATTCTCGCCATTCTGGTCATGGTCGCCGTGGTGATCGTGTTGGTTCGCGGCCTCATCAACATGATGCGCGGCGGTTCCGGCGTCACCTCCAACAAGCTGATGCAGGCGCGCGTCATGCTGCAGGCCGTCGCGCTGGTGCTGATCCTGCTGGCGGTGTATTTCACCCGCAAATGAGGATGCCGGCGGCCGGGGAGGCGAAATGGTCAAGCTCAACAAGATCTACACCCGCACCGGCGATGATGGCACCACGGGTCTCGGCACCGGCGAACGGCGACTGAAATCCGACCTGCGGGTGGACGCCTATGGCACGGTCGACGAGGCCAATGCCTGCATCGGTATCGCCCGGGTCCACACGGCCGCGACCCACCCTGTGATCGACGCCATGCTTTCCCGCATCCAGAACGATCTCTTCGACCTCGGCGCCGATCTCGCCGTGCCCGACGATGGCAAGCCGCTCGGCTATGAGCCGCTTCGCATCGTCGCCGTGCAGACCGACCGGGTCGAAAAGGACATCGACCTGCTCAACAAGGAACTTCAGCCGCTCAAATCCTTCGTGCTCAATGGCGGCACGCCGGCGGCGGCGGCACTTCACCTTGCCCGTACCGTGGCAAGGCGAGCCGAAAGGCTGATGGTGGCACTGGCCCAGGACCCGGACGAGCACGTCAACCCCGACGGACTGAAATACATCAACCGCGTCTCGGATTTCCTGTTTGTCGCCGCCCGGGCGGTCAATGACAACGGAAACGCCGACGTGCTATGGGTTCCCGGCAAGAACCGCTGATTGTCGAAAGCGGAAGAGGGCCTGGGGCATGTTCATCCCGCTTTACGACACCAACAGGCTGCGGCACATCAGGCTGCAATATGTGACGATCGGGCTGATCGTGGTCAACGCCCTGGTCTACCTCGCCACCGCGCTTGGCGGCGAGAGTTTCTCCAATGCCGCCGTCCTTGGCCTGGGCTTCATCCCGTCGGTCGTCCATGACACCGCCGAGCTCGATCCGCGTTTTATCGTCATCCCCGAAAGCCTGAGCTACCTCACCTATTCCTTCCTGCATGCAGACATCTTCCACCTCGGCGGCAACATGCTGTTCCTGTGGGTGTTCGGCGACAATGTCGAGGATGCGCTTGGCCACATCCGCTACCTCATCTTCTACCTGTTGTGCGCTGTCGCCGGAGCCGCCTTCCAGGGGCTCGTCGCCTGGGATTCGCAGGTGCCGCTGATCGGCGCCTCGGGCGCCATCGCCGGCGTGGTCGTCGCCTATCTGATCCTTTATCCCAGGGTGAAGGTCTGGGTGCTGGCCTTTGCCCGTATCCCGTTGCGCATTCCGGCGTTCATCCCGCTCATCCTGTGGGTGCTGTTCCAGGTGGTGATGTTTGCCGCCGGCGGCGAGGATCAGATTTCCTGGGCCTGCCATATCGGCGGCATCATCGCGGGCGCCGTTCTGGTGCTCGTTTTGCGCAGCCGCGGCGTGCCGCTGTTTGCCGGCGCTGACGACGATGCCGCGGTCGCCGCTCCCAACCAGCCGCAGGCCACTGCCGAGCCGTTGGCGCCTGAACCACCCGCCGCGACGCCGCGCTGGGGGCGAGGAAACGCTTCCAGTTCGGACTGAACCGATTTGAGCCGCTTGCAGCGTATTGACGTGCAGGGTCGCCGCAACTACGGAAACGTCTCCGTCGCAGCCTAAGACGGGTAGAAGACCAGAATTTCCATCCGAAATGTCGGCTTTCGACAACTCAGAACGGGCGCAGGCTGTTATAGCGCGCCCAACTAGCGTGAAGAGGTGACAGGCAAATGAAGATCCTTGTGCCCGTGAAGCGGGTTGTGGATGCGAACGTCAAGGTTCGCGTGAAGGCTGATGGTTCGGCCGTGGAGCTCGCCAACGTCAAGATGGCGATGAACCCGTTCGACGAGATCGCGGTCGAAGAAGCAATCCGGCTGAAGGAAGCCGGCAAGGCGGAAGAAATCATCGTCGTCTCGATCGGCCCGCAGCAGGCGCAGGAAACCCTGCGCACCGCGCTCGCCATGGGTGCCGACCGCGCCATCCTGGTCAAGACCGACGAACAGACCGAGCCGCTCGGCGTCGCCAAGGTGCTGAAGGGCGTCGTCGACGCCGAGCAGCCCGGCCTCGTCATCCTCGGCAAGCAGGCGATCGACGACGATTCCAACCAGACCGGCCAGATGCTGGCGGCACTGCTTGGCTGGGCGCAGGGCACCTTCGCTTCCAAGATCGTGCTCGACGGCGACAAGGCCAAGGTGACGCGCGAAGTCGATGGCGGCCTGCAGACCGTGGAACTGAAGATGCCGGTGATCGTCACCGCCGACCTTCGTCTCAACCAGCCGCGCTATGCCTCGCTGCCCAACATCATGAAAGCCAAGAAGAAGCAGCTCGACGAGAAGACCCCGGCCGACTACGGCACCGACGTCAAGCCGCGCCTGAAGGTCATCAAAACCGAGGAGCCGAGCGGCCGCAAGGCAGGCGTCAAGGTCAAGAGCGTCGCCGAACTGGTCGACAAGCTGAAAAACGAAGCCGGCGTATTGTAAGCGGTCAGGAAAGGAACAAGAAAAATGACAATTCTCCTCATCGCCGAACACGACAACGCAACGCTTTCCGATCAGACCGCCAAGGCGCTGTCGGCGGCGCTGCAGATCGGCTCGGACGTGCATGTGCTGGTTGCCGGCAACGGCGCCAAGCCGGCAGCGGACGCTGCCGCCAAGCTCAAGGGCGTGAGCAAGGTACTGTTGGCCGAGGCCGACGAGCTTGCCGAGCGCCTGGCCGAACCGACGGCGGCGCTCATTGTGTCGCTGGCAGGCGCCTACGACACCATCATCGCGCCGGCCACCTCGTCGGGCAAGAATGTCGCGCCGCGCGTGGCTGCGCTCCTCGATGTCGCGCAGGTGTCCGAGATTATCGAAGTCGTATCGCCCGACACCTTCAAGCGGCCGATCTATGCCGGCAACGCCATCCAGACGGTCCAGTCGAGCGACGCCAAGAAGGTGATCACGGTGCGCACCGCCTCCTTCCAGGCAGCCCCCGAGGGCGGCTCGGCGGCGATCGAGTCCGTCAAGGCGGCAGCCAATCCCGGCCTCTCCACCTTCGTCGAGAACAAGCTCTCCGAGACCGACCGTCCGGAGCTGACCTCGGCCAAGATCATCATCTCGGGTGGTCGTGCGCTGGGTTCGGCGGAAAAATTCCAGGAGGTTATCCTGCCGGTCGCCGACAAGCTCGGTGCCGCTGTCGGCGCTTCCCGCGCCGCGGTCGACGCCGGCTACGCGCCGAACGACTGGCAGGTCGGCCAGACCGGCAAGGTCGTCGCGCCCGACCTCTACATCGCCGTCGGCATCTCAGGCGCCATCCAGCATCTTGCCGGCATGAAGGATTCGAAGGTTATCGTCGCCATCAACAAGGACGAGGAGGCGCCGATTTTCCAGGTTGCCGACTACGGCCTCGTCGGTGATCTCTTCGTCATTCTGCCGGAACTGCAAAAGGCGCTTTGACGCTTTTCTGCCAAAGCGTATTAAATGGTGAGGGTGGGGTAGACGAAGTCGCCCCGCCCTTTTAGTTTGCACCGCACAAAAAGAGGCCGCAAAGGCTAAAAGCAATTCCAGCAAGTGCGCAGCGGTTTTCCCGGAAAAGCGCGTAGCGCTTTCCCTAGGGAATTGCGGTAAAATAAAAAGGTGGAGCGCTTTCGCAGTTCATGCGGAAGGGCTCAGGACGGGATCGGTGTAATGAGCAAGATCGAAACGATCGGCATCATCGGCGCGGGCCAGATGGGTGGTGGCATCGCCCATGTCTCCGCGCTTTCGGGCTACAAGGTGCTGATCTACGATATATCGCCCGACCGCATCGAGAAAGGTATCGCCACCATCAGCGGCAACATGGCCCGCCAGGTGGGGTCCGGCAAGCTCGACGAGAAGGTGCGCAACGACGCGATGAGCCGCATTTCGGCCGCCCCCGCGATGGCCGATCTTGCCGGCGCGGACCTGGTGATCGAGGCGGCGACCGAGGACGAGACGGTCAAGCGCAAGATCTACGCCCAGCTCTGTCCGCAGCTCAATCCCGAAGCCATCCTGGCGACCAACACCTCGTCGATCTCGATCACGCGGCTTGCCGCGCAGACCGACCGGCCGGAGCGGTTCATCGGCATACATTTCATGAACCCGGTGCCGCTGATGAAGCTGGTCGAACTGGTGCGCGGCATCGCCACCGAGGACCAGACCTTCGAGGCAGCCAAGACCTATGTGAAGCAGCTCGACAAGACGATCACGGTCTCGGAGGATTTTCCGGCCTTCATCGTCAACCGCATCCTGCTGCCCATGATCAACGAGGCGATCTACACGCTCTATGAGGGCGTCGGTTCGGTCGATGCCATCGACACCGCCATGCGGCTCGGCGCCAACCATCCGATGGGGCCGCTGCAGCTGGCTGACTTCATCGGGCTCGATACCTGCCTGTCGATCATGCAGGTCCTGCATGACGGCCTGTCGGACTCCAAATACCGCCCTTGCCCGCTGCTGGTGAAATATGTCGAGGCCGGCTGGCTCGGCCGCAAGACCGGGCGTGGCTTCTACGACTATCGTGGCGAGCACCCCGTTCCGACGCGCTGAGCGGATCGTCGGCGCAAATCAGGGACAAGCCTTTCGGACGAGCGGTGACAGGCTCGATCAGGAGGCCGCCGCCAGCGGCTCTGTCCGGCCATCCACGATCTGGGCGTCCGGCGCCACGCAAACACAGCCACGGCCCGCCGCCTTGGCTGCATAGCAGGCCGCATCGGCTCTCGCGATGATCTCGTCGACCTCGCCGCAATTGGCGTTGATCGCAGCCAGTCCGATGCTGGCGCCGATCACGTGAGGACGGCCGTCCCAGGTGAAGTCCAGCCCGCCGATCGCATCGATGATGGAGCGTGCCGCGATCTTGGCGCCGGCTGCCGAACCCGATTTCAGAATGACCGCGAATTCGTCGCCACCAAGACGAGCAACAATGTCGTCTGGACCCAGCACGCCGCGAACCGTCGCGGCAACCCGCTTCAGCAACGCGTCTCCCGCCGCGTGGCCACCCGTGTCGTTGACCAGTTTGAAGTGGTCGAGGTCGATGAACATGAACTGATGTCCGGCGCCTCTGACCGACTCTGTCGTGTCGCCGGTCGACTCTGTCGTGTCGCCGACCGACTTTGTGGTGTTGGCGGCACCGTCCTTGCGCGCCTGGCCGACCAGGTCGTCCATGGCGCGGATGAAGCTCGAGCGGTTGGCAAGGCCGGTCAGCGCATCGTGTGCCGCGGCGTGCGCCAGTTGGCGCTGCAGCGCGCGCGCATCGGTAAAGTCCTGGAAGACGATGACCAGCCCGCAGAATTCGTTCCGTTCGTTGATGATCGGCGACACCACCTGGCGGATGCTGCAGCGCGTATCGTCGCGCCGGATAAGGACGGCGCGGCTGTTCTGGTCGGCGGGCGCATGAACACCAACCGCCGGCCGGGTCACGCCGATCCTGCGCCCCGTCTCCTCGTCGACCGCCCAGTAGACATGGCCAAGTATCTTGCCAAGAGCCTCGCCGCCGGCAATCCCGGTCAGCTTTTCGGCGACCGGGTTCATGAAGGTGATACGGTTTGCGGCATCGGTGCAGATGACGGCATCGCCGATCGATTGCAGCGTCACCCTCAGCCGTTCCTTTTCATCGGCCAGCATTGCCGCCGACACGGTGAGGCGTTCTTCGGCCTCCTTGCGCCGGGTGATGTCGGTCAGGCTGCCGATGGCCCTGATCAGGCGTCCGTCCTCGTCACGCTCGATAGCCTTGCCGCGGTCGAGGATCCAGACCCAGTGGCCATCCTTGTGGCGCATCCTGAACTCGGCTTCGAAAAACGGCGTCTCGCCGTCAAGATGCGCCCGGTCCGCTTCGATGACGGCCTCCCGATCGTCGGGATGGATCATCGTCAGCCAGCGGTCGGGATCACCATCGAGTTCTCCATCTGCGTAACCCAGCATCTTGACCCAGGTCGAGGAATAGGTCGTGCCGCCCTTGCGCATGTCGAGGTCCCAGACCCCTTGGCCGGCGCCGGCGAGCGCGAAATTCCAACGCGTTTCCGCTTCGGCAATGCGCGCCTCGGCCTGCTTGCGCGCGTCGATGTTCTCGATTTGCGAGACGAGATAAAGCGGGCGGCCGCTGGTCTCATCGCGAATGACCGAACCGGCAAGATGAGCCCAGACAGACGTTCCGTCCTTGCGGAGATAGCGCTTCTCGAAATGGAAGGAATTGACCGTGCCCGCCTTCAGATCGTCCATCGTCTCCCGCCCGATCAGCAGATCGTCGGGATGCGTGATCTGGAAGAAAGTCAGCGCCTCGATCTCTTCGCTTGTGTAGCCAAGCATGGCGGCGAAGGCCGGATTGGTCTGGCGGATGCGACCGTCGAGACCGACAACGACGATGCCGATCGCAGAATCCTCCATGGCGCGGCGGAAGCGCAGCTCGCTCTCGGCGATCTGCTGGCGACCCCTGCTGATCCTGCGGATGGACAGGACGGCGAGGACCAGCGCGCCCGCCGCCATCGCCACCGCGATCTGCAGGCAGAGCTTCAAGGCTTCGGTGCCGAGGTCCAGGCGCGACAGCAGGATCGAGGTCGCCACGCCCAGGGCGGCGACGAGCAACGCGAAGCCTGCGTGCCCAAGAGATTCTCGGCCGGTCAATCCTCGCCACATCACGATACGTGCCACCCCCGTGCGCAAACGCATGTTCTCGCACCAACCTTGACGGATCGATTTTAAGGAATGGTTGCGTCCGGCCTGCCGGCGCCGTTGCTAACCGACAAACAAATGCCGGCATGATTAAGGATCGGTGTGCATGGGCTCGCGATCGTGGCGGCACGCTACCAGCGCACGAAAAACCGCCCGCCGAGCGCACCGAGCAGCGCGAGTGCCGCGATCGCGATGGTGTACCAGGTAGCAACGAAAAGCGGCGAGTCGTCGAAGCAGTGGGCGGCATAGAAGGTTGCCGCCAGCCCGCCGGCGAGCAGGCCCGCCACCGCACCGGCAAGCACCGGCCGTGTCGGCGCGCCATAGCGCAGCATCCACAGGAAGATGGCAAGCGGGCCAATACCGATCAGCGGGATGAAGCCCATGCAGATCATCATGTTGGAGCCGACCATCCGCGTACCCCACAGCGCCTCCGGCACCATGAAAAGCTCCAGAAGCACCGCCACGGCGACCAGCACTGGCGCCGCGGCCATCCAGGCCATCGCCCGGCCCGTCGAAGCACCCGGTGTCGACAAGGTGCGGATCAGGGCGAAGGCGCTGACGGCAAGCACGATAGTGAAGAGGAATTTGGAAAGAAAGCGCATCGTGTGCGCGGCCGCCATGAAGTCCGGGCGTGGGCCAATGGTTATGAGGAAGACGACGGCCGCGATCACCGCTGCCGCGCCGGCGGCCAGCCACCAGGCCATGCCCAGCGGCATTGCCTTGCTGCCGGCATCGGCGTCCAGCGCCTTGATGAGATCGTCCGTCCTCATGTCATTCCCGTCCAAATCGCTTGGCTATCGCCGCAAGCCCGCGATGCAGCGACACCCGCACCGCTGTCTCGCTGATACCGAACCTGGCAGCCGTCTCACCGATGGAGCGGCCTTCCACGGACACGGCCGAAACCACCGAGCGCTGTGACGGCGACAGGCCGTCCAAGGCACGGTTTATATCGCGCTCGCTGACGGTCTCGGTTTCCGGCTCCGCGAACGTCTCGGCGATTTCGTCGACGTCGATCTCGATGCGTCGCCCGCGCCGCCGGAACGCATCGATCAATTTGAAGCGGGCGATCGCGTAGATCCACGGCAACACCGGCGCATCCTGGCGCCAAGTATGTCGTTTTACATGAATGGCCAGCAAGGTTTCCTGCACGACATCCTCGGGATCGACCCCGCCCTGCACGATCCTGCGCCTGGCAAAACCGCGAACCAGCGCGGCAATCCGGTGCAGAAAGTCGGCGTAAGCCCTTTCATCTCCCGCGATCGCGGCCCGCATCAGCCGGGAGAGTTCGGCCTCGTCATTGCCGCTCACAAGAGTTCACTCCCCCGATTTTCGCGTCTCGGCGCTGATTTGTTACGTGGCCGGCGAAATAATGTCCAAGCCAAACTGTCGGCAAGTCACGAAAGTTTGCGGCACCGCCGAATCGTGAGCATCACGCGGAATTGTCCGTTCGGTACCGACCTTTGCACGTCAGCGACCGATTGAAGCACATCAACAATGTTGACTACCGGTGTCAGGTATCGATAGGTGCAGCCGTGACATACCGAAGACACCCGAGATCGAGGACAATGCCATGAAATACGCTCTTTCCACCCTCGTCGGCGCCACAGCGCTGGCAATCAGCTTGATCGGCAGCCCGGCGATGGCGGAAGATGATGGCATCATTGTCTACAACGCCCAGCACGAAAGCCTGACCAAGGCGTGGGCCGAAGGCTTCACCAAGGAAACGGGCATCCAGGTCACCGTGCGCAATGGCGGCGACAGCGACTTCTCCAACCAGATCGTCGCTGAGGGCACGGCATCGCCAGCCGACGTGTTCCTGACGGAAAACTCGCCGGCCATGGTGCTGGTCGAGACATCAGGCCTGTTCGCACCGGTCGACGCCGACACGCTGGCACAGGTTCCCCGGGACTATCAGCCGGCCAGTGGCAAATGGGTTGGCGTCGCCGCGCGCAGCACGGTTTTTGCCTATAACAAGACCAAGCTGACCGCCGACCAACTGCCCAAGTCGATGCTTGACCTCGCCGATCCGAGTTGGAAGGGCCGTTGGGCCGCCTCCCCGTCGGGCGCCGATTTCCAGGCCATCGTCAGTGCCCTGCTCCAGCTCAAGGGCGAAGCCACTACCGCCGACTGGTTGAAGGCGATGAAAACCAACTTCACCGCCTACAAGGGCAACAGCACGGTGATGAAGGCAGTCAATGCCGGCGAGATCGAAGGCGGCGTGATCTACCACTATTATTACTTCGGCGATCAGGCCAAGACCGGCGAAAACAGCGGGAATGTCGAGCTGCACTATTTTAAGAACCAGGATCCGGGCGCATTCGTCTCGATTTCCGGCGGCGGCGTGCTGGCCTCGAGCAAACATCAAAAGGAAGCCCAGGCCTTCCTGAAATGGGTGACCGGCAAGGGCGGCCAAGACGTGCTGAAGACGGGCGATTCCTTCGAATACGCAGTCGGCAAGGGTGCGGAGTCCAATCCGAAGCTGGTGCCGCTCGCCGACCTGCAGGCGCCGAAGGTCGATGCCACGACGCTGAACTCCAAGAAGGTCACCGACCTGATGACGGCAGCCGGCTTGCTTTAGTTGCCATTCCTCCTAAAAGGACAACCAACCACGCTCCCGCGGGAATTCGCCTTCCGCGGGAGTGATTTTGTTTTTCGAGATGGCATTCGTCGATGACGACACGCTGTGTTCCCGACCGCGATCACGGTCCTTCAACTGCTGCCGCTGGACGGCAACGGCACGGCGTCTGACCTGATGCAGTCCGCAGTCGATCTCGCGCGCTCGGGCCTGCCTTCGGGCACAGGCCGAAGGGCTCGGCGACGCGCACCGCTTTGGCTGGTCATCACTGCCATCTTCGTTGCGCTGCTGGCGCTGGTGCCACTTGCCTTCATCATCTGGATCGCGGTGCAGACCGGCTGGGAAACCGTCTCGGCGCTGGTCTTCCGGCCGCGCGTCGGCGAGCTTCTGGTCAACACTGTCCTGCTGGTGTTGCTGACCGTGCCGATCGCCCTCGTGCTGTCGGTTGCGCTGGCCTGGCTGACCGAGCGCAGCGACCTGCCGGGCGCCCGGCTCTGGGCCTGGCTGTGCGTGGCGCCGCTTGCCATTCCCGCTTTCGTGCACAGCTATGCCTGGATCACCATGGTGCCAGGATTGCACGGCCTGTGGGCCGGCGTGCTGGTTTCCGTGATCGCTTATTTCCCGTTCCTGTATCTGCCGGTGTCGGCGGCGTTGCGCCGTCTCGATCCCGCCCTTGAGGATGCCGCCGCCGCACTCGGCCTTGGGCCACGCCGCGTGTTCTGGCGGGTCGTGCTGCCGCAATTGCGGCTCGCCATCTGCGGCGGCTCACTGTTGGTCGGCTTGCATCTGCTGGCCGAATACGGCCTCTATGTCTTCATCCGTTTCGACACCTTCACCACGGCGATCGTCGACCAGTTCCAGTCGACTTTCAACGGACCGGCCGCAAACATGCTGGCCGGCGTGCTGGTCAGTTGCTGCTTCGTGCTGCTCGGCCTCGAAGTGCTGGTGCGCGGCGAGGAGCGCTATGCCCGTGTCGGCTCCGGCGCGGCGCGCCATCAGCAGCGCACGAGCCTCGGACGCGCCACCATCCCGAGCCTGCTCTTGCTTGTCGTCACCTCGCTTTTGGCGCTCGGCGTGCCATTCGTCACCATTGGCGGCTGGCTTGCCGCCGGCGGCGCCGCCGTCTGGCGCCTGGACGAAATCGGCCTGGCGCTTGGCCAGACGCTGTTCCTGGCGCTCGCCGGCGCCTTGCTGGCCACCGTCGCCGCCATGCCGATAGCCTGGATCTCGATCCGCGCGCCGGGGCCATTGCAGCGTCTTCTGGAGGGCTGCAACTACATTGTCGGCTCGTTGCCCGGGGTTGTCATTGCGCTGGCGCTGGTCACCATCACCGTGCGCATCGCGCTGCCGCTCTACCAGACCCTGTTCACCATCCTGGTGGCCTATGCGCTGATGTTCCTGCCGCGCGCGCTGGTCAGCCTGCGGGCGTCGATCGCGCAGGCACCGGTCGAACTCGAGCGCGCCGCTTCCAGCCTCGGCCGGCCGCCGCTGCAGGCGCTGTGGTCGACGACGATCCGCCTGTCGGCGCCAGGTGCCGCGGCCGGCATGGCGCTGGTGGCGCTCGGCATCATGAACGAACTGACCGCCACCCAGATGCTGGCGCCCAACGGCACCCGCACGCTGGCGATGGCGTTCTGGTCCTACAGCGGCGAGATTGATTATGCCTCGGCGGCACCTTACGCCTTCATCATGGTGGCGATGTCGCTGCCCTTGACCTGGCTGCTCTATGTCCAGTCGAAACGGATGGCCGGACGATGAGCTTTCTCGAAATCAGCGGCCTGCACAAGCAATACGGCCCGGTGGCGGCCCTTGCCGGCGTCGACCTGAGCGTCGCCAGCGGCAGCCGCACGGCGATTGTCGGTCCTTCCGGCTGCGGCAAGACGACCTTGCTGCGGCTGATTGCCGGCTTCGAGGCGCCGGACCAGGGGCACATCACGCTCGACGGTACGATATTGGCCAATGGCGGCGCTGCAGTGCCGGCATATCGTCGAGGCATCGGCGTGGTGGCGCAGGATGGTGCCCTGTTCCCGCATCTGACCATTGGCGATAATATCGGTTTCGGCATGGGCCGTGGCGAGGACAAGCGGGCTGAGCGCATCGTCGAACTCGCCTATATCGTAGGCCTCGACAAGGCGATCCTCAAACGCCGCCCGCACGAGCTTTCCGGCGGCCAGCAGCAGCGTGTGGCGCTGGCCCGGGCCATGGCGATGAAGCCCAGGCTGATGCTTCTCGATGAGCCGTTCTCGGCTCTGGATACCGGCCTGCGCGCCTCTATGCGCAAGGCGGTGGCCGAGCTTCTGGAAGCTGCCGGCATCACCACCATCCTGGTGACGCACGACCAGGCCGAAGCGCTGTCCTTCGCCAGCCAGGTCGCTGTGATGCGCGACGGCAAGTTCTCGCAAATCGGCACGCCGCGCGAGCTCTATCTCAAGCCGAAGGACAGGATGATCGCCGAATTCCTCGGCGACGCCATCATCCTGCCGGCAAAGATATCGGGCGGCTTCGCCAACTCGCCGCTCGGCCGCATCGCGGTCGACACCAATGACAGCCGCGATATCGCCCGCATCATGCTGCGGCCGGAGCAGATCGCCTTGAAGAGAACGTCGCGTGAGGGCATGTCCGGCACCTCGGACATGCTGTTCGGCGAAGTGACGGAATCGGAATTCGCCGGCTCGATGTGCACGGTCGCGGTGCGGCTCTTGAACAATGCCGATCCGCCCGATGCGGCAGCGATCGGCAACACGCCGCTAGTCCTGCGCAAACCGGGCATGGACGCGCCGGCGGTCGGCGAGATCGTCCGGCTGACCGTATCGGGAAAGGCGCATGTCTTCGCCTGAAGGCCGTACGCGGGTAACCTGGGCATATCTTTTGGAGAGCAATTCCAGGAAAGTGTGACACGGTTTTCCGTCCGGAATTGCGTCAAAACAAAGCGTTAGACGCGCTTTCCGGCCTGATCGAACCAGTGCAGCTTTTCTGCCTTGGCAACCACTCGCAATTGGTTGCCAACCGTGGCGGTGGCGCGACCCGCGACCCGCACGACGATCCTGCTGCCACCTGCAGCACAGTGAAGGAAACTTTCGGCGCCTACCGGTTCGACTGCCTCGACCAGCGCCGGCAGGACGAGCGCGCCGGACGGTGCCTCCGCATTGAAGGCAACGTCGGCATCCTCGGGGCGGAAGCCGAGCGTGACGGCGTTCGCAGGCGCAAATTCAATCGTCTTGCCATCAGCCAGCGCCGGACCAGCCGGCCCTTGCGAAAGGGGCAACAGATTCATCGGCGGAGCGCCAATGAAGGACGCCACGAAGGTCGAGGCCGGCCTTTCGTAGACGTCGAGCGGCGCCCCGACCTGCTCGACCAGTCCGGCATTCATGACGACGAGGATGTCGGCCAGCGTCATCGCCTCGAGCTGGTCATGTGTGACATAGACCGACGTGACGCCAAGCGAGCGCTGCAGGTTTTTTATCTCGACGCGCATCTGGCCACGCAATTTGGCGTCGAGGTTGGAGAGCGGCTCGTCGAACAGGAAAACCCTCGGGTTGCGCACAATGGCACGACCCATGGCGACACGCTGGCGCTGGCCGCCGGAAAGCTCGCGCGGGCGGCGGTCGAGCAGCGCCGAAAGTTCCAGTATTTTCGCCGTCGCGCGGACCCGGCTGTCGATCTCATCTTTCGGCGTGCCGCGGTTGCGCAGCCCATAGGCCATGTTGTCGTAGACCTTCATATGCGGATAGAGCGCATAGTTCTGGAATACCATGGCGATGTCACGCTCGGTCGGACCGATTGAGTTTACGATCTTGCCGTCGATCGCAACTGTTCCCGAGGAGATGGTTTCGAGCCCGGCGATCATTCTGAGCAGCGTGGACTTACCGCAACCCGATGGGCCGACCAGCACGCAAAGCTCCTTGTCGGGAACTGCGATTGAAACGCCCTTCACGGCCTCGAAACCGCTGGGGTAGACCTTCTTCACATCCTTTAGATCGACGGTCGCCATCAGCTTCTCACTTTTCGGAATCGACCAGGCCGCGAACGAACCAGCGTTGCATCAGCACCACCACCAGGATCGGCGGCACGATGGCAAGCATCGCTGTAACCATGACCAGGTGCCATTGCGTATCGGCATCGGCGAAGGAGACCATCTTTCTGAGCGCGATGACGATCGTGTTCATGTTGCTGCTGTTGGTGACGAGCAACGGCCACAGGTACTGTGTCCAGCCATAAATGAAGAGGATGACGAACAGCGCCGCGATATTTGTTCGCGACAGCGGCAACAGGATATCGAAGAAGAAGCGCCACGGCCCCGCGCCGTCAACACGCGCCGCCTCCACCAGCTCACCTGGAATGGTCATGAAAAACTGTCGAAACAGCAATGTGGCGGTGGCCGAGGCAATCAGCGGGATGATCAGGCCGGCATAGGTGTCGATCATGCCGAGATCGACCATCACCTTGTAGGTCGGCAGGATGCGCACCTCGACGGGAAGCATCAAGGTGATGAAGATCAGCCAGAAGAAGGTCATGCGCAGCGGAAAGCGGAAAAATACGATCGCGTAGGCCGACAGGATCGAGATGAAGATCTTTCCCACCGCGATGCCGAGCGCCATGACCGTGGTGTTGAGCAGCAGCCTGCCAACGCTGACGCCGCCGATACGGCCGACACCGCCGAACAGCGCTTCGGTGTAATTGTTCCAGAACTGATCGCCGGGCAGGAGCGGCAATGGCGGCCTGAGGATCGTTTGCAGCGTCTGCGTCGAGGCGACGAATGTGTAGTAGATCGGGAAGGCGACGATCAGTATGCCGAGGATCAGCACGACGTGGGCGATGACGGTGCGGAGCGGTGACTGGCCGATCATCGCTCGCCCTCAGCCGTAATGGACTTTGCGTTCCACATAGCGGAACTGGATGGCCGTGAGCGAGATGACGATGATCATCAGGATGACCGACTGCGCCGCCGAGTCACCGAGGATCAGATTGACGAAGCCGTCATTGTAGACCTTGTAGACCAGTGTCTCAGTCGTCTTGCCCGGACCGCCCCCGGTGACGGCATGGACGATGCCGAACGTGTCGAACAGGGCATAGACGGTGTTGACGACCAGCAGGAAGAAGGTCGTCGGCGCAAGCAGCGGGAAGACGATGGTCCAGAATCGCTTGGTCTCGCCGGCGCCGTCCATGGCCGCCGCCTCGATCAAGGCTTTCGGTACCGCCTGCAGGCCGGCGACGAAGAACAGGAAATTGTAGCTGATCTGCTTCCAGGCAGCGGCGGACACCAGCAGGATCATGGCGTGGGTGCCGTTGAGCAGTGGATCCCAGGCGATGCCGAAACTCCTCAGCATGTAGGCCAGCGACCCGATCGACGGGTTGAAGAGGAACAGCCACAGCATACCGGCAATCGCCGGCGCCACCGCGTAGGGCCAGATCAAGAGCGTGCGGTAAAGACCTTTGCCGCGCACCACCTTCTCCGCCATGACCGCAAGCAGCAGCGCCACGCACATGGCGACGATAGCGGTCGCAAGGGAAAACACCACCGTGACCTTGATCGAGTTTAGGTAGGCCGGATCGGCAAGCACTTTCCTGAAATTGGCGAACCAGACGAACTTGGTCCTCAGCCCGAACGGATCCTGCCTGAGCATGGATTGGTAGAACGCCTGACCGGCCGGCCAGTAGAAAAAAACGAGCGTGATGGCCAGTTGCGGCGCCACCAGCAGGTAGGGAAGGACCTTGTTGGGAAACACGACGCGAGGGGTCACGGAGCCACTCCGAGGTGATGAGGCGGGCGGCACCATGCGGCACCCCTCTCCGCCAAGATGGCTTTGATGAGCGTTTCGGATTCGGCATCATCGACCATTGGCGAAATCGCAAGGCACGGCAAAACTCCCCTCGCCGAGGGGAGATGCCTGGCAGGACAGGTGGGTACGCCGTAGAGCAAGGACCTGCGCTCGCTCTAATTCCCCAGCGCTTCCTTGATTGCGGCATTGCCACGCGTAACCGCATTGTCGAGCGCCTGCTGCGCGGTTTGCTGGCCGGCGAGCATCTTCTCGAACTCCTCGTTCTGGATATCGCGCACCTGCGGCAGGTTCGGCAGACGTACGCCCTTCGAATTGTCGGTCGGCGCCTTACCCGTCATCTGCAGGATCGGTGTCTCGCGACCGATGTTCTTGTCATAGAAACCGGATTTCTTGGTCGCTTCATAAGCCGCCAGCGTTACCGGCAGATAACCCGACTTCTGGTGCAGGTATTCCTGCACGTCGGTCTTCGACAAGTAGGCGAAGAAGGCCGCGACGCCCTTGTATTCCTCGTCGGATTTGTCTGCGAAAACCCACAGGCTGGCGCCGCCCGGCGTCGTGTTCTGCGGCGCGCCCTTGGCGTCGCTGTCATAGGGCAATTGGCCGATGCCGTAATTCATGCCGGACTTGACGATATCGCCAAGTCCGCCGGAGGATTCAGTCATGATCCCGCATTCGCCCGCAAGGAAGATCTGCTTGGCTTCGGAGGTGCGGCCGCCATATTTGAAGGTGCCGTCCTTGGCGAGGTCTGCGAGCGCCTGGAAATGGTTGACGAAAATCGGCGCATTGATCTTGAGCTCGACATCGCCGCCGGCCAGACCGTTCTGCTGGGTGGCCCATGACACGTCATTCCACGCCGCGAAATTCTCCAGATGGATCCAGGTCAGCCAGGTCGAGGTGTAGCCGCAAGCGGCGGCGCCGCTCGCCTTGATCTTCTTGGCATCTTCCCACACCTCATTCCAGGTCTTGGGTGGGCTGTCGACGTCGAGGCCAGCCTTCTTGAAGATATCCTTGTTGTAATAAAGGATCGGCGAGGAGGAGTTGTAGGGGAAGGAGAGCATGGTGCCGTCCGGCTTCGAATAATAGCCGACTATGCCTGGCAGATACTGGCTCTTGTCGAAGGTCATTCCTGCGCTGGTCAACACATCGGCTGCCGGCTTGATTGCGCCTTCGGCTGCCATCATCACGCCCGTGCCGACGTCGAACACCTGGATAATGTCTGGGGCCTGGCCCGCGCGGTAGGCGGCAATGCCGGCATTCAGCGTCTCGGGATACGTGCCTTTGAACACCGGAACGAGCTCATAGTCGCTCTGGCTGGCATTGAAATCTTTGGAGATCTTGTCGACAACTTCAGCATTGGCGCCGGTCATGGCGTGCCACCAGCTGATCTGCGTGACAGCAAAAGCGGAGGTTGAGGAAAGCAGCATAAAGGTGGCGGCAACACCGGCCGCGAAGCCGAAGGACTTCATGTTTCATCTCCCGTTTGTCATTGGCGAAAGGGGGCACTCCCGCGAAGGCAATATGTGTCGCTCATGACAATCAGACAACGGTTTTGTTGCAGATCGACGAACTTCACCCTTTACCTCACGCAACGCTCGCCTCCGCTTGGAGGCACGGAAAGCGATGCGGTTAGCCGGCTTGGCGGGACAACAAGCGCGCCAGGAACCACCGTCGGGACTGCCAAACTGACTTTCGGCGTGTCAGCCCCGATTGCAGCCGCTGCAACCCGAAGAGACACGTCAGAGTTGCATGCGACTTTATCGATCCCTCAACGGCAAAGCGCTACTCAATCCTGCTGCCCTGTTTATTTCCAATAGATCAGGTGAAATAAAATGCTGACGGTCTACAATTGTATCGTCAACGAGCACGATCTGAGACTGGTCGCACTCGCCGCGCTGATCTGCGGAATTTCCTGCTTCTCTGCCGTCAACCTGCTTCATCACATAAGCCGCTCCACAGATCGGAACCGGCTTGCCTGGCTGATGATCGCGGCCACTTCGACCGGTTTCGGCATCTGGGCAACGCACTTCATCGCCATGCTCGCATTCACACCGGGCATACCCAGTGCCTATGATCCCGCACTCTCCGCGCTTTCGCTCGCTGCTTCGGTCACTTTGACGGCAGCCGGCATGTGGATCGCCACCTTGCGGGACGAGTTCGATTATCATCTCGTCGGCGGCGCCGTGCTGGGCGGCGGTATCGCGGCGATGCACTACATCGGCATGGCGGCGTTCGAGGTCCAGGGCCGCATCGAGTGGAACCTGTTGCTTGTCGCCGTTTCCCTGCTGGCTGGCGTGACGCTCGCGGCGCTGGCGCTGCGTGTCGTGCAGCGCCGCCCCTCCTTGAAGGCGACATCCGGCGGCGCGGTGCTGCTGACGCTGGCGATCTGCACCTTGCATTTCATCGGTATGGGTGCCGTCTCGATCTTCCCCGATCCCTCGATCGTCATATCCGAATACACGATCGAGCCGACCTCGCAGGCTTTCGCGGCCGCCGCCGCCACACTCGTGATCCTGGTTCTGTCGGCATCGGCGCTGTGGATCGATTTGCGCTTCCGTCGCCAGAAGCTCGAGGTCGACCGCATGCACGGCCTGGCCAATGCCGCCGTGGAGGGGCTGATCGTCTGCGACGGCAACCGCATCATCAGTGCCAATGACAGCATTGCGACACTGACGGGCATCGCAACAGCGACGCTGAACGGAATGCAGCTTGGCGATCTCTTCGGATCCGACATGTCCGGCTTCGGCGAACAGCCGCAGGAGGCCGAATTGAGCGGCCGCGATGGCACGAGCATTCCCGTCGAGTTGATCGCCAGGAGCATTGACTACTGTGGCAAACCGCACAACGTAGTCGCGGTTCGCGACATTCGCGAGCGCAAGAAGGCGGAACAGGAGATCCTGCGGCTTGCCCATTTCGATCCATTGACCGGACTGGCCAATCGCCGCAGCTTTTCCGGCCGGCTGGAGATGGAAATTGCTGCGATGGGCCGGACCAGGAAAGGCGGCCAGCTCGCGCTTCTGCTGCTTGATCTCGACCGGTTCAAGGAGGTCAACGACCTGTATGGGCACGGCGCTGGCGACGCCATGCTGCAGAAGGTTGCGCACTGCGTTACCGGCATCCTTCGCCAAGGACAGATGGTGGCGCGACTGGGCGGCGATGAGTTCGCCATCATTGCCCCGAACCTGACGGACCCGTTGGAGGCAGGCCGTATCGCCGACGCGGTGCTGACCGCCATGCGCGAGGAAAACCGGCTTTCTGTCGGCGGCGGCCTGGTGTCGGCCAGCATCGGCATTGCGCTTTATCCATCGGATGCCGAAAACCAGCCCAGCCTCATAACCCACGCCGATACGGCACTCTACCGGGCCAAGACCGAAGGCAAGGACACCTACCGTTATTTCGAAGCTTCGATGGGGGCCGAGGCCCGCGACAAGCGCGTGATGGAGCACGAACTGCGCCAGGCGGTCGCACGCCAGGAGTTCTACCTCGTCTACCAGCCGCAGAAAGAGATCAGCAGCGGAAAGATGGTCGGCTTTGAAGCGCTGGTCCGCTGGCGGCATCCGACGCGCGGCGACGTGTCGCCGAGCATATTCATCCCGGTGGCCGAAGACAGCGGAGCCATTGGCCAGATTGGCGAATGGGTGCTGACGGCGGCCTGCGAGGAAGCCGCCCGCTGGGAAAATCCGCTGACGGTGGCCGTCAACGTTTCGGCGGTGCAGCTCCACAACACGAATTTCAGCCGCAAGGTCCACGAAACATTGCTGAATACCGGGCTCGCACCCGGCAGACTCGAGCTTGAGATCACCGAGACGGCGCTTGTCAAGGACATGCCGCGGGCGCTGGCCACCTTGCGGCAGGTCAAGGCACTGGGCGTGCGCGTGGCCATGGACGATTTTGGAACCGGCTATTCCTCGCTCTCCAACCTTCGCGCCTTCCCATTCGACAAGATCAAGATTGATGGCTCCTTCATCAAGTCCGTCGACAAGAACGGCCAGGTCGCGGCGATCGTGCGCGCCGTCCTGGGACTTGGACGCGGTCTTGGCCTGCCGGTTCTGGCGGAGGGTGTCGAGACGCTCGGCGAACTGAAATTCCTGGACGCCGAAGCCTGCGAGATCGGCCAAGGCTACTATATCGGCAGGCCAGCTCTCATCGAGGAATTCGGCGAGCTGACCGGTGTCGTCGCACCCGCTGTCGGCAGCAAACCCGCCACCTTGCGCGACAGAAGCGTTCTGGCCTTCGCACCCGCACCCGCGCTCGGTCTGAACAGGGCCTGATTGCCGGAAAGGGCGTAGCGGTTTGGGACGACGCGGTTTAGACTAGAGGCCTTCGGGCTTGAGTGCCGTCTCGACCAGCCGCCTGGCGTCCGGCCCCGACCATTCGGCCGGGCCGTTCATATGGGCGATCAGGCAGCCCTCGCCGTCGACCAGCATGGTGACGGGAAGGCCTAGCGCCAGGCCGCGCTTCTTGAGGTCGTTGAACAGCGCCATCGTCGAATCCCGGTAATAGCCGAGCGTCGCGACGCCGGTATCGCTGAGGAACTTCTTCGGCTTCACATCGTCGCCGGCATCGACATTGACGGCGACCACTTGAAAGGCTTCGCTGCCCTTTTCCTTCTGCAGCGCATCGAGCGCCGGCATTTCCGCACGGCACGGCGCGCACCATGTCGCCCACAGGTTGAGCAGCACCGTCTTGCCGGCATGATCGGCAAGCGTCATCGGCTTGCCGTCCGGACCGTTGAAGGCAAGGCTCTTCAGGGATTGTGGCGGATCGGCCGGCAAAAGTGCCGCAACCTCACCGGTGGCCGACGCCGCGACCTTCTTGGCGCGGTCGCTCTTGGCCGCGCAAGCGACGTCGTCCTTGCTCTCACCCACGGCAGCTTGTGCCGGTGCATTGTTGCCAGACCGGCTCTCGCTGACATATACCGCGACCGCGCCCGCCAGCGCGCCCGCCACCAAGGCGGCGAGGATCAGGCGCGGGGCCGGGAAGAATCTACTACCGTCTGCCATTTTCTCAAAACTGCTCCGAAGCACGGGTTATAGCCATGAGCGACAAGAAAACCAGCAACCAGATGTGGGGCGGACGTTTTGCCTCGGGTCCGGCCGCGATCATGGAAGCGATCAACGCGTCTATCTCCTTCGACCGCAAACTCTATGCGCAGGACATCAAAGGCTCGATCGCCCATAGCGAGATGCTGGCGCAAACGGGCATTATTTCGGCGGCCGACCAAGAAAAAATCGCTGACGGACTGAACACGATCCTGAAAGAGATCGAGGCCGGCAGCTTCGAGTTCTCGACGCGGCTCGAAGACATCCACATGAACATCGAGGCGCGCCTCGCCGATCTGATCGGCCCGGCGGCCGGGCGCCTGCACACCGCACGCTCGCGCAACGATCAGGTCGCGGTCGATCTGAGGCTGTGGGTCAAGGAGGAGTGCTTTCGCGTCGCCGAGGCGTTGAAGAGGTTGATCGAGGCGCTGCTGGAGCGGGCCGAGGAGCATGCGGCGACGGTGATGCCGGGTTTCACCCATATGCAGGCGGCCCAGCCGGTGACCTTCGGCCATCACTGCATGGCCTATGTCGAGATGTTTTCGCGCGACCTGTCGCGCGCGCGCGATGCGATCGAACGGATGGATGAAAGCCCGCTCGGTGCCGCGGCCCTCGCCGGCACCAGCTTCCCGATCGACCGTCACCGGACCGCCAAGGCGCTTGGCTTCAGTGAGCCGATGCGCAATTCGCTCGACAGCGTCTCGGATCGCGATTTCGCGCTCGAATTCCTCGCTCTTGCCGCGATCTGCGCCACGCATCTGTCACGGCTGGCTGAGGAGATCATCATCTGGTCGACGCCGCAGTTCGGCTTCGTCAGACTGTCGGACTCGTTTTCCACCGGCTCCTCGATCATGCCGCAGAAGAAGAACCCCGACGCCGCCGAACTGGTGCGCGGCAAGACCGGCCGCGTCACCGGCCATCTTGTCGGCCTGCTGACGGTGATGAAGGGCATGCCTTTGACCTATGGCAAGGACATGCAGGAAGACAAGGAATCGGTATTCGATGCCGCCGAGACGCTCGACCTGATGCTGGCGGCGATGACCGGCATGGTCTCGGACATGACGATCAACGCAGCCGCGATGAAGAAGGCCGCCGGCTCCGGCCACGCGACAGCGACCGACCTTGCCGACTGGCTGGTGCGCACGCTCGGCCTGCCGTTCCGCGAGGCGCATCATGTCACCGGCCGGGCGGTGGCGCTGGCCGAAGACAAGAAGGTGGGGCTGGAGAAGCTTTCACTGGAGGATTTGCAGTCGATCGATCCCGGCATTACGGCCGACATATTTTCGGTGCTGGCGGTGCAGAACTCGGTCAAGAGCCGCACCAGTTTCGGCGGCACGGCGCCGTCGGAAGTGAGGAAGCAGATCCGCGCCTGGAAAAAGCGACTGGCGAAAGCGTAATGCTGCTTGTTGCGCCAGCAATATCCCAGATATCTCGACCAGCAATATCTCGGGGTGCAATGCGCCGAGAACTCGGCTAAAAGCGGCGGCTGACAAAACGTTTCGGACGGATGGATCGATGACCGGAAGCAGGATTTTGGTGACGCTGACGCTGCTGGTGGCGATCGCGGCCGTCTCGGCCTGCGGCAGGAGGGGCGGTCTCGACACGCCCTATGAGGCGGCCGTGCAGGCGCGCAAGGATGCCTCGAAGGCCCACCAGCCCGTGCCGCCGGAGCCGGAAAAACCGGTCAAGGACAAGAAATTCATCCTCGACCCGCTGATCTAGAGCCGACAAGAGCGGGGCCTTCCAACCCGATCCCATCGCGCCCCAACTTTCCGGAACCACTCCCGTGAACCATTTTGACTACCGCGACGGCGTGCTCCATGCCGAGGACGTGGCGATACCAGATATCGCCGCACAGATCGGCACGCCGTTCTACTGCTATTCGACGGCCACCCTGACCAGGCACTACCGGGTGTTTGCGCAGGCCTTTGCCGGGCTCGACGCGCTGGTCTGCTACGCCATGAAGGCCAATTCCAACCAAGCCGTCCTGCGGACGCTGGCGAAGCTCGGCGCCGGCGCCGACGTGGTTTCGGAAGGTGAATTGCGCCGGGCGCTGGCCGCCGGCATCCCGGCAGGCAAGATCCTGTTTTCCGGCGTCGGCAAGACCGCGCGCGAAATGGACTTCGCCCTTGCCGCCGGCATCCTTTGCTTCAACGTAGAATCCGAGCCTGAACTCGAGCTTTTGTCGGCGCGAGCGGTGGCGCTTGGCAAGGTAGCGCCGATCTCGCTCCGCATCAATCCCGACGTCGACGCCAGGACCCATAAGAAGATCTCCACCGGCAAGGCCGAGAACAAGTTCGGTATCCCGTGGCAGAAGGCGCGTCAGGTCTACGCGCGCGCGGCTAAGCTTCCCGGTATCAGGATCACCGGCATCGACACCCATATCGGCAGCCAGATCACCGAGCTGCAGCCTTTCGACGATGCCTTCGCATTGCTTGTCGATCTGGTCGGCGCGTTGCGCAGTGACGGCCATGCCATCGAGCATATCGATCTCGGTGGCGGGCTCGGCATTCCCTACCGCATCGACAACAACCCGCCGCCCCTCCCCGATGCCTATGCCCAGATCGTCAGGAAGCATGTCACCAAGCTCGGGCTGAAGGTGATGTTCGAGCCGGGCCGGCTGATATCAGGCAATGCCGGCATCCTCGTCTCGGAAGTGATCTTCGTGAAGGAAGGCGACGCCAAGAACTTCCTCGTCGTCGACGCCGCCATGAACGATCTCATCCGGCCGACGCTCTACGATGCCTTCCACGACATCCGTCCGGTCGTGCAGCCGCCGGCCGACACGCCGCGCATGATGGTCGATGTGGTCGGCCCAGTCTGCGAGACTGGCGACTATATCGGCCTGGATCGCGATCTCCCCAGGCTGAAGGCCGGCGACCTGATTGCCGTCTCCACCGCCGGCGCCTATGGGGCGGTGCAGGCAGGCACCTACAACACCCGACTGCTGGTGCCGGAAGTGCTGGTCGACGGCGACCGATTCCACATCGTGCGCCCACGTCTGACCTATGACGACCTGATCGGGCTGGATTCCGTCCCCGACTGGCTTGCATAGAAGCGCGGAAACACACCTACCCGTCACAGGGAGCAAATCATGACGAACGGTATCACCGTCACACGCGAGCGCATTGCCGCGATGGAACCGCGCATCCGCCCCTATATCAGGCACACGCCGGTGCTGCGCGTCGACATGGCCGACTTCGATCGGCCGCCGCTGACCGTCGACCTGAAGCTCGAATGCCTGCAGCATTCCGGCTCGTTCAAGGCGCGCGGCGCCTTCACCAACCTGCTGGAGCGCCCGGTTCCCAAGGCCGGTGTCGTGGCCGCATCGGGCGGCAACCATGGCGCGGCCGTCGCCTATGCCGCCATGCGGCTCGGCCAAAAGGCGACCATCTTCGTTCCCGAAGTGAGCCCGCCAGCCAAGCTGGAGCGGATCCGCTCCTATGGCGCCGAGCTGATCGTCGGCGGTGCCCGCTATGCCGAGGCGCTGGCGGCCAGCGAACGGTTCGCCGAGGAGAGCGGCGCCTTGCAGATCCATGCCTTCAACCAGGAGGAAACGCTCGTCGGCCAAGGCACCCTTGGGCTCGAAATCGAGGCCGATTTGCCTCGGATCGACACGCTGCTGGTCGCTGTCGGGGGCGGCGGCCTGATCGGCGGCATCGCTGCCTGGTTCGCCGGCCGCATCCGGGTCATCGCCGTCGAGCCGGAAGGGGCGCCGACGCTGCATCGCGCCTTCGAGGCCGGACACCCGGTCGACGCTCCGGCCGAGGGCATAGCCGCCGACTCGCTGGCGCCAAAGCGCGTCGGCGAAATGATGTTCCCGATCGCGGAGGCTTATGTCGAACGCTCGATCCTGGTCAGCGACGACGACATCATCGCCGCGCAGAAGGCGCTGTGGGACCGGGCCCGCATCATCTCCGAGCCCGGAGGCGCCGCCGCCTTTGCCGCGGTCCTGTCCGGCCGCTATGCACCGGTGGCGGGCGAACGGGTCGCCGTGCTGGTCTGCGGGGCGAATGCGGACCCCGCTACCTTTTAAAGGACCCACTACCTTCTGAAGGGTATGCAGGATGGAACTATAACGGCCCAGTTCACGTTTTTCTGAACTGCCTCGCCTTTGCCGTGTTTGCTGGTATTCTTTGAGTCGTGAGGCGTCGGGCTATCCTGCCCGCTCCACAGCATGATCCCGAAAAGTGAAATCCCTTTCGGAACCAGATCATGCTCAAAGGGATAGGGCCGCATCCCGGTTTTCGGGATGCAATAGGCTCAAGGAAGGGCCGATGACGCAACGACCCACCTTCAGCAGCGATCGCGGCCTCGCCGGGCGCCTGGCCTTGAGCCGGCTGGCGACGCGGGTCTCGATGATGGTCGAGCGCGGCTGGCCGTTGCTGCTTCCGCTCGTCATTATCGCCAGCCTGTTCCTCAGCATCTCCTGGCTCGGCCTGCTCTCCCGGCTGCCGGATATGGCGCGCGTCGGCCTGGTCGCTGCTTTTGCCATAGCGGCACTGGCCGCGCTCTATCCGCTGCGCTTCTTCCGGCTGCCGGGCGCCGGCGAAATCGACCGCCGCATCGAGGCCGCCAATCAATTGCTGCACAGCCCGGTGCTGGTGCAGACCGACCGGCCTAGCGGCAGGGAAAGCAGCTTCTCGCAGGCGCTGTGGCGCGAACACCAGAAGCGCATGGCTGGAAAGCTCGACAACCTTGGCGCCGACCTGCCGCGCACGCGCGTGCCGGAGCGCGACCCCTGGGGACTGCGCGCGGTGGCTGCCCTTTTGCTCGTTACCGCCTTCGCCTTCTCCTTCGGGCCGACGGGCGGCAGGATCAGCGACGGCTTCAATGCCCATGGCGCGCGCGATGTCGTGCCGCCGCGCATCGATGCATGGGTGACGCCACCGGCCTATACCGGCAAGCCGCCGATCTTCCTGACCGCCGACGCCAACCAGGCGATCCCGACCTTTACGGTCCCCGCAGGCAGTGACGTTTCGCTGCGCGTGACGGGCGGCTCAGGCGAGGAAATGCTCGGCTATGTCGACAAGAATGGCAACGCCCGCGCCATCGACCCGGCCGGGCCGCAGGCCGCCAAGCCGGCGGCAGGCCCGGCGACGCCGTCCAAAGTGCGCCAGTTCACCAGCAAGCTGACCGGCGACGGCACGCTGACGCTGACGTCGGGCGAGGACCAGCTCGGCCGCTGGGCCTTCGCGGTCATATCGGACAAGCCGCCGCAGATCCGGTTCGTCGGCGAGCCCAAGCGCGCCGCCAACGGCGCCTTCGAGCTCAACTACCAGATCGACGACGACTATGGCGCCGCCACCGCCAAGGCGGTGTTCGCGCTCGCCGATCCGCAGGCGCCGAATGCGCGTCCGCTGTACGGTGCACCTGAAATGCCGCTGACGCTGCCGCGCCGCGGCGGCAAGTCGAACGCCGCCAGGACCTCCAAGGACCTGACCGAACATGTCTGGGCCGGCAGCAGCATCAAGCTGACGCTGGTTGCCACCGACGATGCCGGGCACACCGCATCGAGCGAAACCAAGACGCTGCTGATGCCGGAGCGGCCTTTCGCCAATCCGCTGGCACGCGCCGTGATCGAGCAGCGCCGCCTGCTGGCGCTCGACGCCAACGCCAAGCCGCGCGTGCTCGACCTGATGGACGCCATCACGCTGCGGCCGGAAGACACGTTCGACAACATGTCCCACTACCTCGCCATCATGAGCGCCCGCACCCGGCTGAAGATGGCCGAGAGCGACGATCAATTGCGCAGCGAGGTCTCCTATCTCTGGGAAATCGCGCTAGGCATCGAGGAAGGCAATCTTTCAGCCGCCGAAAAGCGGCTGCGCCAGGCGCAACAGGCGCTTCAGGACGCCATCAAGAATGGCGCGAGCGACGCTGAAATCGAAAAGGCAATGAAGGAACTGCGCGAGGCGATGAACCAGTTCCTGCAGGAATTCGCGGAGCGCGCCAAGCAGAATCCCAACGCCCCGCAGATGCAGCAGAATGGCCAGGAACTGCGCCAGAGCGACATCGATCGCATGATGGACCAGATCGAGAACCTTGCGAAATCCGGTGATCGCGACAAGGCCCAGCAATTGCTGTCGCAACTGCAGGACATGATGAACAATCTGCAAGCCGGTCGTCAGCAGCAAGGCGGCCAGCAGGACAGCGAGATGCGCCAGCAGATGGACAAGTTGGGCGAGATCCTGCGGCGCCAGCAGGAGATGATGAACGACACCTTCCGCATGGACCAGATGCAGCGCGGCGAGCGTCAGCGCGGGCAGAACCGTGATGAGCAGCTCGGCGAAGGCGGCCAGGATGAGGACAGACCCGGCGTCGGCGATGATCGCGATCCGCTAGCCCGGCAAAAGCCGATGACACCCCAGGAATTCGCCGATGCGCTGAAGCAGTTGCAGCAGGGCCAGGGCCAGCTGCAAAGCGACCTCGAGCAGCTGAAAAAGGGCCTCGAAGGCATGGGCATGGAGCCCAATGAAGGATTTGGCGAGGCCGGCAAGTCCATGGGCAATGCCGAACAGGCACTCGGCGAGGGCGAAGGCGATGCGGCCGTCGGTCATCAGGGCCGGGCGCTGGAAGCGCTGCGCAAGGGCGCCAAGGACATGATGAAGCAGATGCAGGCCATGCAGGGCGACCAGGGCGGCGGCGAGGAAGGCGGCCGCCAGCAGAACGCCGATCGTGACCCGCTCGGCCGGCCACGCGCCAGCACGGGTCCCGACTTCGGCGATTCGGTGAAGGTGCCCGACGAGATCGACGTGCAGCGCGCCCGCCAGATTCTGGAAGCGATCCGCAAGCGGCTCGGCAATGCGCTGAGCCCTGACATCGAACGCAGCTATCTGGAACGGCTGCTCGAGCTGAAATAGAGCAATTCCAGCAAAAGTGTGAAGCGGTTTTCCGTCCGGAATTGCGATAAAACAAAGGTTTGCCGCCCCGCCTCACCCCGCCCGAAAACCCTCTCGAACGGTTGCACCACCATGCCCAGACTTGGCGCCGTCACGCCCATCTTGCGCATATTCGACATCGCCAAGACGCGTGAATTCTACGTCGGCTTCCTCGGCTTCGAGGTGCAGTGGGAGCATCGCTTCGCCGACGACGCGCCGCTTTACATGGCGGTCGGCCGTGACGGCTGCGTGCTGCATCTCAGCGAACATCACGGCGACGGTTCACCCGGCATTGCCGTGCGCATCAAGGTCGAGGACATCGCCTCACTGCATCGCGAACTGATCGGCAAAAAATACCGCTTCGCCAGGCCGGGCCTGCAAGAGACGCCGTGGAAGACCCGCGAGGTATCGGTATCCGATCCGTTCGGCAATCGGCTGCATTTCTACGAGGATGCCGCCGGCTGACTGAGCCTGTTGACGAACGCTTCGCGGATTGCCTCCTGCATGCCGTCGATCGCCTCGCCTGACGTATTCGGGTTGCGGTGCATCACCACATTCGAGGAATCGATGGCGCCGAACCCGTCCGCGGTCGTCAGTTCACGACAGCCGTCAGGAATATTGCTGCGCGAAATCGGCGCAATCGCCAGTCCCGAGGTGACGGCGAGCTTGAGGCCGCCAGTGGTGTCGCTGGTATAGGCGACACGATAGGCAAGATCGCGTTGCTCCAACGATTTGATGGCGAAGTCCTTGCACCAGCCGGCCCGGTTGTAGAGCGCGATCGGCACCGGCTGTTCCTCATGCATGTGGTGCAGGGTCGACGTCACCCACACGGTCGGATCGTGCATCAGCACTTCGCCGCCGGCAGGATCCTGCCATTCGAACACCACGCACAGATCGAGTTCGCCGGCGGCAAGCGCGGTTATCTGCGCCCCGGAATGGGCATAGCGCACAGTGACCTCGACCTGCGTGTGGCGCTTCGAAAAGGCGCCGAGCGCGCGCGACAGGATGGCGTGGCCATACTCCTCCGGAATGCCGATGCGCACCGGCCCGCCCAGCGGCGGCGCCGCCATCGACGCCGACGTCTCGTCGAGCAGCGACACGATGCGACGGGCGTTGACGATCAGTTCGCCGCCGCGCCGCGTCAGCGCGACGCCGCGCGAACCGCGCTCGAACAGGCTGTCGCCGATCAGCTCTTCGAGCTTCTTCATCTGCATCGACACCGCCGACTGGGTGCGGCCGGCCTGCTCTGCCGCCTTGGTGAAATTGCCGGTCTCGGCAATCGCCACGAAGGTGCGCAGCAGGTCGCTGTCGAGGGTCGGCCGCATGAAATCCGCCATAAGAGAATTTGATTGCTGGCATCATTCCAATTCGTTTGCAACATGTCAAATGGCGCACGATAGTCGTCTCACCCATTGGATATGCGGCTGCGAAATCAGCCGCGGACCAATCAAGAGTCCTCACTCGTGCCCGCTGCCCGAAACGGTGGCGGGTTCTTTTTACCCCGCAGGCGGCAGCTTCGGATCGTACGCGCAGGAGCCTGGATGCAGATGCAGAATCGGATGGTAGGCGGCATCCTGAGCCTGTGCCTCGGCGTGCTGATCTTTTCGCTGCAGGATCCGCTCGTCAAAGCCGTGTCGAGCGGTTATCCAGTGACCGAGGTGATGGCGATCCGCTCGATCGTCGCTCTGCCGATCCTGATCGTTCTGGTCCATGCCGATGTCGGCTTGCGGGCGATCCTGTCGAAGCGATTCGGCATGCTGACGGTGCGTGCCTTCATCCAGTTCACCTCCTATACGATGTACTACCTGGCCATCGCTGCCTTGCCGCTTGCCGATGCGGTGGCGCTTTATTTCATGGCGCCGCTGTTCATCATGGTGCTGGCCGGGCCGTATCTTGGCGAGCGCGTCTCCTGGCGGACGCTGACAACCGTGCTGATCGGCTTGTTCGGCGTCGTCGTGATGCTGCGCCCGGGCGCCGGGCTGTTCGACTGGGCGGCGCTGCTGTCGCTGGGCTCGGCGGCGCTCTATGGTTTTTCGCAGCTGATGGCCCGAAAGATCGGCGACACCGAATCGTCGACTGTCATGGCCTTCTATCAGAACGGTGCCTACCTGGTCGGCGCCGCCGTGGTTGCCGGCGCGTTTCACCTTGCCGGCATCACCCATGCGGCCCACCCCAGCCTGGAATTCCTGGTGCGGCCCTGGCTGTGGCCGACGCTGCCCGATTTTCTCAAGATGGCGGCCTGCGGTTTCGTCGCTTCGGCCGGCATGATCCTGCTGTCGCAGGCCTACCGGATGGCTCCGGCCAACCGCGTTGCCACCTTCGAATACACCGGCATCCTGTGGTCGCCGCTGTGGGGTTTCCTGTTCTTCGCCGAAGTACCACGGTCGACGACCGTGATCGGGGCCGCCTTGATCATCGGCGCTGGCCTGCTGGCGCTCAACACCGAACGGCGCAAGAGCGCTCCACCGGTGCTCACTGCTGCCGACCCGGCCTGATCAGGCGAAGCAGATCAGCGCCCGCTCGACACGCGAGCGGATTTCGGCCAGCGTGAAGGGCTTCTGCACGACATCGAGGATGATGCCGTTCAATTCCTCGGCGCGCTCGCGCTGGTCGGCATAGCCGGTCATCAGCACGATCTTCATCGCCGGAAACAGCGCTGCCGCTGCGATCGCCATCTCGATGCCGTCCATCTCCGGCATGCGGATATCGGAGACGACGAGATCGTAGCCACCACGCGCGGCCTGGATCAGCGAAAGCCCTTGCGCGCCGTCCGCCGCGATATCGATTGTGTGGCCGGCGCGTTCAAGCGCGCGGGCCGCCAGGGTGCGGACGGACTCATCATCCTCGACGATCAGAAGCTTTGCCATGGCCGGCATATTTGGCCCGAAAAGTTGACTTTTCCTGAAGGCGCGCAGTGTCAACAAACCTTTTTGAAGTCGCTCAGACATCCCCTTTGACGACGCCGACAAACGGCAGCTCGCGAAAAGCGTGGGCAACGTCCATGCCGTAGCCGACGACGAAATAGTCGGGGCAGTCGAAGCCGACATAGTCGGCATTGAGCGCGGTCTGGCGGCGCATGCGCTTGTCGAGCAGCACGGCGATGGAACAGCTCTTTGCGCCCCGCGACATCATCAGGGCGCGGGTGAAGCTCAACGTCTTGCCGGATTCGAGAATGTCGTCGATCAACAGCACGTCGCGCCCGGCGACCTCATTGTCGATGTCGCGCAGCACCCTTACCTCACCACTGGTGGTGCCGGCGCCGTAGCTGGAGATGAAGATGAACTCGACCTCGGGCGACAGGCCGACGTCGTGCATGGCGCGGATGAGATCGGCGGCGAAGATGAACGAGCCCTTCAGCACCGAAATCACCAACAGATCGTGATAGTCGTGGCCGGCGATCTCCTTGGCGAGCTCAAGATTGCGCCGCGCGATGGCCGATGCCGAAAACAGGACTTCGATGTCCTTGCCGCGTACGATGGGCATTGCTGGTCTTCCCCGGTGATCGCCTATCGGGCGAAAGTGACCAAAACGGTCCTTACGCCGTTCTTAGGCACGTCGAGCCGGCTGGCAAAGCCGAATCTTTCGCCGGACGCCAGCGCGCGGCCGGATGTCCCCAACGTATAGCGGGTCGTGCTCCCGTCATTGCCGGTCACCCGGATTTCGAGCGGCGGCAGCTGCACCGGTTTCGCCCCGTCATTGGCCGCCTCGCCATCGACGAACAGCGCGGGGTTCGGCCCGGAAGCGTCAATGCGTGACGTGACACCTGATATGCTGAGTGCCGAAGCCTGCGCGCCGGACAGGAACGGCGCCTGGCGCACCAGCGCGTGCCCGCCTGAAACCCAGAAGGCAGCAAGCACGGCGCCGATGCCGGCGATCCAGAAGATCGGCCCGCCGCGCGAGGCTGGCGGCCGTTCCGCCGGGGCCTCGGGCTTGCGCAACATGTCCATGCCCTCGATGGGCGGTGTGACGATCGCGCGCGGCAGCGGCGAAACACTTTCCACGGCAGGGGCAAGACGCGGCATCACCACGTAGTCGGCATCGACGATGTCGGCAACCGAACCACGCATGAACCGGTCCGTAGCGGCAATTGCCGCCGGATCGGCCATGATTTCGCCGGAAACCGGGCGCGCGGTTCGATCGTCAGCCATCATGGCCCCAGCATTGCAGCACGTGTTCGCTTTTCGTTTCTTTTGCGTAAACACAAATGGTTAACGCTTCCCCACCGGAGCCCTCGTGACGAGCCTAAAGAGTCCAGGAATTAACCGCCGGTTAACCATGCCGGCCGATGGTCTTTACCCAGAACAGGCCGGCTCGCTGCCGTGCCGAATTTCAGGTCGCCGAAATTGATTCGTTTCGAAAATGTCGGCCTCCGCTATGGCATGGGTCCGGAAATCCTCCGCGACATCTCCCTGCACATTCCGGAGCGCTCCTTCCAGTTTCTCAGCGGGCCTTCGGGCGCCGGTAAGACGACCTTGCTGCGCCTGTTGTTCATGTCGCTGAAACCGACGCGCGGGCTGATCACCATCTTCGGCAAGGATCGCTCACGCATCTCGCGTACCGAACTGCCGCATCTGCGCCGCCGCATCGGCGTGGTGTTCCAGGACTTTCGCCTGCTCGACCACATGACCACCTACGAGAACGTCGCGCTGCCCTTGCGCGTGCGCGGGCGCGAGGAAGCGAGCTACCGGACCGATGTCACCGAGCTGTTGAAGTGGGTCGGGCTGGGCGAGCGCATGCATGTGCTGCCGCCGGTGCTGTCCGGCGGCGAGAAGCAGCGCGCCGCAATCGCCCGCGCCCTGATCGAGCAGCCGGAAATCCTACTGGCCGACGAACCGACCGGCAATGTCGATCCGCCGCTGGCGCGACGTCTGCTGCGGCTGTTCATCGAACTCAACCGTCTCGGCACCGCAGTGGTGATCGCCACCCACGATCTTGGCCTGATGGAACAGGTCGACGCGCGCCGCATGATCCTGGCCGGCGGAAGGCTGGACATCTATGACTGAACTGTCCGCCGAACATTTTGTGGAACGGGAGCAGGACGCCGAGGCGACCGAGGCAAAGCCGCGCGCCCAGCGCAGGATGGCGCCGATCGTGCCGGCGCAGAACATCGCCGGCCGGGCACTGGTACTGGTCATCGCCATTATGACCTTCCTGTCCTGTCTGACTTTCGGCGCGGTGACGCTGGTGCGCGACACAGCGTCCGTCTGGGAGAACCAGATTTCGCGCGAGGCGACCATCCAGATCAAGCCGGTCGACGGTCTCGACATGGAAGCAGCCCTTGCCCAGGCCTCCCAGATCGCCGGCGAATTCCCCGGCGTCAAGGCGACCCGGATCATCGATCGCGAGGCGACCGCGCGGCTCCTTGAGCCCTGGCTGGGCTCAGGCCTCAACATCGACGAATTGCCGGTCCCGCGCCTGATCATCGTCACCATCGACGAGAACAGCCCGCCCGATTTCGCCGCCATACGCGCCGCGATCACCCCGAAACTGCCGAGCGCATCGCTGGACGATCACCGCACCTGGGTCGACCGGCTGGTCGCCATGGCCCGCACCACGGTGACCATCGGCATCGCTGTGCTGGCGCTGATGCTGTCGGCAACCGTGCTGACCGTGGTGTTCGCGACGCGCGGCGCCATGGCCGGTAACGGCCACATCATCGAGGTGCTGCATTTCGTCGGCGCCGAGGCACAATTCATCGCACGCGAATTCCGCCGGCATTTCCTGGTCACCGGCATGAAGGGAGCGGCGGCCGGCGGTGCCGCCGCAGTGCTCGTGTTCATCGTCTTTTCCTGGTGGTCGTCGCGCAATATGGCGACGCCGCAGGCCGACCAGGCGACCGCCCTGTTCGGCAATTTCGCCATCGGTTCAGCAGGCTATCTGGGTGTCGTGTTGATGGTGCTGGTGATCGGCGGACTGACGGCTGCCACGTCCCACGCCACCGTCGTTGCCTATCTCAGCGACATCGATGTCCGCCAACCGGATGCAGGCTAATTCATGTCGCCCAACAGTGGGGACAACGACATGAAGAAAACAGGGTGATCACGGATGGAGAATTCACGTAACGCAAAGTGCGTCTTTTACCTACCCAAAGTCGCATTTCAGGATTAACCATATGGCGATGGACGCGCGGGATTCGACCGGTACGGCTGGGCAGATGCCAGTGGTGGTTGTCCGTTCGCATGACCGCCGAGCTGTGAGCCGTTTAAGAGCCGCCTTGCGCCTGTCCGCTCTCTCCGTCCTCATCCTCGCAACTCTGTTTGCCGGCGGTTTCGGTTGGTTCGCCAACAAGGTCAGTCACCTGACCACGCCCGCCAATCCGGCTAGGGCGGACGCGATTATCGTGCTGACCGGCGGCCAGTCCCGCCTCGATGCGGCGATGGAACTGCTGGCGTCCGGCAAGGGCGAACGGCTGCTGATCAGCGGCGTCCACCCTTCAGCCAGCCGTCGCCAGCTGCAGGCGGCGACCGGCGGCGACAAGAAGCTGTTTTCCTGTTGCGTCGACATCGACCGCGCCGCGCTCGACACGATCGGCAATGCGGAGGAAAGTGCCAAATGGGTCGAGAGCCACGCCTATGGCACGGTGATTCTCGTCACCAACAATTATCATATGCCGCGCAGCCTGCTGGAAATGGGCAGGCTGCTGCATGGCGCCAAGCTCGAGCCCTATCCGGTGGTCAATTCCAACCTCGACAATGGCGGCTGGCTGACCAAGCCGCGGGCATTGCGCGTGCTGTTCACCGAATACAACAAATATCTGCTGGCGCTGGCGCGCGGCATCGTGCCGGTCAAGCCGACGCCCAACGGCATCGCACTGGCCGAAACCGCGGCCGGCGGCTGATTATTCGCACGCGTGCTAAGCTCTCAGCGTTGGAGGCGTCTTAATGATTTCGGCGGGCACCATAGTGACCGTCATAGGTGTGCCTGAGGACCTCAAGGATGATCTTCCGGGCGATGAGATGCGCACCAAAGAGCTTTTCCTCGGATGTGTCGGGCGAAAATTTGAGGTTATCAGCGTCACGAATGATTCAGGGACACACTTGCTGGAGTTGAAGGTCGGTGAGGTCTTTGGAGAACCAGCCTACATGCATTCGATCTGGATCGAGGAGAAATACGTGTCAGCGGTCAACCCGCCAACGCACGAGGCTTGAGTAGGTCGCCCGCTACGGAGCCGTAATTTCAAACTGACCTGCTACCGATTATTCCCCTGCGGCCGCGCCCGAATTTCCCCTGAGCCGTGCGATCTCCTGCTCAAGGCGTTCGATACGCTTGTCCCGCTCGCCGAGTGCCGCCGCCACGTCGGCTGCCTCGAACCGTTGCGGGATGTGCTGCGGGCAATTGGCATCCCAGGTCGAGACCGTGAATAGGATGACCTGCTCAGGGCGCGCCTTGTAGTCTTGCGGCATCAGTTTCGCCATCAGCTCGACGTCACTCTCGTGGACCCGCGCCGTGCCCCAGATCTTGATGCGCTGGCGGTGCATATAGTCGATCAGGAACAGGAACGCCCTTGGATTGTCGGCCAAATTGCCCTGCGTGATGAACTGCCGGTTGCCGGAAAAATCTGCGAAGCCGATCGTATGTTCATCCAGCACCTTGAGGAAGCCGGCCGGCCCGCCGCGATGCTGGACATAGGGCTGTCCCTCGCTATTGGCGGTCGACAGGAAGACGCTGGTCTGCATTTCGATGAAGGCGGCAAGGTCCGGGGTGATGCCGGCCTGCCAGCCGCCACGCTCCTCGACGCGGGCATAGGACTGACGTGAGCCCTTGCGGGCCTGGATCGCCTTGACGGTCGGCGTGAAGGCAACGTCGCTGGTGAAAGCATGCGCGCTCATAGAAAGCTTCCTTGCGGCAAGATGCTAAAGTCCGAGCTCCGACAGTGTCGGGTGGTCGTCCGGCCGCCGGCCGAGCGGCCAGTGATACTTACGATCGGCCTCGCCGATCGGCAGGTCGTTGATGCTGGCGATGCGCAGACGCATCAGCCCGTGTTCGTCGAATTCCCAGTTCTCGTTGCCGTAGCTGCGGAACCATGATCCGCTGTCATCGCGCCACTCGTAAGCGAAACGCACGGCAATGCGGTTGCCGTGGAAGGCCCAGACCTCCTTGATCAGCCGGTAGTCGAGTTCCCTGCTCCATTTGCGCGTCAGGAACGCCTGGATGGCGTCGCGGCCCTGCAGGAATTCGGCGCGGTTGCGCCAGCGGCTGTCCTCCGTATAGGCGAGCGCAACCCGCGCCGGGTCGCGTGAATTCCAGGCATCCTCGGCCATGCGCGCCTTCTGTGCAGCGGTCTCGGCGGTAAACGGCGGCAGCGGCGGGCGGGCTTCGGACATGGCAACTCCTTTGCGAGGCCGTGCTGCAGGCAGGCCGACAAACCCAATATAAAGCCTTCCATCATTCAAATGCAGATGCCATATTCGTAATCTATCCTTCCATTTTCTGGAAGAAGCTATGGATCGTCTCGAAGCCATGTCGCTCTTTGTCGCCGCGGTGGAGGCCGGCAGCCTTTCCGCGGCCAGCCGCCGTTTCGGCATTCCGCTGGCGACGGTGAGCCGCAAGATTTCCGATCTGGAGCGCCATCTGAACACACGCCTCCTGAACCGCTCGACGCGCCGGGTGACGCCCACCGATGCCGGTCAGGCGTATCTTGCCGCCTGCCGCCGCATCCTCGACGAGGTCGGCGAGGCCGAACGCACGGCCGCCGGCGAATACAGCGCGCCGACCGGCGAACTGGCCATCACTGCGCCGGTCGTCTTTGGCCGCCTGCACGTGCTGCCGGTCGTCACCGGCTTTCTCGTCGCCTATCCCGACGTGGACATCCACCTGACATTGGCCGACCGCATCACCCAGCTGGTCGAGGATCATTTCGATCTCGCCATCCGCATCGGCCGGTTGCCCGATTCGAGCTTGGTCGCCATCGGAGTCGGCACGATCCGCCGCGTCGTTTGCGCCAGCCCGGCCTATCTGGCCGAATACGGCACGCCAACGACCCCGGAGGACCTGGAAACACACAGTTGCATCACCTTCGAGGGGCTTGCCTCCGGCGCCAGTTGGAGCTTCATCAAGGGCAAGGCCGAAATCCCGGTTCGGGTCCGCTCGCGGCTTCAGGTCAACACCGCCGAAGCGGCCATCGATGCGGCGATTGCCGGCGTTGGGCTGACGCGTGTGCTTTCCTACCAAATCGAGGCCGCGCAGCGGTCCCGCGCGCTGCGCGTCCTGCTGCAGGAATTCGAGCCGGCGCCATGGCCGGTAAGCCTGGTGCATGCGGGCCACGGCCTGCTGCCGGTCAAGCTGCGCGCCTTCCTCGATTTTGCCGCTCCGCGTCTGAAGGAGCGGCTGGCGCGGCTGATGTAGCGGAACCAGGCCAACCCCATTGGCGACGTTCTTCGTCGCCAACCAAAGCACCCTGCGGCCATTTCCTTTTTTCCCGCGCTTGGTGTAACCAACGCTCACCTCCTCACCGGGCCTCCCCCCAATGCTCTATTTCAGATCGCTGACGTTCAATTTCGTCTTCTACGTCAACCTGATCGTCCAGATGATCCTCTGGACCCCCTATTATTTCCTGTCGCCCCGTCACCGCGCCTGGTTCGTGCCTAAATTCTGGTCGCGCACCTCGATGTGGCTCTATGACAAGATCGCCGGCACCAGGAGCGACATCACCGGCCAGGAAAACCTTCCCGAAGGCTCCTTCATCCTGGCGCCCAAGCACCAGTCGTTCTGGGACGCCATCGCCTTCTTCCCCTTCCTCCAGGACCCGCTCTACATCCTGAAGCGCGAGCTGACCTGGATTCCGTTCTTCGGCTGGTACATCATGAAGATGCGCATGATCCCGGTTCATCGCGGCAGCCGTTCGAAAGCGCTGAAGGCCGTGGTCGCCGCGACCAAGGAGGAGATGGCGCGCAACCCTCGCCAACTCATCATCTACCCCGAAGGGACAAGACGCGCCCCGGGCGACGAGCCGGCCTACAAATACGGCATCGTCGAAATCTATGCACAGCTTGGCGTTCCTGTGGTGCCGGTTGCCCATGTCGCCGGTCTCTATTGGCCGCGCCGGAAATTCCTGCGCTATCCCGGCACCGTCAAGGCGCGTTTCCTGCCGCCGATCCCACCGGGACTGAGCAAGGACGAATTCATGGCCCGGCTGATCGGCGAGACCGAGGCTGCCTGCGACCAGCTCCTCATCGAGGCCTCGCGGTCGCCCAATCCGCCGGCCTTGCCGTCAACGGCGGTGAAGCGGTTGCGGGAACTCGGCGCGAAAGCCTGAAGCGAAGGCTTTCGCGCAACATTCAGCCGGACTCGATGGCTGCCCGAAAACTTCAGCCGCTCGCTCTGTCGAGTTCGGCCATGTCGTCGGCGGTCAGTTTCAGCGACGCCGCCCTGATCAGGCTGTCCATCTGTTCAGGCTTGGTCGCGCTGGCGATCGGCGCGGTGACGCCCGGCCGAGCGATAACCCAGGCAAGCGCGACTTCCGCCTGTTTGGCCGAATGCCTTGATGAAACCGCGTCGAGTGCCGCAAGGATGCGCATGCCGCGCGCATTGAGATAGTCCTTCACCCCGCCGCCACGCGGGCTTTGACCGAGATCGGCCTCGCTGCGGTATTTGCCGCTGAGGAAACCCTTGGCCAGGCTGAAATAGGTGATGACGCCGATGTCCTCGGCCACGCACAGATCGCGCAACGGTCCATCGAAGGATGAGCGATCGTAAAGATTGTATTCCGGCTGCAGCACCTCGTAGCGCGGCAGGCTCCGCAAGCTCGCCACATCGAGTGCGGCACGCAACTGGCCGGCGTCGAGATTCGAGCAGCCGGCATAGCGGATCTTGCCCTTGGCGAGCAGCTTCTCGTAGGCGCCAAGGGTTTCCTCATAGGGCGTCGTCGGATCCGGCCAGTGCGACAGATAGAGGTCGATGACTTCGGTCTGCAGCCGCTTCAGCGATGCGTCGACGGCCTTTTCGATGTATGCGGCGGAGAGGTCCTTGTGTCCCTGCCCCATATCCGAACCGACCTTGGTGATCACCACGACCTTGTCGCGATTGCCACGGTCTTTCATCCATTTGCCGATGATGGTCTCCGATTCACCGCCCTTGTGGCCGGGAACCCAGCGCGAATAGGCATCCGCCGTATCGATGGCGTTGAGGCCGGCGCCGACGAAGCGGTCGAGAAGGTCGAACGAGGTTTTCTCGTCGGCGGTCCAGCCGAAGACGTTGCCGCCCAGAACCAGCGGCGCGATGGACAGGTCGGTGCGACCGAGACGGCGTTTCTGCAAGGCGGATCTCCGGGATGATTGGGGCGGGCAAATGGCGCCCGCAGGCTGAGGTTCGGAGCCTAACCTAGGTCTTGCCTGAACGAGGTCAAAGGCCTGGCCGTCTTTTTCCGCAGAGCCAGCTTCACAAAGGCGCGACCTGCCTGGCGACATCCTCCAGCCAGTGGTCGCGGATATCAAGCGCCTCGAGATGCTCCAGCGTGCTCAGCACATAGTCCTCGTTGTTGCCGGACTGGCCGACCGCACCGCGCACCACTGCCGCCGCATCCGCAGCGTCAAGCGCTCCGGCATATTGCTCGTGCTGGCGGTCGACAATGTAGACCACTGCGTCGACCGTACCGCCCCCGTCGAGGCGAATCTTGAGCATGCGCTCCAGATAGACATTGGTGACCAGTTCGCGCTCGCGAAGATAGGCCATGACCTCGTCGCGCAAGTCGCCGGGGACGCGGAATGCGAGGCCGACGCAGGACCCGCCACGGTCGAGGCCGAGCACCAGCCCCGGCCGCTCGCGCGTGCCGCGATGCACGAAGGAATAGACGCAGAGCGAGCGCCGGTAGCCATGCAGGCGGGCACGCTGTGTTTCGACATGCGCGAATCCCGGCCGCCAGATCAGCGAGCCATAGCCAAACACCCAAAAATCGCCCATATCGCCGCGCCTGATTGCAAAAGATGCCAACACCGCACCCGGACCGGTGTTTTTTCTGCCCGTCCCGTCTAACTATTCGTCTGTCTACCTGGCGGAATCGACTACCCGTCCGCAACACCCATGCGTTAACGAGAGCCAAAGCATGACGTCAAGTGACGAACGCCAGCCGAACAAACGTCGCCGCCTGGTCTGGCTTGCGGCATTCATCGTCGTGCTGTTCGCCCTCTACAGCGGCGGCTGGTTGTATCTGGCTGACCGCGTCAGGAGCGAGGCCGGCAAGGCGGTTGCCACGCTCAACAAGAATGGCGTCGAGGCCGGCTGCGCCAATCTCCAGGTCAGCGGCTATCCCTTGAGCTTTACCGTCTCCTGCGACAACCTCGCCTACGAGGACGATGCCAAGAACATTGCAGCCTCAGCCGGCAGTTTCAACGCAGTCGCCCAGATAATCCAGCCTCTGTCGCCGGTTGCCAATCTGCGCGGCCCGCTCAGGACCGCCATTCCGGACATGGTGCCGCTGTGGATCGACTGGGACAATCTGCAAGCCAATTTCAAATTGTGGTGGCCGCTGCCGCAGCGGATTTCGCTGGAGGCAGAGGGCCTTTCCGGCCAGACCGATCCGGCCGACGACACCGATCCGGTGCAACTGTTCAGCGCCGGCAAGGCATCAGGCCAGTTGCAGCCCAACGGTGAGGATATCAACTATCTCGGCAGTTTCGGCGATCTCGAGATCGACCCCGACGCGATTGGTGGGCGCGTGCTGCCGCCGCTCGATGCCAGTGGCGACGTGACATTGAAGAACGGTGTCGCGTTAATCGGCACGCAGGTGAAGAGCCTTCGTGGCCAGGCGATCGAAATCCGCAACCTTGACCTGTCGTCGGGGACGGCGCGCATCACCGTTTCGGGACCGCTCTCGGTCGATGCCGAGGGCTTGGTCAACGCCGACCTGATGATCAGGTTGAAGGACCCGAAGGCGGTGGCGGCCATCCTCGGCGCCGCCATACCCGAGCAGAAAAGCCAGATCGAGCAGGGTTTTTCTGCCCTGGCGGTGCTCGGCAACGAACCGTCGATGCCGCTGAAGGTGGTCAGGGGCAAGGCCTCGCTCGGCTTCATTCCGCTGGGCAAGATCAAGCCGGTCGAATAGCTCAACCATGGCAAGACCCGTGAAGCTGCTGAGCGTTGGCGCATTGACGCTGGATACGATCCTGCGCGTCGAGGCGCTGCCCGTGCATCAGGGCAAGTTCATGGCCTCCGACGGCGTCCAGATCGCCTCGGGCATGGCGACCAGTGCCGCCTGCGCCGCGCATCGCCTGGGCGCCGAGGTATCGCTATGGGCGAGCGCGGGTGACGATGCCGTCGCCGACCAGCTCATCGCCGGCATCGAGGCCGAAGGCGTCGATTGCACCTTTGTGCGGCGCGTCAGAGGCGCCCGCTCGGCGCTGGCCTCGATCCTGGTCGACGCGCATGGCGAGCGCATCATCGTGCCCTTCTATGACAGGCTTGCCCAAGCCGATCCCGAAGCCTTGCCGGTCGCCGACCTCATGGCATTCGACGCCGTACTGGTCGATGTCCGCTGGCCTGGCGCGGCAGCGCTTGCCCTGAAAGCGGCGCGCGCCATCGGCCGGCCGGCTATCCTCGATGCCGATACCGCACCGTTGCAGATCCTGGAACAGCTGGTGCCGCTCGCCACGCACATCGTCGCTTCGGAACCGGCGGCGCGCATTGTCTGCGGCCAGGCGCTCGATCCGGAAACGGCTTGCGCCGATCTCGCCAGCCGCACCGACGCTTTTGTCGCAGTGACAGGCGGCGCGGCGGGCAGCTGGTGGCACGACCGTCGTGCAGGCTGCGCGCGCCATGTCGCGGCGCCGAAGATCAAGGCGGTCGATACGCTCGCCGCCGGCGATGTCTTTCATGGCGCCTTCGCCGTCGGGCTGGCGGAAGCCATGCCGGTCGAGCAGGCTTTGCGCTTTGCCAGTGCGGCCGCCGCGCTCAAATGCCTGCGCTTCGGCGGCAGGCTTGGTGCGCCGAACCGGGCCGAGACGCTGGCCATGGTCGCCGCGACATGGCCTGCCTGAAACAGACTTAGCCCTTCGCGGGATGCTCGACGGCCTGGCGGCCAAAATCGGGCACGTCGATGTCCTGGCCGGCCTCGATGATCGAACGGCGTACGGCGCGGGTGCGGGTGAACAGGTCGAAGAGTTTTTCGCCGTCGCCCCAGCGGATTGCGCGTTGCAGCGACGCCAGATCTTCGGAGAACCGTGCCAGCATTTCGAGGATGGCGTCCTTGTTGTGCAGGCACACGTCGCGCCACATGGTCGGGTCGGAGGCGGCAAGGCGGGTGAAGTCGCGAAAGCCGGAAGCCGAATATTTGATCACTTCGGATTTGGTCACCGACTGCAGATCATCGGCGGTGCCGACGATGTTGTAGGCGATGATGTGCGGCAAATGCGAGACGATGGCCAGCGTCATGTCGTGATGCTGCGGGTCCATCGTGTCGATATTGGCACCGCAGCGGCGCCAGAATTCCGACAGCCTCTCCAGCGCGTCCGGGGCAGTGTCGGGCAGCGGCGTGAAGATGCACCAGCGATTGTCGAACAGGTTGGCGAAACCGGCGTCGGGGCCGGATTTTTCCGTGCCCGCCAGAGGATGGCCGGGAATGAAATGGACGCCTTCAGGCACATAAGGCTGCATCTGCGCAATGACAGACGCCTTGGTCGAACCAACATCGGTGAGGATCGCACCTGGCTTCAGCGCCGGCGCGATTTCCTCGGCAACCGCTCCGGACGAGCCGACCGGCACCGAAATGATGACTAGGTCGGCATCGCGGACAGCTTCCCTCGCGTCGGCGGTATAGCTATCGCCCAGCCCAAGCTCCTCAGCCCGCGCCAGCGTCGCCGCACTGCGCGTCGAGATGGCGACGTGACCAGCCAGGCCCTCGCGGCGGATGACGCGGGCCAGCGACGAGCCGATCAGGCCGATGCCGACCAGCGCGATCTTTTCAAACATCGGTGCGGTCATGGTGTTCTAGCTTTTCAGGAATGTCGTGAGAGCGGCGACAACGCCGCGATTGGCCTCTTCGGTGCCGACGGTCATGCGCAACGCGTTGGGAAAGCCATAGCCCGAAACGCGCCGCAATATATAGCCGCGCGCCGTCAGATAGTCGTCCGCCACCGCCGCCGAATGCTTCTGGTCCTCGGGAAAATGAATGAGGATGAAATTGCCGACGCTGGGCGTCACCCGCAGCCCGAGCTTTGTGAATTCCTCGCTCAGCCAGGCCAGCCAGGTCTCGTTGTGCGCCACGCTGCGCTCGACATGGGCGCGGTCGCGGATCGCTGCGATGCCGGCCTCGATCGCCGTCGCATTGACGTTGAAGGGACCGCGCACGCGGTTGATGGCGTCGACGATGTGCATCGGCGCATACATCCAGCCGATCCGCGCCCCGCCAAGGCCGATCTTGGAGAAGGTACGGGTCATCACCACGTTCTGGGCGGCACCGACCAGCTCGATGCCGGCCTCATAGTCGTTGCGGCGGACATATTCGGCATAGGCGGCGTCGAGCACCAGAAGCACGTTCTTCGGCAGTGCGGCATGCAGGCGGCGCACCTCCTGGAACGGCACATAGGTACCGGTCGGATTGTTGGGATTGGCCAGGAACACGATCCGGGTAGCGGGCGTGACGGCGGCCAGGATGGCGTCGATGTCGGCGCGCTCATCTGTTTCCTTGATCGTCACCGGAACGGCACCCGCCGACTGAATGTAGATCTTGTAGACCATGAAGGCGTGTTCGGTGATGACAGCCTCGTCGCCGGGCGCCAGATAGGTCTGCGCCAGCAGGCCGAGGATCTCGTCGGAGCCGTTGGAGCAGATGATATTCTGCGGGTTGAGGCCATGCACCTCGGCGATCGCTTCGCGCAGCCGCCTGGCGGTGCCGTCTGGATAGACATCGAGCTTTCCGGCAATCTCGCGCGCGGCTTCGATCGCCTTCGGCGAGGGCCCTAGGGGATTCTCGTTCGAGGACAGCTTGTGGACCTTGGCGACGCCGGCGGGCGCCGTGCTCTTGCCCGGCACATAGGCGTCTATGTCCATGATGCCCGCGCGCGGGGTTGGACGTGCCTGGTCCGGTGTCTGGCTCATGTCGCAAAATCCGTCGAGAACGCTTCCTGAGGGAAGCCGCAGCGGAAATACAAGCCGTGGCCCGCAATGTCGAGAGGTGACAGCCACCGGACCAAGGCTGGCCGTTGACGCCGGCGTGCCACAGCCCTAGAAGGGGTGCGAACTTCCGTGGTGATTTGGCCGGTCGGCTTGCAGCCACGTTAAACAACTTGCTAAAGGGCCGTTTGCATCCTGTAACCGGCTTTGCGACTGCAATGCCGGTTTTTTGTTGTCCGTGCCGGCCGGACACCCATATCGGCATCGATTTTCGAAAAGCGCGATGCGTGGGCTCAAAGTGTGAGATGGATGTCATGGCCGTTCTGCGCGCCCGCAAAACCAACAACGAGGCCGACCAGCCGTCGAGCCCGGTTTTGCGTTTTGGCTCCGACAAGCCGCTCAAACTGGACGCGGGCACGCTGCTGTCGCCGTTCCAGATCGCCTACCAGACCTACGGCACGCTGAACGATGCCCGCTCCAACGCCATCCTCGTCTGCCATGCGCTGACCGGCGACCAGCACGTCGCCAGCACCAATCCGGTGACCGGGAAGCCGGGCTGGTGGGAAGTGCTGATCGGCCCCGGCAAGATCATCGACACCAATCGCTTCTTCGTCATCTGCTCCAACGTCATCGGCGGTTGCCTTGGGTCCACCGGCCCGGCCTCGACGAATCCCGCCACCGGCAAGCCCTATGGGCTTGACCTGCCCATTATCACCATCCGCGACATGGTGCGCGCGCAGCAGATGCTGATCGACCATTTCGGCATCGAAAAGTTGTTCTGCGTGCTCGGTGGCTCGATGGGCGGCATGCAGGTGCTGGAATGGGCGTCGAGCTATCCGGAGCGCGTCTTCTCGGCGCTGCCGATCGCCACCGGCGCGCGCCATTCCTCGCAGAACATCGCCTTTCATGAGGTTGGCCGGCAGGCGGTCATGGCCGATCCGGACTGGCATGGCGGCAAATATTTCGAGCACGGCAAACGCCCGGAAAAGGGCCTGGCTGTAGCACGCATGGCCGCCCACATCACTTACCTGTCGGAAGCCGCCCTGCATCGCAAATTCGGCCGCAATCTGCAGGATCGCGAAGCGCTGACCTTCGGCTTCGACGCCGACTTCCAGATCGAAAGCTATCTGCGCCACCAGGGCATGACCTTCGTCGATCGCTTCGACGCCAATTCCTACCTCTACATGACGCGGTCGATGGACTATTTCGACCTTGCCGCCGACCATGGCGGCCGGTTGGCCGATGCCTTCGCCGGCACGAAAACCCGCTTCTGCCTGGTGTCTTTCACCTCGGACTGGCTGTTTCCGACCGAGGAGAGCCGCTCGATCGTGCATGCGCTCAACGCCGCCGGCGCATCGGTATCCTTCGTCGAGATCGAGACCGACCGGGGCCACGATGCCTTCCTGCTCGACGAGCCGGAACTGTTTGCCGCGATAAACGGCTTCATCGGCTCGGCGGCCCGGGCGAGAGGGCTCAGCGCATGACCCCAGAAAATTGCAGGCTCTCCGGATCGGGATCATGCGCCAGGCAGGAGGCGAAGCCATGAGCGTCAACCGCGACCAGCGCGTCGACCTCGAAGTCGTCGCCAACCTCATCCCGCCACAGTCGCGCGTGCTCGATGTCGGCTCGGGCGACGGCTCGCTGCTCGAATTGCTGCAGGACACCAAGCAGGTCGACGGCCGTGGACTTGAGCTGTCGCAGCGCGGCGTCAACGAATGCGTGGCGCGCGGCCTCTCGGTCATCCAGGGCGATGCCGACAAGGACCTCGAATTCTATCCCGACAAGGGCTTTGACTTCGTCGTCCTGTCGCAGACGCTGCAAGCCACCCGCAACCCGAAGCTGGTGCTCGACGAACTGCTCAGGATCGGCAACCGCGCCATCGTCTCCTTCCCCAATTTCGGCCATTGGCGTGTGCGCCTGTCGCTGTTCATCAATGGCCGCATGCCGGTGACCAAGGACCTGCCCTATTCCTGGTACGACACGCCCAACATCCACTTCTGCACCATCCGCGATTTCGTCAATCTGTGCGACGAACTCGGCGCGACAGTGGAGAAGGCAACCGCCCTCGACGCCGCCGGGCAGAAGATCGGCCTGTCGATGCCGTGGTGGTTCTGGAACTTCTTCGGCCAGCAGGCAGTGTTCTTGCTGAAACGGTAGTGTTGATCGCCATGTATCTCTTTCGTAGGCGCCCTCTGCCAGTTGAAGTCCCACCGGATATGCTGGCTGGGTTAAAAGGCGGAATTCTCATCTGCACCTCACCGCGCAGTGGCAGCAACCACCTCGCCGGATTGATGGCAGCCACCGGGCTTGGCAACCCACTCGAGTGGTTCGGGGGCCGCCGTGTTCTAGAATTGCCGAACTATCCCCGCGATCCCCGTTCCCAGGTTTTACGTGCACTGAAGGACGGGCGGTCCTCCTCCGGGATTTACGCGGTCAAACTGTTTGCCAGCCAGTTTTCACAGGTTGCCAAAACCGTGGATCTTCCCGCAAGCCTTCCAAAGCTGCGCTATATGCGGCTGACGCGTAGGGACCTCGTTGGTCAAGCAGTTTCGTGGACCCGCGCTCGTCAGAGTGGTCGGTTCCGCTCTACCGAGGCCGATCAGAAGAGACCATGCTACGACGGCAAAGCAATCGCGGACTCGCTTGAAAAGATCGTCCTGGAAAATCTGGCCTGGGATGTCTGGTTTGCAAAGAACGGATTGTCCTTCCTATCACTGACATACGAAGAACTCCTTGAACATCCACGGACCTGCCTTGAAAGGGCTGCATCTCTGGTCGACGCCAAGCTTGTCTTGGAACCCGGGTCGGATCTCGGTTCGGGCCTCGATATTCAACGAGACACCATCAGTGAGGAGTGGAGAGAGCGGTTCTTGGCGGAATATTCTGACACGTCGAACTTCCATGCCAACAATTACCGTCGCGGTTTTCTTAAAAAGAGGAGCGCAAGGTTCGCGATCTGATCGAACGGCACTGTACGAGAGCACGAAGCATCCAGGGGCGCCAGAGATGCGATGTTATTGATCAAAGCGCATCGCCGTCCATGGCGATCACGAGCACAAATTGTTATTGCCCGCTGGTTTGACAGCCCGCCGGGAGCGTTATAGCCACATCGGCACTAATAACCTGATCGGTTCAGATATGGCTCAAGAGCGTCCAACGTATTCACTCGTCGTCGAAATGGAGAATGCAAAATCGATCGACTGGGACGAGATCGGCGTTGGGATGAAGGCCTTGGCTCGGGAAATCTCATCGGTTTCAGCAACCGGCTTGGCGCGACCAAGGATCGTTATTTCTCACGGGGGAGCAGAGTCGGACAAAGATGCGTTGCGTCGTGAGATTTCGAATGAGGCCCCGCAACTCGGTCAGGTTGCCGAACTCGTCTTCACGGCTTTCCCTGGCGGTCGATATTACGACCTGAAGAACAACGGCATGCTGGCATCGGACGGAGATATCGTCATCTTTATGGATTCCGACGTGGTCGCGGAACCAGGATGGCTACCAAGACTGCTTGAGCCCTTTGAAAACTCTGAAGTTATCTGCGTAAACGGATATACATACCTTTCATACGACGATTTCTTTTCAAGAACGTTTGCGTTGATCTGGTTTTTCCCGATGGCCCGTGGAGACATGCGATTTGCCTCAAAGCGAGCGATCAACGCTAACAATGTAGCGTTTCGACGCGAGTGGATCGTCAGCCATCCTTTTCCAAAACATAACGGCTTCAAGGTTTCCTGCACTTTGCTGATGCGCGAACTGCTGCGGGAGGGCCACAAAATTCATAATGTCGACGCACGCGTTTATCACTATTCGCCGCGGGGCTGGCGGTTCTTTTACTGGCGCGCCCTGGTTACAGGTCGCGACGCTGACAGGAAGTTCGTTGCGCTCAATTCGCCGAGCCGCACGCGACGGATAATCAAGTCTTTCAGCCGGTGGCTCACCATGTCATGGCGCACGACACGACGGATCGTAGGCCATGCCCGGGAAACGGGGATGCCGCTTTGGCAGGTTCCCTTTTCTCTGATTGTCGGCCAGGCATTTTATGGTTTGGCGTTTTGGGGCCAGTTCAGTTTCGCAACTGGCATGGTTCGTGACAAAATCGAAACTGTCCCCGACTATGTTGGGCATAGCTAGACGCTTTACCGCCATTCCTTGAACCGCACTTCAGCGTCCAATTGATCTTGACCCGTCGATTGCTCCAGAACATCCGTGGCCTTGTGCGGATGTTCGACGCCGTCGACGAACACCACATCCGCCTCCGAATTGTCCGTGCGCAGCGCCAGCATCGCCCGGTAGGCGGGCGAATTGTACCAGCCATGCACATGCTGCCTGTCGGGAAATTCCATGATGATCAGATGGCCAGGCCAGTCGTTCTCAATCACCTCCACATCGCCGCCATGGACCAGAAAACGGCCGCCGAAAGGTTCCAGCGTGGCATCTATCTTGCGCAGGTATTCGACGATCTGCGGACCCATTGCGGCTTGGCGCATATGGGCGACGGCGTAAGCGGCCATGACTGAATTCCCTTGTCGTCGAAGCCGAGTTGCCGGCCTCGCATGGCAAATCTGACCAAACGCCGAGCGCCAAGCGATTACGTCTGAGGTAATGGGATGTATGCTGTCTGCCATGATGGGTTGCTTCCATCGTGATTCGCAATGCTATGTGTGGCGGTGCTGTTGCAATTGGAACGCTAGCAGCGGGGATTCGTTGTCTCGCGCGGATTGAGTACCGGCACGGTGGGGTGACAGGGGCAGTCGTTTTTTGTAGCGTCGCGCCGACTGTGATGCGGTGTAGAGGAAGGGAAGTCCAATCCATTCGACCGTTCTGAAAGTCGAAAAGTCCTGGACAGACGCGCAACCCAGCGCAGGAAACAGCTGACAGACATGGCCGGGATCGATCCAACACCTCTCATCACGGTCATTACGCCGACCCACAACCGACGCGAAACGGTGTTGCGCGCCGTGGAAAGCGTACTCTCCCAGAGCATGTCGAGGCTTGAGCACATTGTCGTCGACGATGGTTCGACCGATGGGACCGAAGCGGCTCTGGCCCGCATCCAGGACCCGCGGCTGATCTATGTCGGGGCGAAATGGCGAGGCGCCAACGCCGCCAGGAATGCCGGCATCGAGCGGGCGCGGGCACCGTTGGTGACGTTCCTCGATTCCGACGACATCTACATGCCGCACCGGCTTGAACGAAGCCTGACCTGGTTCGATGAAAATCCTTCACTGCAGGTGCTGATCAGTTCGTTCGTCTCCCTGAAAGGCAGTCGCATCACAAACTGCGTCAACCCCGAGGCATTCGTGAGCCCCGCAATGCTTGAGCGGACGCTGGTTGGGCAGACCATCTTCATCGCCGGTTCCGCGATCACTGCTCGCCGCGAAGCCTTGCTGGCCATCGGCGGCTACGACAGCGACATCACCCGCATGCAGGATCGCGAATTGCTGCTGCGCCTTGCCCGGCGCTTCGGTGCGCAACTGTCCAGGGACCTCGACTGGACGAAATACAATTCGGAGAACTCGATTTCCGGCCGCCGTGACGGCTATGTCGAGGCCTATGCGAATCTGATGGGAAAACATCCGCATATTGCCCATGCCTACCCGCACATTCCACCTTATATGATCTCGCGGCAGCTCATCGCCGACATCCTGCGAGGCAGGATACCGGAGGCATTTCAGGGCTACATGGCCAACCGTTCGTCGAAAGCGCTTGGCTACTCGCTGTCGGAATTGATGCAAGGCTATGTCCATGGCCGACGCTGGCGCCGCGATCTCTCCATCGAGTTTCGCAACCAATTTGGCGCCCGGCCCGCCTGAACCCAGAGCAATTTCAGGAAAATTATCGAACGGTTTTCCCTCCGGATTGCGTGAACCGCTCTATCGAAAGCTCAGCGGTCAAGTTCGGGAAAATACGGATCCGATAGAAACCGCCTGTCCCGTTCGCCCTGCAGGCAGTCTATCGCCCTGGCCGCGTCGACCGGGGTCATTCTCGCTCTGTCCCGAATGCCGCTCACTTCGAGGATCAGCTTGCGCCGGATGGCTGTCGAAAACTCCGCGGCGGCATAGATGGGCAGCACGAAGGAACCGGGTCCGCCGGTCACGCACTGCGCGTAATACTGGTCGAGATGGCTGAAGGTGGGCGACGGGCTGATCAGGATCGGCAGGCCATTGACGACAATGCCTTTGGCGATCGCCGCATCACGCGTCGCGGTGACTGGCGGCCCGATATTGTTCGGTCCGTCGCCCGAAATGTCGATGACGCTACGTTCGGCTTGGAAAGACGTGCGGTCGAAAAGCTCGGTGCCGAAGGCCAGCGCGCCGGAAATCGAAGTGCCGCGAAAGCTGCGGAACGGGCGAGCCGCGACCTTGTCGGCGAAGCTGTTGGCGCTCTCGGCGCTGTCGATGATCTGCCAGCCGATGACCGCGTCATCGCGCACCGTGCCGGCCCATTCGAAATAGGTCAGCGCGATGCGGCCCGTGGCGCCGGCGCGGACAGCCTTGATGAAGTCGGGATGCCGCAGCGCCTCGACATAACCGGCGCGCTGCAGCGCGAACTCCTTCTCGTCCATCGACAGCGAGATGTCGACTGCCAGCACCAGCTCGACGTCGACGGCGAGCGCATCCCGCGGCGAGGCGGCGGAAGCAGCCAGGGCGCAGGCAAGACAGGCAAGCAGGCGCAGAGCATCAAGCATGGCCGTCGCCAGGATTGTTCTCCCGAAGAGCTTCCCTCGTGATCGCGGCAAAATAAAGCTTTGCTTCCCCCCGTCCGGGTATCAGCTCATTTCCTGCGGCGGGCGGCGGCTGGCGGCGGTTCGATCGCGCCGGCTCTGACGCGGGCGGGCTTCAGCGCCGGCGCACCGGAATCCTTGACGATCGTCAACGCGCGCGGGAAGAAGTGGTTGTTGTGCTGGCCGCGCCCGATGTTGAGGATCGCTGTCCCCGGCAAACGCTTCTCGAGCATCGACAGCACGCGTCTTAGCGACGGGCCGTCGAACGCATCCAGCGCCTCGTCGATGATCACCCATTTCGGCTGCCGCAACGCGAGCCTGGCGAAGGCCAGCGAGCGTTGTTCGTCATCGCCCAACTCATGGTCCCAACGCCCGGCGCGGTCGAGCGATGAGGACAGCCGTCCCAGACCGACCTCGGCAAGCACCGCCGAAATGTCGGCGTCGCTCGCCGGCGCTGGTCCGTTCGGGTGATCGAGGACTTCGCGCAACGTGCCGACCGGAAAATAGGGCACGCGCGGCACGAATATGGGGGTTTCTCCCGCCGGCAGGCCGATCCGGCCGCTTCCCCATGGCCACAGGCCGGCAATGGCACGAAAGAACAGCGTCTTGCCCGCACCAGGGTCGCCGGTGATCATGACGCGCTCGCCGGGGCGGATTTCGATATGCGGGTCGGCGAGCCTGGTGCAGCCCTCAGGCGAGGCCACTTCGAGCGTCTCGAAAGTCAGGCTGCCATTGACGTTTTGGCCGAAGGCGATGCGCTTTTCCGTGTCGTGCAGCGCATCGGTTTCATCGAGCGCGATGCGGAAATCGGCCACGCGCATCAGCGTGGCGCGCCAATCGGCAATGCTGCCGATGTTGTTGATGAACCAGCGCAGGGAAGAGTGGACCTGGTTGAAGGCGCCGACCGCCATCATCAGCCCGCCAAAGCTGATATCACCTGAGAAATAGACAGGCGAAGCAACCAGTATGGGCGCCACGACGGTGATCCAGCCATAGGTGTCGGTCACCCAGGACAGATTGATCTGGGCGGTGTAGATGCGCCGCATAGCGCCCAGCACCGTGCCGAGATCGAGTTCGAGCCGCCGCCTGGCGTCGGCCTCGCCATGATACAACGCAATGGCATCGACATTCTCGTTGACGCGCACCATCGAGGAGCGCAGCTCGGCTTCGCGTGTATAGCGGTCGCTGTTCAGGCGGATGAGCGGGCGGCCGACCAGCCAGCTCAGCCAGGAGGCGATACCGGCGTAAAGGATGGCGGCCCAGACCATGTAGCCCGGTATGGCCAGTGAGGTCCCGCCGATGTGGAACACGAAGCCCGAGGACAGCTCCCACAGCACGCCGACGAAGGACACGAGCAGGATGCACGACTGCAGCAGGCCGACGCCGAGATCGGTTGAAAGGTCGGACAGATGCGCGGCGTCCTGCTGCATGCGCTGGTCGGGATTGACGCCGATGGCGCCGGCATTGGCCAGCCGGAAGGCGCGCGCCGGCCGCATCCACTGTTCGATCAGGTCCAGCGTCAGCGCCTCGCGCAGCTTGAGCCTGATCATCTGGTTGAGCCAGGTCTGGCCGATATTGAGCACCAGCAGCCCGCCGGCGATCATCGCGAAGACGAGGAGCTGGTGCAGGAAGGCCGCCATATCGCGGCGCGCGAGCGCATCGTAGAAAGGCTGGTTCCAGCGGTTGAGCAGAACCTGGCCGATCGACGTTGCGATGATCACGGCCATGATGCCGACCGATGTCCACAGCAACCATTTGCGAACCGGCGATCCCGCCAGCGCCCGCCTGATCGTCGCCACCTGATCGCGCAGGCTGCTGGCTTCGACCGCCACGGCAACTGGCTGAGCGGCGGCGGCATTGTCCGGTTGATCAGCCATGGCCGAGGTCCTTGCGTCAGTGCTGAAACCGGATGGAGAAACTTGACAGGCGTTCGTATGGGCTGCCGGATAGGCTGTGGGCCCGCTTGCGACAGATAGGCAGGGAAACGACGTCAGGCACGCTTGCCGCGATCACGAAGCCGTCACCTGCGCGGCCGAGGGCTTGGCATCGGCTTTGTGACGGCCAAGCCGGGTGGCGCCATGCGGCGACAGCACCGGTACGAAGACGCGGCGCGACGCGCGCTGCGCCACCGGCACGCCTTGATAGAGCCGTTTCTGCGCCTCGACCACAATGACCCCCGAAAAAATCGGCCACAGCCGCCGGCCGGCGCGTTCCAGCACATTGTGGAACCGCATCATGAAACGGCGCCGCGACGGCGGAAAGAACAGCGCATCGGACCAGGCGGCGGGCGTGAAATTGGCCTCCCGCAGCAGTTCCGTAAGCTGGCCGCGCGAAAAAGGCCGGCCATTGCCGAATGGGGTGTGCTCGAAGCGTGCCCAGACGCCGCGCCGGTTGGGGACGACGATGACCACCCGGCCGGCCGGCGACAGCACGCGCCAGATCTCGTTCAGCGTCTCACGCGGGTTCTCGACATGTTCGAGCGAATGGACGAGCAGCATGCGGTCGATGCAGGAATCGACCAGCGGCAGTTCCTCGTCGAAGACCAGTGCCGTCGCCGACGGCCCTGTCGCCGGCCACACCACCGCGCCTTGCGTTGCCGGCATGAAGGCAAAGACCCGCTCGGCATCGGTGCCGAACCGCTCCAGCCAGGGCAAGGTGTAACCCAGACCAACCAGCCGCTCGTTGGGCACCGCTGCCCATATCGACGACAGCGCCATGGTGATCGAACGCTCGGCGAACCGGCCGAGCGTTGTCGAATAGAAGGAGCGAAGATCGACGATGTCGGAATGCATGGCAGGGATGTAGCCGTGATGCCGCCAGGTTTCAACAAAGGGCCACGACGACCCGACATTTCGGGAATGTCATTCGACATCCGGGATGACATCGACCCGCAAGCGCCCTATGTCTGCGGCCATAACGGAGAGATGTGATGCCGGTCGAAATCGAACAGTTCATGTGCCGCAGCGACAATTTCGGCGTGCTGGTGCATGACCCCAAAAGCGGCCAGACCGCGATCATCGACGCGCCCGAGGAAGCGGCTATCCTGGCTGCGATAAAGCGCACCGGCTGGACGCCGACGATGATCCTGACCACGCATCATCACATGGATCACGTTGAGGCCAATCTGGCGCTGAAGGAGCGCTTCAAGCTGCGCATCGTCGGCCCGGAGGCCGAAAAGGCCAAGATCCCCGGCATCGACGAGACCGTCGAAGATGGCTCGGTCCTCCATCTTGGCGATGAGAGGATCGAGGTCATCGCCACGCCTGGCCACACCGCCGGCCACGTTTCCTATTATTTGCCGGCGTCGCGTGTGGCGTTCACCGCCGACACGCTGTTTGCTCTGGGATGCGGGCGGCTGTTCGAATGCAAGCCGCCGGTGATGTATGATTCGCTGAAGAAGCTGGCCGCACTTCCGGCTGAGACGGTCATCTATTGCGGCCACGAATACACCCTCGCCAACGCCCGTTTTGCGCTGACCGTCGACCCGTCCAATTCGGCATTGAAGGAACGAGCCGCCAGGATCGAGGCGCTGCGCGCCGTCGACAAACCGACGCTGCCGACGACGATCGGCGAGGAACTGTCGACCAATCCCTTCCTGCGCTGGCACGATCCGGCGATCCGCAAGCATCTTGGGCTGGAGAAAGCTTCCGACGCCGAGGTCTTTGCCGAAATCCGCAAGCGCAAGGACAACTTCTAGAGCCCGTGATATCGTCGACGCCATGACCAGCTCCGCCGAAATCATCGCGACGCTCGGGCTGAAGCCGCATCCGGAAGGCGGCTGGTATGCCGAGACCTTCCGCGATAGCACCGGCGGCGCGCGCGGCCATTCGACCGCCATTTATTTCCTGCTTGAGGAGCATCAGGTTTCGGCCTGGCACCGGGTCAAGGACGCCGCCGAGGTCTGGCATTTCCATGACGGCGCCCCGCTGGCGCTGTCGATGTGGGAGGAAGGCAGCACCGTTGTGGAACAGGTGCTGGGCATCGATCTCGCAGCCGGTGAGCGGCCGCAGATCGTCGTGCCGGCAGGATGGTGGCAATCGGCGCGCAGCCTGGGCGAATGGACGCTGGTCGGCTGCACCGTCGCGCCGGGATTCGAGTTTGCCGCTTTTGAGCTGGCGGCACCCGGCTGGCAGCCTGGACAGTCCTAACTCAATAAGAAGCTTGATTTAGCAGGAAGCCTAGCGTGATCGCGAGTTGGGCGGCGTAGTAGAGCGCCCAGACGGCGAAGCGCATCCAGGCGCGGTGGGGCGAGATGGCGGCCACCAGGAATTTCTCCGTGGCGAGCAGCCCGTCCGATGCCATGAACAGGATGGCGCCGCCGATCACCCACATATTGCTTGTCGTCAGCGCCGAGATGCCCGTCGCCAGGATCGCAGCGACGTAGACGGTGATCGGAATACGCAGGCCGGGACCGACGCGCCGCCACAACGCCGCCAGCATGACGATCGCAAACACCGCCAGGGCAAGCGCGATCGCTCCGCGCCACGACTCGGCGCCAAGCACTCCCAATCCGCCACCGCTGCGCAGGAGCAGCGCGACATAGACGATGTGAGCGACAAGAAAACTGGCCAGCCCGCCGAGAAAGGCCTTTTCGCCGTCGCGCGACAGGAAGGCATCGCCAACGGCGCTGAGTGCGAGGGCTGCGACCAGCAGCTGCGGGCCGCCCTGCAGCCCGGCCAGCACGGCAAGCATCGCCACGGCAAGCGTCTTTGCCGCCGAGCGGGCGAGCGTCGGCGGCATGCCAAGCGTGAAGGCGTAGATCACCGCCGCCGCCAACGAAAAAATCAGTGTCGCATTGGCATTGGCGTCGATGCCGCCCGCAAACGGCATCGTCATGCCCGGGCGCCGTCTTCGGATGCCCCAGCTCGGCTCTCGGTCGCGGCAGGCTTGCGCAGGAATAAGGATTTTGCGGCGAGCACCGCGCCGCCGGTGATGAGCACGCAGGCGGCGAGGATGCGCAGCGACGGCTCGGCGACACCGGCCGCGATCAGCACCAGCGTCGACAACAGCGGCGCCGCATAGCTTGCAGCACCCAGCACCTGGATGTTGCCGCGCTTGACGCCGATATCCCAGGCGTAGAAGGCAGCCCCAACCGGCATCAGGCCAAGGCCGAGCACGGCCAGCCACTGGCCGGCGCCGTCTGGCAGCACCGTTTGTTCCAGCGCCAGATGGCAGGCGAGCGACAGCACCGCGGTCGCCGCGCAAAACCAGGTGACGATGCTGGTCGGCACCGACGGGAAGCGCCGCGACAACAGCGAATAGGACGACCACAGCAAAGCACAAACGGCGGCCATCGCATAGCCGAAGGCATAGCGGGCGTCGAAGGCGAGGCCACCGCCCTTGGTGACGATCAGCACGGTGCCGGCAAGGCCGAGCAGCGCACCGACGACATGGTTCCACGCCAGTTTTTCGCCCGGCATCAGCGCCGAACCAAGCACGATCAGCAGCGGCCACAGATACGCGATCAGGCTCGCCTCCACCGCAGGCGCATTGCGCAGCGCGGTGAAATAGAAAAAATGGTAGCCGAACAGGCCGGCAATGCCGATCAGCCACACCTGCGGCGGTATCTTCTGGCTCTTGTCGGGTGCCGGCATGAACAGCCGCGCGACGAGCCCGACGCCGGTGCCGATCGAGAAGGTGATCGCCGACAAGAGGAACGGCGGCACCTGGCCCGACGCATCGGTGAGCAGTGCGAGCAGCGCCCACATGGCGACCGCCGAAAAGCCGATCAGTGTTGCGCGCCCCATTCTGTCTCCAGTGGCGCGCCAATTCTGCGCCTGGCTATTGTACGGCTTCGAAACGCCCGGCGCTGATGGTCAAGGTGCCGATCTGCGTGCCCACCGTGGCATGGATCGGCGCATATACCCCGGTTTGGCCAAGCGGTGCAAACGTCACCATCATGCGGCTTTTGTTCTTGAGATAGTTGAGCGCCTTGCGGCCCTTGCGATAGCCGGCCACCGGCTCGAAGCCCATCTGGCAGGTGACGGTGTCGCCCTTGTAGCCCGGCACCGAGATCGTGCCTTTCGACGCGTAGGTCAGCGTCAGGTCGGCACGCATCTCGCCGTCATAGAACTTCACCGTGCGGCCGCAGACCTGGTCGAGACTGTCGGCATGAATGACGGTGGCGGCCATAGGATCGAGCACCGATGCCAGGTCGCCGGCACCGAGGGGTACCCAGTTCTTGGGATCACGTTTGCCCGGTGCCGGCACGACCTGCGTCGAGGTGACCCGGCCATTGGCAAAGCGGATATCGACCACCGACGCCTTCTTGCCGGAGGTGTAATCGGCGCGGAATGCCTGCGGCACCATCTTCTTGCCCGCAATCGTGCCCTTGGATGAGATCGTGCCGCGCGTGTCGTCGAACAGCTTGGCGAGGCCGGCCGCGGTGACACTGCCTTGGATCGCGTAGGCGCCGTTCTCATAGCGGCTGGAAAACGTTGATCTCGCTATCGAAAGACCGAGGAACGACACCGTGTACTCGCCCTTGAACGACTGCGGCGAGGCAGCAGACGCAGCGGACGGCAAGGCTATGGCAAGCATGGCGGCAAGGGCATGTGACGAACGAAGCATGGCGGGATCGGGTCCTTGATTTTCGGCCGGAGGCGGGCAACTCCGGTCTGGCATGTCCCTATGAGACCGCTTATAGGATGAATTCCGGCCTTAATATGGAATGCCGGGCGCGTTCGTGGGCGAGCCGGAGCTTGACGCCTCGGCGAAATGCAACTATGGAACGCCAACTTTTTCCATAAGGCCGCCTGACCAGAACCGCGCGCCACCTGGCGTGGCTTGAGTGTTTGGGCAGACCCCGAGAACTGAAGGTTAGAACAATGTCCCGCACCTGCGAACTCACTGCCAAGGCAGTCATGTCCGGCAACAATGTGAGCCACGCCAACAACAAGACCAAGCGTCGCTTCCTGCCGAACCTCGTCAATGTGACGCTGATTTCGGAAGCGCTGAACCAGAACGTGCGCCTGCGCATTTCGGCCAACGCGCTGCGTTCGGTAGAACATCGCGGCGGCCTCGACGCCTTCCTGGCCAAGGCCGACGTCAAGGAATTGTCGCAGCGCGCTCGTCTCCTGAAGAAGCAGATCGCCAAGAAGACCGCCGAACAGGCTGCCGCTTAATTCGTTCAAAGGCGGGGGACGACCGCCCTGGCCAACATCTTGTTGGCCTCAGGCCAACATCTTGTTGGCCTCTGGCTAACCTCTTGTTGGCCCTGAGCATCGGATCGAAGCCGCAAGGTTTCGGCAATCCGGTGCCCACATACAAAGGCGAGTATCGCCCGCATGGGCATGATGCTTGGCTGGTTCCATTACCCAGGATAAAAAAATGACTTCCTTCTCGCGGTATTTGCCATTCGTGGCCGCCATGGCGCTTGTCGTCGTGGCATCGAACATTCTCGTGCAATTCCCGATGCGGGGCCAGATCGGCGGCCTCTCGCTGGCCGACCTTCTGACCTGGGGTGCCTTCACCTATCCCTTCTCGTTCCTGGTCACCGACCTCGCCAACCGCCGCTACGGACCCACTGTGGCGCGTCGGATCGTTTTTGTCGGCTTCATGACGGCGGTGATCTGCTCGATCCTTGTCCCGCCCTTCCTGTTCCGCCACGGCCTGATCGAATTCGAGACCGCCGCCGGCCGGCTGGTGCGCATCGCGGCCGCGTCCGGAGCGGCGTTCCTCAGCGCGCAACTGCTCGATGTCACCGTGTTCAACCGGCTGCGCCGGCAGAGCTGGTGGCGCGCGCCGATCATCGGCACGCTGGTCGGGTCGGTGTTCGACACCGCTGTGTTCTTCACCGTCGCTTTCTCGGCTGCCTTTGCCTTCGCCGGACCAAACGACGGCTTTGCGTTGGAAAACGCACCCTTGATGGGCGTCTTCCATGTCGAGGCGATGCGCTGGATTTCCTGGGCGCTTGGCGATCTCTCGGTGAAACTGATCATCGCCGTCGTCGCACTCATCCCCTACCGGCTGCTCGCCGCCCGCTGGAGCCAGCCCGCGGTTGCGGCTTAAGCCATGATCTCGAAAAGTGGGACCCGGTTTTCGGAAAAGATCATGGTCGGACAAAGATCATGATCCCGTGGGTCCAACTCGATTCGGCGAAGACCCCGAACGGCGGACAAGAACTTCGCCTCAAGCGGCGCGGCACCGAATTCTCGATCATGCTGGGCACCAACGAGCTGATGAACAGCCGCCTCAGCGGTTCGGAGGAAGCGCTGGCAAAACTGTCCTGCGAGCGGATTGCCGGCCATAGGCAGCCAACAATCCTGATCGGTGGGCTTGGCATGGGCTTTACCTTGCGCGCCGCGCTTGCAGAATTGGCCAATGATGCTGGAATCGTCGTCGCCGAACTGGTGCCGGCGGTCGTTGCCTGGGCGCGCGGCCCAATGGCGGAAGTGTTTGGCGGCTGTCTCGACGATCCCCGGGTCACGGTCCAGGAGATCGATGTCGGGCATCTTATACGCTCGCGCCCCGCAGCCTGGGACGCCATCCTGCTCGATGTCGACAACGGCCCGGAAGGCATCGTCCACAAATCCAACGATGCGCTCTACAGCCTGCAGGGCCTGGGCGCTGCGCGCAACGCCCTCAAGCCGGGCGGCGTGCTGGCGGTCTGGTCGCAAGGGCCCGACAGCAGCTTCACGCGGCGTTTGAAGCAGGCAGGCTTCACGGTCGAAGAGGTCAGCACGCGCGCCAACGGCAAGCGCGGCGCGCGCCATGTCATCTGGATCGCCGCCAGGACGTAAAGCCGGCGGGCTCAATCCTGGTGGAGAACAAATTCCAGATAGAGGTTGCGCTGCAGGATCGAGTGGTTGTCGTCGGAGATCAGCGACACCATCAGCGCGCCGTCATCGCGGGTCCAGACGTCGAGCCCTTCCATATTGTCGATCTGGTAGCCCATGTCGGCCTCCAGAAGCACCGGCCCGTCGGCGACCGCGCCCTTCTCGACGCTTTCGCCATAGATGCGCCGCAGCCGCATCTTGACGCCCCTCGCCATCGAGAAACTGCGCTCCAGAAGCAATAGGTCACCATCCGGCAGGAAGGCGCCGTCGGTGATGTCGAAATCGCCGTTACGCCTGACGGTGAAGACGCCCTTGTGCGGCCCTTCGATGATGGCGGCATAGATGTTGCCGGCCTTGTCCAGGCTCTTCTCGGAGACCACGACAAGCCCGCCCTCATGCTGGCCGTTGGCATCGGCATGGGTGACAGTCTCGAAGCCGCGATTCTGGCGCAATTCCTGGGCCGGAACCACGAAATCCAGCTGCTTGAAGGGCGCCTTCATGTCGGTCGGGTCGATCTTGAACTGGGCGACATGGTGATCGCGCTCGAAGCCGACGGTGGCGATGCCGTCCTTGACCGCGAGGCCTTCCGCATCGACCTCCCATTTCCTGTCGATCGGCCGGCCGGCCTCGTCGACCATCTGCTGCATGCGGAAATTCTGGATGCCGGACGGCCGCTTGTCGGCGTCGCGCACCACCGTGCCGAAGAACCAGAAGCCGGTGTCGGCAACGCCGATGAAGTCACTCCCGGCCTTCAGGAAGCGGAAGGCCGACAGCGCACCGAAATCGCGAGTCGGCGAGGTCATCTCCAGCCCGCCGACGAATTCAAGCGGGCCGAACTGCTTGTCGGCATGGCCAATGTGAAATTCGGTGATCGGGCGGGCCGAGATTTCGACCGGTTCGACCGAACTTGAGCCGGGCGAACCGGCTGCCGCCGAAGCGACGCCGGAAAGCAGGGCGATGGCGGCGAAAAGCGTCTGCTGAAAGCAATTCCAGGAAAAGTGTGAAACGGTTTTCCGTCCGGAATTGCGCCAAAACAAAGAGTTAGAGCGGTTCGGCATTTCCGTGAAACGATGAACCGCTCTGGAACCGCCGCGCCTGGAGATCATCCGGCGCGCCGCATACCACCGCCGCGTCGCGTATCTTTCGCGCTTTCCTCGGCGAACAGCGAAGCCAGCTGCTCGGTCATGGCGCCGGCCAGTTCTTCGGCATCGACGATGGTGACGGCACGGCGGTAATAGCGCGTGACGTCATGGCCGATGCCGATGGCCAATAGCTCCACCGGCGAACGCGTCTCGATCAACTCGATGACGGCACGCAGATGGCGCTCGAGGTAATTGCCCGGGTTGACCGACAGCGTCGAATCGTCGACCGGGGCACCATCCGAGATCATCATCAGGATCTTGCGCTGCTCGGGCCGGGCGATCAGCCGGTTGTGCGCCCACAGCAGCGCCTCGCCGTCGATATTTTCCTTGAGCAGGCCTTCGCGCATCATAAGGCCGAGATTGCGCCGTGCCCGCCGCCACGGATGGTCGGCCGATTTGTAGATGATGTGGCGCAGATCGTTGAGCCGCCCTGGGTTCGGCGGCTTGCCGTCCTTCAGCCATTTCTCGCGCGCCTGCCCGCCCTTCCAGGCCCGCGTGGTAAAGCCGAGGATCTCGACCGAGACGCCGCAGCGTTCCAGCGTGCGCGCCAATATGTCGGCGCAGGTGGCGGCGACCGTGATCGGCCGGCCGCGCATCGAGCCGGAATTGTCGAGCACCAGCGTCACCACCGTGTCGCGGAACTTGGTGTCGCGCTCCTGCTTGAACGACAGTGGCTGCATCGGGTCGATGACTACCCGCACCAGCCTTGCCGGATCGAGGTAACCTTCTTCCAGGTCGAAATCCCAGGAGCGGTTCTGCTGCGCCATCAGCCGGCGCTGCAGCCGGTTGGCCAGCCGCCCGACGACGCCGGACAGATTGGCCAGTTGCTTGTCGAGGAAGGCGCGCAACCGGTCGAGCTCTTCTTCTTCGCAAAGCTCCTCGGCGCCGACCGTCTCGTCGAAAGCGGTGGTGAAGACCTTGTAGTCGATTTCCTTCGGCAGATTGGTGAAGGGATTGTCATTGCGGCGCGCCTCGCCGGGTGTTTCGGCATCGGCGTCGTCATCGTCGGACAAATCGTCGGCGGTGGCGTCGGAGGCTTCCGTTTCGGCCGACTGCTCGTCATCGGCCGAAGCTTCGGCATCCTCGGACTGCGACTGCTCGGAGCCGGAATCCTCTTCGCCGCCCTCCTCGCTCTGCTCCTCGCCTTGCGGCTGGTTGTCGTCATTGTCCTCGGAGTCTTCCGTCTCCTGGTCATCGCCGAGTTCCTCGGCCATTTCCATGGAGGCGAGCATCTCGCGCACGACCCGGGCAAAGGCCTGCTGGTCGCCGAGCTTGGCCGACAATCCGTCGAGATCGGCCTTGGCCTTTTCCTCCACCCAGGGGCGCCAGAGTTCGACCAGCCGCTCGCCGCTCTTCGGGACCGGGCGGCCGGTCAGCTTCTCGCGCACCATCAGCGCGAGCGCTTCCTCGATCGGCGCGTCGGCCTTGTCCTTGACGTCGACGAGGTTGGCCTTGGCGTATTTGTCCTCCAGCATCGAGCCGATATTGTCGGCGACGCCCTGCATGGCGCGTGAGCCGATCGCCTCGACACGGGCCTGCTCGACCGCGTCATAGATAGCGCGGGCGGCTTTGCCTTCCGGCGCCAGCTTGGTGTGGATGCGCACATCGTGGCAGGCGCGCTTCAGCGCCATGGAGTCGCCGAGGCCGCGGGTAATCGCAATATCGGTTTTCGACGCCTTCTTCGGCAATTCGGGCAAGCGGGCACGGCTGCCGGCGAGCGCCGGCCGGTCCTTGGCGAAACCGACTTCCAGTTCCTTGTCGCCGGCAATGGCGCGCATGCAGACAGTGACGGCACGCTTGAAGCTGTCGGCTTCAGACCCCGTCTTCGACTTGTTGCGCGTGTTGTCGCCCGGACCCGCCATCGAGACCCTGCTTAGCCCAGCACCACGTTGGCGGCGCTCTCGGGCAGATCCTCGCCGAAGGCGCGCTGGTAGAACTCGGCCACCACCGAGCGCTCCAGTTCGTCGCACTTGTTGAGGAAGGTCAGACGGAACGCCATGCCGATATTGCCGAATATCTCGGCATTCTCGGCCCAGGTGATCACCGTGCGCGGGCTCATCACGGTCGACAGATCGCCGTTGATGAAGGCCGAGCGCGTCATGTCGGCGACGCGCACCATCTTGTTGACGATGTCCTTGCCCTTGCCGTCGCGATAGTGCTTGGCCTTGGCCAGCACGATGGCGACTTCGTTGTCGTGCGGCAAATAATTCAGCGTGGTGACGATCGACCAGCGGTCCATCTGCGCCTGGTTGATCTGCTGGGTGCCGTGATAGAGGCCGGTGGTGTCGCCGAGGCCGACCGTGTTGGCGGTCGAGAACAGCCGGAAGGCCGGATGCGGGCGGATGACCCGGCTCTGGTCGAGCAAAGTCAGCCGGCCCGACGATTCCAGCACGCGCTGGATGACGAACATCACATCCGGGCGGCCCGCATCGTACTCGTCGAAGCACAGCGCGACATTGTGCTGGTAGGCCCAGGGCAGGATGCCGTCGCGGAATTCGGTGATCTGCAGGCCGTCCTTGACCACGATCGCGTCCTTGCCGACGAGATCGATACGGCTGACATGGCTGTCGAGGTTGACGCGCACGCAAGGCCAGTTGAGGCGGGCGGCGACCTGCTCGATATGGGTCGACTTGCCGGTGCCGTGATAGCCCGACACCATGACGCGGCGGTTGTAGGCAAAGCCCGCAAGGATCGCCATCGTCGTGTTCTTGTCGAACAGATAGTCCGGGTCGATGTCGGGCACATGCTCCGATGTCACGGAATAGGCCGGCACCACCATCTTGGATTCGAAGCCGAATTTCTCCTTCACCGACACCGTCGTGTCGGGCAGGTTGGCGATGTCGCGATCGACCTTGTTCATATCTCTCAACGTCTCCACGGGCGAAACGTCTGATTTCGCCGGCAATCGTTTTTGTCCGGGGGCGGTCTTAGAGCCTTTTCCAACCTTATGAAAGTTGGAAAACGACACGAACCGTATGGTCGCTCAGCACAGGCCCGCCTGTTTGAGCACGCGATAGGCCTGCAGCACATCGCGGAACCGGTCTTCCGAACCTCTGTCGCCACCATTCGCATCCGGATGGTGAAGTTTCACCAGTTCCTTATAGCGCGCCTTGATCTCCTTGCCAGTCGCCTTTGTATCAAGGCCAAGCGTTTCCAGCGCCTTGGCCTCAAGCGGCTTGGCCTTGCGCTCGCGCGCCTCGCGCGGATCCTTCGGTCCCTTGAACAGATCGAATGGGTCGCGCATGCGGTTGTAGTAGCCGGCGCGGCCGGAGCGCATCTGCGCCATATCCGGGGACGACCGCGTCGAGGGGCCGGTGGCGCCCATCTTCCAGGTCGGGCGGTGGCCGGTCATGGCTTCCTTCTGGAAGCGCGCGACCTCGGTATCCGGCACGCCGGAAAAATAATTGAAGCCCTTGTTGTACTCGCGCACATGGTCGAAGCAGAAGCGGAAATACTCACCCTCCTTCATGCGCCCGACCGGCGCGCGATGGGTGCCCGCCTCCTTGCAGCCGTCCCACTGGCAGATCGGCGAGTGCGACTTCAGCTCCGCGTCCTTGTCGGGGCGGACGCGAATCTTCTCGAAATATTTGGGGTACGGCTTCATCTTACCCATTTATGGGGCGTTCGCAGATGCGAAACAAGAATTGACATTTTCGCGATCATCGCCCTAACCGCTGAATCGCGGCATAAAGCAGGCGAATGGCGGATTTTGTTGCACGGCAGCGCTTTTGCGAAGACCGATTTGGTTTCCAGGCTGAGGCGCGAGCCATATGTGGTGAAGGAAAACGGCGATGTCCATACAGACGACCATGGAAGACAAGCTCAACAAGGCATTTTCGCCGGAGCGGCTGGTCATCATCAATGAAAGCCATCTCCATGCCGGCCACCACCATCACGGCTCCGACCACCACGGCACTTACGACGGCACCGGCGAGACGCATTTTCGCGTCCGCGTCGTCGCTTCCGCCTTTGCCGGCATGAGCCGCATCGACCGTCACCGCGCCGTCAATGAACTGCTTGCCGACGAATTGCAGGCGGGCGTGCACGCGCTGGCGATCGAACCGGCGGCTCCCGGCGAAAAGACGCGCTGGTAGCTCGGTTCCGCCTGCCGTTTTCGCCGCGCTCAGAGCACCGCTTCGATGAGGAACGGGCCGCGCCGTGACAAGGCGCTGTCCAGCAGCGCGTCGAAGCGCTCGCACGTATCGGCGCGAGCCGCTTCCACGCCCATGCCTTTGGCCAGCGACACCCAGTCGAGCGAGGGATGGTCGATGTCGAGCATGCGCCTGGCGCTCTCGCCGATGGCGCCGGCGCCGACATTCTTCATCTCGCCATGCAGGATCGCATAGGTTCGGTTGGAAAACACGATCGTCACCACATCGAGCTTTTCCCGCGCCTGCGTCCACAATCCCTGCACCGTGTACATGCCGCTGCCGTCGGCTTCGAGATTGATCACCTTGCGGTCCGGACAGGCGATTGCAGCCCCGGTCGCCATGGGGATGCCGCCGCCGATCGATCCGCCCGTGCCCATCATGTAGTCGTGCGGCGCGGCAAAGGCCGACAGCGCGAAGAAACGCCTGGCCGAGGTGATCGCTTCATCGCAAATGATCGCCTCGGCCGGCAGTTTGCGCGCCACCGAGAGCGCGATGGCATCTTCCGTCAGCTTGCCGTTCGGCGTTGCCTCGTCGGGAAAAGCGGCCGCGAGCACCTGTTGTTGCGACGGCTTGATGCCAAGTTCGTCGCGAAGCGCCTCCAGCGCCGCATGCAGATCGTCGCCATGGGCGGCCAGTGTCAGCACCTCGCAGCCTTCCCGAACGAGCCGCCCCGGTTTTCCCGGATAGGCGAAGAAGGCAACCGGCTCCTTCGCGCCGACCAGGATCAGAACGTCGACATCCCTGAGCACAGCCGTCGCCGCATCGACCGGATAGGGAATGCGTGTCGGCGCCACGCGCCCGCGCCCGCGCTGCATCCGCGCGATCAGGACCTCGCTGAACAGGCGGACACCGCTGCCCGTCGAGATCTGCCCGGCGATGGCGAGCGCATCGGCTCGTGCGGCCTTCCCGCGAACCACCATGCCGATCCGACCCGGAGCGGCGCGGATCGCCGCGGCGATTTTTCTTACCGCGCCCATGTCGACGGCGGGCGGCGGCGCCAGGCTCACCTTGCTGACCGAGACTGCGCCGACTTCGCCCCAGGCGGCATCCGCCGGCAGGATCAGTGTCGTGACGCCGGGAGGTGTCAGCGATGCGTGCAAGGCCGCCTCGGTCGCCGGCGCGACATCGTCGGGGCCACCGATGCGGCGCACCCAGTTCGACATCGGCCGCGCAAGGCCTTCGATATCGCTGGTGAGCGGCGCATCGAGCGGCAAATGGTAGGAGGCATGGTCGCCGACGATGTTGATCATCGGGCTGAAGGCGCGCCGGGCATTGTGCATGTTGGCTAGCCCATTGGCCAGGCCGGGACCGGTATGCAGCAGCGTCGCGGCCGGCCGATCGGTCATCCGCGCATAGCCATCGGCAGCACCAGTCACCACGCCTTCGAACAGCCCGAGCACGCAACGCATTTTCGGCTTGCGGTCAAGTGCTGCAACGAAGTGCATTTCGGAGGTGCCGGGATTGGCGAAGCAGACCGTCACATCATTGGCCAGAAGCACGTTACACAGGACATCGGCGCCGTTCATGCAATTCCCTCCCGCTCACGATCGAAGAGCACTTGCACCGGGGCGCCCGCACAGCAATATCCCGCCGCCACTTTTGATCTGATCCAGCGCCGTAAGGATCAGCCGACCGCCGATTTCAGGAATGCCAGCGCGGCAGCGGTCAGCGCGTCACCGTCCTCGCCGAAATCGCGATTGATCGACATATGCGTGTAGGCGCTGCCGTCGAACAGCGTGACCTGGGTGCCCGTGGCGCGCAGGCGCTCGGCAAAGGCCTTGGAATCCTCGCTCCGACCGGATGCCCGCGAATAGGCGATGAAAGTCGGCGGGTGCTTGCGGCCGTCGACATAGCTGGCCGGCGAAAGTGCCGCCCATTGCGCGGGATCGGAAAAGACGCGGGCATAGGCCCGGACCATGCCGCCATTCTTGGCAAGCGATGCAAGGTCATAGGCCCTGGTGTCGTCGAGGATGAGCGCGGCTATGCCCGGCAGCCCACCGCGCATGCCGGTCAGGGCAATCAGATGGCAGCCGGCCGAATGGCCCATGCCGACAATGCGGTTGGGGTCGCCGCCATGCCGGGCGATGTTGGCCCTGATATAGGCGAAGGCCTTTTCGACGTCACCGGCCTGGGTGGCGACATCGGCCTCTGGCAACATGCGGTAATCGATGGAGACGAAGCAGAAGCCGTTGGCGAGCAGGAAGGCCGGTTTGGCGTCCACCTGACTGCGTTTGCCAAACTGCCAGGTACCGCCATGAACGAAAAACACGACCGGCCGGCCGATTGCACCATCGGGCGCATAGATGTCGAGCTTGGCCGGCCCGTAGTCGAAGGTTTTTGGCATGGGACGGCGTGTTTCCCACGCGGCCGATGCTTCCAATGGCAGCATCGCCGCCACGGAGGAAATGATCAGGCTTCGTCGATCGATCATCACTGTCTCCTGGCGGCAAGACTGCACGCGGCTGCCCCAGCCGTCCAGTCGGGGATTCGCAACCGCTACCCGCAACGAATACCGCTCCGCAACGAGCGCCTTGATCTCGGAGCGGCCCCAATCCTTACGATCGCAGCCACCTCCTCACATGAAGGGAACAAACGGTACCTCCCGACAGTTGAATGCGAGGTGAGCCGAATGGAAGCCACAGCGGCTCCGAGGGCAAAGCATCATGCGAGAGAACCAGTCTGACGTCTTCGATCTGTTTTCGGAAATTTACACCAACGCGGCGCAGGAAGAGATCAGCATCCAGCAGTATCTCCTTGCCTGCCGCGAGGACAAGTCGATGTATGCCTCGGCGCCTGAACGGATGGTCGAGGCGATCGGCGAGCCGAACCTGGTCGACACCAGCAAGGATGAGCGGCTCGGCCGTATTTTCTCCAACCGGACCCTGAAAGTGTACCCCTCCTTTGCCGATTTCTACGGCATGGAGGACACAATCGAGCGCATTGCCGGCTATTTTCGCTATGCGTCCCAGGGGCTCGAGGAGCGCAAGCAAATCCTCTACCTGCTCGGCCCCGTGGGCGGCGGCAAATCCTCCCTTGCCGAGCGGCTGAAGAAGTTGATGGAACAGCGCCCGATCTACACGCTGAAGGTCGGCAACCAGGTCAGCCCGGTTTTCGAATCGCCGCTTGGCCTTTTCCATCCCGATCGCATGGGCGACCTGCTGGAGGATAAATACGGCATTGCCCGACGCCGGTTGAATGGCCTCATTTCGCCATGGGCGGCCAAGCGCCTCGACGAACTTTCCGGCGACATTTCCAAGTTCAGCGTCGTCAAGCTGATGCCTTCGCGACTGCGCCAGATCGGCATCGCCAAGACCGAGCCCGGCGACGAGAACAATCAGGACGTCTCGGCCCTGGTCGGCAAGGTGGACATCCGGCAATTGGAAAATTTCAGCCAATCCGATCCGGACGCCTATTCCTATAGTGGTGGACTGAACCGGACCACCCAGGGCCTGCTTGAATTCGTCGAAATGTTCAAGGCGCCTATCAAGGTCCTGCATCCGCTGCTGACCGCCACCCAGGAAGGCAGCTACAACGGCACCGAAAATTTCGGCTCCTTTCCCTACCAGGGAATCATTGTAGCCCATTCCAACGAGTCGGAATGGCTGCAGTTCAAGAACAACAAGAACAATGAGGCCTTTCTCGATCGCATCCTCGTGGTCAAGGTGCCGTATTGCCTGCGAATAACCGAAGAGCGGCAGATCTACGAGAAACTGCTGCGGGAGAGCGAATTGGCCGCCAGTCCCTGCGCTCCAGAGGTCCTCGACATCCTCAGCAGGTTTACCGTCTCGACCCGCTTGGCCGAGCACGACAATTCGCCGCTCTACACCAAGATGCGCGCCTATGATGGCGAGAACCTCAAGGAAGTCGACCCCAAGGCCAAGTCGGTTCAGGAATATCGGGACGCCGCCGGCGTCGACGAGGGCATGGCCGGCGTCAGCACGCGCTTTGCCTTCAAGATCCTGTCGCAGACCTTCAACTACGACACCGAAGAGGTGGCCGCCGACCCCGTGCACCTCATGTACATCCTGGAGGAGGCAATCAAGCGCGAACAGTTTCCGAAGGAGACGGAAGCCGCCTATCTGGAGTTCATCAAGTCCGAGCTGGCCGCGCGGTATGCCGAATTCATCGGCCATGAGATCCAGAAAGCCTATCTGGAATCGTACAGCGAGTACGGCCAGAATCTTTTCGACCGCTACATCGCCTACGCCGACGCCTGGATCGAGGACCAGGACTACAAGGATCCTGACACAGGCCAGATCCTCAACCGCGAGGTTTTGGACAACGAGCTTTCACAGGTCGAAAAACCGGCCGGCATCGCCAATCCCAAGGACTTCCGCAATGAGGTGGTGAAATTCACGCTGCGCGCCCGCGCAAGAAACCATGGCCGCAACCCGGCGTGGACAAGTTACGAAAAGCTGCGGGAAGTCATCGAGAAACGCATGTTCGGCCAGGTCGAGGACCTCCTGCCGGTGATCAGCTTCGGTTCCAAGCAGGACAGCGTCACGGAAAAGCGGCACAATGAATTCGTGCAGCGGATGGTCGAGCGCGGCTACACCGATCGGCAGGTTCGTCGCCTTGTGGACTGGTACATGCGGGTGAATAGGGCGGGTTAGACAACCCGGATGGTTCCATGCCGATCTTCATCGACCGCCGCCTGAACCCTAAAGACAAGAGTCTCGGCAATCGCCAACGCTTCCTCCGACGCGCGCGCGAGGAATTGAAACGGAGCATACGCGACCAGATCCGCACCGGCAGGATCGCCGACGCGGATTCCGAGCACGCCGTGCGCATGCCTGAAAGAGGCACAAGCGAGCCGAGCTTCAACAACGCCCGCGACAGCGGCAAACGCCAGCACATCTTGCCGGGCAACAGGCATTTCTCCGCTGGAGACCTGATCCCCAAGCCCGGGGGCGGCGCGGGAGCATCGTCCCCAGGAGACAAGGCATCTGAAGACGACTTTCGTTTCGTGCTGTCGCGCGAGGAAGTGCTCGATCTTTTCTTCGAGGATCTCGAGCTCCCGGACATGGTCAAGCTCAACCTCAAGGAGATCCTTGCCTTCAAGCCGCGCAGGGCCGGCTTCGCCGCCACCGGTTCGCCGACCAACATCGCCGTTGGCCGCACGATGCGCAACAGCCACGGCCGCCGCATTGCGCTGAGGCGCCCCAAGCAGGTCGAGCTGGATGCAATCCTCGAGGAAATCGCCTCGCTCGAGGAGGCGCCATCCAGCACCGCGGCGCGCCAGCGTATTGCGGCATTGCGCGAAGAGCTTGATCGGCTGGAACGCCGCCGCCGCCGGATTGCCTATGTCGATCCGGTCGACATCCGCTTCAACCGCTTCGATCCCCGGCCGGTGCCGAACGCCAATGCCGTCATGTTCTGCCTGATGGACGTGTCCGGGTCCATGGGCGAGCGCGAGAAGGATTTGGCCAAGCGCTTCTTCGTGCTGCTGCACCTGTTCTTGAAACGACGCTACGACCGCATCGAGATTGTCTTCATCCGCCACACGCACCTGGCTCAGGAGGTCGACGAGGAGACATTTTTCTACAACACCCAAAGCGGCGGCACCGTCGTTTCCACCGCGCTGGAGGAAATGCACCGTATTATCGCCAGCCGCTACCCGGCCCACGACTGGAACATCTATGCCGCCCAGGCCTCGGACGGCGACAATTTCGCCGGCGATTCCGAGCGATGCATTTCGCTTCTCAACGGCGAGCTCATGCGGCTGTGCCAGTATTTTGCCTATGTCGAGATCATCGACGAGCGTGAAGCCCATATTTTCGGCTCGACCGAAAACGGGACATCGCTGTGGCGTGCCTATAACGCCATCGACCAGAAATGGCCGAATTTCCAGATGAGCCGCATCGCCACGCCCGCCGATATCTACCCGGTCTTTCGCCAGCTCTTCGGCAGGCAGCCGGCCTCCCTCAAGAGAGCGTGAGGGTTCCCGATGGCCAGGCAAGCGAGCAAATCCAGCCTGCTTTTCTCAGGGTCCGACTGGGATTTCAAAACATTGTCGCGGGCCTATGACGCGATCGAGGCACTTGCGGTCGAAGAGCTTCATCTGGACACCTATCCCGTTCAGATGGAGATCATCTCGTCGCAGCAGATGCTCGACGCTTATTCGTCCATCGGCATGCCACTGATGTACCGTCACTGGTCTTTCGGCAAACATTTCCTCCACCAGGATCTGCTCTATCGCAAGGGCGGGCGAGGGCTTGCCTATGAACTGGTCATCAATTCCAATCCCTGCATCGTCTATCTGATGGAGGAAAACACCATGGCCCTGCAGGCCTTGGTGACGGCCCATGCAGCGCTCGGCCACAATCATTTCTTCAAGAACAATCAGCTGTTCAAACAGTGGACGGATGCGGGTGCGATCCTCAGCTACCTGGACTTCGCCAAGGGCTACATAGTCCGTTGCGAGGAGCGGCACGGCCTCGCCGCCGTGGAGGCTGTTCTCGATTCCGCCCACGCGCTGATGGATCAGGGCGTGTTTCGCTATCACCGGCCGCCGAGGCTGTCGTCGGAACGGCAACGCGAAGGAATTCGCGAGCGTCTCGAATACGAGGAGCGCTCCTACAACGACTTGTGGCGTACGCTGCCGCCTTCGCAGCAAGCGGCCAACGACAAGGGCAAGGACCCGGAGCGGAAGAAATCGCTAAACCTGCCTGAGGAAAACCTGCTCTATTTCCTGGAAAAGAACAGCCCGGTCCTGGAGCCCTGGCAGCGTGAGATCATCAGGATCGTTCGCGTCATCGCGCAATATTTTTACCCGCAACGGCAAACACAGGTGATGAACGAAGGCTGTGCCACTTTCGTGCACTATACGCTGATGAACATGCTGTTTGACCGCGGCCAGATCAGCGAAGGCGCCATGCTCGAAATCCTGCGCAATCATTCCAACGTGGTCTTTCAGCCGGCCTTCGACGATCCGCGTTTTTCAGGCATCAACCCCTATGCTCTCGGCCTCGACATGATGCAGGATATCAAGCGCATCTCGACCAAACCCACGGCCGAGGACCGCGATTGGTTCCCCGACATCGCCGGCCAGGGCAACTGGCGCGAGGTCCTGCTTGACGCCTGGGCCGATCATCGCGACGAATCCTTCATCCGCCAGTACCTCAGTCCGGCCTTGATCCGGAAATGGCGGTTTTTTGTGCTCGGCGACGCTGCCGACCAACCGCATTGTCTGGTCGCGTCCATCCACGACGAGCGCGGCTACGCCAAGATACGCGCCACGCTCGCCAACAGTTATGATCTCGGCGCGAACCGGCCGGACATTCAGGTGGTGGATGTCGATCTGCTCGGCGACCGCCATTTGCGGCTGCAGCACAAGGTCAATGACGGCATCCTTCTCGAGGATGCCAGCCGCGACGCCACGCTTCGTCACATCCGCAGGCTTTGGGGCTATGAAGTCAGCCTGGCCGCCATAGATGCCGAGACCGGCGCGACGATTCACGAACGCTCGACGAGCCAGATCGCGGGATGACGGCACCCCGGTCTCCGGGCGCGCATCAGGCGTCGCCGGCCGGCCTGATCCTCAGCCTTGCGATCCGGTTCTTGTCGCGTTTCATGACGATGAAGCGCTTGCCGTGGAACGTAAAAGCCTGCTTCTCATCGGGGATCGATTGCGTCTCGTGGATGACGAGGCCGGCAATGGTGGTGGCCTCCTCATCCGGCAGGTTCCAGTCGAGAGCCCGGTTCAGGTCCCGGATCGGCACCGTGCCGTCGACGACGACGGAGCCGTCGGCCTCCTGCTTGACGCCCTGGATGTCGACATCGTGCTCATCGGCGATCTCGCCGACGATCTCCTCGATAATGTCCTCCAGCGTCACCAGCCCTTCGACCTCGCCATATTCGTCGACGACGACGGCGAAATGCGCCTTGCGGCGCAGGAAGGCGTTGAGCTGTTCCTGCAAGGTCGTGGTGTCGGGCACGAACCAGGGTTTCGAAGCGATCTTCATCACGTCGATCCGGGAGAAATCGTTGCCGACTTCGTTCAAGGCGCGCAGCAGATCCTTTGCATGCAGCACGCCGACGATGTTGTCGAGCGAGCCTTTCCACAGCGGCATGCGGGTGTGCGGGCTTTGCAAAATCTCGCGCACCACCGCTTCGGGTGCATTGTCGGCATTGACCGAGCGCATGTTGGTGCGGTGGACCATGATGTCGGAGACTTCGAGCTCGGCGAGATCGAACAGGCCGCCGACGCGGTCGCGATCCTCGCGCACCACCTGGCCGTCGCGGCGGAAATCGTCGACCGCGCCGCGCAATTCGTCCTGGCTGGAACGCTGCGGCTCGATGCGCGAAAGCTCGTATCCGAACATGGCAAGCAGGCGCGTGCGCACGGCAACGAGCAGCACGATGAGGATGGCAAGGACGGCGACGACGATCCAGCCGGGCTCGTTGGTCATCTCGGCCGCATCTTCTGCTGGTCCGGATGGTTTTCTGTCAGAAACGACAGCACTTCCGATGCCGGAACATCCTTGGCGATGAAAGCCTGGCCGATGCCGCGCGTCAGGATGAAGGTCAGCGCGCCGCGTGATACCTTCTTGTCCTGGGTGATGAAGGCCAGCAGTGCTTCGGCATCGGGCAAATCGCCTGGGATGTCGGCTATCCGCCAAGGCAGGCCGACGGCGCGCAGATGCGCCTCGACGCGCGCGGCATCGTCGGGGCTGGCCAGGTTGAGCCGCGACGAGAACCGGTGCGCCAGCGCCATGCCGATAGCGACGCCCTCGCCATGGACGAGGCGGGCTCCGTCATACTGCGTGGCGGCTTCCAGCGCGTGGCCGAAAGTGTGGCCGAGATTGAGCAGCGCGCGGTCGCCGGTCTCGAACTCGTCGCGCGCAACCATTTCGGCCTTGGCGCGGCAGGCTTCGGCGATCGCCTGCGCCCTCTCCGGCCCGCCGGCAAAAACCTGGACCCAATTCTTTTCCAGCCAGGCGAAAAATTCCGGCCGGTCGATGAGCCCGTATTTGGCGAGCTCGGCATAGCCGGCTCGGAATTCCCGGATCGGCAGCGTGTCGAGCACCCCGGTGTCGGCCAGCACCAATTTCGGCTGATGGAAGACGCCGACAAGGTTCTTGCCGCGTGGGCTGTTGATGCCGGTCTTACCGCCGACCGAGGAATCGACCTGCGCCAGCAGCGAGGTCGGGATCTGCACGAAATTCATGCCGCGCCGCACGATGCCGGCGGCAAAGCCGGCAAGGTCGCCAATAACGCCGCCGCCGAAGGCGATGACGATGTCGCCGCGCTCCAGTTTCGCAGCCAGCACACCGTCTACCACCTCTTCGAGATGAGCAAAACTCTTGGTTTTCTCGCCGGGCGGCAACGTGATCACGGCGGTCTGGATGCCGCCCGTTTCGAGGCTGGCCTGAAGGGCAGCGAGATGCGCCGCCGCGACATTGGCGTCGGTGACGACCGCGGCGCGCGTGCCCGGCAGCCGGCTCGCAATCTCCGCACCCGCGCGGGCCAGCAACCCCGAGCCGATCAGAATGTCATAGGTCCTGTCGCCAAGGCCGACTTCGACAGCAACGGGTGCATCGATGCTCACGATTCCACCTCGCCCGTCGCAGCGGCCTGATCGATGCCGAAATGCCGGCACAGCGCGTCCACCACCTCGGTCGCGATGACTTCCTTGCGGTCGTCGCGGGTCGGCACTGTGACGTCCGATGTCGCGTAGACCGGATAGCGCTCGCCCATCAGCCGCTCCAGCACGGCGCGGGGGTCGGCGCTTTTCAGGAGCGGCCGGTTCTGTTTCTTGGAGACGCGGTCCATCAGAAGATCGAGCTCTGCCTTCAGCCACACCGACACGCCGTGCGCTGCAATCGCCTCGCGCGTCTGCGCATTCATGAAGGCGCCGCCGCCGGTCGACAGCACCTGCGGGCCGTTTTCCAGCACGCGCAGGATGACGCGCTGCTCCAGCGCCCTGAATTCGGTCTCGCCGTAGCGCTCGAACAGTTCCGGAACGGTCATGCGCGAGACGCTTTCGATCTCCTGGTCGCTGTCGATGAAGGGCAGCGCCAGCATGGTTGCCACCTTGCGGCCGATCGCCGTCTTGCCGGCACCCATCAATCCGACGAAGACGACGGAACGGCTACCCAGCCGGCCAAGCAACGCGGCGTGGGTCTCGTCTGGAGGATTTGCTGGCAGCGCGTTCATCGGATGTTTCGAAGGCCCTCTTTGCCGGCGTATCGACATGAAAAGCCCGTTTGCGTCAAGCATGGCAAGTGCCTTGAACCCGATATGGACCGGCAGGGTCTGCATCAGAAGTTGCTAACAGGCCTCAGCTTCTTCCTTGAATTGGCCGGATTGGCGTCCCATAAGGGGACAGGGTTTGGAAACGCAGAACAAGAAGACGGGCGAAAATTGATGCCGACACTGTTTCGCTTTGTCGTGGTAACAGCGATTCTGGCTGGCATTGCCTATGGTACGATGTTCGCACTGGTGATGTTCGTCGAGCCAAGGAAGGGGGAAATGAGCGTGCGCATCCCTCCCGAAAAGCTCAATCCCAAGAAAAGCTGAATGACAAGAAAAGCTGAATGAACAGCGCCGCCCGCATCGAAGCCTTCCTGGAAATGATGAGCGCCGAGCGGGGCGCGGCCGAAAACACGCTTTCCTCCTACCGCCGCGACCTCGAGGACGCTTCTGAAGCGATCGATGGCGGGCTGGCCAGTGCCGCCGCCGCCGATATCCGAGCCTATCTCGACGACATTGCCGCCCGCGGCTTTGCAGCCACGTCGCAGGCGCGCAAATTGTCGGCGATCCGCCAGTTCTTCAAATTCCTCTACGCCGAAGGCCTGCGCGGCGATGACCCGACCGGCACGCTGGACAGCCCGAAAAAGGGCCGCCCGCTGCCCAAGACGATGAGCGAGGCGGACGCCGGCCGGCTGATCGACCGTGCGGCGCTTGAGGCCGGCGATGTCTCGTCGGGCGATGGGGACAGTCTGGCATCACTGCGCCTGCATGCGCTGGTCGAGGTGCTTTACGCCACCGGCCTGCGCGTTTCCGAGCTGGTCGGCCTGCCGGTGACGGTGGCGCGGCGCGACGACCGTTTCTTCATGGTGCGCGGCAAGGGCGACAAGGAGCGTATGGTGCCGCTCTCCGCCAAGGCACGCGCGGCGATGAAGACCTGGCTTGCAGCCCGTGCCAGGGTGCCCGCCTTTGCCGACAGTCCGTTCCTGTTTCCGGCCGCCTCCGACAGCGGCTATCTCTCGCGTCAGGTCTTCGCGCGTGACCTGAAAGGGCTGGCGGCAAGGGCCGGCATCGCCTCGGCGAAGATCTCGCCGCACGTGCTGCGCCATGCTTTCGCCAGCCATCTCCTGCAGAACGGCGCCGATCTCCGGGCCGTGCAGCAATTGCTTGGCCATGCCGACATATCGACGACACAGATTTACACCCATGTGCTGGAAGAGCGGCTGGTGCGGCTGGTCAACGATCATCATCCGCTTGCCGACTAGGTCTCATATCGCTATGTGAGGACGACATTTCACCGCCCGGAGCCTTGGATTCAAGGGTTCCGTCAGCCACTGCCTTCCGACGTATCGGTCCGCTCACGCATGTACAATTACCTCGATTTCGAAAAGCCGGTGCAGGACCTCGAGGGCAAGATCCTCGAGCTGAAGAAGCTTGCCGAGAATGGCGAGGCGGTCGATGTCGGCGACGAGATCAGCCGTCTCGAGAAGCGCTCCCGCGACGCGCTGCGCGACGCCTACAAGGCGCTGACGCCGTGGCAGAAGGTGCAGGTGGCTCGCCATCCCGACAGGCCGCATTGCGTCGACTACATCAAGGGCCTGTTCACCGATTTCACGCCGTTGGCCGGCGATCGCAATTTCGGTGAGGACCAGGCGATCGTGGGCGGTTTCGCCCGTTTCCGCGGCGAACCCATTGCCATCATCGGCCAGGAAAAAGGTTCCGATACAGCCAGCCGCCTGAAGCACAATTTCGGATCGGTTCGCCCGGAGGGCTACCGCAAGGCGGTACGGCTGATGGAACTGGCCGACCGCTTCAAGATCCCGCTGCTGACGCTGGTCGACACGGCCGGCGCCTATCCCGGTGTCAACGCTGAAGAGCGCGGCCAGGCGGAGGCCATCGCCCGTTCAACCTCGACCTGTCTCGGCCTGAAAGTACCGTCGATCTCGGTGGTCATCGGCGAAGGCGGTTCGGGCGGAGCCATTGCCATCGCCACCGCCAACCGCGTCTACATGCTCGAACACGCCATCTATTCGGTGATTTCGCCGGAAGGGGCCGCCTCTATCCTGTGGCGCGACACGACGCGATCGAAGGATGCGGCGACCAACATGAAGATCACCGCGCAGGATCTTCTGGAACTGAAGATCATCGACGCCATCATCCCCGAGCCGCTCGGCGGTGCGCATCGCGGCGCCGAAACCGTGATCGCCGCGACCGGAGACCTCATCGCCAGGACGATGAAGGACTTTGCCGGCGCCAACACCGATTTCCGCGAGCAGCGCCGCGAAAAATACCTGGCCATGGGCCGCAGTCTCTGACCACCGGCAGCCTTGGCCGCCATAATGTGGCGGGGCGGAGCATTTTTGCCACAAAAATGCCGCTGCATTCGGCTCAATGAGACTGCCGCAGGGGGATGCGTCGGCACTTGCGGTAAGGAATTTATTAGGGTTAACGGGCTTAGGGTCCGTCGATGCGCAGTGTAGCAGCCGGGGCAGGAACGTCCGGGCGCCAGAGAAAAGACGATATCCGCAGCCATGTTTGTCAAGCTTGCCCGCACCGGAATCCTGATCGCTGCCCTCGGCGTTGCCGGGTGCAACAATTCGTCCATGAAGGATTTTGCCCCGGAGGCCAACAAGCCGCTGCCCGACAAGATCCTCGCCGACATGAGGGCCAAGGGCATGGTCCGCACCTCGTCGGTGATGGCCCGCATCTTCAAGGAAGAGGGCAAGCTCGAGATCTGGAAGGCCAAGACCAACGGCCGCTATGACATGGTCGCCAGCTACGACATCTGCAAATGGTCGGGCAAGCTCGGGCCGAAATACACCGAAGGCGACCGCCAGGCGCCGGAAGGCTTCTACACGGTGCGCCCGGCGCAGATGAATCCGCGCTCGAACTATCATCTGTCCTTCAACATCGGCTATCCCAACGCCTATGACCGCGCCAATGGCCGTACCGGCTCCAATTTGATGGTGCACGGCGCCTGTTCGTCGTCGGGCTGCTATTCGATGACCGATGCGCAGATCGAGCAGATCTATGCGTTCGGCCGCGATGCTTTCCAGGGCGGCCAGACCGAATTCCAGATCCAGGCGTTTCCGTTCCGCATGACCGCCGCCAACATGGCGCGCTACCGCAACGACCCGAACTACGACTTCTGGAAGATGCTGAAGGTCGGCTACGACAATTTCGAGATCACCAAGGTGCCGCCGAAGGTCGATGTCTGCGAGAAGCGTTATGTCTTCAACCAGGTTGCCGCCGACGGTCAGACATTCGATCCGACCGGCGCCTGCCCGGCGACGACGCAGCCTGATTCGCTGAAGAGCGCCTACAACTCCTATATGAGCACCTACGACGCTGCGTTCAGCGGCGCGGTCAAGGCCAGCGTGCCGGCGCCCAAGCCGACCATCGCCGGTATCAAGGAAGCCAGCATCGTCTCCGACTGGTCCAAGCGCCGGGCGCGCGGCGAACGCGTGCCGATCGACCCGCCGTCGCTCAACAACGACGGCTCGGTGACCGAGACGGCGCGCATGGGCCGCATCGATTCGCCTGCTGGCCGTAAGATGGCCGCCCTCGACGCCGAAAAAGCTGCCAAGCAGAAGGCCGAGCAGCAGAGGCTGGCTGCCATAGAGGCGGCCAAGCAAGCCAAGGAAGCCGCCAAGGCCCAGGCTCTGGCTGAAAAGGAGGCCGAGAAGGCCGCCAAGGAAGCCCCTGTCGCCACCGCGACCATCGCGGCCCCTTCGGAAGCGGCGCCGATGGCTGAAACGCAAGCGGCGAGTGCCGACGAAAGCCGGGTGACGAAGCTGAAGAACAAGCTGCTCGGCATGTTCGGCGGTTGATATCGCCCGTGGCTGATCGCGCCGCTATTTATGACCTTAAGGGGCTGAACTGCCCCTTGCCCGTGCTCAAGGCCAAGAAGCGCCTGGCCGGGATGCAACCGGGCAGCCGGCTCTGGTTGGAGACCACGGACCCGCTCGCCGTCATCGACATTCCGGCATTCTGCTCCGACAGCGGCCACCAGTTGATTGAAACGGCGGCGGTCTCCGGCGGTCATCGCTTCCTGATCGAGCGCGGCGCGCCGTAATCGTGGGGGCTACCGCCCGGCAATCGCCAGCGGGTTGTTTTCCAGCGCCGCGCGATCGGGCGTGTCGATCGACGGCCGGTTGGTGAAGGCGGCGAACAGCCGGCGGATATACTCTTCCGGCATATCGAGCGTGATCAGCACCAGCCGGGTGCCGCGCTGGCCATCGGGCCAGGACGGCAATTGCACCGGCGGATGCAGGATTTTCTGCACGCCATGGATCACCAGCGGCCGCGACGGATCTTCCCTGAGTTCGATGACGCCCTTCATGCGCAGCAGATGCTCGCCATGCGTCGAGCGCAGCAGGTCGAGGAACATCTCGATCGCCGAAAACGGTACCGGGCCGTCATGCACCAGCGAATAGGAACGCACCCGCGAATCGTGGCGAGGACCGTGGTCATGGCCATGCGCATGATCATGCCCATCATGACGGTGGTGGTCATGATCGTGCGCCGCTTCCTCGCCCAGCCAGCGCCGCACATCGGCGGATTTGGTTGCCGGGTTGTAGAGGCCGCAGTCGAACAGCGCCGCCACGCCTGTCTCCGTGTCGCCGGCATCGAGCAGTTCGGCACCTGGATTGATCAGCCGCAGGCGCGCCCGCAGCATTTCCAACTCATTGGCATCGGTGATCAGATCGGCTTTGCTGAGCACGATGCGGTCGGCGACGGCAACCTGCTTCACCGCCTCGACATGGGCATCGAGCGTGGCATTGCCGTTGACGGCATCGACCAAAGTGATGACGCCGTCGAGCCGGAAGGCCTGGATCAGCGCCGGATGGGCCATGATCGACTGCAGCACCGGCGCCGGGTCGGCAAGGCCGGTGGTCTCGACAATGACGCGGGCAAGCCGGGCGATGCGGCCGGTCTGCAGCCGGTCGACCAGGTCGGCCAGCGTATCGACCAGTTCACCGCGCACCGTGCAGCACAGGCAGCCGTCCGACAGCTGGATGATGCCGTCGGAAGACTGCTCGACCAGCAGATGGTCGATCGCCACCTCGCCGAACTCGTTGATGATCACCGCCGTGTCGGCCAGCGCCGGATCCTTGAGCAGCCGGTTGAGCAGCGTCGTCTTGCCGGCGCCGAGGAAACCGGTCAGCACCGAGACGGGGATCGGGAAGCCGCTCCCCATTGGCTAGTTCGCAACCTTGGCCGGCTGGTCGCCCTGTGCGGCGGAGCCGGCAATCTTCGGGCCGGTGCCGGCCGGTGCCGGCCTGTCGGGCCGCCAGCTCGGGATCGGCACATCGGCATATTCCTGGCCGCCCTGGTCGAGGATGGCCTTCGGCGCCGGACCGGTGGCGCCGCCGAGGCCGACGGCAACCAGCGTCGGCACATGGTCGAGCTTTTCCTGGTAGGGCGATTTCGGCACGTTCTTGGCGGCAACCGGCGGCGCCTCCGACTGCTCCTGCGGCTTCTTCTTCCTGCAGACCTCGTCCTGCATGTCGTTGGGCGAGACCGTGTCGCCATAGGGCGCCAGCGTGGTGACGGTGGCCGAGCCGGCGGCAGGCGTGTCGAACCCCTGATCGAGCAGTTTTGCCGCCGTCTCGGCACGGGTGACGGCCGACTTCTCGCCAAGCACGACCGCGACCAGCGTGCGCCCGTTGCGCGTCGCCGAACCGATCATGTTGAAGCCCGAGGGGCAGACAAAGCCGGTCTTCATGCCATCGGCGCCGGGATAACGGCCGATCAAGAGATTGTAGTTGGGGATCGCCTTCTTGCCGACGGCAAGACCCTCGATCGAGAACCACGGCACATATTGCGGAAATTCGCGGCGGATCGCCATCACCAGCACGGCGAGGTCGCGCGCCGTCGTGTACTGATCCGGCGAATAGAGCCCGTTCGGATTGACGAAATGCGTGCCGTTCATGCCAAGTCGGGTCGCCTCGGCATTCATCCGGTCGGCAAAGGCGGCCTGCGAACCGCCGACATTTTCGCCCACGGCCATGGCGATATCGTTGGCCGATTTGACCAGCATCATCTTCAGCGCATTGTCGAGCCGCATCACCGAACCCGGCTTGAAGCCCATCTTGCTTGGCGGCTCGGCGGCGGAGTGTTTGGTCACCTTGATCGGCGAATCAAGCTGCACCTCGCCGGCGGCGATCGCCCGAAAGGTGACATAAGCGGTCATCAGCTTGCTCAGCGATGCCGGATACCAGCGCTTGAACGCATCCTGATGTTGCAGGATCTTGCCGCTGCCGAGGTCGAACACCACCACCGGATTGGCCAGCGCCGGCCCGGCCACGACCGATAGCGCGATTGTGCCAGCCGACAATAGTTTGAGGAAATGCCTGTACCGCATGATCAAATCCGAAATCGCCTCTTGCCGTAGTCGCCCCTGGCTCCGTAAGATTTCGTTACGCGATCGCCAGCATATGGTCCGACCCTCAAAAACCGGACCCATTGTTGCGGTGCTATTTACTCTATGTGACGCCAAGATGGCAAAGTGCCTGGCGATCACAATTGCAAGGCAGCGGCCAACACCCGCCGTCCCAACAGCGAGATGGAACCATCATGCCAATCCTGAACCGTGCCGCCGAAATGCAGGACGAAGTTGCCGGCTGGCGCCAGCATCTGCACCAGACGCCAGAACTGAACTTCGACGTCTTCAAGACCGCCGCCTTCGTCACCGAGAAGCTGAAGGCTTTCGGCTGTGACGATGTGGTCACCGGCCTCGGCAAGACCGGCGTCGTTGGCATCATCCGCGGCCGCCAGGGCGAAGGCCCGACCATCGGCCTGCGCGCCGACATGGACGCGCTGCCGCTCAACGAGATATCAGGCAAGCCCTACGCCTCGACCATCCCCGGCAAGATGCACGCCTGCGGCCATGACGGCCACACCGCGATGCTGCTGGGCGCGGCGAAATACCTCGCCGAGACGCGCAACTTCACCGGCTCGGTGGCGGTGATCTTCCAGCCGGCCGAAGAGGGCGGCGGTGGCGGCAACGAGATGGTCAAGGACGGCATGATGGAGCGTTTCGACATCTCTAGGGTGTTCGGCATGCACAACATGCCGGGCCTGCCTGTCGGGCAGTTCGCCATTCGCCCGGGCCCGATCATGGCAGCGACCGCCGAGTTCACCATCACCGTGCGCGGCAAGGGCGGTCACGCGGCGATGCCGCACGGCACGATCGACCCGATCGTCATCACCAGCCAGCTGGTCGGCGCCTTGCAGACGATCGCCTCGCGCAGCACCGACCCGGTCGAGGCCGTGGTGGTGTCGGTGACCAAGTTCCACGCCGGTGACGCCTACAACATCATCCCGGAAACGGCCGAAATCGCCGGCACGGTGCGCACCTTGCGCAAGGAAATCGCCAAGAAGTCCGAAGAGCGCATCCGCACCATCTGCGACGGGTTGGCGACCGCCTTCGGCGCCAGGATCGAGGTCGACTACCAGGCAAACTACCCCGTGACCTTCAACCATCCCGAAGAGACGGTGTTTGCCAGCGATGTCGCCATCGGTGTCGCCGGCGACGCCCATGTCCATCGCGGCATCCAGCCGGTGATGGGCGGCGAGGATTTCTCCTACATGCTCGAAGCCCGCCCCGGCGCCTTCATCTTCATCGGCAATGGCGACACCGCCGGCCTCCACCACCCGGCCTACGACTTCAACGACGAGGTCATCCCGCACGGCATGAGCTACTGGGTAAAACTGGCGGAAACCGCGCTGGCCGCCTGACGGCGGCAGCGCAAAGCCGGCCGAATTGCCTTCGGCCGGCCTCTTGGCGAAACGATCCGAAGCGGCTATGTGTCTGGCCGCGTGGTCCCGTAGCTCAGTAGGATAGAGCGGCAGATTCCTAATCTGTAGGTCACAGGTTCGATTCCTGTCGGGATCACCACTCGCAAGCCCATACAGCGCAAGGCTTTGCGGAGATTCGGTGGCTCTTAGATCTGATGATTTTATGTTGCGTCGTGTTGCAACGGGACGCTAGCGTTTGCAAGGGCCTGCAACAGGGGGCAAGCTGCTACGAGCAACATGCAATGCAACATAAAAGCCAGCGTTTGCAGGCGCTTGCATGAACCTCCAATGCGTGCAAAGCTGCCCCTTAGACAGGAAAACAGGACATAAGGCCCGTTGAGTTGACGCTCAGCTAGGCCCGCGCGCTAAGCGCCTGACGCATTCAATTGCGCCGTCCTCTGTCTCCGCTCCCGTTGACTGCCACCGGCGCTCGACTCGGAGCGAAGATCATGGAAGCCAATCCCGACGACACTGACCTCAGCCTCATCTGGGGCAGCCCGAACATTGCCCGCGCGATCAACCGCAAGCCCCGCATCACTGCATACATGCTTGAGAAGGGTGAGATCCCCGGCGCGACGAAGGTGCTGGGCAAGTGGGTCATCAGCCGCCACAAGCTGCGCGAGAAGTTCGGCGTGACGGAGGTAGCGTGACATGGCCGAACCTGACCCATCCGCAGCCGTACAGCCAGCCGCCAAATGGCTTGCTGATAACTGGCACACTGTAGAGCGACCAATCATACCGCGCCTGCGTAGCGCCTATGGGCTGTCAGTGCTGGAAGCGATCGATGCCATGCGCATAGCACGGAGCATCGTCTATCAAAAGAAAACGCCGGCCCAACAGGACCGGCGTTCTGAAAAATCATGAGCACATAAAAAGCACGTCCCGAGCTTGGGCAATGCTCGCAAAACACTACCCTACTTCAACCCTGAATTGCAATCGATTTCAGTGAGTAGGGCAATGACACAACAACCATCGACCATAAACCTTGAGGACGCAGTGCGATTTCTGAAGCGCATCGATCCGACCGCAAATCGCTTCACATTTCAGACTTTCGATGATCGAAAAGATGCGGATAAAGAATCCAAAGTCTCACGGGCAATGGCCAAAATCCATCACGGCACGCTGGCCGAGCTAACTTCAACGCTGAAGGGCAAGAACGAAGATGGTGCTGGCATCTATGTCACCGTCAACGAAACTGACTTCAAAGGGCGCGCTGCCGAGAACGTGACGCGTGTCCGGGCAGTGTTTGCCGATCTTGATGGCGCACCGCTTCAGCCGGTGCTGGACTTCCACGTCCAGCCCCACATGATCACGGAGACATCGCCGGGACGATACCAAGCCTTCTGGATTATCGAGGGTATGGAACTTGATGAGTTCCGACCGATCCAAGACGAGATTGCCAAGCGGTTCAATGGCGATCCAAAGGTGAATGACAAAAGCCGCGTCATGCGGCTTCCCGGTTTTTTCCATCGGAAACGTGACCCGTTTCTGACACGGATCGAGCGGATAAATGACGAGCCGCCCTACCCCGCTGACATATTCCGAGGACAGCCACCCCAGGACAATATGCCCGTCGTTGAAGAAGGATCGCGCAACACATCGCTGACGAGTTGGGCCGGTGTCCTCAGGCAGCGCGGCCTGTCGGCGGCGGCCCTCGGCGACGTTCTGCTGACGCTGAACCAGCACCTTTGCGAAACACCGCTGCCCGATTCTGAGGTAGCGCAGATCGCAAAAAGCGCTGGCAAATGGAAAGCCGGGTCGGTCGAGATTCAGGAATTAAATGATGAATACGCTGTCACGTGGGCCGGCACATCAGCGGTCATTCTGCGGGAGGGATACGATCAGGAGCTTGGCCGGAAGACGGTCTGGTTTGTGAAGAAGGAAGACCTCGCTCTCATGCTGGCCAACCGATCTATCGAAGCCGGCAACAAGCAAATGCCTCTATTCGATCATTGGCTGAAACACCCCGAGCGGCGGCAATACAGCGGCGTAGTGTTTGCACCCGGGCGGGATGTCCCGGGCGCCTACAATATGTGGCGGGGATGGGCCGTGGAACCTGACGCAAACGCATCATGCCAACTGTTCCTTGCCCATATGCGCAATGTCATCTGCAACAATGACGATGAAGTCTATCGATGGGTCGAAGGCTGGCTTGCCGACGCCGTGCAACACCCCGATACGAAACCTGGCACCGCTATCATTCTCCGGGGGCTTGAGGGCAGCGGCAAAGGCCTGTGGACTCAATATATCGGCGCCATGTACGGCGAGCACTTTGTTCACCTCCAGCAAGGCGAGCACCTCGTCGGGCGGTTCAATGCCCAGCTAAAAGGATGCACGCTGTGTTTTGCCGACGAGGCACTTTTCGCCGGCAATCGCTCTCACGGCAATGTTCTAAAAGGGCTGATCACCGAACCTACCCTGATGCTGGAGATGAAGTACGTCAACGCCTTTCCCGTTGCAAACCGCGTTCGGCTTATCATGGCCAGTAACGAGGATTGGGTGGTCGCAACTGGACTCAATGCGCGCCGCTTTTTGGTCCTTGAGGTACCAATGACAGAAAGGGAAAACGTCGCCTATTTCGACGCTCTTGCGGCCGAGATGGCGGCCGGGGGTCCGGCGGCGCTCATGGCTCATCTCCTCGCCGTAGACATTGCCGGCATCGACCTTCGCAACACACCGAAGACGGCGGCTCTGATGGAGCAGAAGCACCTCACAATGACGCCGGTCCAGAAGTGGTGGTACGAACGCCTGCTCAACGGCTATCTGCTCGATATGGAAACCGAGACTTGGGATGAACCCACCGATCAAGGATTGCTCTGGATGGTCGGCAAAGAAGTCTATGACGACTATCTGAAACATGCCCGCGACTCGAACGCTAGATTCCGCGACACGCCCGAAAGTTTCGGGAAGGCTATTGGCAAACTTTGTCCTGGTCTGATCCGAAAGAAGAAGTGGATGGACACCAAGTGGTTTGACACCCACATGGCTGAATGGGTCACCCAGAACAAACTGGTCAACGCCCACGGATATCCGCCGCTGCAGGTTTGCCGAACCCAGTTCGAGAAAGTGCTTGGGCACAAAGTGGACTGGCCGGAAGACGACATGCCCGACGTCAAGCCCGATGAGCCAGCACTGAAGACGGGCGACGCTGACATACCATTCTAGCGGGGTACTGAGGTTTACGGGGTTTATGTGCTTCACCTCTCAGCGCGCGCTAGCTTAAGCGCGCGTTTTCGAGGGTAGGTTACCAGCTTTACGGGTTTTACCTGCATTACGGGCGACGGATAGTTAGCAGCGCGCTTAGCTGCGCTAGGGCACGCGTCCAGCGGACAAAAAGCGCACAGCAAGTAATTACTTCCCTGTAAAACTAGTAAATCTGGTAATCCCGGTAACCTCCGTGTTTTCGTCTTACCCACCGGAAGTGCGCAGTTTTACCGGGAGATGACGAATTCAGAGCCAACTTCCGCATTTTATTGTGCGCCCTCTAGATCCAAGTTAGGCTAGATCATCATTTAAGCAACAGATTTTGTATCCGTAGTACTTCGATAAGCGATTCAAAACATTCCTGAAAATAGTTCATGTTGCATGCATGTTGCAAGTCACGCTACGCTGCAACTACGCCAATTTGAATAAAACAAACCTACCGAAACCCTTCCTCAAGCAAGCGCTTAACCTATGACAAGCAATTATCCAGTCCCTCGGAGCAGGCACTTTCAGAGCCGCGTCACGAAAGGCAAGGAGCTTCTGCCGGGCGTCGATGGACGGACAAGGTGGGCGCGGCGGCTGCACGACCTCGTGGCCAATCACGTTCAGGACCTCGGCGGGCCGAAGCACGTCACGCAGAGCCAGTTCGCTTTGATCAGAGCCGCCGCCACTACGACGATCATTCTCGAGAAATGGGAACTTCAGTTCGCAACGGAAGGCACCGTCAACATAGCTGACTTGCTGGGTTATCAAACGACGCTCAACACCTTGCGAAGGGTCCTTGAGACGCTCGGTCTTGGCAGGGTCAGTCCCCCGCCTGACACGTCGCCCGTCCTGGATATGAGCAAGCTTACCCCCTCCGAGCAGCAACGCTTCAAGATGCTGACCCACACGGCAACCGAGGTGGGGCTGAATGCCCTGTCGGAAAGCAACGCTCGGGAACTTTACGCGCTGATGGAGAGAGCTTCTGGCAGAGGCGTCGGTCCTTCGTCCACGGACGCCGCCTATCGTGATCGCCCTGTCCGCGAGATCGACTATTCGAGGCGAAGATGAGCCCCGAAGTCTCCAGCGGCGACTTCTTTCATAGCCCGTGCGGCACCCAATGGGTGATCGTCTTCGTGCTCAACGCCAGTGGGATCAACGGCCTGAAGGACGGAAAATATGTCTTCGCCGTTCGCCCTGTCGAGACAAGCTACGGCGACGACATCCTCTACGATTTGTTCCCCGCCGACAAACTCGGCTGGACGACACAGTCGGTCTTTGACGAGCGCGATGTCTATCAACTCGCATACGAAGACTTCGCGATCCACGGCGAACGCGATCAGTTCGTCCAACTGCGGCGCGAAGACGGCTCGACCGAGTTCGCGTGGCGATGGCGTGTCGCCTTCAACATGATGCGCGGCACCGATGTCCCCCTGGAAGCTGAGTGGCGGCAAGCCACCGCAGGAGAAGTCTGATGGCTGTCCAAGTAGGCGATGTCGTCGTTGCGGGATCAGGGCTCCGCTGGTGCATCTTAGGCTTCGTTGGCAATCCCAGCGGCGGGCAAGATGCGAAGCTGATCCGCAAAAACTCTGATGGCAGCTACAGCGGATTGCAGAAGGATTCGGAAATGCTGATCGCGGTGGAGACGCCCGTCTTCCAGCCCGGCGATGAAGTGACGATCGACGGCTTCAAGGGCACGTACATGAGCCGCGAAGACGAAGGCGACATTGCGCGCGTCATGCTCGCACCACGTCAACGGCAGTTATCGAGCGGCGGGTTTGTCCAGATCGAGGCCGGTGTGGCTCGCGCCAGCTACGCCCTGTTCGTCGTCCAAAACCGAAAACTTTGAAGGAGAAGACACATGGCCACCAATGCTGATTTTGAACAAAGACTGCACGTCTCGCCCTCTATCAATGAATTGGCAATCGACCACTTCGCCGAGAGGCCGAGGGGCAACGATAAGCAGCCCGAACCCGACCTGGAGCATGTCGCACTATCAGGAGCGATGAAGGTTGCGAGGGAGGAGGCCCACGCGCTGGTTGCCCTCGTCAACACTGTCCACGGGGACGAGTCACAGACGCCAGCTGCAGCGGCGATCCAAGTCGCTACCGCCGCGAAGAAGACAGGTGAGCGTGTTGCGGCGCGGCTCCTTGCTGCTCAAGTGACAGTGGATGCAACAATCGCTTCGCTTCAAAAGGCGACGTTCGCTCCCCTGCCGGATGCTGACATTGGGGAGAAGTTCGACACGCAGATCCTTTATGCCCTCAAGACCATGACATCCGACGAACGCAGCGAAGCCTTCAATGAGGCATTCGAAACTGACGACATGACGATCATCGGTTCGGTACTCCGCGCGCCAGCCTTGTTGTCAGGCATGAACGCAACTGAGATCGCCGCGCTTCGGCATCGCTTCCAGCAGAAGCACCACCCGGTTGCGATGGCCCGTCTGGAGCGCTTGAAGAAGATGCGCGCGGCATCAGACGTTGGCGGCAAGGCATTCGTCAAGCTCGTGCAGGAGGCGGGCGACACAACGTTCGCCAATGGCGCAATCGCCGCACGGTCGAAGCGCGAGAGCGTGTTGGCGGCACATCAACAGCAGGAGGTATGAATATGGCCAGTCCAAATAGCGTCTACATCAGTGAAGGCCTTCGCCTACGCAACAAGCTCACCAAGACCGACCTTCCGACCGTCCCAGAAGAATACCGCATCGCCTATCGACCGGTCGACGAGGATGATGACGATTGCGAGGGCTATGACTTCATCCTGTGTGCCAGCGCCGCCAACTACGTCACGGAAGCAAAGGCTGAGATTGCCCGCCTCGCCGCCGAACTGGAGACGCTGAAAATTGAAGGCCCCGCGCGAGTAGCCGCCGCCAAGCAGGAGGCGCGCGACCATGCAGTCGCTTCAACCCTTCGTCATTCGCTTGTGAAAGCTGGCGTTAAATCCGGCTTGGTCGAAGGCGCCGCCTCGCTGCTGCAAGATGAAAATGACTTCGAGGTGGGAGAGTCTGACGACCGCAAGAAGAAGCGTGTCGTCCATGCCCGAACCGAGCGCGGGCTCCTACCAGTCGATGCGCTCGTGCAGGAGTTTATACAAACCCGAGGGGCAGCTTATCTGGAAAGGCGCGCTGCCCCCGCTGGTGGTCACTTCAATCAGCTACAAGCGGGGTTGAAGCGGGCTCACTGACAACAGGACCCTTGCCAAAAGCGAGGGTCTTGGCCTTTGCACGCTTTGGCTGAACGACGCTGTAGCGCATTGCCCCGTCTTTCATGACGCCACTGATGGCTGCGCCCCCGCGCTTCACATCGCCGATCAGCGAGTATGCGGCCTGCTTGCTGATCGACATCTTGTCGGCGATCTCTGCGACGCTGACACCACCGCCATTGAGCATTTCCAACACCCGGGATTTTTTTGTCTGGGGCTTCTCCGCCGGGGCGGCGGGAGCGGCTTCGACTTTGCTCTTACGCATATCCTGTACTCCTGTCTGACACGTCCGTTGATGGACGAAGCAGGCGTAGGACAGCGTGTCGGCTAGGTAGAGCGACTGGTAGTTGTCATATCAATTTCCACCAAGTCCTTGGAAGCATCGGCCTTGGCCTGTGACTTGGCGCTAGCCTCAGCCAGCGTCGCAAGAAGCTCCGGGCTTAGATTGCAAGTTAATCGAACCGGTGCTTTAGGGTCGCGTCTCTCTTCAGGAATCTCGTAGATTGCGATCTGCTTAAACCGGCCATTTCGCATTACCACATCTGCCAACAAATCTTCTGCGAAGGTCAGGAGATTATGAATGAATGCTGTCATGTCGTTGACGATGTCGGTCTCAGGTAACCCTGTACGATGCCATGACGGCGGCACCAGCCCAGTTTGGGACGAGTGAACGCGAATATTGTGGATCGAAAGCGTTCCTGAAAATCCCCCCGGATGCTCGACGGCGTTCCTCTTCCGTACGAGCTCGGTCGTCCAGTCTTGTTCTGACTTCAGGAGTGTCACGATGTGATCGTTCGCGCCAAAAATTTCCGATGCCCACTTCACGATCTCGATTATGCCCTTGCTGTCGGGAACAAACGCCCTGGCATCTTCGAATTTGCAGCCGTGGACAATCTGGAAGATGCCTAGAAGATCACGAAGATAATTCTTAGCGGCATATAGGAAATCTTCCGCGTCTCCCTGCAAGCCAACCACATACGGGACCTCAGCCGATCTCGGATCAGCATTCAAGTTTGCATGCACCCTTCGAAAATCGTCCCGGAGTTTCTTTTTTATCTGCTCAAGTGCCTCTTCGCATTTCAAAAGACGCTGCGTTAGGGTGATCACATACAAGGATACAACCTGGGCCTTCTTGTCTTCAGGCAGGTTAGAAAATCCAATTATATCTGTCGTCTGCACACCCAGGCGCGCGACGATCCGATTATTTGTACCGGCATTTGTAATTTTCTGTATCTGAAAGGCCATGCCTTCCTATAGGCCGATTCTCTACTGGCCCAAAGGGCCGCCTACACACTTGGGGCGACGTGCGTGGTTGTCGCCCTGCACACGGCGGCTTTGGCCTCTTGCACTATGAGCACCCAGACTTACCGCCGCCTAATTCCTGCACCCGTGCCAGTATCCACAACCCGCACCGGGTTCCGGAACTTTAGGAATGAGGGCCAGCCACTCGGAACTGGAAATAATGCAGACGTATGAAGCATTTCGCTGGCCGCGGACTCCTCGGAAGAAACCACAGCCCGATATTTGCCCTCCGCAAACTCGACAAGTTCTTCAATCGCGGACCATGTCGAAATGCGGCTTTTCTGATTTTCCTTGAACTGCTCCTGGACCTCATCGGCCATATTAATGTTGCTAAAGAACAGGCATGATGCGCAGTTGAGAATTTGAAGGCGGTTGAGGCCCTGAATATCTGACCGACTGGACAGAGAAACTATTGTTCCGACCTTGTCCGGGATGGTGTAACAGCCGCCATCATAAGCCAAAAAAAGAAATTTCGGAGACAGCGGGAGCAGAAGCATCGCTCCAGAATTTGACAACCCAAAATTGGTCCTCCCCAAACGTTGGATATGATATCTATTGGTGTGAATTGCCGGGTCGTCCGAAGTTATAAATTCCACATCTGATTCATTCCTAACGACCACAGTTTTTAAATCGTCGACCACATCTGCAGCGTCTTTGAGGATCACCATTGCCATACGAAGAATTTCTCTTTGTGAGAGAGGGGGCGGCTTGTGGACCTGACCAGCCTCACCGGCGAACGCCGTATCAATAAGCTGTTGCTGCGCTTGTTGAATTCTGCGCATGGCCTGTTCAGTCCTAAGATGCTGTAGCAGAGTAAAGCGAAGAAAACTAAATAGCTCGTCATCCTTGGATTTTCCATTTCTACTTTGGATATTTCGGATTGCAGTGGCATGCAGCCCCTCCATTCCTTGGAGGGCAGTTTCAAGTTTGTTATCTTCTCCATAGAAGTAATTCTTTGAGCACTGTCCAGAAATCGACGCGTTCTTAATCACTTTTCCTGATGGCGCATGATACGCATGTACACACAATCCTTCCTCGTTAAGCGAGAAAGGTTTGAAGTGACATTTTGGAACGAAGTGGTGATTCTTATTTTGCGCCATAGTGCGGATTTATCATCGGTCCGAGTCCGATGCTACTTTCGTTGCCGACCAACAGATTCTATGCAACATAGTGCCTCTAGACAGGAGACACAGTCATGTCAGTTCGTAAGCGTAAATGGAAAACCAAGAGCGGCGCTGCCCGGGAAGCTTGGTTCGTAGACTACACAGACCAGCACGGCGTGAGGGTAGGCAAGCAGTTCGCGAAGAAGAAGGACGCCGATGCCTTCGCCGCTTCAACCCACACCGAAGTTCGCCAGAGCAGTCACATAGCTGACTACGCCACCAAGACGGTTAAACAGGCCGGCGAGAAGTGGCTGAAGCGGGCGGAAGAGTCGCTTGAGGTCATGACCGTCAAGCAATACGAGCAGCACTTGCGCCTCCATATCCTGCCTTTCCTAGGGGATCACAAGCTGACGCGGATTACTGTGCCGGTTGTGCGCGAATTCATGGACAAGTTGCGGGACGCCGGACGCTCGCCCGCGATGGTCAAAAGCATCCGTACCAGCCTGAGCGGGATTCTCGCTGAGGCGCAGGAGCGAGGCTGGTCAAACCAAAACGCCGTGCGCGATATGAGTCAGGGGCGGAAGGGTCGCGAGAGCAAGGGCGACAAGCGCCGCAAGGCGAAACTGGTCGTCGGCAGGGATATTCCAACACGCGAGGAGATCCAAAAAGTCATCGCCCAGCTAAATAAGCCTGACGCCGCATATCGACAGCTAATCATAACGGCCATCTTCACCGGTATGCGAGCAAGTGAGCTGCGGGGCCTCCGGTGGGACGACATAGATTTCGCGAGGAAAGAGATCACCGTGCGCCAACGCGCCGACGCCACGAATGACATGGGTCCGCCAAAATCGGAAGCTGGTCAGCGAACGATTGAGATGGCACCCATGGTCATTAACACCCTGAAAGACTGGAAGGACAAGTGTCCGAAGGGTGAGCTTGGTCTCGTCTTCCCAACGCAGAAGGGCACCGTACAACGTCACGAGAACATCGTGCGACGCGGCCTTTGGGAGCCGCAGATCGCTGCCGGACTCACTAAGCAGAAGGTGCTGCGAACGGAAGGACGAGTGCCCCTGCTGAAAGACGGGAAGGAGCAGCTAGTGACCGTCGCCAAGTACGAGGGGCTGCACGCCTTGCGCCACTTTTTCGCGTCGTGGTGCCTCAACCCTATGTCTCTGGGCGGACAAGGCAAAAACCCAATGGAGGTGCAGAAGGAGTTGGGTCACTCGACCATCGCCCTGACAATGGACACCTATGGCCACCTGTTCAAGAAGACTAAGAATGACGGAGCGCTTGCCAGGGCTGAAGCTGCGCTGCTAAAGCCGGTGACTGCAACACAAACGCAACATGCAGGCTGAAAGCCGTGCAAATGCTGGACTTCTAACGGGTTCCTAATCTGTAGGTCACAGGTTCGATTCCTGTCGGGATCACCAAAGTTTTCAATAACTTAGTGAAACACCGCCGTACTTTTTGGGGAGTACGGCAAATTCGCGGCCCCGCGCCGGCGTATTCTTCTCACGTCGCGCTCCTGCAATGAAGGGTGGCATAGGTCGTCTTCGCCGCTTGCGGCGGCCATAAGCTCTGCCTTGACCCAGTGCGTCGCCGGCCGCTTTATGCTCTTTGACGCCGGCCCGGCGCGTTCTGGACCCGCTTCCAGATGCGTTCGCCCGGGCGAAGCTCAATGGGTGCGCGTCACCCACGAGAAGATCGTGCGGTGTCCAAGTAGGCGTTCAAGTGAGCAGGTTGCGTCGCGCCTGAAGGATACTAGACGTGTGAATCCGGCGAGCTGCCGCCATGGGAACGGTGCTCTGCTTCGACCTCAAAGTTTAGCGAGACTTGTAATACAACGTCGCCGCCGTCATCACGTACCTTGATCACCAGCTTGTGACGATCGCCATCCGGCAGGCTATCCTTGATCATTTCAACAAGGGTGCGGATGGCCTCTTCTTTTACTCGATCGAAGGTATCACAATCGGTGCCCTGATCATCAGGGTAGAACGTGCCGTTGTCGTCGACATCGAAATAATACAGGGCCATCTGCCCAAATTCGCGCCTGCCGTGTTGGTTCCCGTTAAGCGACAATCTGCGGCTGAATCTCGATGTCTCCCACAAGGCGCTTATATTCAGCCTCCGACTCCCCGTAACAGCCATCCGCGACATCAATCAGGCCTTTGCGGTTGCGAATAACGACTTCGCCACGCCGAGACTGGATAAAACCACGTCCTTCCAGGACTTGAAGCGCAATCGTTACGCCTGGTCGTCTCACACCAAGCATCATCGACAAAAACTCGTGGGTGATGGCAAGCCGATTGCCAACGGCGCGGTCGTCACACATGAGCAGCCACCGTGCGAGGCGCTCTTCGATTTTGGATCGCGCGTTGTTCAGTGCGGTGTATGTGGCCTGGATGTGAAAGGCATGAACGTATCGAAGCAAAAACGGCCGAAGCGTCCTGCTTGTGTCTAAGGCGGTTTTGAATCGCGCCGCCTCTATCATCATCGCTTCGCTGGTCATCTGAATGAAGCAATCATGCGTGGCACGGTCATCGCCCATGACGAGAGCCGAGCCGGTCATGCCCTCGAAACCAATTATGCCGACTTCCGCGTCGACGTTTGGCCGCTTCTTTGCCACCACCGAGGCGAGCCCACTCTGAAGAAAATAGACATAATCGATTGGCTTGCCGGCCGTTTCGATAGGGCTGCGCAACTCAAGGAACGTGTCGCGAAGATGCGGAACAAGGAGGTTCAAATCAGCAGGTGCGAGGCGGCGCAACAATGCATTTTTATTTGGCTCGATTTGCCGGTCCATGGCTCTTCCTTCCAAAAGGGCAAGAGCACGCGATCCCTCGGCTGTCTGCGCCCCGGCGCCTTCTGCAGACGACACAACGCAAGCTAGTCTATGGAACCCTCGAAGTCCGGCTTGGTACGAAACTGACATTGGTCGCCGCCTTTGCGAGCGGGAAAAGCTGCTAGTGACGCAGGCGCGTTCCCGCAGTGTCGAGGAACGACCACAAGTCGACCCGCGATATTGTTCCTTTGAATGGCGATCGGTGGCCCCGAAGTCACGCGCAAGAGCGCTCGAGATATCGGGCCGAAGGCGGGGCGCCTTGGGATGGTCGCTCCCACGCGCCAGTGCATGATGCTTCAACTGACGACACCGCCTTGTACGCCTTTGACAGGATTTAGCGAGTCAAATCGGGCGGACATCGAAATGCGCTCGATTGTACGTTTGCAACCAATCACCGAAGTGACGTTGTTCTTCTGGGTCCACGCCACATTCTATCCACATGGAAAAAGCCCAAAGCAGTTGCGAGCCCGACCCTGAAGACCACGCCTACTCGGTAGAGTTCTTCGCCCAGAAACACAGCCTGACCGCAAAGGCTTCTGAGGTTATTATTCACGCGAACGGCCCGTCGAAAAGGGCGTGCGACGCCGCAGCCGTAGCTTTCATTGCAGCGTTGGGTCGGCGGAAAAGGCAGGACTGATGCTCAACATGCCGAAGCTGTCGCCGGGTGGATCAGTCAGATCACTTCAACGAAGCAAGAAAGGCGTCTAGATATCCGTTGAACTGGTCTGGGTCTTCCAGAAGGAGCAGCACGGACGGGATCTCGACGCGTTCATACAGCATCTTCAGCTCACCCGGGCCACATGCGCGGCCCCGCCGGTCGTGCCGTGACAGCCCCGTTTTCCGTGCTCGACGTAGACGATCCGCCTCAGCCAACCCGCACAACAAAATGCTTCGTCACCGGCTCGATGATCTTCCAGGTTCCCTTGAAATCCGCTTCCACCACGAAGGCATCGCCGGGGCCGACCTCGACCGGCGTGCCGCCGTCCGGCGTGATGATGATGCGGCCGGCGATCATGTGCACGAACTCATAGTCGGTATAGGTGGCGTGATAGGTGCCGGGCGTCGCGCGCCAGGTGCCCGACAACACCTTGCCGTCCTCGGTCGTGTGCTGGACGGCGGTTTGCATGGTCGGCTTGCCCTCGACGACGATCCAGCCAGCCAGATCGCCGGCGTCCGCGTGTTCGACCGTGCCGAATTTGAGGATTGTCTCGCGTGTCATGTGCTGGGCTCCGTTGGGTGGATTGCGTGGCGTTGTCAGATAACCGATGCACCTGCCGCGAGCAATGCCGGCGCCATACGGCGCAGGGCAACGAACTCGGGTTAACGGATTCCTGCGAAGCCTTTCGCCGGCACGTTGGCTGACGGTGCATCAAACAAAAACCCGCCTGTGCGGCGGGTCACTGGCGCAAATCAGCACCATGAACGTATATGTACCTTAGCTGAGGTCACCGAGTCAAGAAAAAATTCCTATCGCGACAGCTGCCGGCACAAAAATTGCCAACACTGGCTGCCACGAGGCCTTACGTTAATCTGAGTTCGGAACCCTGCCATGCGGCGCACGACACGCTCGCACCCTTCGGCTCGACGGGCGGGTCAGGGCTTGTGGCGCGCCGAGACGAGTTCCGCCTTGCGCCTTGCCGTCTCCAGCCCGAGCCCGATGAAGGCGCGCGCGTGCTTGGCCAGCGCCATGTTGTCCGTCCAGAGATTGCGCCAGATCGCGGTCTTCTTCGACAGGTTCTCATCGACGATTTCCGAAGAGAAGGATTCGAAGCTGAGGTCGTCGCTATAGCCGATAGCCGTCAGCGCATCGAAGATCGCGGCGAAGTTGATATTGCCGGTGCCGAGGAAGCCGCGATGGCTTTCGCCGATATGGACATAGCCGATCTTATCCGCGGCCTGACGGATGGCCAGCCCGACATCGGCCTCCTCGATGTTCATGTGGAACGTGTCGAGATGCAGGAAGATGTTGTCCGAGCCGGTGTCCTCGATGAAGGCCAGCCCTTGCGCGGCGGTGTTGAGCAGATTGCTTTCGAAGCGGTTGACGATCTCGAGGTTGAGCGTGACGCCGGCCGCCTTGGCTGTCTCGGCAACCTTGGCCAGCGTGCCGGCGCTGCGCTGCCATTGATCGCGCGTCGGCGCCTCGACCTGCAATCCGTGGCTGGTCGAGAGAATGCCGGCGACCTTACGGCCGCCGAGATCGCGCGTCAGCGCGATGGTGTCGTTGAGGATTTCGACGCCGCGCGCGGCAATCGCCTTGTCGGCGCTCGAAATATCGCCATCACCAGGCAATCCGATGCTGATCGCCACGCCGAGGCCAAGATCGGCAATGCGCCTGGCGACCCCGCCGATGTCGACATTGGCGGGGTCGAGATAGGAGAATTCGATGAGGTCGAAGCCGGCCTCCCTGGTGTTGGCCAGCGTGCGCTCGAGATCGACCTGAGCCGAGCTCGCCGACCAGACGAAAGAATGGATTCCAATACGCGACATCATCATCTCCGGCTTCTGCGCATCGACCCGGAAGCGGGCCGATGCCTGGACAAGACGTGGGGGCGGGTGATCCCGGCCCCACGCTGTTGGTGGAGGTTAGAGATTGTTTCGAAATTCGCTCTGGCGAGTCACCGACAGAGTAGAATTTCCAAACAGGCTCTTAGCGGGCCGCGGTCCAGCCCTTGTAGTCCTTCAGGTTCTCGGCCGTGATCAGCTTCGGGTCGAGCAGAACGGTCGGCTCCGCCGGCTTCTTGCCGGCCAGCAGTTCGGCCGCCATCGTCAGCGACTGGCCGGCCATCACATAGGGATCCTGCGATGCCGAGGCCTTGATCATCGAGGTGCCGGAGGAGAGTTCCTTCTCGATATCGGGCGCGCCGTCGACGGCGGTGAAGATGAATTCCGAGCGGTTGAGCTGCTTGGCCGCAAGCTGGGCGCCGATCGCCGTCGGGTCATTGATGGCAAACACCGCATCGATCTTGTCGAAGCGGGTGAGCAGCGACTGGAACACCTTCAGGCCGCCGTCGCGCGAGCCTTCGGCATTCTGGTCGTCGGAGAGGATCTTGATGTCGGGATGCTGCGCCAGCACGTTCTTGCAGCCCTTCACCCGCTCCAGGATCGATGACGATGCCGGCCCATTGAGGATGACGTAGTCGCCCTTGCCGCCGGTGTGGTCGACCAGATACTGGCAGGCCTCTTCGCCTGCCTTGACGTTGTTGGTCATCACGGTCACGTCGGCGCCCGGCGCCGAAACGTCGAAGGCGGCAACGACGATACCCGCCGCCTGTGCCTTCTTCACCGCCGGCGCGATCGCCTTGGCGTCGACGGCATTGAGCATGATCACGTCGACACCGGCGGCGATGAACGAATCGACCTGCGAGACCTGCTTGTTGAGGTCATAGTCGGCCGATACCGAGGTCACCTCGACCTTCGGGTTGATTTTCTTGGCCGCGTCCTCGATGCCCTTGATGGTGGCGACGAAGAAGGGATTGCCGAGCAGGCCGACCGAGATACCGACCTTGTTGAGGTCCTTGGCCGAAGCAGGCGCGATGGCGAGCGACGCGAGTGCGACGCCGCAGAGCAGTTTGGCGATGGTCTTCATTGCTTTCCTCCTGATACCCCGCGCCTCTCACGGTGCGTTACATGAAACCGGTCGTTGACGCCGGCGACTAAGGTCAATCACGTTCTTGCTCCTGCCTGGAGCCTGTAACGGTCGAGGGCGACCGCCACGATGATGACCAATCCCTTGATGATGTACTGCCAGATGTCCGAGACACCGGCCAAGATGAGCCCGTTGGAGAGCACCGCGATGATCAGGCCGCCGATCAGCGTGCCCCAGATCGAGCCGACGCCGCCGACGAAGCTGGTGCCGCCGAGGATGACCGCGGCAATGGCGTCGAGTTCGTAGGACTGCCCGAGCTGCAGGCCGTTGGCGGCGTAGAGCCGGGCCGCCGACATGGCACCGCCAAGACCGGCCAGCAGGCCGGAAACGCCATAGACGAAGAGCAGCACCAGCGGCACCTTGATGCCGGTCAGCCGCGCCGCTTCGGCATTGCCGCCGACGGCGTAGATCCAGGTGCCGAGCACCGTGCGCTTCAGCACCAGCCAGGACAGCACGACCACCGACAGCGCGATGATGACCAGCCACGGAATGCCGAACAGCGAACCGTTGCCGATGAAGTCGAACGGCAGGTCCGAGTTGAACACCGTGGTGTCCTGGCCGAGCAGGCGGGCGACGCCGCGCACCGCGGTCAGCGACCCCAGCGTGACGATGAAGGGCGGCAGCTTGATGTAGGCGATGAGCAGCCCGTTGATGAGGCCGAAGCCGAGGCCGACCAGAATGGCCGCCGGCACGCCGAGCAAACCCCAGTCCGGCACCAGCGACACCATCACCGCCACCATCGCCGATGCGGCGAGGATGGCGCCGACGGACAGGTCGATACCGCCGGTCAGGATGACGAAGGTCATGCCGGCCGCCAGCACGATGTTGATCGACGACTGCTGGGTGACGATCAAGAGGTTGGTCTCGGTCAGGAAACGCGGGTTCAGGAACTGGAAGCCGGCAGCCAGCAGGACCAACACCGGCAGCATGCCAAGGGCAGCTAAAGCGGTGCGCAACCGTCGGCTCGTGCCGGAGGCCTGGCCGCCTGCGCTGATCTCGGTCGCCTTGTCGGTCATTGCTGAGCCGCTCCCGTTGCAAGTTCCATGATTTTCTCCTGGCTTAGCGGTTCGTCTTGCGATGCCGTCACCTCGCCCGATATCGTACCGTCGCGCATCACCAGCACGCGATCGGCGACGCCGATCACCTCGGGCAGTTCGCTGGAGATCATCAGGATGGCGATGCCCTGCTTGGCGAGATTGTCGATCAGCCGGTAGATTTCCGATTTCGCCCCGACATCGACGCCGCGGGTCGGCTCGTCGAGGATGACGACCTTCGGCTCGGTTTCGAGCAGGCGGGCGAGCAGCACCTTCTGCTGGTTGCCGCCCGACAGCGAGCCGGCATTGGCCTGCACCGAAGCGGTGCGGATGGAGAGATCGGCAACGGCTTTGGAAGCGCGCCTTTCGGCGGCCGCGAAGTCGCGCAAGCCGCCGGCGCGCGAATCCCGCGCCAATACGCCCATGCTGATATTGTCGGAAATCGACATGTCGAGGAACAGGCCGAGTTCCTTGCGGTCCTCGGTCAGATAGGCGATGCCGGCATCGAGCGCCTCGCGCGGCGAGCCGATGGTTACAGGTTTGCCGTCGAGTTCCAGCGTGCCTGAAATGTGCCTGTCGGCGCCGAAGATCAGCCGCGCGAGCTCGGTGCGGCCGGAACCGACCAGACCCGCCAGCGCCAGCACCTCGCCCTTGTGCAGGTCGAACGAACAGTTTTTCAGGAGACGGCCGTCGGACATGCCGCGCACCGAGAGCGCAACCGCGCGCTTTTCGTCCGGCGGCCGATGATCCTTCTTGTAGAAAGCCGACAGATCGCGGCCGACCATCATCGACACGAGGCGCGAGGCGCTGAGGTCGGCACGCTCGAGCGTGCCGACATAACCGCTGTCGCGCAGCACGCTGACGCGGTCGGCAAGCTGGTAGACCTCTTCCATGCGGTGGCTGATGTAGATGATGGCGATGCCTTGCGATTTCAGCGTCGCGATGACCTCGAACAGCCGGTCAGTCTCGCGCGAGGTCAGCGATGTGGTCGGCTCGTCCATGACGATGATGCGCGCATTGGTCGACAGCGCGCGGGCGATCTCGACCAGCTGTCGCTCGCCGAGCGACAGGCTGGAGACCATGTCGCGGGCCGAAAAGGAGACGCCCAGACGCGCGATGATCTCTCTGGCGCGCCGGGTGCACTGGTCGCGATCGACGATGCCGAAGCGTCGCGGCTCGTTGCCGAGGAAAATGTTCTGCGCCACCGTCAGATTGGGCGCCAGCGACAGCTCCTGGTAGATCACCGCGACGCCGCTGGCGCGCGCCTTGATCGGATCGCCGGTCGCGGCCGGCATGCCGTCGATCAGGATCTCGCCACCGGCATCCGGCCGATAGGCGCCTGAAAGCACCTTCATCAATGTCGACTTGCCGGCGCCGTTCTCGCCCATCAAGGCGTGCAGCTCGCCGGCATGGACGCTGAGCGAGACATCGTGCAAGGCACGGATCGCGCCGAACGTCTTGGAGATGTGCCGCATCTCCAGCACCGGCTGGCGCGCGGTCTCGGCCCTGGCAATCGCACTCATCGCGCGCCTCCCACTGCCGCACCAGTGATGCCCCGGTCCATCGTGGCGTCACGCCAATTGCTGCGATAGCCTGCCAACCCGGTGAAACGCGACGCGCGCACCGGCTCCGGAACTTCGACAGCGAATTCGCGCCCGACGCTCTCGAAGGCGAGCGCCGCGGCACCGGTGGCGCTGCCCTCCAGCGTGGCGCCCTGCAGGAAAGCCTGGCCGGGACGCAACTGCGCCAGCAGCCCGGCGAGCAGGCCGCCTGTGTTCAGCCCGCCATCGACGATCACGGTATTGTTCGAATGGATAAGGTCGAGGCAGAGATCGACCATCAGCGCGACGTAGAGCAGCGCCGTGGCCGCGCGTTCCTCGGCGTCGGGCGCGCGCCCCGCCAGCCGGCCGGAATGGCCGGACATCGGCCCGCCCGGCGCGAAGCTCGGCAGCGCCATGATGCCGGCATCGATCACCCGCTGCACCACCGGGCCGGCAATCTCGCCTTGCCAGCCGGCGCTGATGGTTGCGAACTCGCGCCCGCCCATGAAACGGATGGTCGGCACCGGACCGCCGTCGACATCGACATTGACCAGCATGTCGCGGTCCCGGTCGAGCGTATCCAGCGGGCAGTCCGGATTGAGCACAATGACCCAGGTGCCGGTCGAAACGACGGTGACCGGGCCAAGCTCCTGCCGGCGATAGGCATGCAGCGCCGCATTCGAGTCATGGACGCCGTTGTGGATGGCGATCGGTCGTGCCGCAGCGCCAAGGCGGTGCTCGCCGATAACAGCGCCGGCGCGCTCGAAGGCAGGCATCCGGTCACGCCAGCCCCGCGCGTCGACCAGCGAGGAAAAGTCTTGGCGGCGCGGCGCCCACAAATGCGAGTGGCAGCCAAGATAGGACACTTCCGAGACCGCACGCCCGCCAAGGCGCCAGCTCCAGTATTGCGGATAGCCGAGGATCGATTTCGACGCAGCGAACGCGTTGGGATCGACCTCCTGCAGCCACAGCATGTGGCGGCCGTAGTTGAAGCCCAGCGGCAGCCGCGGCGAGAAGGTCTCGGCAAAGTCCGGAATGCGGCGATCGATCCGCGCTGCAATCTCGGCCGGCGGCTCTTGCTCGTAATCGAGGATCGGATGCGTCAGCGCCGCTTCGTCGACCAAGGCAAAGGTGCAGCCATGGCCCGACACCATGACCCCTTCCACTCCATGACCGTCGACCGCATCGGCAACGGCGCTGAGCGCCCAATGGTGGAGTGCCGCCTCGTCGAGCACGCTGAAGCCGCCTTGGCGTATCCACTTCGGCTGTGTCCGGCGCTCGTCGATGATCCGCCCGTCCTGACCGAAGACGAACAGCTTCGAATTGGTCTTGCCGAAATCGAGGACAGCCACCTTCACTGGATGGCTCCCGAGGCTATCCGCACCATGACGCCGGCATCTTCCAGCATGCGCGCATCGGCGTCGGAAAGACCGTCGTCGGTGACCAGCGTGCCGATGCGGGAAAGCGGCAGCGCGACATTGCGCGCGTGAATCGACAGTTTGCGGCTGTCGGCCAGCACCACGATCTGGTCGGCGCAGAGGCTGAGATCGACGATCGAGCGTACCAGCAGCGGGTGCGATTCCATCACGCCTTCCTGGCCAAGGCCTTGCGCGCCGAGAAAGAATTTGGAGGCGTAGAAAGGCACAGCCTGGGTGAGCGAATGGATGATGCCGGGTTCGCGATGCAGATCACCGCCGGCAACCGTCAGGCTGCAATGGCCGTGGTCGCTGAGATAGGCCGCCAGCGGCATCGAGTTGGTGTAGAGGCGGATGTTGCGCTCGGCGAGCTTGACCCCGAGATGGAAGCAGGTCGAGCCGCCATGCACGATGACGGCGTCGCCGTCGCGCACCATGGTCGCCGCAAGAGCGGCGATCTGCCGCTTGGCCTCGACCGCGAGGTCGCGGTTCTCGTCGTAGGGCCTGGCGTAGGCAACACCGGCCTGGGAAGCGCCGTCGAGCGCCGAGATGCCGCCATAGACCTTCCGCGCTTCGCCGGCTTCGTCGATCCTGTCGATGTCGCGCCTGACCGTCGCGGCTGAAACGCCAAGCCGTTCCTGCAGCTCGCGCACCGAAGCGAACGGACGATCCCGCAGCAGTTCGACGATCTGACGCTGGCGGCCGGAGTCGCTCAATTCTTTCCTCCCGGATGCCATTTTCCATGGCAGTTGGCGCAACTTACTCAACATTAGCCGGATTGCAAGCGGGTTTTGACGATAGTAGATCACTATTGACGTAGATCACTCGCATCTGCGATATCAGCGCCAATTCGACCCGGCAACGGGATTTCGCGCAGGACACGGCCGAGCCGTTGGAGGAAAAGCGCCATGGCGACCCAAGCTGACGCGCAGGAACTGGCGGCCTTGCGGGCGCTCTCGGCCAGCATCGGGCGGAGCCCGCATCTGACCCAGGCGGCGGGCGGCAACACCTCGTTGAAAGCCGGCGACACGCTGTGGATCAAGGCCTCCGGCACCTGGCTGAAGGACGCGCTCGTCGATGACATCATGGTGCCGGTGGCGATGGCGCCGCTGCTGAAAGCCGTCGAACAGCGCGATGGCGCCGCCGACCAGCCGCAGGGTTTCACCATTGCAGCGCTCAACCCGCGCGGCCTGCGGCCATCGATCGAGACCACGGTGCACGCCCTGATGCCGCAGCGCGTCGTTCTGCATGTCCATTGCGTCGACACCATCTCGCTTGCCGTGCAGGCCGATGGCGAGGCCGAGGTCGCCAGGCGGCTCGATGGCATCGAATGGGCCTATGTGCCCTATTTCCGGCCAGGCCTGCCGCTTGCTCGCGGCATCGCCGAAAAACTGCGGCCTGGTGTCGACGTGCTGATCCTTGGCAATCACGGGCTGGTCGTCGCCGCCGAAACCGTCGCCGGGGCGGAGCTTCTGCTGCGCCGCGTCCGGTCATTGCTGGCCCGGCCGGCGCGCGCGACCGCCGCGCCCGACCTCGCCGCCCTGGCGGCGCTTGCCGGCGGCAGCGGCTACAGATTGCCGGCCGATGTCGAAGCGCATGCGGTTGCGCTCGACCCTGAGAGCCGCCGCATGGCCCAGGCCGGCAGCCTCTATCCGGACCACGTCATCTTCCTCGGCCAGGGCTCCGTCGTGGCGAAACCAGGCGAGGCCGTGGCCGATGTCATTGCACGACTGGGCACGTCGCCTGCGGCGATCCTGTTTCCCGGCGCAGGCGTGCTGATGCGCGGCGACGCCAGTGCCGGCGCCGATGCCATGCAACGCTGCCTCGCCGACGTGACGGCGCGCATCGACATCGCAGCGCGGCTGAACTATCTCACCGCTTCCGAGAATGACGAGCTGGTCAACTGGGACGCCGAGCAATATCGCCAGAAGCTCAACGCGGCTGGCGGCTAGCATGGACATGATGCCACTTGTCATCGGCATCGACATCGGCACATCCGGTGCGCGCGCCGTCGCCATGCGCCCGGATTTTTCCATAGCCGGGCATTCGGCCGTTCCACTCGACAGGTTTGGCCGCGATGGCCGAGCCCCCACGGCGTGGTGGCAAGCGGTCAAGGCGGTCCTGACGGAGCTGCTATCCGGCATCGACCGCACGGCGGTCCGCGCCATCGCCGTCGACGGCACCTCCGGCACGCTGCTGCCGGTCGACGCCGCCGGGCGGCCGCTGGCCGAACCGCTGATGTACAACGACAAGGTCGATGACGACGACATCCTGGCCGCGATCGCCCGCATCGCGCCGGCTGCAAGTGCCGCGCACGGAGCGACATCCGGCCTCGCCAAGGCCCTGCGCTTCCAGCATCTGCCGGGCATTGCAATGGTGCTGCATCAGGCCGACTGGATTGCCGGGAACTTCTCCGGCCGCTTCGACGTCAGCGACGAGAACAATGCCCTGAAGACAGGCTATGATGTCGAGGCCCGCCGCTGGCCGGAATGGATCGCGGCGACCGGAATGCGCGTGGAGTTGCTGCCGCGCGCGGTCGAACCGGGCGAAGTCACCGGTGCCCTCACCGCGGAAGCCGGGGTACTGTTCGGCTTGCCGCGCGATGTGGCCGTTGTCGCCGGCACCACGGATGGCTGCGCCTCGTTCCTGGCGACCGGTGCTGCCGCGATCGGCGACGGCGTCACCGCGCTGGGATCCTCGCTGACCATCAAGATCCTGTCCGACCGGCCGATTTCGGCGCCGCGCTTCGGCATCTACAGCCACCGGCTCGGCAACGCCTGGCTGGCTGGCGGTGCGTCGAATTCCGGCGGCAAGGTACTGGCTCAGTATTTTCCGCTCGCCCGTATCATCGAACTCAGCGCGACAATCGACCCGGAGACGGACACCGGCCTCGATTACTATCCGCTTCCCGCCATGGGCGAACGATTTCCGATCGCCGATCCGACGCTGCCGCCTCGCCTTGCGCCCCGGCCGGCGGACGACGCCGATTATCTGAAAGCGATGTTCGAAGGCATCGCCGCGATCGAAGCGCTCGGCTATGACAGACTTGCCGAACTCGGCGCGCCCGCGCTGATATCGGTCAGGAGCGTCGGAGGCGGGGCAGCGAACCCAGCCTGGACGGCAATCCGGCGGCGCAGGCTCGGGGTCGATTTCCTGCCCGCGCTTTCCGACGAGGCCGCCGCCGGCACGGCGCGGCTGGCGTTGATGGGTGCAAGCCGGGCAGGACTCCTATGAGCGCGAAAACGATCGAACGTCTCGACGGCATCGGGCCGCTGGCGGAGCGCTATAATGTGTTCCTGCTCGACCAGTTCGGCGTGCTGCATGACGGCACGCGGCCCTATCCAGGCGCGGTGGCGGCGTTATCGGCGCTGAAGCGCGCCGGCAAGACGGTGGTGCTGGTTTCGAACTCCGGCAGGCGGGCACAACCCAATGAAAGCCGGCTCATAAAACTCGGCTTCGAAGCGGGAAGCTGGGATCATTTCGTTTCTTCCGGCGAGGTGGCGTGGCGATCCTTCAGGGACATGGCGGCGTCGGGGAAGTTGCGCCCGGGGACAAAATGCCTGCTGGTCAGCCGTGAAGGCGACCGCTCCGCGATCGAAGGCCTGCCATTTGTGCTGACCGGGTCCGGCGATGAGGCCGAGCTGGTGCTGATCGCGGCCAGCGAGGGTGATCGCTACGAACTCGACCATTATCACAGGCTGTTTGCCCCGGCGGCAGCGCGGCGAGTGCCGTGCTTCTGCACCAATCCCGACACCATCATGCTGACGGCCAAAGGCCCTCGCTTCGGCGCCGGCCGTCTTGCCGATCTCTACGAAAGCCTGGGCGGCAGCGTTACCCGCATCGGCAAGCCCGACAAGGCGATTTTCGAAGCCGCGCTGGCGCTGGCCGGCGAGCCGGCCCGTGGCGCCGTGGTCTGCGTCGGCGACAGCGTCGAGCACGACATATCGGGAGGAAACAGGGCCTGCATCCCCACGGCGTTGGTGCTGAGCGGAATACTGGCGGACACACCGGATCTCGCCGCTGTCTTCGACGAACAGCAGGCCTGGCCGGACTACATCATGGACAGCTTCAGCTTCCGCTGACCGCCTCCAGCATGCGCCGCGCGCTCTCCTCGTCGGTGATCAGGATGGTTGGGGCGATGAGGGTCATGGCGCCGAGCAGCGCTTCGGTTTTCTCCTCGCCACCGGAGGTGAGGATACGGATCGGCGCCTTGCGCAGACGGTCGACATCCACCGACATCACGTGGCTGTTGACGGGATGGTCGACCAGATCGCCGTTGCGGTCGAAGAAATGGAACAGGAGGTCACCCACGGCGCCACGCGCAAGCAGGGCCTCCCGATCCGCCTCCTTGAGGAAACCGCCACGAGAGAAGGTGGTAGCCGAGGCGATCCCGCCGACGCTCAGCAGAACGGCATCGAGCACGTCGGCCATTTCGAAAATCTCCTGCAGGCCGCAGCGCTCGATCAGTGCGATCTTGGTCTCGACGCTGTCGACGACCGCTGGTGTCGGCATCAGATAGCCGTCGCCCTGGAATATCTGAGCAAACCGCCAGGCGAACTCGGCTGGGTTGACCCGGCGCACGACGCCGACACCGCCAAGCAGCGAAATCACCTTGAAGTCGGTGAGCGACTTGGCGCTGATGAAGGGCAGGCTCGAGAACAGCGTCTGCCCCCAGCCGACGCCGACCCGCATGCCGGACTTCATCGTGTCCGACAGGAAACTGCCGGTCTTGGCGCTGATCGCTGGTATGGGATCGGCATTGGGTGCCGAAAGCGGCGCCACCAGCGCCTGCTGCAGCCCGAACGTCTTCTCCAGCGCGCGCTCAAGCCGCACGATCTCCGACAATTCGCTCTCGATGGTGATCTTCACTTCGTTGCGCGCCCGGGCATCCGCCAGCATGCGCACGATGGTGACGCGACCGACGCCGAGCACGTCGGCGATCTCGTTCTGCGTCATCTGTTCGACGAAATACATCCAGGCGGCGCGAATCCTGAGGCGATCCGTCCGGCTTTCGCTGGCGACCTGCTCGGTTGCCTCGCCTCGACCGTCTTCGCTTTCGCCCTGTCGTCGTCTGCCCAAGTCTGTCTCTCCCCCTGCGGCGAGGGACGAGCGCGCCGCCGCCGATTCTGCATGCTGGTCTAGTATCGCCTATTGATCTACCAATCGATAGGAACAATGTAGAGAGTGGCGGCTGCCCCGGTTGGCGGCTATCCGCAGCAAATTTCAAGGCGACCCGCGATGCTCCGACAAATCTCCGAAGATGTCCGCGTCAATCTGAAGGACCGGCTGCGGGAAGTCCGCGAAATCATCCGCCAGAGCCGCCATGACGGCAGCGGCGATGCCAGCATCCTGCGCGAAGCAACCAGCCATCTGCCGCCGTTTCCAGGCAAGGGCATCGAAGGCCTGCTCAGCCATGCCGCGAGTGCCGTCGACGAAGCGCTGTCGATCGCTGAAGCTTTCGTCCCGCATGAGCGCCCGATCAAGGTGGACGGCACGACGGTAAAGGGCCTCGGCACCTATTTCCCGATCGGCAATGAGGATCGCCAACTGAGCGCGGAGCGCTTGTTCCGGCGCGATATGTATTATCTGACCAAGGCGGTGCTTGCCGGCCTGAACATTGACAATGCCCGCATCCACGAAGCCGATTTCGCGGCCGTCCATGCCACGATGCGCAAGCGGCATGGCGACCTGCTGGCCGCGTTGGCCACGCCAGGTGCTGGGCTGCAGGCTATCGCGGCCATCTGTTCGGCGCTGCTGGTCGAATGCCTCGGCCAGCGTCCGGTCCGCTTTGCCGAAACCGTGCCGGAAACGCCGGCGGTGGTGGGCGGCCGGGCGCTTGACATAAGCTGCCTGGCACCGCTCGCTTTGGCCTGCGGCCTGGCGACCACTGGCAGGGACGGCGCGCCGGAGCCGGATATGCTGGAGATCGCGATCCTGGCGGCGGATATCCGCCACGACCGCATCGTTCAGGCCTGCGCCAAGGCAAACCCGATCGCTGAATTGACACCGGTGTTCGCCACCCTGCTTGCCCATCTGCCGTAGTTAGCCGCCTGGGCTAGCCTTCAGCGGCCATGGCCATGATCGCTTTCTTGGCGCGCTGGATGGAAGCCGGGCTCATCGAGAGTTCGGTCAGCCCCATCTTCACGAAGGTCGCAATGAGATCCGGACGGCCGGCCGCCTCGCCGCACATGCCGACCATGATACCGGCGGCGACGCCGGCTTTTGCCGTCATTTCGATCGCCGACATGACGGCTGGATTGGTGACGTCGTTGAGCTTGGCGACGGTCGGATTGAGCCGGTCGGCGGCCATGATGTACTGGGTCAGATCGTTGGTGCCGATCGAGAAGAAGGCGACCTCCTTGGCTAGCGCCGCGGCGATCAGCACGGCGGCCGGGGTTTCGATCATGACGCCGAGATCGAATGACGCGTGCGGCACGCCTTCGGCTTTCAGCTCGGCCGTGCATTCGTCAACCAGCACGCGCGTCTGCCTGACCTCCGAGATGTCGGACACCATCGGCAGCATCACCTTGATGTTGCCGTGCACGGCTGCGCGCAGCAGCGCCCGCAGTTGGCGCTTGAAGATGTCGGGCCGGTCGAGACACATGCGGATGCCGCGCCAGCCGAGGAAGGGGTTTTCCTCGTCGGGAAATTCGATGCCGGCGATCGGCTTGTCGCCGCCGATGTCGAGCGTGCGCACAATGACCGGATAAGGCGCAAAAGCCTTGGCCAGCGCCGTATAGGTCTCGGCCTGCATGTCTTCCGAGGGCAGATGCATATGGCGCATGAACAGAAGCTCGGTGCGGAACAGGCCTATGCCCATAGCACCAGCCTCCAGTGCCGCCTCGATTTCCTCAAGTGAGCCGATATTGGCCGCGACCTCGATGATCCTGCCGTCGGCGAGCTTCGGCGTCACCGTCTTGAAGATGGTCAAGCCGGCGCGCTCCTTTGCCGCCGCTTCGACGCGGCCGGCGAAATCGGCACGGGTCGCCTCGTCGGGGTCGATGATCACATGGCCGGCATTGCCGTCGAGTGCTACGTCTTGCGCGGTGCGCAAGGCATTGACTTGGCCGCCGAGGCCGAGCACTGCCGGAATGCCGTGCGAGCGCGCGATGATGGCGATGTGCGAGGTGGCGCCGCCATGGCCGCACACCACGCCGCCGATACGCTTCAGCGGCGCGCGTGCCAGATCCCAGGCGCCGATGTTGTCGGCGATCAGGATAGCGCCTTCGGGGATGTTTTCGAGGCTGAAATCGTCCTGCCCGAGCAACACGAGGCAGATTTGCCGCCCGACCGCATGAACGTCATCCGCCCGCGCGTTGAGATAGTGATCGTCGACCGCGCTGAATTCGGCGGCAATGGTGGAGGCGGCGGTGATGACGGCGGAGACCGCGTCATTGCCGCCCTTGATCAGGCCCTCGGCCTCACCAGTCAGGCTGTCGTCGGCGGCAATGTCCCTGAGTGCGGCGACGATGCCGCGGTCTCCAGCCGACAGGCTGTCCTGCGCCAACGCATGATCCATGCGAGCCTGCACCGCGCCGACAGCCATACGGAACCTGTCGATCTCGCCTTCTATCTCCTCGGCCTGCAACATGCGGCCCTGTCCGGCGATATCGGGTGGGAAATGCGCAAAGGCCGGGCCGATGGCGAAACCTTCGCTGGCGGCCACGCCACGCAGGCGGTTTGCCCCGTCAGGTGCCGCTGGCGCCGATCCGGGCGCGGGTGCCGCTTCCTGCCCGGCATCGTTCGCCGGGCTCTGCGCTTCCGCTTCATCATCGAGGCCAGCCCGCGGATTCTCGAGATAGCCGATCAGCGCCTCGAGCGCCTCGATGGCATCGGCGCCATTCGCCCGCACCGTGACTTCCTGGTTCTCCTTGACCGCCAGCAGCATCAGCTTGACCGAACTCTTGGCGCTGACCGCCTTGCCGTCCTTGACCAGTTCGACGTCGGATTCGAAGCCCTTGGCGAGCTTCACGAACCGCGTCGCGGGGCGGGCGTGCAAACCTTCATGCACTCTGACGATGGTCGAGCGTTCCATGGCAAATACTCTGGTTTTGGGCGCCGCTTCCAACATAGGCCGCGGCGCGAATGCTGTCAGGCGGCGATGGTGATGATCGCGCCGGTCTTCAGGGCGGCCACGAGCGCTTGCGGGTCGACTTGCGATGCACAGATCTCGCCCGGCCTCTCGGCCTCGGTAGCGCCGTTGAACGAAATGACGACATGACCCATTTCCAGCACCTTGCTCCACGCGCTGGAGCCGACCGCTGTGATAACAGCGGCAACCGGGCCGAGGGTGATCGAAGCGCCCTTGGCGGGCGCTCCGTCACTTGGTCCCTGCTCCGCCTTGTGGAGCACCGAAACCTCGGCAAGCTCCGGCGGCGAGCCATCCGCAAACAGGATGACCACGCCCCCTTCAGCAAGGTCCGCCACTTCGGGGCCGATGGCAGTGACCCGTGTTCTCAGCAGAACCGTCATATGGCGAACCTCATTTTCTCAATTTTTCTAGAGCGGTGAACCGCTCTATCTCTTTGTTTTGGCTCAATTTCCAAGGGAAAGCATTACGCGCTTTTCCCGGAATTGCCTTAGAACACGATCAGGCTGACGACCCAGGCGATCAGCACCGAGACCGGGCCCATGATCTGGCGGCTGATGAGCACCGCCGGAACGCCGATCTCGATCGTCTTCGGCTTGGCCTCACCGAGCGCCAGGCCGACGGGGACGAAGTCGCAGCCCACCTGGGTATTGTAGGCAAACAGCGCCGGCAGTGCCATCGCCGGCGAAATCGTGCCGTTGGCGATCTGCGGGCCGATGATGGCGACGCCGATGACCTGCGCGATGACAGCCCCTGGCCCGAGGATGGGCGACAGGAACGGCAGGCCACAGATCGCCGAGATGATCAGCAGGCCGACGATGTTGTTGGCCAGCGGGCCCATCGGCTGCGCCAGCACATCGCCGATGCCGGTATACAGGATCAGACCGATCAGCATGGTCACGAAGGCCATGAACGGCAGCACGTTGCGGATGACCTGATCGATGGTGCGGCGGCCGGCATTGAAGAAGATGCCGACGATACGTCCCATGACGCGGCCGATCGTGCTGATGAGGCCGATCAGCCCGCCTTCGCTCGGCAGCGGCTGTGGTGCCGCGGCCGCATTGCTGCTCGAACTCATCGCTGCTGCTCCCCCTGCAGTCGTGATCGTTTCGGATCCGTCCGCCATTGTGATGTTGGCCGGCTTCACGCCCGAAACGTAGATGTCCTCGGTGATGAACTGGGCCAGCGGCCCGGATTGACCGACCGGCGTCAGATTGACGGTCGGGATACGCTTGCGCGGATAGACGCCGCATCGTGCGGTGCCGCCGCAGTCGACGACAACAACCGCCATCTCGCTTTCGATCGGCGGCGCCCTAAAGCCGTCGACGGCTTCGGCGCCGGTCATGTCGGCGATAAGCTGCGCCACCGGGTGAATGCCACCACCGGTGACGGAAACCACCTTGCTGCGCTGTTCGGTCGGCTCGATGATGAGCGGGCCACCCCAGCCGGTTTTGCCCTGGGAGATCTTTACGGCTTTATATGTCTTGGCCATGATGTCCTCCCCGCCCTTACAGCTCGACGCCCTGGCGGCGTGCCATGATAGCGGTGATGCGTTCGGTCAGCATGCCCTTGAGCAGGATGACGACGAGGCCGACGATGGCGTACCAGATCGCCACCTTGACGTGGTAGCCGGCGACGACGACGCCCTTCTTTTCCAGCTCCAGCAGCGCGACGAGAATGCCGCCCCAAACGAAGTATTCGCCGGGATTGATGTGCGGGAACAGGCCGAGCGGCGGGTGCACATAGGACACGGCCGCGTCATAGAAGGCCGGCTTGTGCTTTTCTTCCAGGAACGATCCGAACGTATAGGCCATCGGATTGGTGAGGAAGAACACCGCCAGCAGCGGCAACAGCGTGTAGCGCGTCAGCGCGATCCGGCCGGCGCCGCGCGCCAGGCCGTGCACGCGCTCTTCGCCGACCAGTTCTGTGACGGCATAGAAAGCCGTCATCAGCACCACCAGCGTCGGAATGATGCCGGTGACGAAGCCAGCGAAGACCTCGCCGCCCTTCTGGAAGATGCCGATGAAGTACTTGCCGATGGCGGTCAGCCAGCCGAGCTGCTCTTCCTGCTGGACGTCCTTCAGCTTTTCCTTGAACTGATCGACGGTGATCGGTCCGCTGTCCGCTTGTGCGAGGACAACGAGATGGTCGGAGGCATGCTCGACAGCGAGCTTGCCATGCAATGCGGCATCCGAGACCATGGCACCTGCGACATGCAGATTGTGCACGGCCATGTCGGCATGCTGCGCCAACAACGAAAATACAGACATTTCTCCTCCTTATGCCACCCGCCGGTTGATCCCAGTCGGTGCGCGGCGTCCTCTATCCCTTTGATTCAGAGCCCGAAATCATCCGGCTCTAAGCCCTTGCTACGTTCAAACCGGACAGGCCCGGCTTCTTCCCCGGCTCCGACCGTGTTTTGTCGATCTGCTCGATCGCCCGTTTCACGGCCTCGGCCACACCGGGTTCCCCCTCCCCCATGATTGCAGGGTTGGACCGGAGTCGATCGAGGGGAACACCCTCGAATTCTTCATGTCTTTTGAACTTGGTGAAGACGGAACGGCCGCTCATCACCATCAGGCGGCGCACGACCAGATCAGGTGTCACCACGACGAGCGCGATGGTGCCCTTGGCCAACCGACCGCGAAAATTGCCGGCTCCGACGAAGCCATCCTTGTACTGGTCGGTGACGCCCCTGAAGACATCCGAATAGTGCCGCATCTGCAGCCAGACGCCGAGCGACTGCAGCGCCCACACAATAACCAGCAGAAGCAGTCCCCACTGCCAAATCGCCATTCGGTTCTCCTCCCGAAGCCTCAGTTGACCCGCACTTTGGACCAGCGCGTGACAACAGCAAAGTGAGAACATTTGTTTCCGAGAATGTCAATATGTATGATATTGGCCTCGGCTGCGGTCATCCACAGGGACGCTGACCGATTTCGGCCGTGGCGCCGTTGTGCTAGGCTGACCGGGAAACAGGATACGAGGAAGATGGATCTGCCCTTCAGGGACGAACTGGCCTTGATGCCCGATCTTCGCCATCGGCTGCGGCAGTTGCGCTGGTTCCGCGCCACCTTTCGCGGCAGCGCGAAGGTGGTCTCGGACACGTTCGGCGTGCGCTTCGAGATCGACGAGGCCAAGCTCACCAGAGCCTTTCTCGACTGGGTCGAGATCATGGAGGCGCAGAAGCGCTTCGCCGCGATCGACCGCGCCGACTTCATCGTCTTTGCCGCCGGCCTCGTGCTGCGCGAACTGATAAAACAGGCGCCGGCCAGGGAAATCTCCGGCCTCACGCAGCTGATCGAGACGGAAACGAACGCCGGCACGCTGGAAATCGTCCGCTTCTGGCCGGAGGGTTTCCTCTACACCAACTACTGCGTCTCGGTGATTTCGGCGATCCACGAGCAGGAATTCGGCACGGCACCCGGCATCGACAAATGCGCCGACGATTTGCGCACATGGTGGTCCTATCGCGAGAATGTGACCGAGATGCCGGCCTATGCGGTGGCTTTCCTCGACCGCTTTCTCGGCGCCGAACCGAACTGGATCACCCCGGATCGCGCCCAGTCCCGGCAAGCCATGCAACGGGCGCTCGGGTCTTCCCGTGCGAGCGATGCGTTGCGCCAGCTTTGAGCCCGCTCTTCGCGCCCCCAAAACGCACGCGCTATTGAACATTTGACTTTTTGCCGATAGCGATGTGCGAAAATGGACTCGAGAGGGGAAACGCGTGGCGCAACCAAGGCCTATTATTTTCGATTGCGACGGCGTCCTTGTCGACAGCGAGCCTCTGGCCGCCCGCGCCTATGAGCGCGTCTACGAAAAGCACGGCATGCCCGGTGTCAACACCAGCATCATCGCCCAATGCATCGGCATGAAGCAGTCCGATATCATCGCCAGGATCAAGGATTTGACCGGCCACCAGTTTCCGGCGGCGGCGGACGGCGACATCTGGGCCGAGACCAAGGTGCTGTTCTCGCAGGAATTGAAGCCGACACCGGGAATCATTGCGTTTCTCGAGACGCTCGCGGGCGACCGCTGTGTCGCCTCGTCCTCCTCCGTCGAGCGCATAAACCACAGCCTTGCCGTGACCGGACTGACGCGTTTCTTCGGCGATGCGATCTACAGCTCATCGATGGTCAAGAACGGTAAGCCCGCGCCGGACATCTTCCTCTTCGCGGCGGACAAGATCGGCGCCAATCCCGTTGACTGCATCGTCATCGAGGACTCGCCCTTCGGCATCCAGGGCGCGGTCGCCGCAGGCATGACCGCGATCGGCTACACCGGTGGCGGCCATACCTATGCAGAGCACGCCGCTCGGCTGACGGCTGCCGGTGCCGATTCCGTCTGCGCCGACTGGCAAGAAGTCAGCCGGCAATTGTTCGGGCTTGGCGTGCCGGCCTAATTCAGCGGATACTTGGTGAATCCACGACCGGCCCATTCGCCAGCCGGGACCAATGATCCCACACGGAAGTTGAAGGATAGGACCCTCGTCGCATCAGGGTCGACTTCACACCGGAAGTTTAGATTGTACCAGGTGTTTCTGGTGCTGAAGGCCGCCTGGGCGGGATTGAGAACATTGCCTTTGTCCAGCGTGATGGTTGGTACCCATTTGACCGTATAGTCGGCACCTTGCAGTTCCCGGCTTAGAACATTGCCGCAAAGGGTGGCCACGCGCTGACCGCGCGGCACATTCTCCATGGAGCTTGTAGCGAACGCATTGCCGGTTGCCCCCTGCGAGTAAAGCTTTCTGACGCCCGGAAGGCCGGAATAGATCGGCGATCCTGCAACGTCGTTGTTGGTGGGATTTGACCTTCCAGCATTCCCGATCGGCGCTTTGAAAGCTCTTGCGGGTTTGAACGTCATTGTCTTGGCAGGTTTGGGTTTGGGCTTTGCCTTTGCAGTCGAGGCTGGAGGCGCCGGCTTATCACCGGTCTCAGCCGCCAATGGCTTTGGCGCCACGGCGGCTTGCTTTTCGGCGGGTTGCGGTGCGGGTTCTTGTTTGTCCGGCTGCTGTTTGTCAGTGTCCTCGGTCGCCTGCTTCTCCTCGCCTTGCACGGGCGTTTCGTCCGGCGCAACGGTGGCCGGCTTCTCGTCAGGCTTGCTGGGCTCCGCCTTCTGCTGTGGCGTTGCAGCCGGGGCGGGCTGGGTCGGCGTGGGTGTCGGTGCTACAGGCGGCTTCGCCGCCTCATCCTTGGCCGGCGACGGCGTGTTGGGTTTAGCGCTGCTTCCGTCGAGCGATTTCTCCGGCCCGGTATCTTTCTGGCCGTACTGGAAGACGCGCTTCAGAACTTGGTCGTCTGGCGATTTCGGCGGTTCCGGAGGCGGCTTTTGTTCAGGCGGCTTTTCAGCCTTCTTTTCAGGTGTCGGTTCCGGTGGCTTTGGAGCAGGTTTCGGCTTGGGCTTCTCGGGTGGCGGCACGATCGCGACATTGACGGGTTGGTCCTGCTGAACCGGCTGCTGCTCGGGTCTCGGCAGGCCATAGACCAGAAACGCCGCGATGAGCGCATGCAGGATCAGCGATGCGGGCAAAGCCCACAGCAGATGCCGCCGCCGTTCTCCTGTCTCGCCCTTCATCCTCACCGATGTGGAATGAAATGGCGGCGGCTTCAAGCATAGGTAGTGGATTGGCTTGATTTAACCGCTGACAGGTTGGTGATCGGATGACGACGCGCAGACCAGCGCCTGTGAGGTATGGCGCGACTCAAACCAGCTCTACAATCCGATTGAAGACCTGAGGTCAGCCAGCTTGCCGCTGGCGCAGGATCCCGTCCAGAAACCGTTCGTCCAGCCGCGTCTCGCCAAACCAGTTCAGCCGGTTGATGCTGATGAAGCCGGCATCGATCGCCTCGTTCTCGTCGCCCGGCTGGCTCTCATGAGCCCGACCGCGCGGCACGGTGATGACCGTGCGATCGCCATCGCTTTCCAAGATCTCGGCCTTGCGGGCGATCTTGTCGCGGCCGATGCGCGGTTGGCGGATTTCGGCCGGCAGCGAGGTCGGCAGGTTGATGCTCAGCCAATGCCCCTCAGCGGCCCAGTCGGCGCGCGAGTGCCACAATAAAGTGATCAGCGCGCCAAGCCATTGGTCGTCGCCATCGGTGAAATCAGGATTTTTCACGCGTGAGAAGCCGATGGCTGGAACGCCCCAGAAAGTCGCCTCCCGCGCAATGCCGAGCGTGCCGGAATAGGCAAGGTCCTCGGCAACGTTGCGGCCATCGTTGACGCCGGACAGCACAAGGCCCGGTTTCTCGGAATCGGCAAACAGCCAGGTCATAGCGCTTACCACGCAATCGGCCGGGGTGCCGGAACAGGAGTACCAGTTCGGTTTCACGCGCCGCATGGTCAACGGCCTGGCAATCGTCAATGACGAGCCGGCAGCGGTGCGCTTGCCGTCGGGCGCGATCACCCAGATATCGTCGCTCAACGCGCTGGCCGCATTGACCAGACGGGCAAGCCCCGGCGCTTCGATGCCGTCGTCGTTGCAGATCAGAATTCTCATCGTTTTCCTGCCTCCGAAACCACTATGCGCTGGCCGGTGCGGCATTGCGTTCGCAGCGACGGGATGTAGGTTTGCAGATCGCCGAGAAGGTCCGGCGTGCAGGAATGACCGAGTGCGGCGGGATGGCCGGCCTTCCCCCAGATGTCGACATTGCCCGGCAGCGTCGGATGGGTCGGCATGCGCACCCAGTCCGCCCGGCCGGCCTTGTGCAACAGATCGCCCGGCGAGCCTGACGGCAGATGGCCGGTAAGCAGCACCGGAAAACCGAAATGGTCGGCACACGGCAAGAGGCGCGACGATGGGCCGGCTTCACCCATGCCGTCATCCGCCAGCAACGGCATTGGCGGCAGGGGATCGGCATCGGTCCAGTCGGCTGCTTCCTGCAAGCGGCGGCGCAGCAACGCTGAAACGCCCGGCAACAAGGCTGCCGTGGCGTCGATCTGCGCTTGCAGCGACGAACGCATGCCGGCATGGATGGCGAACGGCCCAGGCAAGGCCGCGATCAGTTCCAGCGACCGACCCGAGAGCGGGGTCGGCAAAAGGCACCCGTCCGAATGCCTCGCAACCCACTGCGAGATTTCACGCGCACGCGCCGTCCCCGGCACCGGATCGGCGCCGTAGGACGCATCGAGAACAAGCAGGTCGCAGTGGGGGATCGTGTCCATGACGAAGACATTGCTGTCCGGCACCACATCGGCGGAATAGGCGACGCGGCTCTCGCCGTCGTCCACGGCAAACCAGGCGCCGCCCACGACATGCCCGGAGCGTCCCGTCCGGATCGTGAGGTTGCCGCTGTTCAATGTGTCGCCCGGCTCGAACAATTCGATGCGGTCTTCGGGAAAAGGGAACCGCCTGACATCCTCGGGCTCGGCATAGCCGGCGAGCGCGGCGGGCGCCTCGTCTCGGGTCTCGGCCGTCATGAAGATCGGACCGGCATAGCCGCGCGACAGCAGCCAGCTCAGCGCACCGATATGATCCTCATGCGCATGCGAGACGAACAGCGCGTCTATATCGGCAACCGACCCGTTCAGCACCGGATAATAGTCCGCGCCGGAGGCCCCGACCTTGATGCCGACGTCGAGCAGGATGCGATCGTTGCCGCTGCTGACAGCAAGGCTGGTGCGGCCCTTTTCGCCAAAGCCGCCGAGCAGATCGAGCATCATCACGATGCTCCCCCCGCCGCCGGGATCAGCCAGCCGGACCGTATCCGCAGACGCGCCTGGGCTCCGCTCTCCAGCACAACCGGGTCGGGCTGTTCGAAATGCAAGGTGAGGTCCGGACTGGTCGAAGGCGTGAATTCGATGCGCGCCGAGCCACCCTGGTAGATCACCCGCTTGACCATGCCATCGAAGCCGGGGCCGTCCGGCGACACGTCGAGATCGGCCGACCGGCAGCAGACCTTTGCCCCAGTTCGCGGCCGCTCGCCTGGTCGGCAGCGGACAACCAGTTCAGCGCCGAGAACCCGGACCTTGCAGTGCCCTCTTTCTTCCGCGCTCAACACATCCGCGGGCAGCAAAATGCCTTGCGAAATGAAGGACGCCACCATTTCATTTGCCGGCTCATGATAGAGTTCTCGCGGCGTCGCCAGCTGGGCAAGGCGCCCGCCATCCATCACCGCGATGCGGTCGGCCAGCGCCATCGCCTCGGCCTGATCATGGGTGATGTAGACTATGGTGGTGCCGGTGCGTTTGTGGAAGGACGCGAACTCGTCCTCCATCGAGGCCCTCAGATGCACATCGAGATTGGCCAGCGGCTCGTCGAACAGAACCAGCGAGGGCGCCGCGACTAGGCAGCGCGCCAATGCCACGCGCTGGCGCTGGCCGCCGGAAAGATTGGCCGGCCGACGCTCGCCCAGCCCTTGCAAATTGACCAGGGCGAGTGCGTCTTCAACCTTCCGGCGGGCGGCGACCTTGTCGAGCTTCGCCACTTTCAGCGAATAGCCGATGTTCTCGGCCACCGTCATATGCGGCCACAGCGCATAGTTCTGGAAGACGATGCCGACGCGCCGCTTTTCCGGCGCGACGCTGCCGCCCTTGCCCGACACGACCTCGCTGCCGATGCGGATTTCGCCTGAAGTCACTTTCTCGAATCCGGCCACCAGCCTCAGCAACGTCGTCTTGCCGCAGCCGGAAGGGCCGAGCACTGCCAGGAACTCGCCGTCGCCGACATCGATCGACACCTCCTTGACGGCATCGAAATTGGCGAAGCTCTTGGTCACATTGTCCAGGCTCAATCGCGCCATGGCAGCACTCCGGTCGGAAGGTAGGGGGCAAGCAGATTGGTCACCAGCATCAGCACGAAAGTGACCGCCACGGTGATGACGGACATCGCCGCCGCGTAGTTGGAATCGCCGCCCTGCTCGAAGGAGAACATCACCACGCCGATCGTTTCCGAGCCCGACGACCATAGCAGCGCCGAAACGGTGAGCTCGCTCAGCGCCGTCATGAAGATCAGCAGGCCGCCGGCGATCGCCGCCGGTGCCACCAAGGGAAAGATGATCGTGCGCATGCGCGTGAACAGCCCGGCGCCCGCCACCTGGGCAGCTTCCTCCAGCGCCCGGTCGATCTGGTGATAGCCGCTGATGGTTGGCCGCAATGCCAGCACCAGGAAGCGGGCGAGGTAGGCGTAGAGGATGATCCAGACGGTGTTGTAGAGCTGGATGCCGGTGAGCGGGATCGGCCGCAGGAACAGAAGCAGCGAGGCGATCGCCAGCACCACGCCGGGCAAGGCATAGGGCAGTTCGACCGACAGATTGAGCAGCCGCACCCAACGCTGCTTGCCCCAGGCGATCAGATAGCCGATCGGCACTGCGACCAGGACCGCGAAGAAGGCCGCGGTGATCGACAGCCAGAAGCTGTTGAAGAAGGCGCGGCTGGCGGCGTCATGCTCGAACAGCACGAAGCGATAATTATCGAGCGTCGCCGTCTTGGCGGTGAGCGCGATGCCGTAGCCCGGCACCAGCGATGTCAGAACCAGCCCGAACAGCGGCAGGAACAGCACGGCGATGATCAGCAGCCACATGCCGGCTTGCACGGCGTGCCGCCAGCGGCCGAGCTCATAGGGCTCGGCCGAAAGCGACGTGGAGCTGATGCGATAGTCGCGGCGGCGGCTCATGATCTCCTGGGCAAGGATGCCAGCCATGGCGATGATGCCGATCAGCACCGACAGGAACGCGGTTTCGCCGAGCACGGCAGGGCCGCCGCCGGCCAGCCGTTGATAGATCAAGGTCGGCAGCACGAGATAGTTGGCGGGAATGCCGAGAAAGGCTGGAATGCCGAAATTGCCGACGCAGGAGACGAAGGCGAGTGCGGCGGCCGCCATGATCGACGGCGTCATCAAGGGCAGCACAATGGTGACCAGCACGGTGAACCAGCCGGCGCCACCGGCCCGCGCCGCCTCGACCAGTTCGCGCGGCAGCTTGCGCAGGCCGGCGCGCACCAGCAGGAAGACCAGCGGCCCATACTGCACGCCGAGCAGCAGGATGATACCTGAAGTGGAATAGAGCGGGTTCCTGGTGCCAAGCGGGGGTGCCGCGCCGAACAGCTTGAGGAACGGACTTGCCGGGCCGAACAATTGCAGCCAGGCCAGCGCCGTCACCTGCGGCGCGATCATCAAGGGCATGACGTAGCAGAGCACCAGGGCGCTGCGGCCACGGATGTCGGTCAGGGTGACGAGGACGGCCACCAGCGTTCCCGACAGCACCGCAAGCAGGGTGCCGCCGATACCGACGGCCAGTGTGTGCCAGGTGGCGATCCAGGTCGCCGGACTGGCGAGCCCCGCCTTTATCGCGACGGTCGACAGCGTGCCGCCGGGTGCCACGATCTCCTTGATCAGGCGCAGCATCGGCAGCAGCGAAAGCAGGACGATGACGATGGCTACCGCCGCCGTCAGGACCATTTCCTGGCCCCGGCTTTCCCTGATCCGTGTTGACATGATTGCGTTCCTGGGTCGATCAGCCGATGCGATCGGGGTTTTGCCCATCGGGGATGCCGCTGGGACGGCATCCCCGACTGGATTGCCGGCTCAGCCGCCGAACAGTTCCGAGAACTTCGCCTTGTCGGCGTCGGTTTTGGCGACGATTGCCTTGGTGTCGAACGGCATCACCTTGACCTTGACGCCCTCCGGCAGCCATTCGGGGCGGCCGACCGAGGCGCGCGCCGGCAGATAGCCCATCGAAAGCGCAAGCTTCTGGCCGTCATCGGAAAGAATGAAGTCGACGAACTTCTTGGCGCCATCGACATTCCTGGCGGTCTTCATGATGGCGACCGGTTCCGTCACTGCCGGCACACCTTCAGAGGGGAATACGAATTCGACCGGGGAACCCTTTTTCTTGGCGTTCATCGCCATGAAGTCGACAAGGATGCCATAGGGCTTTTCGCCTGACGCCACCGACTTCAGCACCGCACCATTGCCGCGCACGCTGACGGTGTTGTTGGTCTTCAGCTTCTGGAAGAAATCCCAGCCATAATTGGCGTCGCCGACGAAGCCCGAAAGCAGGTATGCGGCCGCACCCGAATAGAGCGGGCTCGGCATGACCAGGCCATCGGCATAGGCGGGCTTGGCGAGATCGGCCCAATGCTGCGGCTTCTCGGCCGCCGCGGTGTTGTAGACGATGCCGGTGGTGATCAGCTTGCTGCCGAAATAGGTCTTGTCGGCGTCATAGGCATCCGCTTCGATGCCGTCGAGCTTTGCCTCGGGATAGGGCAGCAGCCGGTCGTCCTTCTTCAACAGCTCCATCGAGACCGCGTCGGCGATCAGAAGCACGTCGGGCTGCGGGCTGCCGGCGGCAAACTCGGCCGCCATCTTGGTCAGGATGTCGCTCGTTCCGGAGCGATAGATATTCACATCGATACCCGGCTGCGCCTTCTTGAAGGCATCCACGGTCTTGGCCGCGTCGGCTTCCGGCTGGGACGTATAGAGCGTCAGTGTGTCGGCGTTTGCCACGCCGGCAAACAAAGTTGCCGCGAGCGCCAGCTGGCTGGCCAGCAGCTTGATGAAGTGCGTCTTCAATGAGACCTCCTGTCTTTCTGTGCATGACCGGTCCGGCTCTGGCCGGCTCCCGTCTCTTCCTCCCTGCACGGCGCATATGACTGGTGGATGACACAGCGCGTGAAACCCACAAAATATGTTCATATGTACGATGTCAATTACAAATGAACAGAAATGTGCGACAATCGACACGCCGGAGATCCGGCATCAGTTGACATCCGGCCGCTGTTTCCTTGATGAGCACCGGTCAGGCCACGGCTCATGAGGGACAGGAACCGATGACCACGGAAAAACCCAGACAGGCTCGCCTGCCGATGGTCTCGTCGGACCTTACCGTCAAGACGGCATGGCTCTACTATGTCGAAGGTTTCACCCAGGAACAGATCGCCGAAAAGCTCGACGTCTCCAGGGTGAAGGTCATGCGTACGCTGGCCTCCTGCACCGCCGAGGGCATTGTCGTCACCATGATCAACGCGCCGACCGCCGGGCAGGTGGCGCTCGAACGGGAACTGGAAAAACGCTGGGGTCTGAATGCCGCCGTCGTCATCCCGACGCCTTCGGCGCATGACCATCTGGAGAAGGCCATCGGCCATGCCGTCGCGGCCTATCTCGGCGAGCAGATGCAGGACGGCATGACGCTGGCCATCGGTGGCGGCGCGACCCTGCATGCCAGCCTCGGCTTCCTTGCCCGCCGGCAATTGAAGCGTGCCTGCGTGGTGGCGCTCGTCGGCAGCCTGCCGCACTCGCAATGGATCAATCCATCGATTGTCGCAGCCAAGGTCGCCGATGTCTTCGAGGTCGACAGCTATCAGATCACCGCGCCGGTGACGGTCGACAATTCCTCGCTGCGCGATCTCCTCTGGGCGCAGCCGACCCTGCAGGATGTACGCCAACGCGCGGCCGCCGCCGACATCGCGCTGCTCACCGTCGGCGACATGTCGCCGGACGCCACCATCTTCCGGCACGGCATCGTTCCGTCATCGCTGATCGCTCCGTTGAAAGCGAAGGGCGCGGTCGCCAACATGCTGTGCTATTTCGTCGATGCCGCCGGCAGGCTGGTCGACCACGAGGTCAACGGCCGCGTCATGGCCATCGATCTCGATGTGGTCAGCAACGTGCCGAATGTTGTTCTCGCCGCGGGCGGCAAGCGGAAAGTCGCGGCGATCCTCGCCGCGCTGAAAGCCGTCAGCACCAATGTGCTGATCACCGACAGCGATACCGCCACGGCACTGCTTGCCAAGGGCGGCTGAGCCGGTTCGACTGGCTCCGGCGTTTCCCGCTAAATGAGTCCGCGTTCGCGCAAATAATCCTCGACGCCGACATGGGTCATGGATTCGAATTCGGCGATCGCCTCGGCCACCCGCTTGCGCTGCGCCGCCAGCAGTGTGAACACCTGCTTCATCTCGCCGGAAACACCAAAACGGCCCCACCGCTCGGCGATATGCATGGGCAAGCCGATGTCGGCGCAGAACGCGTCCAGGCTGTCATAGCCGAGGCTGGCGACGAGCTGCCTGGTCTCTTCCGCCGACATGCGCGGCTCGAAGGCGTGGTCGTGCAGGCGCTGCGCCACCAGCTTGATGTCGGAGGGCGACGCACCCATGACCTTGCCGAACAGGGTTTTGACGTCAGATGGGTCGAATGCAGGCATATTTGGCCTCCCTGGATCGCAATCCGGATAGAACATGGGTCAAGGGTCGGCGCCTGACAAGTCGTTTCTATTTGTGTGCCGGCGCATGATTTGGCGCCGGCTTCCCACAGGACCTAGACCAGCATGCCCATCGGATTCTCGATCAGGCGCTTGAAGGCGACCAGCAGTTCGGCGCCGAGCGCACCGTCGACTGCACGATGGTCGGTCGACAGCATCACCGACATCACGGTGGCGATTTTGATCTCGCCGTTCTTGACCACCGCCCGCTCCTCACCGGCGCCGACGGCCAGGATGGTCGCATGCGGCGGGTTGATGACGGCGGCAAAGTCCTTGATGCCGAACATGCCCAGGTTGGACACCGCTGTGGTGCCGCCCTGATACTCTTCCGGCTTCAGCTTACGGCTGCGGGCGCGGCTGGCCAGATCCTTCATCTCGTTGGAGATGGTGGACAGCGTCTTTTCGTCGGCATGCCGAATGATCGGCGTGATCAGCCCGCCCGGGATCGACACGGCAACGCCGACATCGGCATGCTTGTGCTTGACCATGGCGGTTTCGGTCCATGACGCATTGGCATCCGGCACCGCCTTCAGCGCCATGGCCATAGCCTTGATCACCATATCATTGACCGACAGCTTGTAGGCCGGCGCCTCGCCCCCGTTGGACTGCTCGCCGGTCTTCTTCACCGGAGCCGCCGCATTGATCTGCGTGCGCAACGCCAGCAGCGCATCGAGTTCGCAATCAAGCGTCAGGTAGAAATGCGGAATGGTGGTCTTGGCCTCGACCAGGCGCCGCGCAATGGTCTTGCGCATATTGTCATGCGGGACGAGGTCGTAGGAGCCCTGTTCGAACAGTTTCAGCACCTGATCGTCCGACATCGCCTTCACCGTGGGAGCGGCAGCGGTTACCGAAGCTTCGGGAACAGTCGAGGGTGCCGTTTTAGCCGCCGGCGCAGCTTTAACGCCGCCGGCAATTGCCGCGCCGACATCGGCCTTCACCACACGGCCATGCGGGCCTGTGCCCGTGATGCTTGCGAGGGCAAGGCCGGCCTCACGGGCCAGACGGCGAGCCAAAGGTGTAGCGCGCGCAACAGATGGCGATTGGCCGATCTCCCCCCTTGTGGAGGAGATGCCCGGCAGGGCAGAGGGGGGCGTGACAGAATGAGACATTGGGGGGGCAGCGACCCCCTCTGTCGATTTCGTCGAGATCTCCCCCACGGGTGGGGAGATTGGCGCGATGTCCTGCTTTGCCGCAGCAGCATCAGCCCCATAGGCCTCACCGTCGGCATAAATCCACGCCACGGCAGCGCCGACCGCAATATCGACACCCTCCTTGCCGGTGACATCGCGCAGGACGCCGCTGGCCGGCGCGTCGATTTCCATCGCCGCCTTATCGGTCTCGATCTCGAACAGCACATCGCCCTTCTTGACGTGCGCGCCCTCCTCGGCAAACCAGCGCGAGATCTGTCCGGTCGCCATGTCCATGTCGACCTTGGGAAGAATGACTTCGGTCGGCATTTCTCAGCGGACCCCTTTCACGAGGTCGCGCGCGGCGGTGATGATGTCGGGAATTTGCGGCACCGTCGCCTTCTCGAGTTCAGGATTGTAGGGGATCGGCGTTTCGGCGCCGCCCAGCCGCACGATCGGCGCGTCGAGATAGTCGAACGCTTCGCTCTCGGCGATCATGGCGCTGACTTCGGCGCCGATGCCCAGCGTCTTGACCGCTTCGTAGACGCATAACAGCCGCGACGTCTTCTTGACGCTGTCGATAACGGTCTGCTTGTCCATCGGCCGGATGGTCCGGAGATCGACGACTTCGACGTCGATGCCTTCGCTCTCCAGCGCGGCAGCCGCGTCGAGCGCCTTCTGCACCATGATCGAGGTGGCGACGATGGTCAGGTCCCGGCCCTCGCGGCGGATATCGGCCTTGCCGATCGGCACGGTGTAATAGCCTTCGGGCACCGGTCCCTTCATCTTGTAGAGCAGCTTGTGCTCGAAGATCATGACCGGATCGGGATCGGCGACCGCCGCCAAAAGCATACCCTTGGCATCATAGGGGGTCGCCGGCTGGATGACTTTCAGACCCGGCACATGGCCGAGCCAGGCTTCGAGGCTCTGGCTGTGCTGAGCGGCCGCCCCGGTGCCGGAACCGGCGGGAAAGCGCATCACCACGGGAACCGAAACCTCGCCGCCCAGCATGAAGCGCATCTTGGCCGCCTGGTTGACGATCTGCTCCATGGCGAGCGTGGCGAAATCGGAAAACTGGAACTCGAAGATCGGCCGCATGCCCGTGAGGGCAGCGCCCACCGCTACGCCCGCGCCGCCCAGTTCCGAAATCGGCGTATCGATGACGCGGTCAGCGCCGTAACGTTCGACCAGGTCGCCGGTGACCTGGAAGGCGCCGCCATAGACACCGATATCCTCGCCCATCAGGAAAACGCGTTCGTCCATGTCCATGGCGATCGCCATGGCCTCCTGGATCGCCTGGGCGTAGCTCAGTTCACGCACCATCGCGTCCATCACGCCTGCTCCGTGTACACGTAATTTCCGGTCTCGCTGATATCGGGCGATGGGCTCGCCTTGGCGAACTCGATGCCCTCGGCGATCTCTTGCGCCACGGCATCGCGAATGGCCTCGATGCCCTTGTCGTCGATGAAGCCGAATTCCCTGAGCTCGCTTTCGAACAGGGTGATCGGATCGCGGTTCGACATCCAGTCCTCGATCTCTTCCTTGGTGCGATAGCGGTTGCGGTCGCTCTTGGAATGGCCGCGATGGCGGTAGGTCTTGGACTCGATCAGCGTCGGCCCCTCGCCGGCGCGGGCTCGGGCGATAGCCTGATGAGACGCCTCGGCGACCTCGGAGAAGATGTTGCCGTTGACGATGACGCCCGGCATCGAATAGGCGGCGGCGCGCTCGGCGATGTTCTTGACCGCGGTCGAGCGGGCTGTCGATGTCGACATGCCATAGCCATTGTTCTCGCAGACGAAAATGACAGGCAGCTTCCAGACCGCCGCCATGTTGAGCGCCTCGTGGAAAGCGCCTTCATTGTTGGCGCCATCGCCGAAGAAGGAGACCACGACCTTGCCGGTCTTCATCATCTTGGAGGACAATGCCGCCCCGACGGCGATCGGGATACCGCCACCGACGATGCCATTGGCGCCGAGATTGCCCTTGCCGACATCGGCGATGTGCATCGAGCCGCCACGGCCCTTGCAATAGCCTGTGGTCTTGCCGAAGAACTCGGCGAACATGCGCTTGACCTCGGCACCCTTGGCAATGCAGTGGCCATGACCGCGATGCGTCGAGGTGATCTGGTCATCCTCGGCAAGCGGCATGCAGATGCCCATGGCGCTGGCTTCCTGGCCGATCGACAAATGCATGGTGCCGTGGATGAGGCCGCGCGTGTAGCACTCCTCCGCGCCCTCTTCGAAGCGCCGGATCAGGTACATCTTGTGGAGCACCTCCCTGAGTTGCTCGGCGCTGTAATGGCGGTAGACGAAGGGCAGATTGGCGCGACTGTCAGTGACGGCTTTGCTGGCGGTGGCCATGATCACGCTCCCACGGTCCCATAGACGAGCTTGTCCTGGCGGGCGCGCAGTTCGGCGATCTTGGAGCCCGCCGCGGGCGCTGCATTGGCGTAGGTTATGAGCTCGCCCTTCTTGATCGGCGTAGTGACCGAGCCGCCCTGCAGCAGACCGCAAGGAATGGCCTTGGCGGCGCGCGCCTCAGGCGTAGTCATGATCCAGGCGCGGTAGCAATATTCGCCTATCGCATCGAGCTTCTCGCCCGGCTTCATGTCCTTCTTGGCCACCGCGCAGACCTCGGCGACCGGTTTGGCCAACGGCACCATGTCGGCCTTGCCGTAGAGCACGACGCGCGCGCAGGTCAGCGGCACTTCGAGCGAGGTCAGGTGATAGGGACGATGGAAAGTGAAATACGGGCCTTTGCCCATCTTCAAATCTTCCATGCGCTCGGAGATGCGCGGATGCGACATATCGGCAACGACGAAGACGCCTGGCGCGACACCCTTGCCGATCGAATAGTCGACGACGCCGACCTTTGACAGCACGCCGCCATCCTTCTGTGGCACCAGCACCTTGGACAATTCGCCAAGCGTCGCCGCCGGGCCGTGCATGCCGGCCTTGTCTGGAACCAGGCCGGTGGCATTGGCGATTGCCGCCATCTCGACCATGGTCTTGGATCCGTCGACGAATTCGACCAGCATCCGCACATTCATATGCCGGCGCTTGGCTTCCTCCTCATAGTCTGGGGGAATGGCGTCGATGTTGAGCGGATTGTTCTTGCCCTTGCCGGCGGCAACGATCGGATGCCCCATCGCCGAAACGAACTCGATCAGTTCCATGCAGGAAGACGGCTCGTCGCCGGCGCCCAGCGAATAGGTGACGCCGAGCCGGTCGGCCTCGCTCTTCAGATAGGCGCCGATGGTCACATCGGCCTCGACATTCATCATCACCAGATGCTTGCCATGTTCCATGGCGCGCAGCCCGATCTCGGCGCCGACGGCGGGAACCCCGGTGGCGTCGATGACGACGTCGATCAGATCATTGTTGATGACAAGGCTGGCATCGTTGGTGACCGCCACCTTGCCGGCTTCCATCGCCGCCGTCATCGCGGACGCGCTCGAGACTTCGCGCGCGTGCCCGGTTTCCTGGAAGGCGATATCGACGGCCTTGCTGGCGGCAGGCAGGTTCAGCTCGGAAATGGCGCCGATCTCGATGCCCGACATATGGGCGACGCGAGTGACGATGTCGGTTCCCATCTCGCCCGAGCCGATCAAGCCGATGCGGATAGGCTTGCCCGACTTGGCGCGTTCCTCGAGATCGCGGGCAAGGCCCGTCAACGAAACATTGGAAGCCATACCGCTCGTTCCTCCCATGATGCAGGCTTGTTCGATTGCCTGACGGGTATTGAACATCTGTATTTCTGTCAAGACTAATGTCCAAATTGGCCTGCTTTTTAAGGCTCTTTTCCCGGCGGCTCCGCAGGAGCCGGAAAGGCCCCGTGACGCAACCGCGGCCGCGTGGCAAGGCCGCGCGCGAACAGACGGCCGCCTCGCCATCGCCGTCGACTATTTTCGGAATGCAAGGGCCCTACAGAACTCGATCCGACACCGGGAAATCGTGAAAGTGAGCGATCACCCCATCCAACGAGCCCTACCGGTCTCTCCCGCAACGCCGCATAGGCGGCGCGCTCGCCTTCATTGGTGAGGTCGCCGGAAATCACCACCAGTTCGGCGTCGGCATGGTTTTTGCCGATATCGGCAAGGCAGGCTTCCCAGCCTGGCGAGCGGATCTGAGCCGTGCAGACGACCGCCCGGCGTCATCAGATGCGGATCGGAGACCTGGATGACTTTCATGAACCTGCCCGGAGTGCCTGCCAACTGCCGTCCGCAAGCATCGGCCGGCAAACGAAACGCCTCGACTACGCTACTGTGCGGTCCAGCCGCCGTCCATCGGCAAGGTCGTGCCGGTGATCTGCCTGGCCGCATCCGAACACAGGAACAGCGTCAGCGCGGCAAGCTCGTCGACGGTGACGAACTCCTTGGTCGGCTGGGCAGCGAGCAGCACATCGTGCTTCACCTGTTCCTCGGTCATGCCGCGCGCCTTCATCGTGTCCGGGATCTGCCTTTCGACCAGCGGCGTCCAGACATAGCCCGGCGCGATCGCATTGACGGTGACGCCGTCCTGTGCGGCTTCAAGCGCCACTGTCTTGGTCAGGCCCGCTATGCCGTGTTTGGCCGCGACATAGGCGGACTTGAACGGCGAGGCGACCAGCGCATGCGCCGATGCGGTGTTGACGATGCGGCCCCATTTGCGCGTCTTCATGCCCGGCAGTGCCGCCTTGATGGCGTAGAACGCGGCGAGCAGGTTGATGCGGATGATGGCTTCCCATTTGTCGTCCGGAAACTCCTCGATCGGCGCGACATGCTGGATGCCGGCATTGTTGACCAGGATATCGAGACTGCCGAAGGCTTGCTCCGCCTCGTGCACCATGGCGCTCACCGCCGCGCCGTCCATCATGTTGGCATCGGAGTAGCGGCACCTGACGCCGAAATCCGTTTCAATGCCGGTGCGCTCCTGCTCGATGGCGACGGCATCGCCAAGACCGTTGATGGTGACATTGGCGCCTTCGGCGGCAAAGGCGCGGGCTATGGCCAGGCCGATGCCGCTGGTCGAACCGGTGACGAGCGCATTCTTCGAAGACAGGAAACCCATGATGATCTCGCAGGAGGTGGGAGGGAACGAACGAGGCGGCTTTGTGCGCCGCACCATGACAATGCCACAGCCATATGTCGGCGCGATTACAGGGCAGCGACGGCGCCGACGGGCCAATTGGAAGGGCTGTCAGGCGGCTGACACGGCACTGTCATGGTGCCGTGCAACATAATCCGGAGCGCATTCGCGCAGTCATTCCTGAACCGAATGGGGCTATAGCCTTGCAGATCGCCGATGTCGTGAAGCGCGCCTATGCGATGCCGCTGACCAACCCATCCTTCCCGCCCGGGCCGTACCGTTTCTTCAACCGCGAATATGTCATCATCACCTACCGCACGACACGCGAGGCCCTCGAGGCGGTCGTGCCGGAGCCGCTGGAAATCGACGAGCCGCTGGTCAAATACGAATTCATCCGCATGCCGGATTCAACCGGCTTCGGCGACTACACCGAGAGCGGCCAGGTCATCCCGGTGCGCTACAAGGGTGAGCATGGCGCCTACGTCCACTCGATGTATCTCGACGACGATGCACCGATCGCCGGCGGCCGCGAACTGTGGGGCTTTCCCAAGAAGCTCGCCAACCCCAAGATCGTCCATGAAGGCGAGGTGATCGTCGGCACGCTGCACTATGGCAGCGTTCGGTGCGCCACCGGCACGATGGGCTACAAGCACAAGGAAGCCGATCACGGCTCTGTCCTCGCTTCGCTGGCCGGGCCCAATTTCCTGATCAAGATCATCCCGCACGTCGACGGCACGCCGCGCATCTGCGAGTTGGTCCGCTATCACCTCACCGACATCACGCTGAAGGAAGCCTGGACCGCGCCCGCTGCGCTCGATTTGCGGCCGCACGTCATGGCCGACGTGGCGCGGCTGCCGGTGCTCGACATCGTGTCCGCCGTCCACTTCACCGCCGATCTGACGCTTGGCCTGGGCGAAGTGGTTCACGACTATCTCGCCGACCGCACCTGAGCGCATCAGCCATTCAGACATGATCCCGAAAAGCGGGAACCGGTTTTCTCGGACAAACGGGACTGTTTGTCCAGAGATCATGCCCAAACAGAAGTCGGAGACCAAAGCCGTGCTCGAACGCAATCGCAAGAAAGAGGCCACCGCCACCATCGCGGAGATCTCGGCGCAGTATGACCGCATCGCGCTGGTGTTTCAGGGAGGCGGCGCGCTCGGCGCCTATCAGGCCGGTGTCTACCAGGCGCTGGCCGATGCCGGCTGCGAGCCAAGCTGGCTTTCCGGCGTGTCGATCGGCGCCATCAATGCGGCGATCATCGCCGGCAATGAATCGAGCCGCCGGCTGCAGCGACTCGAGCAATTCTGGCAGACGATTTCGGGCCGCAAGATCTGGGCCTATACGCCCGAGGGTGACATCTACCGCGACATCCGCAACCGCACCAGTTCGTGGATGACCATGGTCATGGGCCAACCCGGCTTCTTCAAGCCGCGCAATCCCAATCCCTGGATGGAGCAGCCCGGCGCCGAGGGCGCCACCAGCTTCTACAACACCGCCGAATTGAAGGAGACGCTGGAAAGCCTGATCGACTTCGATATCCTCAACGACGGCAAGAAGCGGCTGAGCGTCGGCGCGGTCAATGTCCGGACTGGCAACTTCGTCTATTTCGACACCGACAAGGTCCGCATCGAACCGGAGCACATCATGGCCAGCGGCGCGCTGCCGCCCGCCTTCCCGTCGATCCGCATCGAAGGTGAATATTACTGGGACGGAGGCATCGTCTCCAACACGCCGCTGCAATATCTGCTCGACCAGGAAGAGGACCGTTCCTCACTGGTTTTCCAGGTCGACCTGTTCAGCGCGCGCGGCGTCCTGCCGCGCAGCATGCCGGACGTGCTGTCGCGCCACAAGGACATCATGTATTCGAGCCGCACACGGCAGAACACCGACAATTTCAAACGCATCCACGGTCTCAAGATGCGCCTGCTCGATACGCTGAAACGGGTGCCGAAGGAGTTGCGGACGCCGGCCGAGGAAGCGCTGATCGAGGATTATTCGGATGCCGGCACCGTCAACATCGTGCACCTGATCTATCAGCACAAAGGCTATGAGGGTCACGCCAAGGACTATGAGTTCTCAGGCACCTCGATGCGCGAGCATTGGGAGACAGGGTTGGAAGACACGCAGCGCACCTTGCGCCATCGTGAATGGCTGACGATGCCGACCAATGTCGACGGCGTCGCCATCCACGACCTGCATCGCGAAGATCCGACCTGACTCTGGCGAGGAAAATGCGACGGGCAGGTCCCGTTCCAAACAATCCCGCCGTCGAGTTCCTTCACACCCCCCTCTGTCCTGCCGGACATCTCCCCAGCAAGGGGGGAGATTGGCAGCTCATGCGTCCCGCCAGCCTTGAGACGTCGGAGATTGGCGAAGGTCGAGGCGGCATCGATCTCCCTCCTTGCTTGCGGGGGAGATGTCCGGCAGGACAGAGGGGGTGCTGTCCCGCGACGCTTCGGAATGAATAGAAAAAAGGCAGCGCCGGCGACCGGCGCTGCCTTTTTCTGAAAGTGCCTGCTTCGCTCAAAACACCTGGCGGAAGATGATGAACAGCACGAAGGCGAGCGTGATCGAGCACGGCAGCGTCAGCACCCAGGCAAGCAGCAAATTGCGCACCGTCGCCCATTGCAGTCCCGAACCGTTCGCCGCCATCGTTCCGGCAACGCCCGACGACAGCACATGCGTTGTCGACACCGGCAGCCCCAGCCGGTCGGCCATACCGATGGTCACCATCGCCACGAGTTCGGCCGCCGCACCTTGGCCGTAGGTCAGATGGCTCTTGCCGATCTTCTCGCCCACCGTGACGACGATGCGTTTCCAGCCGACCATGGTGCCGAGGCCGAGCGCCAGCGCGACGGCGACCTTGACCCAGATCGGAATGAACTTCGTCGCGTTGTCGACGGCCTTGTGATAGTCGGTGACCGCTTTCAGATCGGCCGCCTCCATCGGCAGCAGCTGCTTCTTGTCGATCAGCTTGAGCGCCTCGCCGATCAGATAGATGTCGTTGCGGGCGTTGCTGACCAGATCGGTCGGCACCGTTTCGACCGAGGCATAGGGCTGCAGGCCAGCCGTCGTGTTGTGGATGTAGGTCTGCAGAGCAACCGTCGTCTGGTCATTCCAGGTCCTGGTGCGCACGGCTTCCTGGACGGCTGCCTTGGCATCGGCAACAACGACACCGGGCTTGACATATTTGCCCAAGGCCGTTTCGACGCTGACCGAGGCAGACTTGTAGGCTTCGAGATAGTTGATGTCGGGGGTGCGGTTCAGCGCATAGGCCGTCGGCACGACGCCGATCAGGATCAGCATGATCAGGCCCATGCCTTTCTGTCCGTCATTGGAGCCGTGCGCGAAGCTGACGCCGGTGCAGGTGAAGATCAGCAGGCCACGGATCCACCATGGCGGCGGCGTGTTGCCCTTCGGCGCCTCGTAGAGCGCCGGATTGCGCACCAGCAGCTTCATCGCATAAAGCAGGATCGCCGCGGCGAAGAAGCCGATGATCGGCGACACCAGCAGGGTGACGCCGACATTGGTCGCCTGCGACCAGTCGACGCCGCTGGTGGCGCTGCCGGCTGGTGCCATGAACTGGTTGGCAAGGCCGACGCCGATGATCGAGCCGACCATGGTGTGCGAACTCGACGCCGGCAGGCCGAGGAACCAGGTGCCGAGATTCCACAGGATCGCCGCCACAAGCAGCGCGAACACCATGGCGAAGCCCGAGGACGAGCCGACCTGCAGGATCAGTTCCACCGGCAGCAGCGACAAGATGCCGAAGGCGACCGCCCCGCTGGAGGTGAGAACCCCGAGGAAATTGAAGGCGCCCGACCACATGACGGCGAATTCGGCCGGCATCGAGCGCGTGTAGATAACCGTCGCCACCGCATTGGCGGTATCATGGAAGCCGTTGACGAACTCGAAGCCGAGCGCGATCAGCAAGGCGATGCCGAGCAGGATCCACGGCACGGTCTTGGCCACCGCAAGATCCTGGCTGAGCGCGTAGCCGACATAGACGATGCCGACGAGCACCAGCACGCCGAAGGCGGGCAGGAACCACTTCGCGCTGCCCGATTGATCCAGCGGATGATCCGGTCTTGGAATGCCCGCCTCGCTAGAAACTATATCCACCATGTCCCACTCCAGATGCATTGCAGCAAAGAACCTGGGAAGACGCTATGTCCGCACGATGAACCCTGTGTGACGCCGGCGAACGCCGCGTTCATGAACAGGCCTGCCGAAAAGCAGGTGGGCGACGCCTATTTGGCAATCTCGAGCAGGGACGATACCAGCAGCTCGCGCTCGTCTTTCGACAGGACATCCGAATCGAAGAGGTTCATGCTGCGCAATCCCTCGATGGCAAGATAGCAGATCAACAGCGATTTGAGATCCGGCGTCTCGCCCTTCAGCCGCTCGAAAAGCTGCCGCTTGAAGGTCTTTATCGGCATCATGAAATCGGGATCCTCGGCGATGGCCGAGAAGATCCAGGACGCCGACGGCTGCTTTTCCTCGCAATCATTGGCCGACAGCCTGATGTAGACGGCCAAGGGATTTTCGTCCTTGTCATTTGTGCGGGCGGCTTCCAGCGCTTGCTCGAACTCACGCAGATAGCCTTCGACCAGACCTTGCATCAATTTGGCCTTGGTCGGGAAGTTGTAAAGGAGCCCTCCCTTCGACACGCCGGCACGACTGGCGACGGCATCCAGCGACAGGCTGCCTGGTCCGGATTCCCGGGCAACATCAGCCGCCGCAGCGAGAATCTTCTCGCGCGAATTCGGTCTTTGGGCTCTCATGGTGCCTCCCATCGCAAGCTTAGGCCCAATTGACAAGACCGTCCAGACGGTACAGTAAGACCGCCATAATTTGAAATCGGGACCCGCAGTCGATATGTGTCCCGATATCCGCGCTTCGCGCCGGATTTCGACTGAGGGGACTTCTTTGTTCAAGCGCATACTCCGTATCTTTATCATTGTTCTGGTTCTGGCCCTGCTCGTCGTCGTGGTCGGCGGGATCGTCGGGTTCAACTTCCTGCGCGACAACGGCATCAAGCAGTACTTCGCATCGATGAAGCCGCCGGCGGCAACCGTGTCGACGACCATCGCCAAGCCTTCGGCCTGGACGCCGGGCGTCGAGGCGATCGGCACGGTCAAGGCCGTGCGTGGTGTCGACCTGACAGTCGAGACCACCGGTATCGTCAAGGACATCCTTTTCCATGCCAACCAGAAGGTGGCGGACAATGCGGTTCTGCTGCAACTCGATGACGCCGTCGAGCGCGCCGACCTCGACGCACAGAAGGCGCAGGCCGCGCTCGACCAGACGTCGCTTGCCCGCGCCATCGAACTGACCAAGCGTGGTGTCGGCTCCGACTCGACGCTGGACACGGCGCGTGCGGCGGCCTCGGCCTCGGCCTCCCAAGTCACCAAGCTGCAGGCCGTGCTCGAGCAAAAGCAGTTGACGGCGCCTTTCGGCGGCACGGTGGGCATTCCGAAGATCGATATCGGCCAGTATCTGGCGCCCGGCACCGCCGTGGTGACATTGCAGGACCTCGACACGATGCGGGTCGATTTCTCGGTTCCCGAACAGCAGCTCGCCTTGCTCAAGATAGGCCAGACGGTTCGATTGGGCTTTGGCGGTGAGGACAGGCCATTCGCAGGCGCCATTCGCGGCATCGACCCGAAGATCGACTCGTCCAGCCGGCTGGTGAACATCCGCGCGGAAGTCGCCAATCCCGATGGCAAGCTGACCCCCGGCCAGTTCGTGCAGGTGCGTGTCGAACTGCCCGAAGAGCAGAACGTGCTGACCTTGCCGCAGACGGCGCTGACGACAAGTCTCTATGGCGACTACATCTTCGTGGTGCAGCCGGCCAAGCCCGCCGAGGCGGCGCCAGCTGCCAAGCCGGATGAAAAACCCGCGGCGCCGGCAGCCGATAAATCGGCTGATGCCAAGCCTGCGGACACCAAGCCGGCCGATGCCATGAAGCCGGCGGCTGATGCGGCCAAGCCTGCCGCCGCGGCGAAGCCAACCGACAAGGCTGCCGATGCGGCCAAGCCGGCGGCGGAAGGTGACAAGCCCGCGCTCGTGCTGTCGCAGGTGTTCGTCAAGCCCGGCCGCCGCAATCAAGGCATGGTCGAGATCGTCGAGGGGCTGAAGGCCGGCGACGTGGTCGTCACCGCCGGTCAGAACCGCCTCTTCAACGGCATGTCCGTCGTTGTGGACAACACCATCGACCCGACCAAATCGGCAAACAAGCAGGCCGACCAGCAATGAGCTTTTCAGATCTCTTCATTCGCCGGCCTGTTCTTTCGACGGTCCTTGCCTGCATGATCCTGCTCCTGGGTTTCCAGGGCATCTTCAACCTGTCGATCCGGCAGTATCCGAAGGTCGATGAAACGGCGATCACCATCACCACGGCCTACCCGGGCGCCAGCGCCGATCTGATCCAGGGCTTCATTTCCGCCCCGATCGCTCGCGCTGTCGCCTCGACCGAAAACATCGACTACGTCACCTCGTCCAGCCGCCCGTCCTCCAGCACCGTGACGGTGCAGATGAAGCTCGGCTCGAACCCCGACGTCGCGCTGACCGAAGTTCTGTCCAAGGTCCAGGGCGTGCGCGGCACCTTGCCGGACGCATCGAAGGACCCTGTCATCGTCAAGGGCACCGGCCAGCAGTTCGCGATGATGTACATCTCGATGCAGAATCCGAACATGACGAAGGAGCAGCTGACGGAGTATATCGAGCGCGTCATCAGACCGCGCATGTCGACGGTCGAAGGCGTCGCCGACGTGCAGATCTTCGGCGCCCAGGAATACTCGATGCGCGTCTGGATCGATCCGGTCAAGCTTGCCGCGCGCGGCGTGACGGCCTCCGAACTGCTGACGGCGATCAACAATTCCAACTTCCTGTCGGCGCCCGGCAACACCCAGAACGAGTATGTCGTTTCCTCGATCACCGTGCGCTCGACATTGCAGACGCCGGAGGCATTCGCCGAGTTGCCGCTGCGCTCTACCGACGGCAATGTAGTGCGGTTGCGGGACGTGGCTCGCGTCGAACTCGCCGCCGAGAACACCGACACCAGGGTCTCGTTCAACGGCAAGCCAGGCACCTTCCTCGCCATCTTCCCAACGCCGGCGGCCAATCCGCTGACCACGGCGGCTGCGCTCACCAAGCTGGTGCCGCAGATTCAGGAGACGCTGCCGAAAGGCATGACGATCGAGGTCGTCTACGACGCGACCGGGCAGATCAGCGCTTCCATCGAAGAGGTGTTCAAGACCATCGCCGAGGCGGTTGCCATCGTCATCGTCGTCATCCTTCTGTTCCTTGGCTCCTTCCGGTCGGTGATGATGCCGATCATCACCATCCCGTTGTCGCTGATCGGTGTCTGCTTCCTTTTGTTTGCTGTCGGCTACTCGATCAACCTCCTGTCGCTGCTGGCCATGGTGCTGGCGATCGGCCTGGTCGTCGACGACGCCATCGTGGTGGTGGAGAACATCCATCGGCACATGGAAGAAGATCACATGTCGCCGATGCAGGCTGCGTTCAGCGGTATGCGCGAAATCGCGTCTGCCATCGTTGCCATGACCATGACGCTGGCCGCCGTGTTCGCGCCGCTGGCCTTCACCGGCGGCCTCACCGGCGCGCTGTTCCGTGAATTCGCGGTCACGCTCGCCGGCTCGGTGGTGCTCTCGGGTGTCATCGCCATCACCATCACCCCGATGATGTCGGCACGCCTCTTGAAGTCCGGCACGCCGGGCCGTTTTCAGCGCATTGTCGACGGCACCTTCGCGCGCGTCGAGCATGTCTATGAACGGGCCGTCACCGGGTCGCTCAACTATCGCCCGTTGACGCTGATCATCGTGCTTGCGCTTGTCGGTGTCACCGGCTTCATGTTCACCAAGACCTCGAGCGAACTGGCGCCGGAAGAGGACCAGGGCTTTCTGCTCTCGATTGTGACGGCGCCACGTTATGCGACCTCCGATTACACTGAGACATATGTCAACCAGATCCTCGGTCTGGTGAGGGATATTCCCGAAACACGGGCGCAGTTCTCGGCCGTCGCCTTCGGCGGCACGACAAACAGCGCCTTCGTCGGCTATGCCTTCAAGGACTGGGCGGAACGCAAGCGCAATTCGAAGGAACTGCAGGCCGACATTACGGCCCGTATCGCCAAAGTGGCCGGTGTCGAGGCTTTCGTCTTTGCGCCGCCGACGTTGCCAGGCTCCGGCGGCGGCCTACCCATTTCCATGGTGGTGCGTTCGACGGGCCCTTCCTCGGAAGTGTACGAGGTGGCCGAGCAGATCAAGAACAAGGCGCAAGCCTCCGGCCGCTTCATCGTCGTGCAGAATTCGATGGCTTATGACGCACCGGAGGTGACGGTGACCATCGACCGCGACCGCGCCGCGGCGCTGAATCTGCCGATCGCCGATATCGGCCGCACGCTGACCTTGCTGGTCGGCGGCGCCGAAGTGGCGCAGTTCGACCGCGACTCCAACAGCTACGACATCATCCCGCAAGTGCCGCAGGAGTTTCGCGACAACCCCGACAAGCTCGGCGAATACTTCGTGCGCAGCGTGACGGGCGAGATGGTGCCGCTATCGGCGGTGGTCAAGATTTCGACCAATGCGGCGCCGGCGGCAATCGAGCAGTTCAACCAGCTGAATTCGTCGACGATTTCGGCGCTTCCGTTGCCCGGCGTCACCACTGGCGACGGGCTGAAGGCGCTGGAGGACATCGCCAAGGAGAGCTTGCCCGACACTTTCTTCCTCGACTATTCCGGTCAATCGCGGCAGGAAAAGGAACAGGGCAACACCATCCTGATCGCTTTCGCGGCCGCCGTGGTCGTCATCTATCTGGTGCTGGCGGCGCAGTTTGAAAGCTTCCGCGATCCGCTGATCATCATGATGGCGGTGCCGCTGTCGATCTTCGGCGCGATCGTGCCGCTCAATCTGGGCCTCGGCACGCTCAACATCTACACGCAGGTCGGCCTGATCACACTGATCGGTCTGATAACCAAGCACGGCATCCTGTTGGTCGAGTTCGCCAACCAGCAGCGTGAAAAGCATGGCATGCGACGGCGCGACGCCATCATCGCTTCGGCCAAGGTGCGCCTGCGGCCGATCCTGATGACGACAGCAGCGATGGCGCTTGGCGTTGTGCCGCTGATCACGTCCAGCGGCGCTGGTGCGGCGGCCCGCTATTCGATGGGCCTGGTCATCTTCACCGGCATCCTGGTCGGCACCATGTTCACGCTCTTCGTCGTGCCCATGTTCTACACCTTCATCGCCAGCAAGGACCTGCCTCATTTGGCGGAGAAGCCGGATCCCAAGCTGATGCCGGCACTGCCGAGCTAGGGCGGTCGAGGGAGTCCCGCCCGGAAATGCGCAGGGCAAATCGATGGAAGTAAAAGAAAAGAGGCCGGGAATTTCCCGGCCTCTTTCTTTTGGCTGGGCTCGATACCGCTGGTTTGCGCTGTACTCAATACATCCGGTTCGAGCTGCGCTCGATACCCCGGTTCGAGCTGCGCTCGATACCGCAGCGTTTTCCGACGGGAGCCTCAAGGCGTGCCAGCATGCTGACACGCCATCGTTTCCAGCCTGCTACTTGACGATGACGATGCTGGTGTTGGTCGCGCCGAAGGTTTCGACGAGCTGGTAGAAATCGGCGGCGTTGTCAGGGTGCAGCCGCACGCAGCCATGCGAAGCCGGCTGGCCGAGGCGCTTGATCGCATAGGTCGCGTGCACCGCATAGCCGCCGCTGAAGAAGACCGAGTGCGGCATCGGGGCGTTGTCGTATTTCTTCGAATACCACATTTCATGCATGCGGGTCGGCTTGAACGAGCCGGTCGGCGTCACATGGGCCCGGTCGCCGGTGGAGACTTTCCAGGCGAAGGTCGGCCGGCCATCGACGGAAACTTCCATGATCTGCTGCGAAAGCGAAACACGCGCCACGATCTTGTTGGCGGCGTGCGCCGCGCCCGAGCCGGCGCCGAGCAGCAGTGCTGCACCAGTCAAGGCAGCGGCGGTGATGTTGATGAGCTTGGCGGAAATGGCGGTGTGCATGATGGAAGTCCCCTCTCTCTGCCGGTTGGGCCGGCTCCAATTCGATGGCCGCTTATCCCAACGTCATGTTTCGAGAAGATTTCGCAAAACACTCGTTTATGTTTCGAATCTGTTTCTGTCGGTTAACAAATGCCTCCTTATAAACTTGGTTGGAACAGGCTCGGCAGGCGCGGCCAGCCAAGACCAAGAGTCGGGAACATGAGTATCCGCCTCCAAACGAAAGTGCGAATTGGCATCATGTGAAAGAACAACCGCCGACATCGAAACCAACCTGCAACAAAGCGTGGCTCCAAGCGGCATGATCCGGATACGGGGCGCGAGCAAAGTTGACGCAACGAAAACAGCCGGTAACGAACATGAGGACGAAATCGAACGCGCTGTCCTGGCTTCTCAGGATCAGCATCGCGGCCGCGGTCATCGGCGGCGTCGGCACGGTTGCCGGCACCCCGCAAAGCTCGGCGCGATGACTTCGGGCGAGATTTCGACGCTGCATGCCGCACTGTTTTTCGCCACGGTCTGGATTGTTTCCAGCCTGCGCATCGCCCGGCTCAAGGCCCTCTGGCGGGTCGGCCTTAGGCTGACGGGTTTGCGCGGCGCCTCCGGCAACTTGCTGCCGAGAGGACCGAAGGCCCGCGCCGCGACGGGGGGCTCCGTGGGCGGCGCGGGCGCTTCGGGGGTATCCTGAAGCGACCCGCAACAGGTTCATTTTTGAAGAATTGGCATTTTGGGGAACTGCGACGATGAAAACGAAATTCGCTGCTTCGGTGCTGTCCGCACTGCTTTACGCCCAGGGCCTGCTCGGCTTTGCCGGCCTTGCCACCATGCTTCTCAGGGACCGCGCCCATGCAAGCGAACTCACCATGGGCAGTGACATGCCGGTGGGGCCATCGCTTCTGCTGGTACGCTGAGGGTCAAAATCATCGGGCCCAGAGTTGGAAAATCCGATGCCCGAAAAAAGGGATTGCGCCAGTAGCCAGCAGTCAGTCGGCGAATTGCCGCGGCGGATCGAACCGGTAGCCGGCGCCACGTATTGTGGTGATGGTGTCGGTGTCGAGCTTGCGGCGCAGCCGCACGATGCGCGAATCGATCGAGCGATCGAAGGCATCGGCGTTTTCGGCTGGTGCCGCGGCGATGATATCGTCACGCGTCAGCACCTTGCGCGGACTGGCCAGGAACAACCTGAGCAGCGCCACTTGGCCGGGCGAAAGCTGTTCCTCGGAACCGGAGCGATGCATGACCATGGCCGATCTCAGATCGACGGTCGCGTTCTCCAGCACGATCAGTTCCTGGGTGCCCCTGCCGCGGCGCGAAAGCAGGCCGCCGACACGGGCGGCCAGTTCACGGACATTGAGCGGGCTCTCGACGACGTCGGCCGCACCAAGTTCCAGCGCCAGCACCTTGTCGACAAGATCGGCCGGGCGGCAGATCAGAATGAAATCCGGTCTGCCCTCGCCGCCTCCTCCTTGGCCGCCATAACGTCTGAGCAGGTCCCGCCCCTCCGCTTGGCTGAGGCTGTCGCCGACGACGACGACGTCGATTCCCTTTCCCGACAGCAGCGATTCTGCCTCCCAGGGCTGGCGCGCCTGATGCACGTCGTGGCCGCGCCGCTCAAGATGATCGGCGAGTTCGGTCGCCACCACTTCGGCAACGGAAACAAGCGCAATGACAGATCGTGCGGCCATATTTTCCAACCGTTCCCTGGCAACCCGGATATGAGTGCTGGACATGATGTTTATACCCAATCTACTTTCCACTGAAAGTGGGAGCGAAAGCATCGTGCGGGCAAGAATTGTTGTCGTCGAGGACGAGCCCGATCTGAGGGATGCGGTTGCCGAATACCTCGAAGCCGCGGGCTATGAAGTGGTCACCGCCGAAAGTGCTGCCGCCGCGCGCAGCCTCGTTGAGACGCAGTCGTTCCATCTCGCCATTCTCGACATCGCCATGCCCGGCGAGGACGGCCTCTCGCTCGGCCGCTGGCTGCGTTCGAAACTGCCGATCGGCATCATCTATGCGACCGCGGCCGGCACCGCGCTCGACCGCATCGTCGGGCTGGAACTCGGTGCCGACGACTACATCGTCAAGCCCTACGAATTGCGCGAAGTGCTGGCCAGGGTGCGCAGCGTGTTGCGCCGGGTTCCCCAGCCGAAGGAGCTCCAGGACAAGAAGGCCGGGACGGATCGCCGTTCCGTTACCTTCGGCCCCTTCCAGGCCGATCTCGACGGCAGGCTGGTCACCGGCGCCAATGGCGCGGTGATCGACATGGCCAAGAGTGAGTTCGACGTGCTGGAGATTTTCCTCACCCGCGCCAACCGGCTGCTAACCCGCGCCGCCATCTCCGAGGCGATCGGTTTCACCGAAGATCCGGAATCGTCGCGCGCGGTTGACATTCGCATCATGCGGCTACGCAAAAAGATCGAGGCCGACCCGGCCAATCCGAAATTCCTGCGCACGGTGCGCGGCGAGGGCTATATCTTCTCCCTGCCGCCCGGCGACGGCAACTGAGCAGCGAGGCCAGAGGGTTTCAGGTTCGGGCCGTTGCTGGTCGATCGAATTGGCATGACCTCTGGAATGACGGCTGACAATGACCGCTGAAGCAGCAAGCACGGAGATGCAGGGTTTCAGGCAGGGCGCTGCGATGGCGGCCGTGCGTGTCGTTCGCCGGCTGCGCGAGGCCGGCGACTGGCAGCGCGAGATGGACGGCATACTGGAAACGCTGTGCCGGGCCATGGATTGCCAGCGCGGCATCCTGTTTCGCTTGCGCGAACTGCCCGGCCAGGGCTTCGCCCAATCCGTCGCCGCCTATTGGATCGACCCTCTTTTCGGCGGCGAACTGGCGTCGCCGACCGTCATCATGCAATCGATCGTCAATTCCGACCCCCTGCTGGAGCGGCTTGCCGAGGATGAACGGCAAGGCAAGATCTTCGCCGGCCATACGCGCGACCTCGAAGGCTTCCTGAGGACCGATTTCGAGAAGCAGAACATCAAGTCGTTCCTCTCGGTCTCGGTCTTCGCGCATGGGCATCTGTGGGGCACGCTGGCGGTCAATGCCTGCGTCGACGAGCGTGCATGGACGGACGAGGAAGAGGCGACACTGCACATCATCGCGCTGGCCATCGGCGACGCCATCGAGCGCTCGCCCTCCGACGCCCACGCCAGCGAGGTCATTCGCCGCACCATGCTGCAGGCCTCGCTCGACGCCATCGTCGTCATCGACGAGACCGGCTCGATCATCGAATTCAATCCTGCCGCCGAGAAGATGTTCGGCTTCCAGCGCAGCGACATCCTCGGCAAGGACCTGCTCGATACGATCGTGCCGATCTACTACCGCAAGGGCTATGTTTCTGGGGCCGAATACATGTCCGGCCGCGGTGCGCCGATGGTCGGCCAGCGGCTTGAGACGGTGACCCAGAATGCCGCCGGCGAAGTGTTCCCGATCGAGCTGACGGCGACCGAGATGCGGGTCGCCGACCGCCGCCTAATCTTCGGCTCCATCCGCGACCTGCGCGATAAATTGCGCGCCGAGGAGGAGATCGGCCGGCAGCGCGAGAAGCTGCACCAGAACGAGAAGATGGCGGCGATGGGATCGTTGCTGGCCGGCGTCTCGCACGAGCTCAACAACCCGCTGGCCGTGGTTGTGGCGCAATCGACGCTGCTGCACGAATTCGCCTCTGATCCGCAGACCAAGGTGCGCGCCGAGAAAGTCCGTGCGGCGGCCGAGCGCTGCGGTCGCATCGTCAAGAGCTTCCTGTCGATGGTCCGCCTCCATCCCGCGGCACAAGCCGAGACCGACCTGAACCAGGTGATCCGGTCGGCACTCGAAGTGACCGCCTATGGCGCGCGCTCAAGCGGCATCATCATCGACACCGATTTCGCCGCCGGCCCGCTGCTGGCCATGGCCGACGCCGACCATGTGACGCAGGTGGCGGCGAATTTCCTCATCAACAGCCAGCACGCCTTGGCTGGCATTGCCGGCGACCGGCTGATCAAGGTGCGGACGTTCCGCAGCGACCGGGGTCATCCCTGCTTCTCGGTCGAGGACAATGGGCCCGGCGTGCCGGAAGCGATCCGCGGCCGCATCTTCGAATCCTATTTCACCACCAAGCCGGTCGGCGTCGGCACCGGCATCGGCCTGTCGATCTCGAAATCGATCATCGAGCGGCACAATGGCAATGTCTGGTTCGAGGAAGTGCTCCCGAGAGGCGCGCGTTTCGTCGTCCAGTTGCCAGCCATCGTGGCCGGCCTCGCCACAACTGGCGACAACCAGCCGCGATCGAGTGGCCTGCGCCATGCCTTGATCATCGACGACGAGCCGGATGTCGCCGGCTCGCTCTCCGACATTCTCGAACTGATGGGCATCAAGTCGCGGATCGTTCCTGTCTGGGAATCGGCCGCCGCCACTTTGAGCGGCCACATGCCGCCGGACATCGTCTTTTCGGACCTGCGCATGCCCGGCGTCAGCGGCATATCGATCTATCGCGAGTTGCTCGCCGAAAAGCCTGACCTGGCGCGGCGTTTCGTGCTGGTCACAGGCGACCTGATCGGTGCGAAAGCCGAAATCGAGGCCCTGCCGGCACAGCAGCGGCCGCAGATCCTGGAAAAGCCCTTCAGCACGCTGGATGTGCGCAGTGTGCTGTCCGCCATTGCCGAACAGGCAGCCTTGAAAGGATAAAAAAGAGGCCCCCGGGGGCGGGGGCCGAAGAAGAGCGCGCTGGAGGGAGCGCTCGGGGAGTCCAGAGCATGATCCCAAAACGGGAACGGTTTCGGATCAGGCTTCGACAAAATCAGAAAATATTCGGCGTATCGGCCAAGGGCGCGGCATTGGCGATCATGCGGATGGCGCGGCTCTTGTGTGTTCCGGACTGTTCGGCGATGGCACGCAGGCAATCGATACTCTCGGCACCCCAGGCTTGGCCCTTGCAGGCGAAGTCGGTCACCGGCACCGGCAGACGCGCGGTCCTGGTCGTCGTCTGCGCGCCATCGATGAGATTGGACGGCGGATTCAACGAAGCGAAGGCCGGCCCGATTGTGGGCGTGAACGCCATGCCGACGAAGGCGCAAGCAGCCAGCACCATGAACATCGCCATGGGGTGGTCGCTGGCCCGCTGGCGCAGCGCCAGTTTCGGACGGCGGTCATTGCGCTCTGGAGCCTGAAGGCGGCTCTCGCCGCGGATCGTCTGGATTTTCGCATGCATTGCCTTCCCCTTCGCTGAGTTTCTTTTGGCGGTGAAATGAACTTATCCGCACTTTGTAACGGCGATGAGGTGGCGAAGGACTGGCACTGTAACGAATTCGAAATAGCATTTCGGGCGAAGTCGGGCAAAATCGGGCATAGCTTCGACGGCGCGCGGCCCCGAGGCGCAACCTGACCCGATCTACCAAACAGTTTTTCGAAAGATCAGGCTCAGCCCGAAGCTTGAAGCCCGGCAATGATCTTGTGCGCGGCGATACGCCCGGCAATGATGGCGCCCTCGACATACCCCGGAAACGATGGCGAGAGTTCTGAACAGGCGAGATACACCGGCGGTGCGCCGGCAAGGATCGTTCGCTCGGCGTCTGTCGCTGTAACATCGACAACAAGATCGCTGTACGCGCCGCCGCTCCAGCGATCTTCTGTCCAGTCACGCAAGCTGAAATCGATGACATCACCGGCATCCGGACCAAGGGCTGCCTCCAACCGGCCGGCCACCTCCGCACGCAGTTCCGCCTCGCCGAGGTCACGCCAACGCAGCGCGAGCGACCCGCCGACGAACACGACGAGCGCGGCATGCTCCACATCCTTGCCGGCGTCGCAGGCAAACAGCCCCGGCGGATCGAGCCACATCACCATACCGTTCAAATCCCGCCCGCGCCAAAACGGTTTGGCATAGCGCACCAGGATCTTGATAGCCGCACCGCTTTTCCAAGCGCCAAGCGCCCGCCGCAGTCCGGCCGGCAAGGCGGGGGCAAAGGCGAGCCCCGTCACCGTCGCAGGCGGGACTGCAACCAGAACCGCGCGCGCCTCGATGGCACCCCCGGCCGAAACGACAAGAACATCTTGCGAACGGTGCTCGATGCGCGTGACCGGCTGGCTGAGCCGCAACCGATCCTCAAGGTCGCGGGCCAGATCGTCGGCCAGCGAATGCATGGTTTCGCGCAGGAAATATTGCAGCTCCGGCACCTCGTTGGTGACGCGTCGGTCATTGTCGATCAGATACCACAGAGGAATCTGATCCAGCGCCATGCACCACAGACCCTCGATCATCGAACGGAAGGCGGCCCTGGCATCGGCCGAATCGCGCTGGCGGGCAAGCCAGTCGGCAACGGTCAGTCCGGCAATCGAGGCGTCGTCCGGATCGATCCCGTTCATGCGCTCGCGGATTGCCATTGCCGCATGATAGATCCGCTCTGCTCGTTGTGCGGACATTGTCGGCTGGGTGATGAAATCGCCATCGACATAGGTTTCAACCAGCGTCTTGCCGCGCGCCTCGACCAGGGCCATCAATTCCGGCATGTCCTCGCACAGGAACTGGCCGCCACTATCGATCCGTTCGCCAAGTCCGTTCAGTCGGGACTCGACACGTCCGCCGACGCGGTCGCGTGCTTCGAGCAGGATGAAATCGATGCCGGCCTTCTTCATCTCAAGCGCCGCCGACAGGCCTGTGAAACCCGCACCGACGATGACGACATCGGTTCGCTCGAATTCGCCGCCCTCATCCGTGAAGCTCTTCGGCATTGCCGGCTATCCACCCAATCGCAACCGGCTTCCACCGACGAAGTATGTCCTTATCGACATATGCCGGCGGGCCGCACACGCCATACCGCAGGCTGTCTCTAACCTATCGTTTTCTCGAGCATATTGAGCCAGTTGCGATAGGCGATTTTTTCGACCAGCGCGCGGCCGAAACCACGGGCCGCCAATGCATCGATCAGCTTCGGCAGGCCGGCGACATCGCCGATGACGGCCGGGATCATGGCGCCGTCGAAATCGGAGCCAAGACCAACGCCGTCCTCACCCAGCGCCTGCAGCAGCGAATCGATATGCCGCACCATGATGTCGACGCTGGTGTCGGCATTCATGCGACCGTCCTCGCGCAGGAAGCCGGTTGCGAAGTTCAGCCCGACCATGCCGCCGGTTTCGCGGATCGCGCCGAGCTGCCAGTCGGTCAAGTTGCGCGAATGGCCACAGATCGCGTGCACGTTGGAATGGGTCGCGACCAGCGGCGCATCGCTGAGCGCCGCGACATCGCGAAAGCCCTTCTCGTTGAGATGCGACAGGTCGATCATGATCTTCAACTGGTTGCAGGCCTTGACCAGCGCCTTGCCGGCATCGGTCAGCCCGGGGCCGGTGTCGGGCGAAGACGGGAAGCGGAACGGCACGCCGTGGCCAAAGGCGTTCGGACGGCTCCAGACGATGCCGAGCGAGCGCAGGCCGGCTTCATGCAGCACGTCGAGCATGGTGAGCTCGGGATCGATCGCCTCGACCCCTTCGATGTGGAATACCGCGGCGATCGAACCTTGCGCCATGGCATTGCGCACATCGCCGGCGCTGCGGCAGACGGTGAGCGCTCCGGCCCGTTCCAGCCTGAACAGGATCGAGGCCATCGCGATGGTCGAGGTCAACGCCTCATTGCGCGGAACCTCGGGCGGCAGCGGTTCGGCGGCGCTCGGCGCCAGTGGTACGGCGCCGCGCCTGGATTTTTCGACAGGCGGCGGAAAGATGGCGAACATGCCCCCGGCGAAGCCGCCGGCTCTCGCGCGTGGCAGGTCGATATGGCCGCCCGATTTCCCCTCGATGAACAGCCGTTCGACATCCGTGTCTTTCGACTGATGGAGTCTGAGCAACGTATCGTTGTGGCCGTCGAAGACGGGAACGAGATTGGTTTCGGTCATAGGGGGATCATTCGGTTCGTTTGTCGGCAGGGGCTAAGATATATCCTATCTACTTAGGCAGGATGCGCCACCCGCGCAAATGCCAAAGCCGCCCCGGCAGGATGGCAGCCGCTTGCCGTCCCGTTTCCAAGCAACGAAATCCCTACCGTTTCAGCACGTCCGCCCATTCCTGATGGCGGCGGAACTGGGCGTTGGCGAACGGGCAGAGCGGGATGATCTTCTTGCCTGCCGCACGCGCATCCTCGACGGCGCGGGTCACGAGCCGAAGCCCGGCACCCTGGCCGCGAAAGACGTCCGGCACTTCGGTGTGGTCGATGATGATCTGGTGCTCACCGATTTTGGTGAAGGTCATCTCGGCCTCGGCGCCATCGGGTCCACGCAGGACATAACGGCCCTTGGAACCGCGATCCTCAAGTTCGATCTCAGGCAGTTGTTCAGGCATCGCTATGCTCCTTGGGCAGCATCGGCAAAGAACCGCCGTGCCGCCTCGATCTCGTTTGGCCGCACCTCGTGCCCGCCATCGTGCCATTCCACTGTGACATCGGCGCCGTCGGCACGCAAATAGGCCTCAAGCCGCGTGGTCAGGTTTGGCGGGCAGATCGGATCGCGCTTGCCGGCGGTCATCAGGATTTGGCGACCGGCGAGGCTGCCCTTGACCTGCGGCTCGAACGGGATCAGCGGATGCATCAGCACCAACGCGTCGAACAGCGCTGGAACCGTGAACACCACCGAGGCCAGGACATTGGCGCCGTTGGAATAGCCGAGACCCAGCACGGATGACGGCTTCGCTGCTTCGACATGGGCCTTGACGAAGCCCGCCATCTTATCCGTCGCCCGCGCCAGATCGTCCATATCGTAGACGCCCTCGCCGGTGCGGCGAAAGAAGCGCGCGGCACCCTGTTCCGATACATCACCACGCGGCGAGACGATGGTTGCCTGGGGCGCGAGATCACGCCCCAGCGACAGAAGCTGGTTCTCATCGGCTCCCGTGCCATGGAAGACGAACAGCAATGGACCGCCCGGCGAACCGGGCAGCAGCTTGTGGATGTAAGCGTCCTTGCTCATGACCTCAGCCTTCCAGTCTCTGTAGATGCTGTTCGAGATAGGGCCGCAGGTGCTGGTGCTGCGTCGGCAGCTTCAGCGCTTCGCCGAGATGAGCGGTATCCTCATCCCTGTCGAAACCCGGCTCGTTGGTGGCGACTTCGAACAGCACGCCACCCGGCGTGCGGAAATAGATCGCCCAGAAATAGTCGCGGTCGATGACCGGCGTCACGCCATAGCCGGTATCCATCAACGCCTTGCGCACTTCGAGCTGCTTGGCGCGATTCTCGACGGCGAAGGCGACGTGATGGACGGAGCCGGCACCGAGATCGGCGAAGGCCGTGCTCGGCAGCGATTCGATGTCGATGATATCGGCGCCGTTGCCGTTCTTCACCGCCAGCCGCCTGAGATTGCCGGACTTGTCGACTTCCTCATAGCCCATGAACTTCAGCAGTTCTTCAGTGGCGCCGCCATCCTTCAGCCTGAGCGCCACCGAGTGGAAGCCGCGGATCGCCTCGTCCGCGGGAACACCACCTTTCGCCCATGGCGCTCTGCTGTCGCTCTTGCTCTCGACCAGCGCGAAACCGTCGCCATCGGGGCCGGCAAAGGCCAGACGCTTCTCACCGAAGGTCTCTTCATGCGACAGGCCGGTGACGCCCTCATCGGCAAAACGTTTTTCCCAATAGCCAAGCGTGCCCTCCGGCACCGAGTAGACGGTGGTTCCGACTTCCCCGACCCCATGCCGGCCCTTGCCGATGTCGGGGAAAGGGAAATAGGTCATCACCGAACCCGGCGTGCCGGTCTCGTCACCATAATAGAGATGGTAGACGTCGGGCGCGTCGAAATTGACGGTCTTTTTGACCCGGCGCTGGCCGAGTTTCTTGGTGAAGAAATCGTTGTTCTGGCGGGCATCCCTGGCCATCGACGTGACGTGATGCAGGCCCTTGATCTGGTCGAGCATTGTCTTGCTCCTTCCGTTGGTGCATGTGCGGCCCTCGCCGCTGTCCACGTCAATATGAGGACCAGAGCAGTTTACGCAAAGGCGGCAAACACAGAATGGACTGTATTGTAAAAGTGAACGATGGAACAACGTTCGTTCACCAATTGGCTTGCAGGTCAGGCTTGCGCCGTGGCCAGAATTCGGTTCCATGAACGGCGTTCGACATCCGCGACAAAGGTATCGTGAGTGACTGGAAAAGCCAGGCGGCCTAACATTCTCCTGATCACATGCGACCAGTGGCGCGGTGATTGTCTGTCCGCCGCCGGTCATCCGGTCGTGAAGACGCCGAATGCCGACGCATTGGCCGCGGAGGGTGTGCTGTTCAAGCGGCACTATGGCGGCGCGGCGCCCTGCTCGCCCGCCCGGGCCTGCCTCTACACCGGCCTCTACCAGATGAACAACCGCGTCTGCCGCAACGGCACGCCGCTCGACGCTCGCCACGGCAACATCGCGCTCTCGGCTCGCGCCCTGGGCTATGATCCGACGCTGTTCGGCTACACCGACGTCTCGCTCGATCCGCGCCAGCTGGCGCCGAGCGATCCGCGGCTGCAAAGCTATGAAGGGGTGCTGCCGGGCTTTACGGTGCGCCAGTTGCTGCCCGAGCATCAGAAGCAATGGCTATCCTGGCTGAAGCTGCGAGGGGTCGACGCCAGCGCCGGATCTCCCGACATCCATCGGCCGGTGGCCGACGGCGCGGCGGTCGGGGCTACCGTCAGCAACGCGCCGCCCGTCTACTCCGGGCAACAAACCCCGGCGGCCTTCCTGGCCGGCGAATTCACGCGTTGGCTTGGCGAACAGGAGCACGCCGCGCCGTGGTTCGCGCATCTTTCCTTCATCAGCCCGCACCCGCCCTTCGTCGTGCCGGAGCCCTACAACACAATGTACAATCCGGCTGACGGCCCGGCCTTCCGGCGCGCGGCAAGCTGGCAGGAAGAGGCGGAAAACCATCCCTATCTTGCCTATGATCTCGGCCGGCAGAAACAGATAAAATTCCGCCCCGATGCCAGAGGCAAGGTGCACGACTGGAGCGAAGACGATTTTCGCCGCATCCGCGCGATCTATTACGGCATGATTTCCGAGGTCGACGCGCAACTCGGCCGCGTCTGGCAAGCGGTTAAGGCCGCGGGCGCGTGGGACGACACCATCATCGTGCTGACCTCGGACCATGCCGAGATGATGGGCGACCATTTCATGCTGGGCAAGGGCGGTTATTTCGACGGCAGCTACCACATTCCGCTGATCATCCGCGATCCGCGCCACGGCAACGCAGCCGGCGGCAATGTCGACAGTTTCACCGAAGCGGTCGACATTTTGCCGACGCTTCTCGACCTGCTCGGCGAAGAGCCCGCGCCGCATCTCGACGGAGCCTCGCTGAAACCGTTCCTGAACGGAGAACCCCCGGCCGCGTGGCGCGATGCCGCGCATTGGGAGTTCGACTTCCGTTCGATCGCCGAGGGCGAGGCCGAACGCCATTTCGGCATCGCCTCACGCCAATGCAATCTCGCCGTGATCCGCACGGAACATTACAAATATGTGCATTTCGGCGGCAACCTGCCGCCGCTGCTGTTCGATCTGAAAAACGATCCGGGCGAACTGGACAACCTCGCGGCCAACCCCAGCCACGTCGCCGTGCGGCTGGAGTTCGCCGAAAGGCTGCTCGCCTGGCGGGCCGAACATCTCGACCAGTCTCTGGCACTGGCCGAATTGACAGAGAACGGCCTCGCCGGCCATGCCGCTGGCCTGCCTCCACACCTCACATGAAAAGGCCCGCGTCGTTGCCGGCGCGGGCCTTTATCTGAATCGGCGGAGTTACCTGACGATCATCCGCTGTTGATCGCGCTTCTCGGCATAGCTGCCCTTGTCATAGGCGGTTTGTGCCTCAAGCTGTTCCTTGGTGAAGGTCGTGTAAAGATATTTGTTGCCGTCCTTGTCGGTCATGAATTTGAGATTATCCATGCCGACCGCGACCTCCTTCTCGCCGATGCCGAGGAAGCCGCCGACATCGACGATCACCGCATCGGCCTTCTTGTCGGGCGCAAGCACGACATCGCCGATCTCGCCGACCCTGGCGTCGTTGGCGCCGTAGACAGTCGTGCCCTTCAGGTCATCGGCACGGATCTCGCCGACCGGCATCTCGGTCAACGTCGACTTGTCGATGGCGGCAGTCCGTGTCTGGTCGGGAGCCGAAGCGTCAGGGGTTGTCGCTGCCGGAGCTTCGGCGGTCTTGTCTGCCGGAGCGACAGCAGGAGCCGTGGAGGGCACAGCTGCCGGAGCGGTGGCCGCAGGCTCATTGGAAGCCGTCGTTGCCGGCGCCGGGTCATAGGCCTTGCGGTCGAAATCCGGCTGTGCCTGCAGCTCTTCCTTGGTGGTCTGGGCGACCAGCCACCGGTCGCCATTCTTCTCGGCCCACTGTGCCTTGGAGAAGTCATAGGTCACGTTCTTGGCGCCGAGGCCCAGGAAACCGCCCACGCCGATGACCAGGGATTTGGCCTTGCCTTCCTTGGTCAGAACGATGTCGTTGACGTCGCCGATATTCTGCGCGTCATCACCGGTCCCGTTGTAAACGTCTTCACCGAGGATGTTGGTGGCAAGGTTGCCGTCCGCACGCTTCACCGGTTCCGCCTGTACGGCGTTCATGTCGGCCGGCTTTTGGGCTGAATCCGTCGTAGCAGGTGCCGTCGGTGCGGTCGCGTCAGTCGATGCCGCAGGCGCCGGGGCCGGCGCGTAGGGCTTGCTGTCGAATTCAGCCTGCGCCGTCAACTCGTCCTTGGTGGCCGGGGCTACCAGCCAACGGTCACCATTCTTTTCGGCCCACTGCAGCTTGGCGTAGTCGAAGGCAACGCGCTTGGCACCGACGCCCAGAAAACCGCCGACGTCGATGACAACGGATTTCGCCTGCCCATCCTTGTCGAAGACGACGTCGCTGACCTTGCCGATGTTCTCGGCATCATCGCCGGTGCCGTTGTAGACGGACTCACCGATGATGTTGGTGACGATGCTGCCTTCTGCGCGGACCGTTGCGGCGCCTGTCTCCTGAGCGGCCGGACTCTTCGCGGGCGCCGGGTTTGTCGCGCTCTGCGCATATGCGCCGGTCGCGATCAGTGTTGCGAGTGCGGTCGTGGCTAAAAGATTGCGGATCATGATAGTCTCTCCTCGTGCCTGATCTCATGCGCCGCGTCTTTGCTGGAAAATCGGACGCGGCATCTACAGGTTCACAACGTTGTGACCAGTCTGTTGTTCCGACAAAATGATCGCTCCGCCGGGCAGCCACCAAGCGGCAAGGGGAACCTTTCCGTCGCCGCCGCGTTTCAGCCGTAGGCTGGTATGTCCCGGCCGCTTTGGGCTGACACGGTGGGAGCGGGGCATGAATTTTGCGGCGGTGCTAAACCGGGATGGCGGCACTTTGCGCACCACTGACCTCGCCACTTTCTCCGACAGGATGCATCAGACGCTGGAGACGGCCGGTCACTCGCTCAGCATCGAGATTGTTGCCGGCAAGGACGTGGTGGAAACGCTCGACAGCGCGGCTTCGCGTCGCTCGGTCGATATCGTGCTGGCGGGTGGCGGCGACGGGACCATTTCCGCCGCAGCCGCCCGGTTGATGGGGACGAAGAAGGCGCTTGCCATATTACCGGCCGGCACCATGAACCTGTTCGCACGCGGGCTGGGCATCCCGCAATCGCTCGACGGGGCGCTGAAATCCTTCGCCGACGGCGAAATCATCGCGGTCGACGTGGCGACGGCCAATGGCCAGCCTTTCGTGCACCAGTTCTCGATCGGCATGCATGCGAAAATGGTGCAACTGCGCCAGAAGATGGAGTTCGGTTCGCGGTTGGGAAAGATCCGCGCCTCGGCCAAGGCGGCTTGGGCGACGATCAACAATCCACCTGCGATGAATGTGACGCTCAGCATCGGCGATGCCGAAATGGCGGCACGCATCACCGGCATCGGCATCACCAACAATTTGTTCGGCGAAGGCCATTTGCCCTACGCCGACAATCCGGCGGGCGGCGTGCTTGGTGTCTATGTCACGGTGGCGAAGCAGCGCGCCGAACTGGTCAAGTTCTTCTTCAACATCGCGCGCGGCAAATGGCGCGACAACGAACATGTCGAAATCCACCAGACGAACAGAACGGTGCTGAAAATCCATTCGGACAGCCGCAAGTTCCGCGCTGTCATGGACGGTGAACTGGTCAGGCTGGACCGTGAAACGGTAATCGAAATCCAGCCTGGCGCGCTGAATGTACTGGTACCGGCGAGCGCGGCCCAATCGAGAGCCGCCTGATGCGGTGCGGCGCAACGAACAAACCGGCTTTAACCAGCAGGAGCCTGCTGAGTGGTGTTGGGTGCAGGGACATGCTGTTCATCGCTGGTTGGCGCCTTGATCAACACACCATAGATCTCGGCAATGCCCCACGCAGCAAACACCAGGAGCAATGCGGCAATCAGGATTCGAAATCCATGCCAGCCCCATCGCCCCTGCCGCGCCTTGTTTTCTGGAATGATCTTGGCCATGCTCGATCCCTGTCTCGTTCTGCACCAACTGGCGCGCTTGGCGAATCATTGTCGGGTAACGGTTCCTCGCTAGGATGGTTCCGGAAAAGCGCGCTGGCCTTGCACCAGTGCGAGCATGCGGCGGCGAAGACCGGGACGAGGCAATTGGGGTGACTGGCAAGACGCAAACAGCACCCGATCTGCCGGCCGAAGTTGCGCGCGCAGTCAAGGAAGTTGACCGCCTGGCCGTGCTGCACGGATTGGAGATGCTGGATACGGCGGCCGACCCAGATTTCGATCGAGTCAGCAGCCTTGCCGCGGCGGTGATGCGGGTGCCGATGGCCTTGGTCACACTTGTCGACCTCGAACGGCAGTGGTTCAAATCCTGCTTCGGCCTGGACGAGACCGAAACCGCGACGGACGTCTCGTTCTGCGCCCATGCGATTGCCGCGGGCGACGAGCCGATGGTGGTCGTGGACGCAACGGCGGATCCCCGTTTCAAGACCAACCCGCTGGTCACCGGAAAGCACCATGTCCGCTTCTATGCCGGCGCGCCGATAATCGTGGCAGGTGCCCGCATCGGCACGCTGTGCGTGTTCGACCGCGAGCCGCATGGTTTTCCATCCCGCGCCGAGCTCGACCAGTTGAAGGCGCTCGCTAGCCTCGCCGCCAGCCTGTTTACCCTCAAGGACGCAACCCGCAGCGGCGCGATCGCCGAGGCCGCACTGGTGCGCGAGGAAAAACGACGCGCCATCGCACTCGATGCGGCCTCGCTCGCCAGCTGGGCATGGGATATTCGCACCGATGTCATCGAATGCGACACATTGATGTCGGAGCTGTTCAGCCTGCCGCGCTCCAACCGGCTGCGCGCACGCGACATCCTCACCGCCATCGATCCGCGTGACGTCTACCAGACCGAAACCCGCTTTCGCGACGCTCTGACCGGCAGCGACGACTATTTCGGCGAATACCGGGTAAAGGGCTTTCATCCGCCGCGCTGGCTCGCCACGCGCGGCCGTGTCATCGAGCGTGACGGCGACGGCAAGCCGACATTGATCTTCGGCGTCAACTACGACATCTCCGAGCGCAAGCTCGGCGACGAACGGCAACGGCTGCTGCTGCGTGAGCTTAACCATCGCGTCAAGAACACTTTGGCGACCGTCCAGGCGCTGGCAACCCAGACCGTGCGTCATGCCCGCCAGCCAAGCCAGTTCCTCGAGGCCTTCGGCGCCAGGCTTCAGGCCTTGGGCATCGCCCACAATCTGTTGTCGGACCGCGAGTGGCGTGGCATCGGCATCAGTGAACTCGTCCAGATCGAGGTCAAACCTTTCGAAACGGCCGAGCAGCCGCGCATGACCATCTCCGGCGACGACCTGCTGCTGTCGCCCGACCAGGCCGTCGGGCTTGGCCTGATCCTGCATGAACTCGCCAGCAACGCGCTGAAATACGGCTCGCTGTCGGTGCCGTCAGGCAGGGTCGACCTCGGCTGGAGGACGCAAGGCAGGAGGGATGCCCGGCGTCTTGTGCTGACCTGGCGCGAAAGCGGCGGCCCGCAAGTCGCTCCGCCGGATCGGCACGGTTTCGGCTCGATCCTCATTCGCCGCAGCCTGGCCAAGGTCATTTCCAGCGAAGTGACCCACGAATTCCGGCCGGAAGGTGTGTTTGCCGAAATATCGATGCCCTTGGAAGATCTGTCGAAGTGACCTCCCGACAGCTCTATCTCCGCTCGCTCTCATCCGGATCGTCGGATTTCACGTTCTCGCGGTAGATGGCGTAGGCCGCGAGCGCCACGGCCGGCCCCAGAATGACGCCGAGACCGCCTTTTCCCTTGAGCAGGCTCGGCAGCACGGCGAGTGCGGCGGTGATGCCGATCGCCTTCATGTCGGCATTGCGGCGCTGCACCCGGCGCCGGGCGCGCGAACCTGCGGATATCCGGTAGATCAGCACGATAAGTCCGGCAAGCACCAGGAAACCGGCACCAAATCCCAGCGCGGCGGCGAGCGACCCGTAGCGCATCGCCGTCCAGATGTAGGCGGCCCCGACCAGAAAGCCGAGACCGCAAAGTGCGGCGGACATGGCGACCACATAGACGAGTGCCGCCGTGCGAGCCCGGCGTATGGCGGCCGCGGTTTCCCCCGAGGCGAGACCCGAGATCAGGGTTGCCAACATTCCCATCTGGAGTCGACTAGCGACGCGCGATGAGCGCGAAAAGGAAGCCGACGCCGGCGGCGATCGCCAGTGACGTCACCGGCTTTTCCCGCACGCTCGCCATCATCTGCGCTTCGATGTCCTTGGCATTGCTGCGCAGGCTGTCAAAGGCTGCTTCGCCCTGCGCACGCAACTGCTCGACCCCTTCCGTGGCTGCGCGGCGCGCGGTGCCATAGCCATGCTCGCCGGTCTTGGCCAGTTGTTTGGTAAGCTTGTCGATGTCGGCCTTCAACTGCCTGATATCGGCTTCCAGGTCCGCATTTGCCCGGGCGTCGGTTGCGGTCTTTCCTGCGGCAGTGGCCATGGCTTAACTCCTTGTGATTGCTTAGTTTCAAACGCGCTGCACGCTTCAAGGTTCCGGCATTGGGGACAAAGTAGCCCAAAACGCATCGGCGCGCACCCGGTCCGCGGGCTTCGGCAAAAAAGCGCTTCCTCAGATTAATGGCCGGCGCGCTTCACCCAGCCCTTCCCAGCCGGCGAGCCGCTTGAGCCCTTCATTGTCGGAAACCGCGCAGCCGCCGTCGCGCCAGACGATCAGCTTGCGATCCATCAGCTTGCGGATCGTCTTGTTGGTGTGAACCAGCGACAGGCCGAGCGTATCGGCAATATGCTGCTGCGTGATCGGTATCTGGACGGATTGGTTGCCATTCAGTCCGACGACCTTGGCACGGCTGCCGATGAAGGCGATGAGATAGGCAGCGCGCTCGATCGCACTGCGGCGCCCGAGGCTGAGCAGATTCTCGTCCAGCATCCGCTCTTCGCGCGATGCGATCCAGGTGATGTCGTAGGCCAGCCCCGGATGATTGCGGTACAGCTCATGCAGAGATTCGCGCTCGAAAACACACAGCAGCATCGGTGACAGTGCCTCGACGGAATGCTGCATCTCGCCCATCACACTGCCTTGCAGGCCGATCAGATCGCCGGGCATGAGATAGTTGAGGATCTGGCGGCGGCCGTCCTGCAGCAGCTTGTAGCGAAACGCCCAGCCGGAGAGCACGGTGTAGAGATGGGCGCTATGGCTTCCCTCCACCAGCACCGTGGCACCCCTGTCGACGTTGAGTTCGCCCTTCTTGAATTTGCTGATGAACGCCAGTTCCTGTTTTTCGAAGTCGCGGAAAACCGGCAACGGCCGCAATGGGCAGTTCTCGCAAGGATATTGGCGGTTGGAAAAAGCGCTATTGTTCTGGACTGACATTTCGACCCCCCTTCGAAAGCCGCTCTTGGAGAGCCGCGTTTCAACGCGTTGCAAGGATTGAGGTTCCGCCCGCTGGCCACATGTCTTTTTTAAATGACAGCAAGCCAATTAGCGATCATGACTCCGGCGTTTCAAGGAGTCTTTGCCTGTGCCCACATTGCTTGACGGATTGCGGATTCTTGTCCTGGAGGACGAATTTCTCATCGCCATGGATGTCGAGCAGCTTTGCCGCGACCATGGCGCCGATGAGGTGGTGATTGCGCGTGACCTGACCGAGGTCGACGGCCGCGAGGTCGCCACACGATTCGATGCAGCCATTGTCGACTTGATGCTGGGCGGCGCCTCGACGATCGATTTCGCCTCCGGGCTACGCGCGGCAGGCATACCTTTCGTGTTTGCGTCCGGTTATTCGGATGCCGATGAAATCAAGGCATCGTTTCCGGGCGTCACGCTGGTTGGCAAACCCTATTCGGGTGAAGACCTCGTGCAAGCGGTCGCCGCGGCCTGCGGACGCGCTTGAGACGCGAACGGTCAGCTCGCCGGCGAGCCCGTTACCTGGGCCGAAATCGCGTCCGGACCGTACTCGTCCTCGCCTGATATTTTCAGGATCTCCTGCAAGCGCGTACGGGCTCGGCTGACGCGGCTCTTGATCGTCCCCACCGCGCAGCCACAGATCTCCGCAGCCTCCTCGTAGGAGAAACCAGATGCGCCGATGAGGATGATGGCTTCGCGTTGGTCCTCCGGCAATTGCTCCAGCGCCCCACGAAAATCCTTCAGGTCGAGCTGGCCGTGCTGGGCCGGATGAACGGCAAGCCTGGCCGTCATGATACCGTCGCTGTCCTGCACTTCGCGCCCGCGCTTGCGCATCTGCGAATAGAACTCGTTGCGCAGGATGGTGAAAAGCCACGCCTTGAGATTGGTGCCGGGCTGGAAGCTCTCATGCTTGTCCCAAGCCTTGACGAGCGTTTCCTGGACGAGGTCGTCGGCTTTGTCGGCATTTTGCGTCAGCGACACGGCGAACGCGCGCAGACTTGGGATTGCCCCAAGCAGATCAGTCTTGAAGCCTTGTGAGACCGCGGCCATGCCTCAGTCCTTCTTCTGTGCGGGTTCAGCCTGTTCCAGTTGGCTAAGCAACTTGGAAAAGCGATCCGGCACATCGTCGGAGACCAGCGCGTCGTAATATTGTTTGAGTTTGCGTCCGATTTCGGAGTTCGGCCCAAGAGCGTCACCGGAGCCGTTCCGGCGCCTGCTCTCGGCGCCAGCCAGAATATCTTTCGTCATATCCGTCATTTTGCCCTTGTATTCCCAGCGCTCAAAGCCGCTCTTACTATACTCGACACAACGCAAGCGGCGCCCTCGTCTGGTTGCCCATCCCGACCCCAAACGCGCCTTCACGGCATTTGTTCCGTCGAGGCGGAACTTTTTCAAAAAATCCGCGTTATCGTCAGGGCTCGCATCCAGCTTGCTATGAAATCACGTCATTCTGAGGGAGACGTCTTACCATGAGCTTATCCGCAACCATCGCACCACATCTGCCCTTCCTGCGCCGCTTCTCGCGGGCTGTTTCCGGGTCACAAGAGAGTGGTGATGCGCTGGTAGCCGCGATGCTCGAAGCCATCATCGCCGATATCGAGATATTTCCCGAAGCATCGAGCGACCGCATCGCCCTGTACAAGGTTTTCGCCAAGCTGTTCACATCGGTCGCCATCCGCGTTCCACAGGAGCAGGCGCAATCGGCGTGGGAACAGCGCACCGCCGCCAATTTGAATGCGATTGCGCCGCGGCCCCGTCAGGCCTTCCTGCTCGTGGCGGTCGAAGGCTTCAGCGAGGACGAAGCGGCGGAGATCCTCGACGTCGGCGACCAGGAGTTTTCAGAGCTGCTTGCCCAGGCGAGCAACGAGATATCGCGTCAGGTGGCAACCGACGTCCTGATCATCGAGGATGAACCGCTGATCGCCATGGATATCGAAGAAATGGTCGAGAGCCTCGGGCACCGCGTCGTTGGAACGGCGCGCACGCATGCCGAGGCAGTGATGATGTTCGGCAAGACGCGGCCGAAGATGGTGCTGGCCGACATCCAACTCGCCGACGGCAGTTCCGGCATTGAGGCCGTGAACGAAATCCTGTCATCGACATCGGTGCCGGTCATCTTCATCACCGCCTTCCCCGAGCGCCTGTTGACTGGTGAAAGGCCGGAACCGGCCTTCCTGGTCACCAAGCCGTTCAATCCCGACATGGTCAAGGCGCTGATCAGCCAGGCACTGTTCTTTGACCGGCAAGCGAAGGCGGCTGCATAGTTGGGAATTGGGGAGCGGAGGAATCGAAGGATTGACGAACCCTAGGGAATAGCTCGCTCGCCGAATCTCTCCAGATCCTCAATTCATCAATTCCTCGCTTGTGGCCGCCGGCGACGGGGAAATTCCTGGACGTCCGGCTGCCGAACGAATTGCAAGCACGGTCTTTTTCGGCAAAAGGGTGGGAACAAACCGCAACCACCCGCGTTTTCATCGCACCATTCGAAGGAGATGGATCATGCTTTACTGGGCGCTCGTATTTCTCGTCGTTGCAATCATCGCCGGCGCGCTTGGTTTCGGCGGGATCGCCGGCACATCTGCCGGCATAGCGCAGATATTGTTTTTCATCTTCCTCGCTTTCCTGATCATTTCGCTTCTTGCGGGCCTGTTCAAGCGGGCTTCGTAAGGACGAACGGCCGAACACTGGAAGCCGCACCCCTCAAACGGTTTCCAGCCACCGCCGGGCGGTGTCCCTCAAAGGACACCGTCCGGCGGACCGTTTTTGGCGGCGGGTTTTCGGGAAACCTCTTTGGAACCCATTCAACGGTGAGCCGTTCAGCCTGAATTGGGTGGACAGTTTGGCCGATGGGTTCCAGGACCGAAAACAGGAAGGATGCCGTGCAAAGCGATGAAGTCATCGCCCTCCATCCTGCTGAAAGCGGCATGCAGCTCGGCCGTGCCCTTCTTCACGCATTGCACAATGCCGGCATTTCCGTTCTCTATCAGGATCGCGAGATGAAAACCGTATGGGCGCGCAACATGCGTGCGCCCTGGGTTTTGGACACCGCCGACAGCATCGGCATCCTGCCCCAAGCGCAGGCCGACCGCATCGGCACAGCCAAGCGCGACGTCATTGCATCCGGCAACCCGCAACGTCTCGAGATCAGCGTTCCCGTCGAGGATGGCAGCCGCTGGTTCGAGGTCTGGATCGATGCCGACCACGGCGACGGCGGCGCTGTGCAAGGCGTCGTCACCACGATGGTCGAGACGACCGAGCAGAAACGCCGTGAGCAGACGCTAACGACGCTATTGCGGGAGGTGAGCCATCGCTCCAAAAACCTGCTGGCGATCATCCAGAGCATAGCCACCCAGACCGGCCGCTACTCCGACAGCATCGGCGATTTCCTGACACGCTTTCGCGGCCGGCTCCAATCGCTGGCTTCGTCCCAGGATCTCGTGACCTCTTCCAACTGGCGGGGTGCGGCGCTTCGCGAACTCGTATCGGGCCAGGTTGGCCGCTATGGCGGTGATCCGGTTCGCACCCTGAGGTTTCAGGGGGCAAACCCCTATCTCAATCCCAACGCTGCCCTGCATATCGGCCTTGCGATGCATGAACTCGCCGTCAATTCGGTGAGTTACGGCGCCTTGTCGCGGCCCGGCGGATTCGTCAATGTTACAGCCGACCTGACCGCCGCCGACACGGGAACCTCCCTGTCGCTGACATGGGCGGAGGCAATCGGAGCCAGTGATGTGAGGCTTAGCGAGAAGCGCTTCGGCAGCGTCGCACTCGAACGGGTCGTGCCGGCCTCACTGAACGGAACGGCCACGCTCGAAATCGCGGCTGGCCGCCTTGAGTACCGCCTCGTCGTTCCGCACGGCAATTTCGAGACGGATTGAGCGCACCCGCACCAGGTCCTTAACCGGCTGTTCACCATAAAAGCCGATGCTTTATTTCCCAGATACCACTGGAACCTGTTGCATCCTCGAACATTTCCGCAGCATGGTGCGGGAGGGATGCCTTGACGGTTGCCGACATGAACAGACTGGAGCAAGCCGCCCGGATTTCCATGGGCGAGTTTGAGGACTCCGAGGCTTCCGCGCCACCGCTGGCTCCTGTTCCTCCTGCTACGTTGCGCCTTGTCGCTCTGGGTCTGGCCACGGTTATCGTCGCGGTCGTCTTCTTCCAGCTGGTTTACTGACTTCCGCGCCACCTGCGGCCCTTGGTCGCTCCCATGTTAATTCGCGGTGGGTCTTGTAGTGCAGGAACTTTGCGGAATGTGGACCGTTACTGTGGCGAGAGGACGTTTTCGCCATGGAACACATCGCCGCATTGCTGCTGGTCATCGGCTGCTCGAACACGATGGCCGATTGCCGTGAGATTCATGTCCCTGTCAGTGTTTTCGAAACCGCCGACCAATGTGTCGCCGAACGCCCGTTCGCCATGGGCGACGCGCAGGGGCAGGCCGAACACATCGTCGCCAAATGCCTTGCGGTCGACCCGGCGCTCGAAGACGACTACGACCAGGTGGTGTGGAAAGTCGGCCGGGACGGCAGTATCGACGCATCCCTGGAGATTTCAAATACCGTGGTTGCGTCAAATATGACGCGCCCCGAAAAAGACTATCTTAGCCAACAATAAATTCGAGCGGGCAACGGGCGCCATTTCATGCTAAATGGCGGTTGGAGCTTATTAAAAGTGAGGACACAAAGTGAGGAGTGACTCTATGCGGAAGATACTTATTGCCATGGTTGCTGTGGTCGCGGTCAGTGGCTGCACCTCGACTGAGAAGGACGTGGTTGGCGGCGGCTTGATCGGTGCCGGTGTCGGCGGCTTGGTCGGCGGCGGCAAGGGCGCGCTGATCGGCGCGGCCGTCGGTGCCGGATCCGGCCTGCTGGTGCGTAACCTGCGCAATGGCTATTGCCAGTATCGCGATCATCGCGGCCGGATCTACACGGCTCGCTGCAACTAATTCGGCGATAATCGACACGTCGATCCGAAGGCCGGTCCGCTGGCCTTCGGATTTTTCATGTAGGGACGCTTGATCCTTTTCGGGTGAAGGTCGCGCTCAGTTGGCGAGTGGAATTTTGATTTCCACGTTCAACCCATTGGACTGGTAATCGCGTTTGATCGTACCGCGCAATTCGCGCGTCACGTTGAGGTCGATCAGCTTGGTGCCGAAGCCGGTTTTGGCGGGCGCTTTGAGTTGCTTCTGCCCGTTTTCGCGCCAGTTGAGAGCCAGCATCCTGTCGCGCCCGCGTCCTTCGACCGACCAGTCCACCTTCAGCGCCCCAACGGAATTGCCGGCTTCGCCGTATTTCAGCGCATTCGTCGCCAGTTCGTGGAAGGTCAGGCCGAGCGCCTGCGTCGTGGTTTCGTCGAGCAGCACCTGCGGTCCCGACAACAGCTCATCGGGTAGCTCCTTCCCGAACACCTGACCCAGCTCGATGCGCAGGAGATCGCCAAGGTCGGCCTTCTGCCAGCGCGAGCGCGTCAGCATGTCCTGGGACGCTGCCATCGCCTGCAGCCTGGCCGAGAAGGACGCGGAAAACTCGTTGACGTCGGTAGCCCGCGATGCCGTCTGGCGCGCGATAGCCAGCACCCTGGTGATCGAATTCTTGATGCGATGCTTCATCTCCTGCAGCATCAGGTCTTTTTCGATCAGGCTCTTTTCCGTCGTTTCGTGCAATCGCGACGCTGCCTCATAGGCCCGCTCCTGATAGCGCGCCACCAGCGCGATGGCACCCGCCAACAGCAGGCCGAACAGCCCCAGCATCACCGGAATAGCGCGCGACGACGGCTGCGAGAAGGCGCTTGTCGGCCGGAACAGGACAGTCCATGGCTGTCCGGCCACGATGATCTTTCGGGTGACCAGCAGCCTGTCGCCGAAAGTGGAAGCCGGCGGCGTCTCCGACCGGAACAACAGATTGTCGCCGTTCACGGCACCATCGCCATCATAGATTTCGGTGTTGACCGGCAGCAGCGGCGACCGGCTGAGCGCGGTCTGGAACAGATCGCGAGCCCGAAAGGCAGCATAGAGAAAACCGGCCGTCGAGGATCTCGAAGCATTGATGACGTCGGGAGCGGTTTCGACATTGAGCCGCACGAAAACGAAGAAGCCGGTGAACGTCTGCGCAGCGCCCGTGTCTTGGCCCAGCTGCACCAGCCCGCTGGCGTGCTGCTGGTCGTCGGACATCGCCTTTTCGATCGCCACACGCCGCACCGGTTCGCTGAACATGTCGTAGCCGATGCCGGCTTGATTGGATGGATCCAGCGGTTCGAACAGCACGATAGGGGTGCGCCAGGGTTGCGTGGTATCCGGATAGATTGGATGACTGACGCCATAATCGTGCAGCATGTCGCGTTCGACCGTCGCCTCGTCGCCCGCCTTTGCCAGCCTGAGGAAGCCGATACCGCGCAAGCCGGCGAAATTCTTGTCGACATCGAGTGCGGTGAAGAACGCCTTGAACTCATTGCGAGAAATATCGCCATTGCGGGCGTCGAACAGGGCCTGCGTCGAGCGCAGCAGCGACAGATGCAGGTCGATGCGGCTCTCGATCCGGTTGAGCGCATCGTCGGCAGTCGCCTCGAACTTGATACGCGCGGCTTCCTGCGTGGCGAAATAGGCAAAACCTGCCATCACCATGCTGATCAGCGCGACGGCGATAAAGGCGATGATCGGGAAAAGCTTCTTCAACGGATCGTGCGGTCCCTGAGCAATGTCGGACCTTTATGGGCAAGTCGCCGTGCCAACACAATGCCAAGGCCAAGGCATCCTTACGGCTGGCATATCACGTGTCCGGCAACCGCGATCTGGGTTGATCTCAGGCCGCGATCTTCAGCGCACCCGGTCCGGGAATGGCGCCTGGCGGGCATTTGCCCAGAATGATCATGCCCAGCACCTCCTCCTGGGTGACATCAGTGGTGCGGGCGGTGCCGACGACCTGGCCGTTCTTCATGACGCAGACCCGGTCGGCGAGCTCGAACACATCGTGGATGTCGTGGCTGATCAGGAAGATGCCGATGCCGTCGGACTTGAGTTGCTTGACCAGTTCGCCGACCTGCGCCGTTTCCTGCGGACCGAGCGCCGCCGTCGGCTCGTCCATGATCAGGATGCGGGCGTTGAACAGGATCGCACGCGCGATCGCCACCGATTGCCGCTGGCCGCCCGACAGCTTGATCACCGGCTCCTTGAAACGCTGGAACCGGGGATTGAGCCGACCCATCACCTTGCGCGCCTCGGCCTCCATGGCAACGTCGTCGAGCGTGCCCCAGGCGGTCATCAGCTCGCGGCCGAGAAACAGATTGGCGGCGGCATCGACATTGTCGGCCAAGGCCAGGGTCTGGTAGATCGTCTCGATGCCGTATTTCTTGGCGTCGCGTGGATTGGAGATCGATGCCTCCTCGCCGTTGACGAAGATCTGGCCCGAATCGCGCTTGTAGGCGCCGGACAGGATCTTGATCAATGTCGACTTGCCGGCGCCATTGTGGCCGAGCAGCGCCACGACCTCGCCGGGGAAAAGATCGATCGAGGCGTCGTCGACGGCGCGGATGCCGCCAAACGCGATGGAGATGTTCCTCATGTCGATCAGCGCGGTGGCTGCAGGAGCAGTCTTGTCAGTCATGGCATGCCCTCCTAGACGCGCTTGCGATAGACGGTGTCGAGCCACACGGCGATCACCAGGACGGCGCCGACGACGATGCTCTGCAGCGGCGAGTCGACACCAAGCAGCACCATGCCGGACTGCAGCGACTGCATCAGCAAGGCGCCGAGCATGGCGCCGATGATCGTTCCCGACCCGCCGGCTAGCGACGTGCCACCGATCACGGCGGCTGCAATGACGAGCAGCTCGTCGAGCGTTCCAAGCACGTTGGTGGCCGAATTCTGCCGGGCCGAGGAGATCGCCGCGGCGATCGTGGCCAGCACGCCCATGATCATGAACACCTTCATGGTGATCCAGCGCGTGTTGATGCCGGCGAGATTGGCCGCCTCGGGATTGCCGCCGATGGCGAAGACATAGCGGCCGAAACGGGTGCGGTTGGTGATGAAGGTCATGACCAGCCCGACGGCGACAGCCATCAGCACCGGTATGGCGATACCGTGGGCGATGAACAGGCCGCCTTCGGGAACGGTGATGTTGTTGGCGGCCGCATATCTGTTCACGATGCCAATCGGCCAGGGATAGGAATTGGCGAGCCAGACCGCACCCATGATGGCGCCGCAGGTGACGACACCGAGCAGCGTCTCGGCCCAGATCGGACGTAACGGAAACCGGAAACGCTTGCGCTGCACCCGCCCGTTGAACAGCCCAAACACCACGGCGAGGCAGGCGACGATCCCGACGACCCAGCTCCAGGTCGCGCCGATCGATCCTGCAGGCCCGCCGCCCATCAGCTGAAAAGTGGCGTCAAGCGGCGCCACGGTCTGGCCCGATGTGACCCACCAGGCGGCACCGCGCCAGACCAGCAGGCCGCCCAGCGTCACGATAAAGGCGGGCACTTCGAGATAGGCGATGACGAAGCCTTGAAAGGCGCCGATCAACAGCCCGAGCGCCAGGCCGATGACCAACGCCAGGACCCAGATCCACGGATTGCCGAGTTCGAGCCCGACAAAGCGCACCAGGAAATGCACCTGGGCAAATCCCATCACCATGCCGATCAGGCCCTCGGCGGAACCGACCGACAGGTCGATGTTGCGCATGACGATGACCAGCACCATGCCGCAGGCCATGATGGCAACCGCGGACGTCTGTACCGACAGGTTCCACAGATTGCGCGGCGTGAGAAAGGTTCGGCTGTCGAAATCGAGCGGGTTGACGCCGAGGCGCAGGCTGGAAATGACATGCAGCCCAATCCAGATGACCAGCAGCGCGCCGATCATGCCGAGCATGCGGGTGTCGATCTCGGTCGCCTTCAGGAACCGGGCGACGGCGCCGAGTTCCGACGCGCGCGCCGTATCGGCCTGCGGGTTGGACGTCGTATCGGTCATGGTTTCCTCCCACCGGCTGGCCGTCTGACGCGCGTGCCGGAGCCCAGCCTAGAAGCTATCCGCATGATGCGGAAAAACAATTCTTTGAGAAAACGCCGCGGCTTGTGGGCCGCGGCGTTCAGATATTTCGAAGTGGTCCGGATCAGTTACAGGCCGCGACGGTGCCGGCGGCGACACCCGCGCAGACTTCGTCCTTCTTGATCCAGCCAGCGTCGATGACGACGTTGAGATTGTCCTTGGTGATGGCAACCGGGGTCAGGAACAGAGATTTGACGGTGTTGCCGCCAGGCGTCGTGAAGTCCTTGGCGCCGGCGATGTCGCTCGTCTTCTTGCCGTCGGCCAGTTGCGAGGCGATCTCGGCGGCATTCTTGCCGAGTTCACGCGCATCCTTCCACACCGACACGGTTTGCGTGCCGAGGGCGATGCGGTTCAGCGCGGCGTGATCGCCGTCCTGCCCCGAGACCGGCACGGTGCCGGCCAAACCTTGAGCCGTGAGCGCCGCGACGACGCCACCGGCAGTGCCGTCATTGGCCGCGACCACCGCGTCGACCTTGTTGTCGTTGGCGGTCAGGAACTGTTCCATGTTCTTCTGGGCGTTGGCGGGCAGCCAGCCATCCGTGTAGGCTTCGCCGACATTCTTGATCTTGCCGCTGTCGATAGCTTCCTTGAGCACTTCCATCGAGCCCGAGAACAGGAAGTCGGCATTGGGATCGGCACCGGAGCCCTTGATGAAGACGTAGTTGCCTTCCGGCTTGACCTTGAACACTTCGCGGGCCTGCATGCGGCCGACTTCCTTGTTGTCGAAGGTCAGATAGAAGACGTCCTTGTTCTCGATCAGCCGGTCATAACCGACGACCGGAATGCCTTCGTCCAGCGCCTTCTGCACCGCCGGGCCGATGGCTGAAGCATCCTGCGCCAGGATGATCAGGGAATTGGCGCCCTGCGAGATCAGGCTTTCGACATCGGTAAGCTGCTTGCCGGGATTGGACTGCGCATCGGCGGAGATGTATTTATCGCCGGCGGCCTCGATCGCCGTCTTCATGGCCGCCTCGTCGGTCTTCCAGCGCTCTTCCTGGAAGTTGGACCACGAAACGCCGACGACCTTGTCCTTCGCCTGCGCGACAGACGCGAGCGTCAGCGACATGGCGGCACCTGCCAGGATGGCGGCTGTGAATCTTTTCATATTATCCTCCCTGCGCCGCGTTGGCGCGACCAAACTGACCCGAAGGCCGGCACAGAAGCTCTATTTTTTCGAGCCTCGAAAAAATACTGGGCCAACGCCCGAACGCTGTCAACATCGATTCTGATGGATTTTGATGTCGTTTCAAATTTTTTTCGAGTCTCGGAATAAATAAATGACAGGGTGCGCGGCTTCTGCCAGTATTTACCTGCGTCACCGACAGCGTTCCATGGGCAGGAAGAACCGCGGCGACCGGGAGGATATGAAAAAGCATGTCGGTCGGAATCCGCCACGACGATTTGCGCCGCCGCAACCGCGCGATGGTGATCGCGGCGGTGCGCCACGCCGGACAGCCGTCGCGCACCGAGATCGCCGCGACCACAAGCCTCAGCCATTCGACCATCTCCGCGATCTCATCCGACCTGATCGTCGAAGGCATCCTGACCGAAAGCAAGCCGAGCGAGGCCGGCTCGCTCAAACGCGGCCGGCCGCAGGTCGGCCTCAGCCTCAATCCGGAAGCGGCCGCGGTAATGACCGTGGTGCTGTCGCTGAATTTCCTCTCTGTCGCCGTCATCGACTATGCCGGCCAGGTAATATCCGAGGAACAGCGCCGGCTGGACACGCTGACGATGGCGCGCGAGTCGCTGATCGGTGAATGCACGGCAATCGTGCGGCGTCGCCTGGAAGATCCCGACCTGGACGTGCGCAGCATCGCCCGCATCGCGCTGGCCATCCAGGGCATCACCGACACCCGTTCCCGCGCCATGCTGTGGTCGCCGATCACGCCGCACACCGATATCGCCTTCGCCGACATCCTCGAAGACGCGTTCGGCATCCCCGCCACCATGGAGAACGACTGCAACATGATGGCGGTGGCGTTGCGCTGGCGCGATCCGCAGCGCTACCGCGACGACTTCATCGCCATCCTTTTGTCGCACGGCATCGGCATGGGCCTGGTGCTGAAGGGCGAATTGTTCACCGGCACCCATTCCTCGGGCGGCGAGTTCGGCCACATGATCCATCGGCCGAACGGCGCCCTCTGCCGCTGCGGACGGCGCGGCTGCGTCGAGGCCTACGCCGGCAACTATGCTATCTGGCGCAATGCAAGGCAGTTGGGCGAAGACGCTGAACCTGTGGCCGATGTCAGCGACGCCGACATGCGCGCGCTGGCGACCGCGGCCCGCGAAAGGGATGGCCCCGAACGGGAAGCCTATCGCAAGGCCGGCGAAGCGCTCGGCTACGGTCTCGGCAGCCTGTTCGCGCTGATCGATCCGGCGCCCGTTGCCATGGTCGGCGTCAGCGCGGCCGCCTTCGACCTGATCGAGCCGGCACTGCGCGAGGCGATTGTCCAGACCGCCGGCGGCCAGCACTCAAAATCGATTTCCTTCGACACAGAGCCGAACGAACTGCCACTGATCCGCGAAGGCTGCGCCATGCGCGCACTGACCTTCGTCGACCAGGAGATTTTCGCACCCGGCGCGCAGGCGAGAGGAAGCGCCGGAAAGCACGTTGCCTGAGGACCAGGGTCAACCCAGTCATCCCGAAATGACGGAGGTTGACCAGTCCGAACGTGGGTGCGCCCTGCCGCTTCGCTTTGGGCGCGGCCGGCTGTCCGTCGAAGTCTGGTTCAGAACCCAATCTGGACCTTTCCGGACGGACCTTGCGCTCCATCGGCTCTTCAGCCTTGCCGTGTTGCCTGATTTTGGAGCCGAGGCCCGTCTCTCCTGGTAGCGTGCGCCTCTCGGGCCGGACACCATGACCGAGCGTCGCAACTGCTTGACCGAGCGTCCCAAACTATTGACTACTTCGATAATCATGGACCCTCATGTCGTGCGATCGGGCAGTGCCGATGCATAGGGGCAGCGGAAGTTCAACACGGTTCAGGATGCGCAAGCCCGACAGCACGTTCGATACGGCAACGGCACAGCGGGTTGAATGGCCATTTCCGCGAGGCGTAGAATGTTTTGCTGCGTGGAAAAGCGCGCTTTCTCTCCTGGTCGACTGTTCCATACCCGAGAACGCCGACCCCTCGCTTTTTGACTTTCATGGTTGCAGTTGGCAACTCCCGGGTGCGTTTGTGCATGTGAACGGCGGATCGGCGATGGCGATGTCGCGGACGCAACAGGTCATCGACGACCGACCGACCCAGCACATGGTGCTCTATATGGTCTTGGAAGGGCAGGTCACGAGCAACTACGACGGATTGATCCAGGAGCATGTTCCCGGCGACATCGTCGCCGTCGACTATTCGTTGCCCTATGAAAGCCAGACCTCGGGCTATGAAGGGATCGCGCTGACTTTCGACAAGGCCAGTGCGCCGGCCGGGCTGCAGAACAACGCTCACGGCCTTGTGCTGACGGCGAGCGAGGACGCCGGTGCCATGCTGGGAGCCCAGATCAAGGCACTCGTGAAGCATATCGAGGGCCTCAGCATTCACCAGAGTCAGGTGACAGTCGACGGCATCCTGCGCTTTGCCGTCGCCGCCTTTGGCGCCCCCACAACGCGACAGCGACGTGACAAGCGTTTCCTCTTCCAACGTGCATCGTCGACCGCACGACAAAAACTGTCCGATCCCGACTTCGGCCCGAATGAGCTGGCGGCGGTCCTGGGAGTTTCCCGATCGAACCTGTTCCGTTTGTTCGAGCCGCATGGTGGCGTACAACGCTGGATGCTCGCTGAACGGCTAAGAGTGAGCTTGCAGAGCATTCTACGATCAGCGCCAGATCACAAGATAGCGGCCATTGCCCGTAACCACGGGTTTCGCAGCGAGGCGCACTTCAGCCGCGCCTTCCAGAAGCGATATCAGATCAGCCCGAGTTCTGTCCGCGCTCTCGCCAAGGATTCAATGCGGATGGCAACGTATGAGACCTTGCTGAAACAGGGCAACGGAAACGGAGGAGCGGTCGTCGAAGGCTGGCTCGCCTCCGTCCGCGCCTGAGTCCGTTGCGCAGGGCGTTCCGCTCGGCAATCAGCAAGGATTGGTTCTGGCTATGGCTGGCGGTGAGCTGCGAAGCCGACCTCGAAACAAGAAGAAGCGAAGGTGATCCCGCACCTTGATTGTGCGTCTCATCTTGGTGACCGAGCGTCCCAATGTGCCCGCCAACCTCGCCCGGGACAGTGACAGCACAATCGACTTCGCGGACAGATATTTCAAGGTGTGAGCTGAAGCACTGCCGGCCACGAAGGCCGGCCAGACATGCTTCCAGTAATGCGCAATGGAGCGCACACCGCAAAGGGCACCCAACATGTCAGGCGAGGCAATTCAGATGCAGCAGATTGGTGAAGCGGACAAGCCGGGCCACCCGAATTCATCGCATCTGGGACGGGCAATCAGCAAGGCATGGGCGCGCCTTACATTAACCGGCTTACCATCGCGTCGTACCCCACGGCCAGACGGCCTGGAAGCATTCGACATGCTCGGCGGCTGGAAAGGCACGGATGCCAAGAGGCATAACAATAGCTAGTGGCGCTGGCCGGGCGGGTACTTCTTATGCGCATCTTTGCAATCTCGGCGGGCTTGGTCCTATCAGCGGGGTTCTGGCCCGCCCATGCAGCCTCTCCGGATATGCCGGCGGCTCCCCCGATCGGTTTCAACTGGACAGGCGGATATGGTGGCGTCCTGGCAGGATATGCTTGGGGAGACGGCCGCTTCACCGGGGATGACGATCATGCCAATCCCAAGCCTGCCGGTCTCATGGGAGGTTTGTATGTCGGTGCGAACCACCAATTCGGCAACAACGTCGTCTTGGGCATCGATGCCGACATAGCCTGGAGTGGGGCTGACGATGATGCTCTCGTATACAATTCGGCGGGGGTTCCCTGGCCTGCCGACTACCCCGTAGTCCAGGAGATAAGTCGGACTGGTGCGATCCGCGCGCGCCTCGGATACGCAACCGACCGGTGGCTGCCCTATATTGCCGGTGGTGTCGCCTTCGCCGACGTAAATCAAAGGCTCGTCGGAGCCGATGACGATTTCGACACGACTTATACCGGCTGGACGCTCGGCGTCGGCACGGAATACGCCTTTACCGACAACATGATCCTCCGGGCTGAGTACCGCCATGCCGATTTTGGATCCAAGACATTCGACCTGCAGGATGCACCTCCATTGGACATCGAACTCAAGACCCATGAGGTTCGCATCGGCATCGCCTACAAATTCTGATCGGCACCTGTCCGAAGTTGCGTTGGGCTTCCCGGCCATCGCAGGACCTGACCGTGAGCTGTTGCCCAGAGCAATTCTAGGAAAAGCGAGAAACGGCTTTCCCTCCGGAGTTGCATCAAAACAAAGAGATAGGGCGGCTCTGCGTTTCCGTGAAACGATGATGAAACGCTCAGGTGAGAACCCTTCACAAAGGAGTTCTCACCTGGTCCCGATGATGTCGGGGCGGAATTAGCTCTAATCCTCGCGGATCGCGTATCCGGCCCCACGGATCGTGCGGATGACGTCCGGCATGCGGCCATTGTTGACCGCCTTGCGCAGCCGGCCGACATGCACATCGACTGTGCGCTCGTCGATGTAGATCGTCTCGCCCCAGACATTGTCGAGCAGCTGGCTGCGCGAGAACACGCGGCCTGGATGGCGCATCATGAATTCAAGCAGGCGGAATTCCGTCGGCCCGAGCCGGATCTCGCTCTTCTTGCGATAGACACGATGCGACTCGCGATCGAGCACGATGTCGCCGACCTTGAGCACGCTGGACAGCACTTCCGGCTTGGCCCGGCGCAGCAGCGCCTTGACCCTGGCCATGAATTCCGGCGTCGAGAAAGGCTTGACCAGATAATCGTCGGCACCGGTCGACAGGCCGCGCACGCGGTCGCTTTCCTCGCCTCGCGCGGTCAGCATGATGATCGGCAGCCGCTCGGTCTCGGGACGCATTCGCAGGCGCCGGCAGAGTTCGATGCCGGAAACCGCCGGCACCATCCAGTCGAGCACCAGAAGGTCGGGAACGTTCTCCTGCAGCCGGATTTCGGCCTCGTCGCCGCGCGTCACCACCTCGACCTGGTAACCTTCGGATTCAAGATTGTAGCGGAGCAGCACGCCTAGCGGCTCCTCATCCTCCACCACCATGATGCGTGGTGCGATCATCGGCTGGTCACCCCTGTCATGCCGCTGGCGAGGACATTGCCGTCTCGTCCTGCTTCGGACGATTGGCTGGCAACTGCGTGCCGGTCAAAACATAATAGGCATTCTCGGCGATGTTGGTCACGTGATCGCCTATCCGCTCGAGGTTCTTGGCGCAGAACAACAGGTGCGTGCACGCCGTGATATTGCGGGGATCTTCCATCATGTAGGTCAACAGCTCGCGGAACACCGAGGTGTATTTGACGTCGATGCGTTCGTCATTGTTTCTGAGCGTGGCAAGCGCTGCCGGGTCAGCGGCGGCATACTCGTCGACGACCCCCTGCACCTGGATCAGCACCAGCTGCGCCATCCCGTCGATCGAATGCGACAGGTCGTGCGGCGTGACGCTCAGCCCGACAGTGCCGACTCGCTTGGCGATGTTCTTGGCAAGATCACCGATGCGTTCGAGGTCGCCGGCCATGCGGATCGAACCGACCACCGCACGCAGGTCGTTGGCCATTGGCTGGCGCTTGGCGATCAGCGTGATGGCGCGATCGTCCAGCTCGCGCTGGCGTGCATCCATGATGGCGTCGTCGGAAACCACCCGCTGCGCCAGCGCATTGTCCGAATTGAGCAAAGCCCTGGTCGAGCCACTGACCATCGAGCGGGCGAGATCGCCCATGTCGCGGATCAGCTGGCTAATCTGCTCCAGATCCTCATCGAAAGATGCGACGGTATGTTCACCCATGATCTTCGTCCCTCATATGCCTGAGCTCAGCCGAACCGGCCGGTGATGTAGTCCTGGGTGCGTTTGTCGTCGGGGGTGGTGAACATCTTGTCGGTGGCGCCCTCCTCGACCAGATAGCCTAGATGGAACATCGCGGTGCGCTGCGACACGCGCGCCGCCTGCTGCATCGAATGGGTGACGATGACGATCGTATAGTTCTGACGCAGTTCGTCGATCAGTTCCTCAACGCGAGCGGTGGCGATCGGGTCGAGTGCCGAACACGGTTCGTCCATCAGGATCACCTCGGGTGACACGGCGATGGCGCGTGCAATGCACAGACGCTGCTGCTGGCCACCGGAAAGACCCGTGCCAGGTTCCTGCAAACGGTCCTTGACCTCGTTCCAGATTGCCGCCTTCTTCAAGCTCGACTCGACGATCTGATCCATGTCGGCTTTGCGCTTGGCCAATCCATGGATGCGCGGACCATAGGCGACGTTCTCGTAGATCGACTTTGGGAACGGATTGGGTTTCTGGAACACCATGCCGACGCGCGCCCTGAGTTCGACGACATCGATGTTCTTGTCGTAGATGTCTTCTTCGTCGAGGGTTATCTTGCCGGTTACCCGTGCCGAATCGATGGTGTCGTTCATGCGGTTGAGGCAGCGCAGGAAGGTGGACTTGCCGCAGCCGGAGGGGCCGATCAGCGCCGTCACCTGATTCAGGCGGACGTCGAGATTGACATCGAACAGCGCCTGCTTCTCGCCGTAGAACACGCCGACCTTGTCGCCGCGCATTTTGATCACTTCGTTCGACTTCATCTTGTCGCCCACTGCGTTTTCAAGAGACTGTTCGGTCATGATGTTCATACCAAGATGCCTTTTTTCTACCAGCGCCGCTCGAACCGACGCCGAAGCACGATCGCGGTGATGTTCATGGCCATGAGGAAGACGAGCAGGATGATGATGGCGCCCGACATGCGCTCGACGAAAGCGCGTTCGGCCTCGTTCGCCCACATATAGATCTGCACGGGCAGCGCGGTGGCCGGATCGAAAGGCGTCGTCGGTGGATCGGCGACGAAGGCGACCATGCCGATCAGCAGCAGAGGCGCGGTTTCACCGAGCGCACGCGCAAGACCGATGATGGTGCCGGTGAGGATGCCGGGCGCGGCAAGCGGCAGGATGTGCTGGAACACCATCTGCATCTTGGACGCGCCGAGACCGAGGGCTGCCGAGCGTATTGACGGCGGCACCGCGGCAAGCGCGGCGCGCGTCGCGATGATGATCGTCGGCAGCGTCATCAGCGTCAGCACCAGGCCGCCGACGAAAGCGGCGGAGCGCGGCATGCCCAGGAAATTGATGAACACCGCGAGGCCGAGCAAGCCGAAGACGATTGACGGCACTGCGGCCAGATTGTTGATGTTGACCTCGATAAGGTCGGTGAACCGGTTCTTCTTGGCGAACTCCTCCAGATAGATGGAGGCGGCGACGCCGATCGGCAGCGCCAGGAGCAACACGATCACCATCATGTAAAACGAGCCGATGATCGCCACGCCCATGCCCGAGGTTTCCGGGCGGCTGGAGGCGCCGTAGGTGAACAGGCCGCTGTTGAAGTGCTCGGCCATCGCGCCCTCGGCCTTGAGCTTGTTCATCCAGGTGATCTGCTGGTCCGAGACCTTGCGTCGCGCTTCCTCGACACTGAGGTCGATCTGGCCCTTGAAAGCCGAGTCGAGATTGGCGGCGGCGAGGATGTTGACGTTGCGTGTCGTGCCGATGACCGACGGATCGGCGGCAACGATGTCGCGCAACTGGACGCGGGCGCCTTCCGACAGGAAGCCCTTGAGCTGCTTGATCGCCGGCTTGTCATCGGGAGAGATGCCGAGCTTGGCCACCAGCGCGTTTTCGGCGAGCTTGGGATAATTTGCCTTGATCAGGACGCTCGGATCGGTTGCGCGTTTGCCGGAAGGATCGATCACCTTCTCGTCGAACGAGATCGGCAGTGATATTGTCGTCTGCCAGAAGGCGGTGTAGCCTTTCGAGACGATGGTGATCAGCATGATTGCCAGGAACGCCAGGCCTACGGAAACCGCCACGACGCCATAGATGCGGAAACGGCGTTCGGCGGCGTAACGGGCCTTCAGGCCGATGTCGCGGCGCGGATGGGCCGCCGCCCTGACCATCGTATCCATGGGAATGTCGGTCATTCGTACTGCTCCCGATATTTGCGCACGATGTAGAGTGCGACGATATTCATCACCAGCGTCAGCGCGAACAGCGTCAGGCCGAGCGCGAAAGCGACCAGCGTCTGCGGCGAATTGAACTCGAGGTCGCCGGTGAGCTGGTTGACGATCTTGACGGTGATGGTCGTCATCGCCTCGAATGGGTTGATGGTCAGGTTGGCGGCGACGCCCGCCGCCAGCACGACAATCATCGTTTCGCCGATGGCGCGCGAGGCAGTCAGCAGGATGGCGCCGACGATGCCGGGCAGTGCAGCCGGCAGGATCACCCGCTTGATCGTCTCGGAGCGGGTCGCGCCGAGGCCGAGCGACCCATCGCGCATGGCGCGCGGCACTGCGGTTATGATGTCATCTGAGAGAGAGGACACGACAGGGATCAGCATGACGCCCATCACCAGGCCGGCGGTGAAGATGCTCTGGCCCTGGATGAAGGGCGAGCCGCCGGTCAGCGCCGCGGACAGGTCGCGCAGGAACGGCCCAAGCGTGACGACGGCGAAGATGCCGTAGACGATGGTCGGTATGCCGGCCAGCAGTTCAAGCGCCGGCTTGACCACCGAGCGCACCCTGGGCGTTGCGTATTCGGCCATGTAGACAGCCGACATCAGCCCGACCGGCACCGCAACCAGCAGTGCGACGGCGGCAATGTAGAGTGTGCCGGAAAGAAGCGGAATCAGGCCGAACTGGCCCTGGCTGCCGCCCGAACCGGCAGCGGCGAAACGCGGATCCCAGACGGTGCCGAAGAAGAAACTCATCGGCGAGACGCTCTCGAAGAAGGTGATCGTCTGGAACAGCATCGAAAGCACGATGCCGACGGTGGTCAGGATGGCGATGGTGGAGGCGGCAAGCAGCCCCCACAGCATCAACCTCTCGACATTGTTGCGCGCCCTGGCGCGCGGCGCTATCTGCCTGAGTGCATAGAAGGCGCCGGCGAGCGAGCAAGCGAGAATGACAATAGCGCCGAACAGGCCGAGCCGGTCCTGGACCTTGTTTGCCTCGACGGCGATCGGGATCATGTAATCCTGTGTGTCGCTCGCCAGTGCCACGCCCTTGGCGGCGAGCAGCGGCTGCAACTCGGCAAAGCTGGCAGGCATTGCGGCCAGTGTGCCCGCATCGAGTTTGCGCAAGCCCTTGGCGAGGCTCTTTACCAGGCTGACATCCAGTGCCTCGCTGGCAACCTTGCTGTCGACGGTGCGCTCGGGCAACGCAGTGTGGATGTGTCGGTCAAGATAGACCGAAGAACCGACGGCCCAGACGGCAAGCAGCAAAAGAGCAGGCAGGACGGCGAGCAGGAAGGCCCACCAGCCATGATAGTGAGCGCGCGAATGCGGCTTGACCTTGCCATTGTCCTGGGCCGCGGCACGCTGCCGGCCGATGAAAAAGGCAACCAGGCCGACGGCAACGACGATGGCCAGTACGAGCAAGGACGACATGGACCCACCCCAAGAGAAATTCTAACGCAGCGCCATTGCGGCCTGCGGTGAAACCGGGGCGCGGATTGGCCCGCACCCCGGTTCGGCAACTTGATTACATCGACTTTCCGGTCGCGAAAGCGTCACGCTGGGCCTGACGCTCGGCATCCGGGGCAGCAACGAGGCCGTATTCGGCGAGCGGGCTTTCCGGGCCAACCATCTGGTCGTCGAGGAAGAACTCGACGTATTCCTTAAGGCCGGGAACGACGCCCAGATGCGCCTTCTTGACGTAGAAGAACAGCGGGCGCGAGACGGGATACTTGCCGCTGGCAATCGTCTCGGTCGAAGGCACGATGCCTTCCACGGTGGCGACCTTCAGCTTGTCGGCATTGTTCTCATAGAAGGCGAGGCCGAACACGCCGACGCCGGTCTTGTTGGAGTCGATGCGGGCGAGCGTCTCGGTATAGTCGCCATCGATGTCGACGGCCTTACCGTCCTTGCGGATGGCGATACAGGTTTTGCCGATTTCCTTGTCGTCGGCAATGCCGGCGGCCTTGAGAGCAGCCTTGTCACAGCCGGCATCGAGGAGCTTGGTCTCGAACACTTCGCGCGTGCCGTGCTTTTCGCCCGGAATGTAGGCGGCGATGTCCCAGTCGGGCAGCTTCGGATTGACCTGGCTCCACTTGGTGTTCGGATTGTCGACCAGCTTGCCGTCGACGACCAGTTTGGCCGCGAGCGCCCTGTAGATGTCGGCGGGAACCAGCGCCCAGTCCGGGCCCTTGATGTCGGTGGCGAAGACGATGCCGTCATAACCGATCCGGACTTCCTGGACTTCCTTCACGCCGGCGTCGGCGCAGGACTTGAGTTCGTCCGCCTTGATCGGACGCGACGAGTTGGCGATGTCAATCGTGTCTTCGCCGACGCCCTTGCAGAATTCCTTGATGCCGGCGCCGCTGCCGCCGGATTCGACGACTGGGGTCTTGAAGTTGGTGAATGTTTCGCCGAACTGCTCGGCAACGATCTTGGCATAAGGTAACACGGTCGATGATCCGGCGACCTGGATTTGGTCGCGCGCGGCGGCGAAGCCGGACGACGCGGCGAGCGCAAGCGCAGCGGCCGACGCCGTATAGAGGAATTTTTTCATGTGGCCTGCTCCTGTTCGGAAGATGGTCTCTCGGCGCTCGTCAGTCGGCGCCCGCTGAGGCCAATAGCCTTCGATTATAACAGTCGCATGACAGTTTGATGTCACCCCGGTAACGCGTCATCGGGATGAGCGGAATGCCGCATGGCCGGCACTCCCGACGCAGCCCGGCTTTGTCACCGGAATCAGGGACTTGCTTGATTCGGCCGAGGCTGGCCGGCGATTTTGGGATCAGCCGGCCTCTATGAAGAAAAGCCGGACGGGAGCGCGTTGCTCTCAGCCAAGACGATGTCGTGGCCGGGCCATCGCCGAAAACAGGTCCGTTGGGGTAGGTTGACGCTGTCTCATGCCGGCGGTCGCTGCTCCCGCCCGTAACTGGGAAGAGCGGAATTCGAATGTGGCCATTGTCTCGGCTGGATGCCGCCTTTGATATGGTGCGATCGCGCCATAGTCTTGGCGCTGGCGGGGGGCGCGAATCTTCGCCGCGTTCCCGCACTCGGGCAGAATCGGCCTTACCCGGCGTTGCGCTGAGCCTGCCGGCTGGCGCCGACCCAGCGCTCGACCTTCTCGAGCAACGCCCGGGGGCTGATCGGCTTGGGCAGATAGTCGTCCATGCCTGCCTCCAGGCAGCGCTCGCGGTCGCCCTTCAGCGCATGCGCGGTGACGCCTACGATCGGCACATGCGTGCCGGTTTCTTCCTCCAGCCGGCGAATGGCGGCGGTCGCTTCGAGACCGTTCATCTCCGGCATCGAGACATCCATCAGGATCATGCACGGGTTGAGCCGGCCGAAGGCGTCGAGCGCCTTGCGGCCATTACCGACGATCTCGAAACCATAACCGGTCTCGCCGAGGATCTGGGTGAACACCATCTGGTTCACCTCATTGTCCTCGGCCACCAGGATGTCCAGCCTGTCGCCGCCAGCCGCCACCGGTGGCCGGGGGCGAATCGAAGGCGGCTGCAGCAGCGCACGCTGTTCGGACGGTGCCGAGGGCTGCGGCCGCGCAAACTTGCCTGGAGCGGTGTCGGCAGCGAGCGGCTGCGCGTCGCTGCCGCCAGCGTTGTGGCGATGCCGCTGGATGGTGGCGACCAGCGTTTCCAGCAGCACCGAAGAGCGCGCCGGCTTGATCAGCTGTGCATCGATGCCAAGATCGCGATAGCTGGTGTTGGCGAGCGACTGGTCGACCGAGGTCAGCATGATGATCGGCGTGCCGGCAAGACCGGCTGTGTTGCGCACGATCCGCGCCATTTCGGCCCCGCTCATTTCGGGCATCTGGTAGTCGAGCACGACGCAGTCGACCGGCACGCCATAGGCGGCGGCGGCGATCAGCACCTTGAGGCCTTCGGCGCCGCTTTCGGCCGCGCAGGAATCGAACGTCCACGATGTCATCTGCTCGGTCAGGATCGCCCGGTTGACGGCATTGTCGTCGACGATCAGCACACGCGCGCCGGTCACGTCGATTGGCATGATGCGTTGTCCGTTCTGCTGTCCGGCTCTCGGCAGCGTCACCGAGAACCAGAACGTCGAACCCTTGCCTTCGGCGCTTTCGACCCCGATGTCCCCGCCCATCAGCTCGACGAGCCGCGAGGTGATGGCAAGACCGAGGCCGGTTCCCTCATGCCGCCGCGTCGACGAGGTGTCGACCTGGCTGAATTTCTCGAACACCAGTTTCAGTTTCTCCTCGGGGATACCAATACCGGTATCGGTGACCGAGATCGTCAGCTTCGTCCCGGTTGGAACCCTCTCGCCGGTGACGTCGACCAGCACATGGCCTTCATCGGTGAATTTCACCGCGTTGCCGAGCAGGTTGGTGACGATCTGCCTGATACGGCCGACATCGCCTATGAACAGGCTCTCGAGACGAGGCTCGACGCGCACGATGAGCTCGAGGTCCTTCTCCTTGGCGCGCGTCGACACCAGCGTCGCCACGTCCTCGATTGCCTCGGCAAGATTGAAGGGCGCCGGATCCAGCACCAGCTGACCGGCATCGATCTTTGAGAAGTCCAGTATGTCGTTGATGATGGTGAGCAGCGCATTGCCCGACTTCACGATGATGTCGGTAAACGTCTTCTGTTTCGGGTCGAGGTCCGATTTGGCCAGCAGTTCGGCCATGCCGAGCACGCCGTTCATCGGCGTGCGTATCTCATGGCTCATATTGGCGAGGAATTCCGACTTGGCGCGGTCGGCGAGCACGGCGCGCTGACGCGCCTCACGCAGTTCGGCCTCTCGCATCTTCAGCTCGGTGATGTCGGTGGTCGAGCCAATCAGGTAGAGCGAACCGTCGGAGGCGATCATCGCCCCCTTGCGGGCGAATTGATGCCTGACGCTGCCGTCGGCCAGCGTCACCGTCTCCTCGACCTCCTGGGTTTCGCCGGTGCGCAGCACGGCGAGATCGCCATTGACGAAGGCCTCGCCATCCGGCCCGAAAATCTCGATGTCGGTCTTGCCGATAGCCTCTTCCTTGCTGAAGCCGGTGAGATCGCACCAGCCCTTGTTGACATAGAACTGCCTGAGATCGGAGCGCTTGGCGTAGATCGATACCGGCACGTTATCGATCAGGCTGCGGAACACCTCGTTCTCGCGCATGCTTTCTTCCAGCGCACGCTCGCGCGCCTTGACGTCGGTGATGTCGGTGCTCGAACCGACCAGATGCACCGAGCCGTCCAATGCCACCAGGCGGCTCTTGCGGGTCATCAATTGCCGAACCGTGCCGTCGCGATGGGTGACGGGTTCCTCGACCTCCTTGACGATCCCCGTCACGGCGACTTGTGTGTCGTCATGGCTGTAGCCATCGGCGTCCTGCGTACCGAACAACTGCCGGTCGGTGCGGCCGATGACATCCTCCTTGGCCAAGCCGGTGATCGCGCACCAGGCCTTGTTGACGAATTCGATGCTCAGATCCTGCGCCTTGATGAAGGCGGCCACCGGCAACTCGTCCATCACGTGCCGGAACAGGTCGATCTGGCGCATGGAATCGCGCAATGCCGCCTCGCGGCTCTTGATCTCGGAGATGTCGACGCGAACACCGATGAAGGTGCCGTCATCGGTCCGCATGTCGTAGACCTGGTACCAGCGGCCGTCGGGGTTATGACGCTCGTAGCAGGAATTGGGCAAGCGGTAGCGGGCGAGGATCGCGTCAAGCCAGCGGTCATGATCGCTGTCGTAGAGCTGATCGATTTGCGGATCGCCGCTGTTGCGGAAATAGCCGTTCGCATGGCCCAGCACGAGCGCTTCGCGGAATGTACAGCCGGGCTGCCATGCCGGCTTCAAGGCCGGCAGCGTATCCTGGATCTTGCGGTTGGCGAACACGAACCTGTCGTCGCGATCGTAGATGATCACGGCGGCCGGCAAGGATTCCAGCACGCTGGCGAGATGCTTGCGCGCGTCCTCGGCCTCGATCTCGCGGCGCTTCATGTCGGAAATGTCGAACAGGAAACCGGCAACGTAGTTGCGGCCGCTGGCCATGCCGACGCGGCTCTTCCTGACGATGCGCGAGCGGCTGGCGCCATCGGCCTCGAAATTCTCTTCCACTTCGTACGGCCGCCCGGTGGCAAGGACGTCACGTTCGCTCTGCTCGAAAAGCGCGGTGTCCTTTGTGGTAAGGAAATCGCCGCCGGGCTTGCCGAGCATGGCTTGCGGCGTCTGGCCAAACAGAGCCGCGAACGCCTCGTTGACGAAGACGAAACGCAGATGGTCGTCCTTGACGAAGATCGGATCCTTGACGGCGTTGATCACCGCTTCCGCCAGCCGCGCTTTCTCCAGCGCGTCGGCAAGTTCGGCCTCCCGGTCCTTCATTTCGGTGACGTCGACATAAGAGATCAGCCGCTTGCCGCCGGCCAGCGGCGCCATCGACGATATCAGCGTGCGGCCGTCATTGCGCGGGAACTGCCGCGCCGCGGCGATCCCGGCCCTGATTTCCGCCTCGCGCTCGGCGACATGCCGCTGCCATGACGCATCGTCGGCACCAAACGGATCGATGTCGCGGCTGGCGTCCATCAGATCGCGGAAGCTGCAGCCAATCTCGGCGCGTCGGGCGTCGATCTGCCAGAAATCATAGAAAGCACGGTTGATGATCTCGGCGCGCATATCGGCGTCGAGGACGAGGACACCGATCGGCATCTGGTCGACCATAGTGCGGAGACTGACGAAGGTCTCTGCGATCTTGGCATTGGCGCTTTTGATCTCCGCATCGCGCTGCTTGATCTCGGTGACCTCATAATAGGTCAGCAGCCGCTTGCCCCCGGACAACGCCGTCACCGAGAACATCATCGTCCTGCCGTTGGCATGGACAAATTCGCGCGGCGCGACGGATCCGGCGCGAATCTCGTCGAGGCGAGTGGCGAGGTAGCGCTGCCATTGCTGTTCGTCGATGTCGCCATAGATGCCGTTGCGGCGGTTGAGCTCCATCAACAGGCTGAACGGAGCGCCGACGCTAACAGCGCCATCCGGAATTCTCGAGAGGTCGCGATAGGCCTTGTTGACGATCAGGGTGTCGAGCCTGGCATCGAGAAGCACGACGCCCATATGCATGGCGTCCATCGTCCGCTCGAGGTCGGCCAGATGCTGGTCGGGCTCGCCGTCGGCCGATGGTTCCGGCCCCGGACCTTTGAAGGCGCCGGCCAATGCCGTGACGTTGCGGCCGATGCCGCGATAACCGGCAAATCTTCCTTCGTCGTCGAACTTTGGAAAGCCAGACGTCAAGACCCAGCGGCAGTCGGCGTTGCCGCCCTTGAGTTCGTAGACGAAGTCGCGAAAAGGCCGGTGCGCCTGCAGATCCTCCAGATGCGGGGCGCCACTGTTCAGGACCTGGTTGAGGAAGTCGAAGCGGAACCGGCCAAGCACATTTGCCGGATCGATGCCGGTGGCTGCCCGGTAATTTTGCGAAAGCCAGGAGAAGCGCAGTTCGGCGTCCGTCTCCCAGACCCAGTCGGAACCGGCTTCGACGAGTTGGCGAAGCGCATCGTTCGAATCCATGCAAGAGGCGGACGATGATGCATCGTCGCCACGCGCTGTGGACCTGCGAGGCCCGCGCTTGCCGCGCGCGCCGATTGTTTCGTCCGCTTCCGCCATGCCGTCCCCACCCCGAAAACCAAGGCCGAACCCTCCTCCGCGGTTCGTCGGCGGAATGTGCCCGAGAAGCATTAAGGATCCGCTAACCTTAACGGTCGGTTAGCCACGATTGCGCGGCGCGGTCTGCTTCATTCCGCCGGTTGTCGGCGGGGTCGAACCCGCTATATAAGCAACGGCAGGGGTATTGCTGATGCTTGGACGGATTGTGCCTTTTTTCATGGGGCTGGCGCTACTTTTCGGCGGCGGTTGCTCGCGCAGTTATGACGGCACGGTCGTCATCCCGAGACCGCTCGATGTCCGGCGCTTCTGGGACCGGCCGCCAGCGAATGTCGACTATGGGCAAGCCGAGGTCGAAAACGGTGCCTTTCCGGTGGCGCCGCAGCCACCCCGGCGTTTTTCCGAGCGCAAGCTCAGCCATGCCGCGCCGAGACGGCAACAGACGAGGTTGCCTGCATCTGCGTCCCTATCGGCGCCGGCGAAACCGCTGACCTGCAGGAACGTCAGCGAGCCTGGCAAGAGAGCTCGCATGGTCTGCGATTAGATTGAAGCTTGGTCCTAAGCGGGACCCGCTTTTAGGATGGATTCGATCGAACAAGACGCGATCCGCGGATAGCTCGGTGAACCTGCCATCACAGTGAAGCAGCGCCCTTTTTCGGCTCCTTCGCACCGAGCTTGTCGAGTGCGAGACGAACCTGACGCAGATCTTCCTGCCAGCCATCATCGTCGTCCATCGGACCCTCCGAGGCAGCCCGCTGCAGCCCACGCGCCTCGGATTCTATCTCGCGCAGTTCGGCGATTTTCTGTTCGGTGGTCAGCGAGTCGTCTTCGACGATCTCCAGCACCCGCATTTCCCTGAACGTAGCCACGGCGTTTCTCCCGGCTGATGTCGATCACAACGCCGTGAGCGCCCCTCTGTTCCAGACGGATCACGCAACCGCACCGCAGCAGGCACGCCGCAACCGATGATCGCCACCGAGCAAGGCCGGCGATTATTCGGCTGGGAAAAACGCCGGGCCGACCACGCGCACCGACCGCTCGCCGGCCCCGATCGAAAGATGCTGGGCGGCACCTGGGGCTTCGACATCGATCCCAGGAACAGCTGCAACCGTACCGAGATCCGGCTTTGCCGTCGGCAGCGGAATAATGGCATTGCGCATGTTGGCGGGCGTCACGGTCCTGGCTCGCAGTTCGGTGACCCGCTGGTAGTACCGCTTGACGTCGCATGCCTTGAAATTCGCATCATCGCGATACCTGAAGGCTGCCGGCAGCTCGGTATAGGGTTTGCGCGTGTCGAGCGCGATCATCTGGTCGGTTTCGAGGCTGGCGTCGCTCAACGTGTAGAGGTCGACGCTGGGGTCATCGCAGATGTAACGGCATTGATCGGCCGTCTCCTTCAGATCGCCGCTGGCGGCGAATTGCGACCTTGGCGCCGGGAAGAAATACCCGTCCGACAGACGCACGCAAAACAGCATCGCATTGCCGGCGAACGTGGTGCTCGCCGATTGGGTGCCGGGCGCGGCACGCACAGGCCGTTGCTTTGCCGAAGGCGCGCAGCCAAGCGCCACGAGGCGCGCCTGCAGGCCCGCTGTGTCGCGGCCTGGATTCCCGGCGGCAGCGATCCGGCGCTGCACATCCGAGCGGCTCCTGGCGAGATCGGCGCAAGCGTTGAAGAGACCACCAAGAGAACTTTTCGCCGTGCACTGGCGCTGTCTCTCGATAGTCTGGATGGCTGCAAGTTGCCGGCGCAGTTGAGCAAGCTCCGGGCTCGCCCCGTTGCTGCGGCCAGCCGAAAGCAACTGGCTTCTGATCGCGCCGCAGCTGTCCGCATAGGACGAAAGCGTACCGAACAAAACCGACGCCAGCGAAATCAATGCGACCATCATGGAAGGCCAGAAACGGATCATCGGGACAACTCGGTCCTTTTTGCGGAGAACCTGGAATTACAGTCCATCAATTCACCAAGCTTCAGCTACATGAGTAAATTCTAATGATCTCAAGGGCTTCAACCTGAATAACCTTTTGTCTATTGTATTATGTCACCTCGTGTAAATTCGATATTACATTTTTATTTCAAGATTGAGACGAACCTCGAAAGAAAGCGCAAGCCTGCAACGTAGCGGACCGAGATCGATGCGCCATTATCGCCAGGCGTGCGAAACCTTTGCCCGGCCTTCCGCGTTGAAGAACCAAAGGGAGAACGCAGATGTCGATCCACTTCACCGTCTCGGACCTGACAAGAAACCTGTTTCACTCGCTGGGGCTGGACCAGCGCGCGCCTAGGCCTCTCGATCCCGAGCAAAGCCTGTTGCTGGAATGCTATCTGGCCGGCCAGGTTCCGGAATCAGCCTGGAGCGACTACGTCTTCGAGACACCCGATCTTGCCCGGCATGCCGAGGCAAGGCGCAGTCACCACTGAGCCGACGATGAGGCTTACTTGGGAGAAGCGAATTGCAACGTGAACACGTTGCCGGCGATCCCTTGCGCCAGCTTCGCCGAGAACGTCAGGGGAGGCAATTCTGCAAGGCCGTTGTTGCGGTATCGACAAATGACTTTTTCGCTTTGGCATCGCCATCCACCTTGATGGCTGTCGGCCTCGGTGGGCCGATCAGCGTGCCGTCCCGCTTGAAGCTGAAGCTCAAGGTGACGCTGGCGGTTCCGGCATCCGCCGGCGGTGTCCAGCATGCCTGAATGGCGGTCCCGACGTCGTCCATGGTGTTCAGTTCAGCCGCATTTGAAGGATGAACGGCGCTCGCCAGCATCGCGCCCGCAACCGCAACCCGCCTCGCAACGCTTTTCATCGCCAGCCCTCATCGCGCCCCGACAATCCATGCCGGACTGCCGAAATGGATGGTAGGGCCAACGCCGGCGATGACAATATCTCTCCGCAAAAGTTGACGCCAAAAAAAGCGACAGCGGCCGAGGCTTGCGTGACCTGATCGCTGCTCGATCACGCCCGGCGATAGAGTAATGGAAAGTGTGAAACGGTTTTCCGAGAAAAGCGCATGGAACTGCGTCGAACAAAGAGACGGCGTTCGAAAAGCAAAAAGGCCGGCATTGCGCCGACCTTTCCTATCGCTACGACGTTCTGCGCCAGTACATCCGTGGTCGCGGGCCGAAAGCGAATTGCCTGCAGTAGACAGGGCTTTGGTTAACGAATCCCTAACCTCAGGCCTTGGCCTGCGATTTCACATGGGCGATGTAGCCGCGCACGTCGCCGGCCGGCTCGCTATAGGCCTTGCCGAGCTTCTTCTCGATCGCCGCCAGATAGTCATCAGCCCATTTGGGCAAGGCATAGTCGATGACGGCCAGGAATTCGAGCGTGGCCGCCAGGCGGATATCGGCGATCGACGGGTTCTTGCCGCCGATGAACGGCTTGCCGTCCCTGAAGAAGCTATGGAAGACCTCCAGCGGCTCGGCGATCGCCGCCATCGCCGCCTTCTGGGCTTCGGACTTCTTGTCGGGGTGGGCGTCGCTGTGGCCGACCTCGCCGGCATAGTGCGGGAAGCCGAGCGCCGGATAGGTGGCGCGCGCAACATAGGGGTAGAGCGTACCGATCAGGTAGAACATGGCACTGTCGACCATCGCCCGCTTGGCCGGCGCCTTTGGATAGAATTTCTCCAGCCCGTGCTTGTTGGCGAGATACTGCATGATGGCGCAGCTTTCCCACAACACGCCTCTGGGGAGGCCCTTGTCCTCGATCATCGGTGTCAAATGGGCGGGATTTCGCGCCATGAATTCCGGCGAACGGGTGTGGCCCCAGGCATCGGTCTCGGCATGGTCGAAACCGGCCGCGCGTGCAAACACCCGCACGGTCATGTTGTTGACGCTGGGCTTCAGCATGCTGAGCTTTAGCGCCGGCTTCTTGGCCGGCTTGGCCTTGGCCCTGGGCGCGGCTTTTGCCGTCGCCGTCGCCGCAGGCTTGGCGGCTGCCTTGGCTTTTGGTTTTGCCGCGGCTTTCGCCGCCGGCTTGGCGGCAGCTTTGGCCGCGGATTTCGCGCCCGTCTTCGTCGCTGTCTTGGCCATCTTGTTGTTCCTCCCTCTGGCGTGTTCAGTATGGGTTCTTCGCTGCCCGATCATCCGACAAGGTGGCGCGGGAACGCTCGACGAGCGCCTGGATCGCATCGGCGAGATGCACTTCGGCGATGTTGTAGTCGCCGCGCGCGACCCGGATCTTGTGCGCTTCCATCAGCACATCGGCATGGGTTAAGCCCGCCGGCGGCTCGAAGCGGTAGGACGCCAACTCGATCAGCAGGCCGAGCGGATCCTCGAAATAGATCGAATCCATGAAACCGCGATCCTTCACGCCGCTGTGCTTGATGCCGCGCTCGTCGAGCCGGGGGACCGCCTGCAGGAAGGTGACGCGCGACACCGAAAAGGCGATGTGGTGGACACAGCCCGGATCGGTCGGCGTGCGCCGTCTCTCCGGTGTGCGGCTCTCGTCGGTAAAGATGGTGATCAGCCGGCCGTCACCGGGATCGAAATAGAGGTGGCTTTCCCTCGGCTTGTCGAGATTGGGCTGCTCGAAGATGAACGGCATGCCGAGCACGCCTTCCCAGAAATCGATAGAGGTCTGGCGCCCGGCGCCGACCAGCGTGATGTGATGGACCCCCTGCGATTGCAGCTTCTGCATTGGCCTTCCTCCCCACGGCATCAAAACTGGCCGTCCGGACAGCGCGGCGTTCTGCGCGCCGCTGGAGCCGTACCTCAGGATCCGTGACGTGATGCTAATGCAAACGGCCCCGCGGCGCCAGACGAACGCGCCGACGCAACGGATAAAGCTGACTGATTGAGAGTGCGCCGTACGTCCTTCCGATGCCCGGCATCGGAAGGACGTACACGCTACGCTCTCGGAGGCTGAGGTCGACGAGTCCGGTCGATGGCCGACCGAATTGATGTACCGACTTACGAGCCGCTGCTGTTGATCGTAGTGCCGACGTTCGTAAACATCCCGTTGAGCGAATTGCCCAGCGCCCCGGCGCCAGTGATGATCGCCAGCGCGATAAGAGCCGCGATCAAGCCATACTCGATCGCGGTTGCGCCAGACTCGTCCCAAGCGAAACGATAGGCTATTTTCTGCATTTCAACCTCCCGCAGCTACTAAAGTGATAACTAATATATCGCCGTGAGTTGCGGGGACGTTAAAGTTCTCGGTTTCGGCTCCGTTAACATTTGCCAGACGAATGCAATGAAGGCCGGAGTCGTTGGTGCCACTGGAATCTTCAAGGTTGCGGCTACCGTGCAGAGCGGGTTTCCCGAACGCCGCAGTATCGAAGGTCGTCGACTTCAGAAATGAAATCGACGGCATCCTGTAATTTGTCGAAAAATCTGGTACGCCCAAGGGGAATCGAACCCCTGTTCCCGCCGTGAGAGGGCGGTGTCCTGACCGCTAGACGATGGGCGCGTTCAAGAACCGGCGATATAGGCTGAGCGCTGGGAAAAAGCAACTGGGGTTAGGCCGCTTTCCCTTGCCAGGGAAAAGCCGGCCGTCAACCTATCGCTTCGGTTCGATCAGATCCCAGAGATTGCCATGCAGGTCGGCGAAAATTGCCACCGTGCCGTAGGGCTCGAAGCGCGGTGCTTCGCGGAATTCGACGCCCTTCTCCAGCATCGCCGCGTGGTCGCGGGCAAAGTCGTCGGTTTCCAGGAACAGGAAGACACGCCCGCCGGTCTGGTTGCCGATGCTTTTGCTCTGTGCTTCGTCGGAAGCCTCGGCCAGCAGCAGCCTGGCGCCCTGCCCCTTGGCCGGCGCCACTGTGACCCAGCGCTTGCCGCCGCCGAGATCGACATTTTCGACGAGCAGGAACCCCAGCCTCTCGACATACCAGGCGATCGCCTCGTCATAGTTGGCGACGACCAGCGCGACCGTGGCGACGCGACGATGCTCGGCGAACCCGCTCATCCCTGAGGCTTGCTCATTGGCCTGCTGCCGCTCATCGTTGCGGCTCGGTCACTTGTTGCGGATCGCAAAGCGGCCGACCAGGCGGCGCTCGGCGACATCGTAGACGAAGATCGTGCGGCTGCCGTCGGCAAGCTCGGCATCGATCGAGACACGATTGCCGGACAGCGACTGGCTGACCACCTTGGCGCCGACCGGCAGCACGATGTCGCCGCTGACCGGTTCGCCGGCGGGTGTCTGGATATCTCCGGCCAGCGGCGGGTTCGCCGGCGGTGCATTGCGCGCTTTGTAGACAAGGGCGCCGATCACCACCATAAGGGCGAGGAACAGCAGGCCGAGATTGATCCCGACGAAGCGGACGAGTTTCCTGCGCACCTTTTCGACCTCGGGGTCGAGCGGCTTATCCTGGTCTTCTTCGGCGATCGGGCTGGCCATGGCAAAACAAGTTCCGGAACGGTTTTTCAATGAGCGCTCATAGCGAAGAGGCCCCTGAATTGATAGAGGCGGTACCGACCGTGCTGGTGGCAGATGCGGATGCGGCCGGTCAGCGCCTCGACCAGTGGCTGACGGCAAGGCTTGGTCCGGACATGTCACGCAGCCGCGTGCAGATGCTGATCAGGCAGGGCGCGGTCTCGGTCGACGGCAAGCCTGTCGACGAAACCAAGCGCAAGATGGCGCCGGGCGAAAGCGTGTCGGTTACCATGCCGGAACCGGAGCCGGCGGAACCGCAGGGCGAGAACATCGCGCTCGATGTGCTCTATGAGGACGACGAGCTGATCGTCATCAACAAGCCGGCCGGGCTTGTCGTGCACCCCGGCGCCGGCAACTGGACCGGCACGCTGGTCAATGCGCTGATCCATCATTGCGGCGACAGCCTTTCGGGCATCGGCGGTGTGCGGCGGCCAGGCATCGTCCACCGCCTCGACAAGGAGACCAGCGGCGTCATGGTGGTCGCCAAGACCGACCGCGCCCACAAGTCGCTGTCCGAGGCTTTCGCCGATCACGGCCTGACCGGGGATCTCGAACGTGCCTATCTGGCGTTGGTCTGGGGCATACCGCAGAGGCCGACCGGAAGGGTCGACGCGCCGCTCGGCCGCGCCGCCGACCGCGTGCGCCGTGCCGTGGTACCGGAAGGACGCGACGACGCGCGCCATGCGGTCACCCACTTCGCCGTGCAGGAGCGCTTCGGCGAGAGCCAACAGGAGTTCGCCATGGCCAGCCTTGTCGAATGCCGGCTGGAGACCGGCCGCACCCACCAGATCCGTGTCCACATGGCGCATATCGGCCATCCGGTTATCGGCGACCCCGATTATGGCCAAGCCTTCCGCACCAAGGGAAACCGGCTGCCCGAACCCTTGAAAAGTCAGGTCAAGGCATTTCCCCGGCAAGCTTTGCATGCCTGGCTCCTTGCATTTCGCCACCCCACTACCCATCTAACGATGAGGTTCGAGGCGCCGTTACCGAGGGACATGGAGGAACTCGTCGGCGGCTTCCGCAAACTCTGAACCCCGTCACCAACAGCCATCAAAAAACCTGACTGACATTGTTCACTTCAGCGTGACACACTGTTTCGTGTTGAACAAATGCCTGTCTTTTCTGGTTTTGTTCCTGTATAAGATCTGATGTCGCGGGCGAGCCTTTTGGTGCTCGCGTCACATGCCCGCCGCGTTTCGGGGGCATCACTCCAATAGAGAGGGGGCGCTATCATGGCCCAGTCACTACCCAGTATCGTTTCCGGCGAAGGCGGCCTCAGCCGCTACCTGGAAGAAATCCGCCGCTTTCCCATGCTGCAGCCGCAGGAAGAGTACATGCTCGCCAAGCGCTACGCCGAGCATGAAGACACTTCCGCCGCGCACAAGCTCGTCACCAGCCACCTCAGGCTCGTCGCCAAGATCGCCATGGGCTATCGCGGCTATGGCCTGCCGATCGGCGAAGTGATCTCGGAAGGCAATGTCGGCCTTATGCAGGCCGTCAAGAAATTCGAACCCGAGCGTGGCTTCCGCCTCGCGACCTACGCCATGTGGTGGATCAAGGCCTCGATCCAGGAATACATCCTGCGCTCGTGGAGCCTGGTCAAGATGGGCACGACCGCCAACCAGAAGCGCCTGTTCTTCAACCTGCGCAAGGTGAAGGGCAAGATCCAGGCGCTCGACGACGGCGACTTGAAGCCCGACCAGATCGCGGAGATCGCCACCAGGCTGAACGTTTCCGAAGCCGAAGTGGTGTCGATGAACCGCCGCCTGTCGGGCGACGCCTCGCTCAATGCCCCGATCCGGGCGAGCGAAGGTGAGTCCGGCGAGTGGCAGGACTGGCTGGTCGACGACCACGAAAGCCAGGAAGAGATGCTGATCGAGCAGGACGAACTGGAAAACCGGCGCGGCATGCTGTCGGGCGCTCTTGCCGTGCTCAACGAGCGCGAGCGGCGCATCTTCGAGGCCCGTCGCCTCGCCGAGGAGCCGCTGACGCTGGAAGAGCTGTCGTCCGAGTTCGACATCAGCCGCGAGCGCGTGCGCCAGATCGAGGTGCGCGCCTTCGAGAAGGTGCAGGATGCGGTCAAGGCTGCCGCCAAGCGCCAGACCCAGGCGCTGCGTACGATTGAGGCGCAACCCGCGGCTTAAGGGCAGGGTTCGGTTGAGAATATAAGGCGGCGTCGGGAAACCGACGCCGCCTTTTTTGTAGCGGACTGCAATGGCGGTTGGCGAAAACGGGGTCGACAGCCAATCTCCCCCCAGGTGGGAGGATCGGCAGCTTCACCGGCGCCACAAAAAATACCCCTCACAGCCCGTCCAGTGGAAATTTCAGGTACCGCCGGCCATTCGCTTCGGGTTCGGGCAGCCTCCCGCCATTCATGTTGACCTGCAGCGCATGCAGGATCAGCCTCGGCATCGGCAGCGTCCTGTCGCGCGCCTCGCGCAGGGAGACGAACTCGGCCTCGCTGCGGGCGGCAGCAAGATGGGTGTTGGTCGCCTTCTGTATGGCGACCGTGCTTTCCCACAAAGGTTCGCGCCCGCCGGCCTGGTAGTCATGGCCGACAAAGACGCGCGTCTCGTCGGGCAGCGCCAGGATGCCCTGGATCGAGTGCCAAAGCCGCGCGGCACTGCCGCCGGGAAAATCCGTCCTCGCCGTGCCGCTGTCGGGCATGAACAGCGTGTCGTGAATGAAAGCGGCGTCACCAACCACATAAGTGATCGAGGCCAGCGTGTGCCCGGGCGAGAACAGCACCCTGACCGGCAGGGTGCCGATCCGAAAGGTTTCGCCCTCCGCAAACAGCCTGTCCCACTGCGAACCGTCGGCGGGAAAATCCGGCCAGTTATAAATCGCCTTCCACAAATTCTGGACGTCGACGACCCTGTCGCCAATCGCTGTCGGCGCTCCGGTCTTCTCTCTCAAATAGTGCGCCGCCGAGAAATGATCGGCGTGCGGATGGGTGTCGAGGATCCATTCGACGCTCAGCCCCTGCTCGCTGACGAAGTCGAGCAGGACATCGGCATTCGTCGTTGCCGTAGCACCGGATTTCTCGTCGAAATCGAGGATCGGATCGATGATGGCGCAGCGTTTCGTCGCCTGGTCGGCGACGACGTACTGGATGGAGCCGGTCGGCTTGTCGTAAAGGCCGGTGACCGCAGGCTTTGCCAAAGCAACGTCCAATTCCGGCTTCCCCATCCCTTGGCGGAAGAGGGATGATTTACTCCGCCACCGCAAACCAAGAGCATGGTTGTCTGGCAAGACGCACTCGTCAAGCACGCCTTGCCGGAAAAGTACGAAAATCGAAACAGCTAGGCGGATGGCTGCTTGGTCTTCCTGAGATAGGGCAGGATGGTCTCGTAGGCGCCGAAACGCTTGATCGCATCCTCATTGGAAACGGCGGCAGTGATGATGACGTCCTCGCCCTGCTTCCAGTTCGCCGGCGTCGCCACCTGGTGCTTGGCGGTGAGCTGCATGGAATCGACCGCGCGCAGGATTTCGTCGAAGTTGCGACCCGTGGTCATCGGGTAGGTCAGCACCAGCTTGATCTTCTTGTCCGGTCCGATGACGTAGACCGAGCGCACCGTGGCGTTGTCGGCCGGCGTGCGGCCCTCCGACGTCTCGCCGGCGCCGCCCGGCAGCATGTCGTAGAGCTTGGCGACCTTGAGGTCCTTGTCGCCGATCAGCGGGTACGTCACCGAATGGCCGGTCGCCGTCTTGATGTCGTCCTGCCACTTGTCGTGGCTCGCGACCGGATCGACCGAAATGCCGATGATCTTGACGTTGCGCTTCTTGAACTCGCCTTCCAGCCCGGCCATCGTGCCAAGCTCGGTCGTGCAGACCGGGGTGAAATTCTTCGGGTGGCTGAACAGGATCGCCCAACCGTCACCGATCCACTCATGGAAGTTGATCGTCCCCTGTGTGGTCTCGGCGGTGAAGTCCGGCGCGATGTCGTTGATACGAAGGCTCATAGCTTATCCCTACCCTGTGACAATGCCGCAAACCCACTGCCGCGGCTGGGCACCTTTCTAGCACCCTCGGCAGCGACCTACAAAACGCTTAAGGCCAGCGACGGCGGCGACTGCGAAAAATTTCTGTCCTTCATGGCAGCGACGGCAGGAATTTTCTAGGCAACCACCGAAGCGGTGGCGCTCGAAACATCCCGGCTTCCGGAAAACGGCTTAGCAAGACGGAGTTGGACCTGGGGGCATAGCGCCTGAACCGGCAACCGTGGCAGGCCTTCAGGCTTTGTTGACCGCCAACGTAGTCGCCAGGTCTTCCATGCGCTGCGCCAGCGCGCCGAGCGCGTTGGTGAGCACGCTATCGCTCTTGTCGGCCTTGGTCAGAGCCTCGTCGCGGGTCTTGCGCAAGGTCAGCACTTCGCTTTCCATGCCCTTGACGCGTTTCTGCAACTCCGAGAGTTCATCCATCACCATGATGCCGGCCATCACGGTCAGCCGCTGATCGCCGATCTCGCCGAACGAGTCCTTCAGGTGCGAAACATAGCGGTCGAAGCGCTCGGCAAGGTCGATCAGATGCTCTTCCTGGCCCTCGTCGCAGGCCATGCGATACTGCTTGCCGTCGATTGAAACCGTGACCTGTGCCATCGGGCCAGCTCCTATCTGTCCAACACGGCGCGGATGGTTTCCATGGCGGTCACCAAACGTCGCGAGACTTCCTTGTTGGCGTCTTCCAGCCGTTCGGCGCGCGCTTCGGAATTGTCGAGTTCCTGCGCCAGCCGCGAGCGATCGGCGTTCATCCGCTGCACCTCGGCCTCGGCTTCGGAGTAGTCGCGTTCATGCTCGAGCTTGGCCGCGACGGCGTTTTCCAGCCCCTCGATGGCCTTGCCCAGCCTCGCGATGACTTCCTTGAGTGTGGCTTCCCCGGTCATGGCCTTCGTCCTGTGCCCTGCCCATCACCGAATCGTTCGCGTTCAGAACGCGTTATCCCTGAAACATTAGGCACCGGGTGAAGGCAACGTCAACAAAGCTCTCGCGACTGTCCCCCGCTAACGCTAATGTAGGTCCGCCGCCGGCATCACAAGACCGGCAAATGTGCACCCGATTTGTTGACTAAAAGCCCGCGCCTGCTATGTGTCGCGCACCCTTTTCAAGGGCTCTCCCAAGCCCCCAAACCCCCACTTCTGGAGGAACCATGACGTCGCGTGAACAACATGACCGGATGGCCAATGCGATCCGCTTTCTCTCCATGGACGCCGTCGAGAAGGCAAATTCCGGCCATCCCGGCCTGCCCATGGGCTGCGCCGATATCGCCACGGTGCTGTTCACGCGCTTCCTGAAATATGATCCCAAGGCCCCGCACTGGGCCGACCGCGACCGTTTCATCCTGTCTGCCGGCCATGGCTCGATGCTGCTCTATTCGCTGCTGCATCTGACCGGCTACGAGGACATGACCCTCGACCAGATCAAGCACTTCCGTCAGTTGGGCTCGAAGACCGCCGGCCATCCCGAATACGGCCATGCCACCGGCATAGAGACGACGACCGGCCCGCTCGGCCAGGGTCTGGCCAATTCGGTCGGCTTCGCGCTCGGCGAGCGCATCATGAACGCAGCCTTCGGCAACGACCTCGTCGACCATTACACCTACGTACTGGCCGGTGACGGCTGCCTGATGGAAGGTGTTTCCCAGGAAGCCATCGCGCTTGCCGGCCACCTCAAGCTCAACAAGCTGATCGTCTTCTGGGACAACAACAATATCTCGATCGACGGTCCGGTCTCGCTGTCCGACAACACCGATCAGGTCGCCCGCTTCCAGGCCTCCGGCTGGAACGCCAGCCATATCGACGGCACCGATCCGGAAGCCATCGCCTATGCCATCGAAGCTGCCCGCCATTCCGACAAGCCGACCATGATCGCCTGCAAGACGACCATCGGCTTCGGCGCACCGACCAAGGCCGGCACCAACAAGGCGCACGGTTCGCCGCTCGGCGCTGACGAGATCGCCGGCGCGCGCAAGTTCTTCAACTGGGATTCGCCGCCCTTCGAGATTCCGGCCGACATCCTCGACGCCTGGCGCACCGCCGGCAAGGCCGGCGCCAAGCCGCGCACCGACTGGGAAGGTCGCCTGGCCAAGGCCGACGCCAAGCTGAAAGCCGAGTTCGAACGCCGCCTCAGTGGCAAGCTGCCGTCCAATTTCGGCGCCGTCATCGCCGACTACAAGAAGAAGCTTGTCGCCGACAAGCCGAAGGTCGCCACCCGTAAATCGTCCGAGATGGCGCTGGAGGTCATCAACGGCGCCGTGCCCGAGACCATCGGCGGTTCCGCCGACCTGACCGGCTCCAACAACACCAAGACCAGCCAGACCAAGAACATCACGCCAGACGACTATGGCCAGCGCTATGTCCACTACGGCATCCGCGAGCACGGCATGGCGGCCGCACTCAACGGCCTGACGCTGCATGGCGGCCTCATCGCCTATGGCGGCACCTTCATGTGCTTTTCCGACTACGCCCGCCCGTCGATGCGGCTTGCATCGCTGATGGGCATCCGCTCGATTTTCGTCATGACCCATGATTCCATCGGTCTGGGCGAAGACGGCCCGACCCACCAGCCGGTCGAGCATCTCGCCGCATTGCGCGCGATCCCCAACCACAATGTCTTCCGCCCGGCCGACGCGGTCGAAACCGCCGAATGCTGGCAGATCGCGCTCGAGTCGGAAAAGACGCCGTCGACCTTGGCGCTGACCCGCCAGAACCTGCCGACGGTGCGCACCGAATTCTCGGCCAAGAACCTCAGCAGCCAGGGCGCCTATGAGCTGGCCGCCGCCAGCGGCGAGGCGGCGGTAACGATTTTCGCCACCGGCTCCGAGGTCGAGATCGCGCTTGGCGCGCGCGAGCTGTTGGAAAAGCACGGCCATCCGACCCGCGTCGTCTCGGTTCCCTGCTTCGAACTGTTCGACCAGCAGAGCGACGACTACCGCAAAAAGACGATCGGCAATGCGCCGATCAAGATGGCGATCGAAGCCGGCATCCGCCAGGGCTGGGATCATCTGATCGGTTCCGACGGCATCTTCGTCGGCATGACCGGCTTCGGCGCCTCGGGCACGATCGAGCAACTCTATCCGCATTTCGGCATTACCGCCGAGGCTGCGGCCAAGGCGGCGGAAGCCCGCCTGCATACCAAGTAGGGCCTGTGCATGCCGCCCAAAGTTGTATCGCAGTTTTGGGCCAACGGCATGCACAAACCAAAATCAGTCCGGCGGAACCGCGCATGCGGCTTCGCCGGTCTGGCCTAACTTAATCGATTTAAATCCACGCCACTGCGGCTGGATTCTTTCTGCTTCCGCCGCTATGAAACTGCGGACCCCTCGTCCGCCCTCCAACTCCCAGGGAGAGAATTATGACCGTCAGAGTTGCCATCAACGGATTTGGCCGCATCGGCCGCAACATCCTGCGCGCTATCCATGAATCCGGCCGCAGGGACATCGACGTCGTCGCCGTCAACGACCTCGGCCCAGTCGAGACCAATGCGCACCTCTTGCGCTATGACAGCGTGCACGGCCGCTTCCCGCATGAAGTCTCGGTATCCGGCGACCAGATCACCGTCGGCAAGGAGACGTTCAAGGTCACCGCGATCAAGGATCCGACGCAGTTGCCCTGGAAGGAACTCGGCATCGACATCGCGCTCGAATGCACCGGCATCTTCACCGCACGTGACAAGGCCGCCGCGCATCTGACCGCTGGCGCCAAACGCGTCATCGTTTCGGCCCCTGCCGAAGGCGCCGACCTCACCGTGGTCTACGGCATCAACCACGACCAGTTGACCAAGGATCATATCGTCATCTCAAATGCCTCGTGCACCACCAACTGCCTGGCGCCCCTGGCAGCCGTGCTGCACGAAACGGTCGGCATCGAAAAAGGCATGATGACGACGATCCACTCCTACACCGGCGACCAGCCGACGCTGGACACCATGCACAAGGATCTCTACCGCGCCCGCGCCGCTGCCCTGTCGCAGATCCCGACCTCGACCGGTGCCGCCAAGGCGATCGGGCTGGTGCTGCCCGACCTCAAGGGCAAGCTCGACGGCATCTCGATCCGCGTGCCGACCCCGAACGTCTCGGTCGTCGATTTCAAATTCATCGCCAAGCGGTCGACCACGGTGCAGGAGATCAACGAAGCGGTGATCGCCGCCTCCAACGGCAAGCTCAAGGGCATTCTCGGCGTCACCCATCACCCGAACGTGTCGATCGACTTCAACCACGATCCGCGCTCCTCGATCATGGCGCTCGACCAGACCAAGGTCATGGACGGCAACTTCGTATCGGTGCTGTCCTGGTACGACAATGAATGGGGTTTCTCCAACCGCATGGGCGACACATCGGTCGCCTTCGGCAAGACCATCGCCTGATCACAAAGCTCTCTTTTCGAGACTTGGAACGCCCGGCTTTGCCCGGGCGTTTTTCATGAGCGCAGCTTGCGCCTTCCCAAATTGTGTCGCCGGCGCCAAAACATCCGAAAATCAGCGGCATAGGCCAAAAAGCCACCCTGCCGCCTTGCACTGGTCACGTCTTCGCCCCACTCTCTCGCAAAGCAGGAGACAGACGAATTTGAGGGGCTGATTTCAGGATGGAGCATGCGATCTATCTCGTCACGCTGGTCGGCACAGCGCTTGTCGTCGCCGCCGCGTTTTCGAGCCTGATCGCCTTCCGCTTCGGCGCCCCTCTTCTGCTCCTGTTTCTCTGCATTGGCCTCGCCACCGGCACCGACGGTCTCGGCATCCAGTTCGACAATGCCCGCATCGCCTATTTTGCCGGCTCACTGGCGCTGGCCGTCATCCTGTTCGATTCCGGCTTCGGCACGCCGCTCAACGCCTTGCGGCAGGCAGCCGGCCCGGCGTTGTCGCTGGCGACCTTCGGCGTAATTCTGACCACCGGCTTGTTCGGCGCCGCCGCCCATTATCTGCTCGACCTCACCTGGCTGGAATCCTTCCTGCTCGGCGCCGCCGTCGCCTCCACCGATGCGGCCGCCGTGTTCTTCCTGCTGCGAGCCGGCGAGATCAATCTGCGCGAACGCGTGCGCTCGACGCTCGAGGTGGAATCCGGCACCAATGACCCGATCGCCATCTTCCTGACCATCACGTTGGTCGAGATCATCGCCGCGCATGCCAATCCCGAGACCAACGTCCTGGTCACCAGCCTGTTCCTCGGCTTCCTCCTCAACATGGGCCTTGGCGCGGTCGTCGGCGTGCTCGGCGGCCTTGCCATCGTGCGCCTCGTCGATCGGCTCAATCTCGACCACGGCCTGCTGCCGATCTTCGTGCTGACCTTGTCGCTGATGGTCTTTGCGGCCGCCGGCGCCATTGGCGGCTCGGGTTTCCTGGCGGTCTATATCGCCGGCCTCATCTCGGGCAATTCCGATATCCGCGCCGTCACCATCCTCAAGCGCTTCCAGGACGGCATGTCGTGGCTGGCCCAGATCATCATGTTCCTCATTCTCGGCCTGTTCGCGACGCCGTCGCAGTTCCCGGCGATCATGGTGCCGGCGGTGCTGCTCGGCCTGTTCCTGATGTTCGTGGCGCGGCCGGTCGCCGTCTGGCTGTGCCTGATCCCGTTCCGCATGCCGCGCCCCGAAGTCGCCTTCGTCTCCTGGGTCGGCCTGCGCGGCGCGGTGTCGATCCTGCTTGCCATCACCCCGCTGCTCGGTGGCCTGGAAAATGGCCGTGTCATCTTCAACACTGCCTTCATCATCGTTCTGGTATCGCTGGTCATCCAGGGCTGGACGGTCGGACCGCTGGCGCGCCGCCTCGGTTTGATCGTGCCGGCGCGGCTCGGACCGCTGGACAAGGTCGAGCTTGAATTGCCGGGCTCCGCCCATCACGAGCTTCTTGCCTATCGGGTCGCACCAGGCAGCCCGGTGGCCCGCGGCGAGCGCATCCCACGCTGGGCGCGGCCCTCGCTGGTGCTGCGCGACGGCCGCTCGATGCGCTTCCAGGACATGGGCCGGCTCGCCGCCGGCGACCAGGTCTACATTTTCGTCCCGGACCGCTATCCGCGCCTGCTCGACAAGCTGTTCGCCAGCCGTGCCGTGGTCGATCCCGAGGATGCCGATTTCTTCGGCGCCTTCGCCGTCGATCCCGCGCGCTCCGCCGCCGAACTGGAAGCGGCCTATACGCCGGGACTGACCGAAGCTGAGCAAAAACTCACCGTTGGAGCGCTGGTCACGGCGCGGCTCGGCGGTCATGCCGAATATGCCGACCGCGTCCTGATCGGCCCGATAGAACTGATCGTCCGCGACGTCGACGACAAGGGCAAGATCATAGGCCTCGGCCTGTCGTTCGAGCCGACCGCGCCGGTGGCGCGCGTGCCGGTCTTCCTCAGCGCCGGCGAAATCGGCGACCGCCTCTCCGCCTTCATCCGCAACTGGCGCAAGTCGACCGAGACGCAGGAGGCCGAGGCGCAGGAGGCCGAGGCGCGGGCGGACGAGAAACCGGGCCCGGAGCCAGCGCCCGAAAAGGCAGCAACCGAAAGCTGACAAACCCGCTATTGAGCGCTGCCATTCATCCGCCCGCCGGCGCAAGGACGTGCCCCCTTCAAAATTTCGGTTCGAGCGCGCCCTAAGCCTTGCATCGTCACCGATGCGGGGTATGGTCCCCCGGTTTTTCGCGAAAGGAACCCGCATGGCCGCCTTCAAGACACTCGACGATATCGGCAACATCAGCGGCAAGCGTGTGCTGGTGCGCGTCGACCTCAACGTGCCTGTCACTGATGGCAAAGTCACCGACGCCACCCGCATCGAACGCATCGCGCCGACCATCGCCGAACTATCGGCCAAGGGTGCCAAGGTCATCCTGCTCGCCCATTTCGGACGGCCAAAGGATGGCCCCTCGCCCGAATTCTCGCTGGAACCCATCGCCAGGGCGACAGCCGACGTGCTCGGCCGCCCCGTCGGTTTCGCCTCGGATTGCGTCGGCGACACGGCCGGAAGCGCTGTCGCCGCGATGAACAAGGGCGACGTGCTGCTGCTCGAAAACACCCGCTTTTACAAGGCCGAGGAAAAGAATGACCCGGCCTTCACCGAAAAACTCGCCGCCAATGGCGATATCTTCGTCAACGACGCCTTCTCGGCCGCGCACCGCGCGCATTCTTCGACGGAAGGCTTGGCGCACTTGTTGCCGGCTTTTGCCGGCCGCACCATGCAAGCCGAGCTCGAAGCGCTGGAGAAAGGTCTGGGAAAACCGGTCCGTCCGGTCGTCGCTATTGTCGGTGGCGCCAAGGTCTCGACCAAGATCGACCTGCTGATGAACCTGGTGAAGAAGGTCGATGCCCTCGTCATCGGTGGCGGGATGGCCAACACCTTTCTTGCCGCGCGCGGCACCAATGTCGGCAAATCGCTGTGCGAGCATGATCTCGCCGCGACCGCCAAGCAGATCATGATCGAAGCGGCCGAGGCCGGCTGCGCCATCATCCTGCCGATCGACGGCGTCGTCGCCAGGGAGTTCAAGGCGGGCGCAGCCTGCGAGACCGTCGCCATCTCCGATGTGCCGGCCGAGGGCATGATCCTCGATGTCGGCGCCAAAACCGTGACGACCATCGGCGAATGGATCGACCGCGCCGCGACACTGGTCTGGAACGGCCCGCTCGGCGCCTTCGAGATCGCGCCCTTCGACCATGCGACGGTGGCGGCGGCCAAGCATGCGGCGGCGCGCACCAAGGAAGGCAAGCTGGTCTCGGTTGCCGGCGGCGGCGATACGGTGGCGGCGCTCAACCATGCCGGCGTCGCCGACGACTTCACCTATGTCTCGACCGCCGGCGGCGCCTTCCTGGAGTGGATGGAAGGCAAGCCGCTGCCCGGCGTCGACGTGTTGAAGCGCTGAGGCTCCGAGGCGATCAGCACTCGGAGAGCGAACAAGGCGCCTGAGGCTTTCAAATCGATTCGGAGCTTTCCGATGCCATTCCTTTGGCGGTAGACTTCCGTTAAGCGCGGAACAACCGTTTCAGGAGAAGCAACAATGAGCGAACGTCTCGAAGACATTGCCGCCGCGATCGTCGCCGATGGCAAGGGCCTGCTGGCCGCCGACGAAAGTTCCGGCACCATCAAGAAGCGCTTCGACGTCATTGGCGTCGAATCGACCGCCGACAGCCGCCGCGACTACCGCGAGATGATGTTCCGCACCAGGGAGGCGATGACCCGCTACATTTCCGGCGTCATCCTCTACGACGAGACGATCCGCCAGAAGGCCGCCGACGGCACGCCGCTGGTCGACATCATCAAGGCGGCCGGCGCCATCCCTGGCATCAAGGTCGACGCCGGCGCCAAGCCGCTGGCCGGTTTTCCCGGCGACACCATCACCGAGGGTCTCGATGGCCTGCGCGAGCGCCTCGCCGACTATTATAAGCTCGGCGCCCGCTTCGCCAAATGGCGCGCGGTGATCGACATCGACGCCGGCAAGGGCGTGCCCTCGGCCAACTCGATCGGCTCGAACGCCCATGCACTCGCCCGCTACGCAGCCCTTTGCCAGGAGGCCGGCATCGTGCCTATCGTCGAGCCGGAAGTGCTGATGGACGGCGCCCACGACATCGACACCTGCTATGAGATCTCGAAGGCAACGCTGATCAAGCTTTATGACGAGCTCCATGCGGCGCGCGTCGTGCTGGAAGGCACTATCCTGAAACCGAACATGGTGCTGGCCGGCAGGAAATCGGGCAAGGTGAGCGGCCCTGAAGAAGTCGCGGAGAAGACTATAAAGCTGTTCCGCGAGACAGTGCCGGCAGCGGTGCCGGGCATCGCCTTCCTGTCCGGCGGCCAGGAGGACGAAGAGGCGACCGCCAATCTCAACGCCATCAACGCCATCGGGCCGCACCCGTGGAAGCTGACCTTCTCCTATGGTCGCGCGCTGCAGGCCGCGCCACAGAAAGCCTGGAGTGGCAAGGCCGCGAACGTTCCTGCCGGTCAGGCCGCCTTCACCCATCGCGCCCACATGAACCATCTGGCAGCGCTCGGAAAATGGAAGGCGAGCCTGGAACAGGCCGCCTGATCAGAGTCCTTTCTTCCTCCTTCGAACCCGGGCCGATGCGCCCGGGTTTTTTGTTTGTGACTTGCCGGGCTTGGGGCGGAGCCTCTCCGTCCTTATTTCCTCTCGGGCGATGTCGGGTTGCGCCCATCCCCAACGTCCTTGGGATGACATTCAGGGAGAGGTTCATGCATCGCAACAAGATCGTTTCGCGCGAAGACTGGTTCCAGGCCCACAAGGCGCATCTGGCACGCGAGAAGGAACTGACGCGGCTTCGCGAGCGGATCGCGGCTGAGCGACGTGAACTGCCCTGGCTGAAGATCCGAAAGGACTATGTCTTCGAGACCGGGCAAGGGCCGAAGAGACTGGCCGACCTGTTTGCCGGCAACAGCCAACTGATCGTCTATCACTTCATGTTCGGGCCGGGCTGCGTCCATCATTGCGAGGGCTGCTCATTCCTTGCCGACCATATCGACGGCGCCAATCAACATCTACGGCATCACGACGTGTCGCTGGTCGTGGTTTCGCGCGCGCCACTGGCGGAACTTCTGCCTTACAAGCAGCGCATGGGCTGGAAGTTCGATTGGGTGTCGTCCTATGCGTCGGATTTCAACTTCGACATGCAGGTCTCCTTCACCGACAGGCAGATCGCCGCCGGCGACACCACCTACAATTTCGAGACCCGTCCACGGACATCGAAGGAGCTTCCCGGCACCAGCGTTTTCTACCGGGACGAGAACAGCGACATCTTCCTCACCTTCATGTCGCGCGCCCGCGGCGGCGAGGCGCAGATCGGCGCCTACGACTATCTCGACATGACCCCGAAGGGCCGCAACGAGAACGGCCCTTATCACGGCCTGATGGATTGGGTGCGCCTGCATGATGAATATCAGGGCAAGCAAGCGGGGCAGGCGAATTGCTGCGATTGAAGATCGTTCCCGTCGGCCAAAACATGGGCTAAGGCTGCAGCTGATCGTTTAACGGTGTTCCCATGCGCTTCCCGGCCCTCCTCACCTGGCTCGCCTTCCCGGTCTACATCTGGCAAGGCCTCGGCGTGCGACGCCGCACCACGCGCATGCTGCCGGCGCAAGGGCCGGTCATGCACGAAATATCAGGCAAGACGCCTGATATCTCGCTTCTGGTGCTGGGCGATTCGTCCGCCGCTTCGGTCGGCATCGGCAATTCGGAAGATGGGCTCGCCGCGCAGCTCGCCGTGCTGATTTCACAAAGCACAGGCCGCGCCGTGCGCTGGCGGGCGGCCGGCTTCAATTCGGCAACGTCGGGCCAGATCCGCGACCATGTCCTGCCCAATCTGTCGGCCGATCCGTGGACGCATATCGTGCTGGCCATCGGCACCAACGACACCAAGAATTTTCACTCCGTACCGCGCTTCAAGAAGGAATTCGGCGGCCTGCTCTATGCGCTCCGTGCCAAATGGCCGGAGGCACGGGTGGTGTGGTCGCCGGTGCTGGAATTCACGCGGGCGCCGGCGATGCCGCCGCTGCTCGGAAAGATCCTCGAAATCCGCGCCACCGAAATGAACCGGATGGGTGAACGCCTTTGCCTGGAGCGCGGCGCGGTGCCGGCGCCGCGCCTGCCGATCACCAATCCGGAAGCCGGCTTTGCCTCGGACGGCTTTCACGCCTCGGAAGCGGGTTATCGAGCCTGGGCGGAGCATCTGGTTGGTCCGGTCCTGGCTAACTGAAAGGCTGGCAGCGGTCCGCCTTGCCCCAGGTGCCGTCTATGTCCAATGCCCAAGCACGGCTGTTATCGAGATCGCCGCCATAGCCAGCAGCGCCAGCTTCCAGAAGTCGCTGCGCCGTTTCAGCCCCGGCCAGCCGAGCGGCTTGATCAGTTGGATGACCATGATGCCAACAATCACGAGCGCGAGGAGTTTCGACATGCCGCCTTTGACCAGCAACGCGGCCGGCTGTCAAAGCGCGTCTTTTGCTGCCTGAGAAAGAACAGGCGCCGCGATCCCGAACCGGAAACGCGGCGCCTGCCCTTGACCGGCGCGCGATCTACTTCAGCGGCTTGAGGCCAGCCTCGATCGAAGCCCGTTTCGGCTCGAGGAATGGCGGCAAGGCCAGGCTTTCACCCAGCGTTTCCAGCGGCTCGTCGGCGGTGAACCCCGGCCCGTCGGTTGCGATCTCGAACAGGATGCCGTTCGGCTCGCGGAAGTAGAGCGAACGGAAATAATAGCGCTCGACCTCGCCGCTCGACGGCAGCCGGAACTCCGCCAGCCGCGCCGTCCATTGATGCAGCGTCTCCTGGTCCGGTGCCCTGAAGGCGACATGGTGAACCGCACCCGCGCCTTGCCGCGCCGGCGCCAGTCCCGGCTGCACCAGGACATGCAACTCCGCCGCCGGCCCGCCCTCTCCCATTTCAAAGACGTGAACCTGCCCCTCCGGCGAGACATAGTCGCGTGCCTTGCGCATATTCATCACCTTGGTCACCACCGCCTCGGTGTTGGTGATGTCGGGAACGCTGATGACGATCGGCCCGAGCCCGCGAATCTGGTGCTCGACCGGTACGGGGCTTTGCGCCCAGGGATGGCTGCCGCCCTTGCCGCCATCGCTGACCAGGCGCAGACGCTGGCCCTCGGGATCTTCGAAGTCCAACGACGCATAGCCGCCGACATCGGTGATCTCTCCTGTTGCCAGGTCTTCGTCGGTCAAGTGTTGCTTCCACCAGGCAAGGCTCTCCTGGCTGCCGACCCTGAGGCTGGTCCGCACGATGCTGTGGGTGCCGCGCCGCTCGCGGCCGACCGGCCAGTCGAAGAAGGTAAGGTCGGTGCCCGGCGTCGCTTCGCCGTCGGCATAGAAGAGGTGGTAGGCCGAGGTGTCGTCCTGGTTTACGGTCTTCTTGACCAGCCGCAGACCCAGCACCTTGGTGTAGAAATGAAGATTGCCCGGCGCATTGGCGGTGATGGCGGTCAGATGGTGGATACCTGTCAGTTGCAAGCTCATCGTCGTCTCCCTGCTGTTGGGGAAGAATTTTCTCCCTTCATATCAGACCTGCGGTCACCGCGCTGAAGGCTGCGTATTCCGACAGTCCGTCGCCGGAAGCTGAACAGCGGCGCCGAAAACAACGTCGTCGCCATGAACAATCGGAAGTCGCAAACTTGCCTTGAGGCACCGTTCAATGCGGCGAAAGCGATGCCTTGCCTGCGGCGCGCGCACCGGCCGTAACTATTGTCTGACGCCCTGACATCCTCCTGACAGACTGCTGTCAGGAGGGGTATGCGATAGTGTCCCTACACAGAGAGAGGAGACTAAGCCATGAACGGTTACACCATTCTGCGCGGCATGCAGCACTATGTCGGCAAGATCCGCACGATACGCAACGAGATCCGCACCCAGCGGTTCATGAACTCGCTGCCGGCGGACATCCGCAAGGATATCGGCTGGCCGGACATGTACGCGGACCGTGGCCCTCGCGCCAATTGAAGCCTATTTTTCGACCCGGCGGATGTGGGCGCGTCAACGCCCAGATAACAGGTCCGGTGCGTGAGGATGGGAGCGAGCTTATGCCCGAACAGAAGACGATCGGTTTCCTTTTCATCGAAGGTTTTGCCGACTGGGAGTATGGGCTGCTAGCGGCCTCGGCGGTCGAATGGTTTGGCGCCCGTGCCGTGTCGCTGACGCCTGATGGCAACCCAGTGACCGGGATTAGCGGCTTTCGGTTGACGCCCGATCGCTCGACAGGCGCCGGCGAGAATGCCGTCCTCGATGCCATTGCGGTCATTGGTTCCGACCAGTGGACCGGCAAGGCACCGCCTGATGTCGGCGACCTTCTTGCCGCCATTGCATCGCGCGGCGGCGTGGTCGGCGGTATCTGCGCCGGAACGCTGGCGCTAGCCCGCGCCGGCCTGTTCGAGAAGGCCAGGCATACCAGCAATGGCCGCGACTGGATCAATGGTCATGAGGCCGGCTATGCCGGCGACAGCCTTTATCAGGATGTGCCGCATGCCGTGGCCGACGGCAAAATTGTTTCCGCGCCAGGCTCGGCGCCGGGCACCTTCGCGCTCGCCTTTCTGAAGACGCTCTACCCCGAAAGAGGCAGCGATCTCGCGCGGATGCGAACGCTGTTCGCCAAGGAGTATGCCGAAGCCTCCTGACAGTATGCTGTCAGGAGGGGCGTGCAATGGTGCGAACCTCAGACATCCGTGCATCGGCGGTCGAAAGGACGATCGATGAAGAGTTGGAACGACAGACTGAGCACACCAGGCGTCAATGGCGTGAAGCCGACGCCGCGCACGATGGCCGGTGTCGTCGAAGGCCAGCCTATGCTGGTGCCGACAGCGCGTCAGGTCGATGATTTCATCCGCTCGATTCCCCAAGGCGTCGCGATGGATGTGCGTGCGCTGCGTACAGCACTTGCCGTCGAGCATGGCGCCGAAGTGACATGCCCGGTCACCATAGGCTATCATCTGCGCACTGTTGCCGAAGCCGCCAACGAGGACCTCCAGCGCGGCATGACGCTGAGTGACGTGGCACCGTTCTGGCGCGTGCTCGATGCGAAAACGCCGACGACGAAGAAACTGTCCTTCGGCGCGGAGTTCGTCGCCGCGCAGCGCAAGCGCGAAGGGCTGAAACCATGAGGCATGCCGCCCAAAGGTATTCTGCGGTTTTGGGATAACGGCATGCGCGAAAACACGATGCATGTTGCCCAAAGGTGGACGCCAGTTTTGGGCGACATGCATAGAGACAACGCCGAGGGACCATACGATGCGCCGCGCCGACAGGCTCTTCCAGATCGTGCAGCATCTGCGCGGTGGCCGACTGGTCACCGCCCAGAAGCTCGGCACGTGGCTCGAGGTTTCCGAGCGAACCATCTATCGCGACATTGCCGATTTGCAGTCGACCGGGGTGCCGATCGACGGCGAGGCCGGCGTTGGCTACATGATGAGGGAGGGTTTCGATCTTCCGCCGCTGATGTTCACGCGTGACGAGATCGTCGCGCTGGTTGCCGGCGCCCGTATGGTGCGCGCCTTTGGCGGTGCCGCCATGGCGCGTGCTGCCGACGAGGCGCTGGTCAAGATCGGCGCCGTCCTGCCCGATGCCGAAAAGGACCGCATCGCGCGCACCGAGATCCACACGCCGATGTGGGTGGTCAGCGACGCCGCCCGCGAGGCGATCGACCTGATCGAGCGCGCGGTCGAAAAGCGTCAGGTGCTGACCATCGACTATTCCGACGAGGCCGGCCGCGGCACCGCCCGCGATATCCGTCCGCTCGGCCTGTGGTTCTGGGGCAAGGTGTGGACGCTGGTCGCCTGGTGCGAGATGCGCGACGATTTCCGCGCCTTCCGCATCGATCGCATCGCCTCTGTGGTCATCGCCGGCCGCATCTTCAAGCCGGAGCGCGGCAAGCAACTTGCCGACTTCTACCGGGCGGTGGAGCGCAGCGAGGACTATGGCATGGCGCCGGACCGCGCCGCGCGAAGCTGAGACCTGACGCAGCTGAAAAAGCCCGCTTGAAGCGGGCCTTTTTAGCGGAATGTCAGACAACCTTACTCGTCGTCGTCATTGTCCGTGTTCTTCGACTTCAGGGCCGAGAGCTTGGCGAACACGGCGTTGGCGTCGAGTTCGGCATCCTCATCCTTCGGCTTCTCGGGAGCCGGCACCAGCCGCTCGGTCAAGGCCGCCGGCAGCAGCGTGTCACCGACCGGCTGCGCCTGTTCGCGGCCGCGCGAGGCGCGATTGACTTCCATGTCGAGGTCGATCTGCGAAGCGAGGCCCAGCGTCACCGGGTCCATCGGCTGCAGATTGGCCGAATTCCAGTGCTTGCGCTCACGGATTTGTTCGATCGTCGACTTGGTGGTGCCGACGAGGCGCGAGATCTGCGCGTCCTTGAGTTCGGGATGGTTGCGCACCAGCCACAGAATCGCGTTCGGCCGGTCCTGGCGCTTCGACAGCGGCGTGTAGCGCGGACCCTTGCGCTTGGATTCGGGCACCCGCACCTTGGGGTCCGAAAGCTTCAGGCGCTGGTTCGGGTCCTTCTCGGCGCGCGCGATCTCGTCGCGGGTCAGCTGTCCGGTCATGATCGGGTCCATGCCCTTGATGCCTTGCGCCGCTTCGCCGTCGGCGATTGCCTTGACCTCGAGCGGATGCAGCCCGCAGAACTGCGCGATCTGCTCGAAGGAAAGTGCGGTATTGTCGACCAGCCAGACGGCGGTCGCCTTGGGCATCAGCAGGGTATTGGCCATTTTACAAATCCTTCTCGTTCGCCCGCGTTCCCGCGCGGGCGGTGGTTTAGAGCCACCAAAATGGGAATTCGCGGTCTGTATAACCGCTCTCGGGTCGTTTCGCAACGTTTTTGGAGCAAAGACCGCACCGCGTGCGCTGCGCGCTCCCAAGACCACCAGATCGCCCGGACGCGGCCGCCCTTGTTCGACGGACGGCGCAAAAATCGTGCGCCGGCTTTCCGCACTGTCGGTTATCGGCCCGACAGCTCCCACCTCACCCCAGTTCGAATGTCGCAAAACGGTGGCGGCCCAGTTGTCATCCAGGTTCAGTAGAACGGCGAATATGGCTCCAGCTCCGCTCGCGTGAAGACGGTGATGGGGTGATCAATTCGCGCGACAACGCCGGCCCCCAAATTGATGCCCGTCCTGTGGCAAACACTAAAGACTTTCGACCGCGTTCCGATAAGCACATGGACCGGTTTTCCCGCCTGGACGGGGTATGTACTGTTGTGAATGAAAAGGACCTCGCTCGCTTGTAGCGTATCGTGCGCATTGCCGTTGCTGCTCGAGATTTCGACGTAGTCGCGACCTGCGAATGAATTTTTCGTCCAGATGCCGACAACTCCTTCCACCGAGAGCCAACCATTCGCCCAGCCGTCCGCATCGCGCGGATAGTATTGTCTGAACAGGCGATAGGTCACGCGGTCCGATAGCCAGAAAACCGTTATGTAGCCGTCCATGTCCGGCACATAGGTGAACCAGATGCCGGTCTCGCTCGTGGCGCGCAGGCCATCCGAATCGTATGGGTCCAGATTGTTGGCACTGACGAAACCCATTGAGAGCGGTACCGGATCGGTCACGGCATGATCGTAGAGTTGGGTGAGCGTCCACCGCCCATTATAGTTGAACCACTTGTCGAAGTAGGTTCCTCGATCGACCGTGTTCAGGTCGATCCTCAGCAATTCCCCCCGTTCGACCGGACCAAAAGGAACCGGCCCCAGGTCCGGTATATCGAGGCGTGGTATCATAACCGTGCTGGTCGCTGGTCGTTGCGACAATCTGCCCAGATCGAGCAAGTATCCTGTTTTGCCAACCGCCGATCGCACGTTCCGCGCAATCAGGTCCGCCCGATAGTCCCGCCAATACTGCCCGGACCGGATCTTTTCGAATGCGACCATCTCTTCGATCAGATGGTCGACGTCTTTGGCGGAACGTCTTGTCTTGGAAAGGAAAGCGTTCTGCTTGCCAAGCAATTTCTCTCGCGCCTTGGCCTCGCCTTCCAGAAGATCCGTATCGAATGGCAGTTTACATCCCTGTGTGGGCGCAAAACCGCTTTCATGCTTCGTGTGGAAATCGACCTTTGACTTGACCATGCGGCCTCCAGAAGTTTCTTGCCATTACCGTGGTGACAGTGCGCTTCTTGCTGCTCGCCACTTGGCCCAAGCCGAGCAGCGTCGCCCCGGCCATCGCCGTGCCGACCAGCAAGCGGTTGCGATAGCGACGATTGCGATTGTTGAGATTCATGTACTACTGCCCCCGCCCCGATCCCGACAGATCGCCCTCGGCGGGAGCCGAAGCGATCGTAGGTGTTTCCTACCAATGGCTGATCGAATGCGGCCGGCTTTCCTAGTGGTCATATGACGACCGTCCGCCGTTTTGTGCCGCCAATGACGGCTTGCGGAAGCCAGACTGTTACATCGGGGATACACATTCCATTCGGCTAATTTACCGACAAGTGGGGGCGGCAAGCCGCACGAAAACCGTCGGCCCGAAGGTCCGCCTCCAACCCGCGCCAGTTGGCCGATCCGTGACAGCGGTCTCGCCATGAAGTGCAAAAGGCACGATTAATCGACGAGCTGATTTGGCTTGCCACCATCCATCTTGCTTTTGTGGATACGCTCCAGAATTGCGCGGGCAGCCTCGGCTCGTTCCTTTGGCCGGCCGGTCAGATGCTGGCCTGCCAGTGAGGCCGGCATCTCCATCTCGCAATCCCAGACCGTCCATGCGTTGGTCGGGTCGAGTATGCAAACGTACCTCTGGCGCCTTTTTTCATCGGCCAACTCAGGTGCTCCCGACAGGAATCAGCGCATGAAAGCTCCACACGCTACGGCTTGACCGGTTTGGTTTCTTTCTTCGGCTGTACGGCCATCGACGGCCCCTCCGGCGGCGGTCCGGCATCGGCTGGGTTCGGCTGTTCGGCCACTGGCGTGTCGGGCGCTTGCGGGCCACCTGATGTCAGGTTGACGGACACGCCGTAGATCTTCCACTGCCGGTCGGCCGGCTCGAACAAAAGCTCGAAATTGACCTGCAAGGGAACCGACGGGAAGAAGCCAGCCATATGCAGCATACCGTTCGGCTCGATCTGCGGCAGCAAAGTCAGTTGCGGCTCGAGCACCGCAACCGCGCCGAAGTCGAGCGCCTGCTTGCGCTGGTTGGCGAAGATGTCGCCTAGCTGGGCTGCACTGTTGGCCTGGAAATTCGGCGAGCCTAGATCGCGCAGCACGGTGTAGTTGCCGGTCTTGTTGGCCTGGTCGAGCGCCAGAAGCGCACCGCGGATCAGGATCAGCACGCCATTGCGGTCGATACCGGCGGGCCGCGCCGCCTTTTGCCCCACCCGTTTTTCCTTGGCTTGCGCATGTGCCGGCTGCGCAGGCACCGCGACGGCCATCAGCGCGATGGCCAATGCGGCGAAAAAACCGCGGGCGCCCGAAGTCCGCCAACCGGGCGCCCGCCACTGCAACGGCACGGAATGCTGACGCCCCAAACCCCGCATCATTCCGGCCGCGTCAGTTCAGTGTCCATGAGGCTCCGACGCTGACGCCGACGTCGCCACGGCCGGTGGTTGCCGATACGGCGGCGTTCATGCGGAACTCCTCGCTGGTGTTGTAGCCAAGGCCGAGCGCCAGCCCCGATTGTCCTTTGAAATGACCGAAGCCGCCGGCCAGCGACAGTTTGCCGGGCCTGTCGTCATAGCGCAGCCCGGCCGTCGCCAGCGCCAGCGCCGTGCCGGCACGGGCTTCCGTGCGGGTTTCGCTGATCTCGCCGCCAAGGTTCTGGAAGCCGGACTCCAACGCGCCGACGCGCCCGTCGAGAGCCGCGATGTTGTTTGGCAGGTCGTTCAACGCTGCGATGTCAAAGGTGGATGTCGCCAGATTGCCGGCGCCGTCCGTGGTCACCAGATGCGTGACGCCAACCTGCTCAGCCCTGCTGGCGTCCGAGGCAACCCCCGATAGCGTATAGGTGTTCGTGGCACTGCCGAGCTTAACCTGATTCGTGCGGTCGACCACAACGCCCTGGCCGATGGCGACGGAATTGTCGAGATTGGCCTTCGCACCGCTGCCCACCGCCAAGGCATTCGAAGCATTGGCCGCGGCGCCGGCTCCGACCGCCGTCGAATTCACTTGCCCATCGGCGGAAATGCCCGCCGAGGCGCCGCTGCCCAATGCGGTGTTCGCCCTGTTCTGGAAGCTGTTTGTTGAAGTTCCGCCGGTAATGGCTTGCGCTCCAACAGCGGTGTTGTTGTCTCCGTAAGCCGACGCGGAATAGCCATTCGAAACCGAGTAATCCCCCAGTGCCTTGCTGCTCATTCCGGTAGCCGTTGCCCCTCCCTCTCCTGTGGATCCCTTCGCCTGGCTGTCGTAGCCTGTTGCCGTTGAACCGTAGCCCAAGGCCTTGCTTCCAGAACCGGTTGCAGTCGCATAGAGCGACGTGGCCTGGGCGCCCTGTCCCGTCGCGGTGGCATCAGGGCCTGACGCTATTGCATGGTAACCCGTGGCGGTGGCCTGCGAACTCGTTGCTTCCGCGTAAGCGCCTGTCGCGGTTGACAGTCGGCCCGTCGCCTTGGAACTCGCGCCGAGCGCGCTGGAGCCCAGTCCATTGGCTGTTGCGAAAGTCCCCACTGCGGTCGATATATCCCCCTCAGCCTTGGCCAAAGTTCCGACAGCCGTTGCAAAGCCAAAGGTGGGGCTCGCCGGATCAGGCGGGTTGGCGCTGGCCTGGGGACCACATGCAAAACCGTTCGGCCCGGAAGAGGTCGCACCACCGTCGGTGCCGTCGTCGACCAGACAGCGATACTGCGCAAAGCCGCTGCCGGTCGTCAGCAGCAGCATCGTCCCCGCAAGCATGACTGACGGGCTTATCTTCGAAGAGAAAATCAATATCCACCCCCGAGAATGACGCCGTGAAATTGCCTGGAGCCGGACTGCATCCATGCCGGCGATCTCACAGCGCTTGTTCAGTTAGACGTCGGATGAAACTCCACCGGAGCAACGACGCGAACTTGACGGTCGCGCGACGGCCCGAATAGTCGTCATATGACGACTGTTCGGCGCTTTATGACGCGGTAATTGTGTTGTCGGGCCAAGCTGTTACCGCAAGGCAACATATTCATTTTTGCTAATTATCGATGAGTTGGAATTCGGGGGCGGCGTGACCGGACCCAGCGGCAATGCAACTTGCACGAGCGTTTCCGTGTGTTAGGCTTCCTCGCGAGAACCGATCATCCCAAGGATCGCAAGACCAACGGCTGACGTCAGCATCGAAGCGGTCACCGCCGTGGTCGGCAAGGTCTATGAGGCCGCTTACGACCAGGAACGCTGGTTCGACGCGGTGACCGGCCTGCGCGACCTGTTCGGTGGCTCGCGCTCGTGCATCGTGCGCATCAGCCCGCAAACGCTCGACGCTGTCGCATCCGACCTCGATCCGGAACTCATATCGCAAAAAGGCGTCGAAGCCCTTCTGCGCGATCCCCTGGCCGGGGCGTCAGCCGGCTTGCCCCTTGGCACGGTCAGCCATTGGCCGCCGACATCGGACGAGACGGAATACCGCCGCCGTGAACTCTGGCAGGATTGGCTGAGGCCGCGCGACATGTATCGTGGGCTCGCCTGTAACCTGCTCGCCTCCAACGGCGCGCACTGGCTGCTCGACATCAATCGCGGCGTCAGGCAGGAAGCGTTCGGCGGCCATGAGATCGAGCTGTTGCAGAAGATCGTGCCGCACATGCTGCGCGCCGGGCAGATCGGTCGGCAGCTGGAGAAAACATCGGCGCTGGCATCGGCCTTTTCGCATCTGCCCTTCGGCGTCTTCCTGGTCAACGGCCATCAGCAGATCGCGCAGATGAACGAGGCCGCCGAAGCGATGCTGGCTCGGCCGGACAGCCCGCTGACACTGAGCGAAGGCACGATCGTCGCCGCCAATGCGAGGGATACGCAGGAACTGCAACGGCTCGTCATCGATACCTGCTCGCTGCGCGACGGCGTCATGCCGGGAACCGGCGGGACGTTGCTGGTGCCGTCCGATCGCCAGCGGTCCGACCTGGCGCGGCTGGTGCTGTCGGTGGCACCCTTCATCGATGCCCGCGCCTATGGCCTGGCGTCGGAGCGCTGCGCGGTGATTATGGTGACCGAGGTCGCGCGCCGCATTCCTGATGGTTTCGAGATGCATCTCCGTGAGCTGTTCGGCCTGACGCCGGCCGAAGCGCGGCTTGCAACGGCATTGGCGTCGGGCCGGTCGCTGAAGGAAGCCGCCGCCACTTCCAACATCACGGTAAAAACCGGTCGCACCTATCTCGAACGGATATTCTCCAAGACCCGCACCCGCCAGCAGAGCGAACTGGTGGCGCTGCTCAAGAGCACCGAACCGCTCAGCGGGCGCAGGTAGCAACCTGGTTTTTGGAACCCGACAGTCGGCATATGCCGACTGTCGGAGGCAAAGCATTCCGTGCAAGTTCCGCCCTCGATTGCAGCGACCCTCCTTGAGGAGGTGGGCCGCTGCCGATGCGGGGAAAGTCGATGTTCGAAACCGGACACGCCGTGGCGGCGGGGTTGCTTCCATTCGCCATTTCCTATGCGCTGGTGGCAATGCTGCCCGGCGCCAACTTCGCCGTCGTCACGCAAGCCGCGCTAACCGCTTCGCGCGCCACGGCTCTGTCTGCCGCCACCGGTGTTGCCTTGGGCGCGAGTTCGCTGGCGGCCATCGTCGCGACTGGCGCCGGAGCGTTGCCATTGGGGGGCCTCGCACACCAGATGGCTGCCAGCCTCTACGGTGCACTGCTGGTCTTCATCGGTTGGAACTCGATGAGGCGGGCGCTGTCGATCAGGGCTGGCTTCGACGTGCCGAAGCCCCTTCCAATCAGGCGATATTTTCGGCTGGGCTTTGTCACGGCAGTGGCAAATCCTGCGACCGCATTGTTCTTCGCGTCCTCCACACTGAATCTGGCTGCTCGCGGGGCAACGCACCTATCCCTGGCTGTGCTGGTTTTTGCCATTGCCATTGCCTGGTTTGGCCTGCTCGGCCTTTGCATCTCCCAACCGGTTGCGCAGCGATTTTACAATCGTTTTCGAAAGCATGCGGACATCGCATTGGGAGGGACCCTGGTGGCGCTCGGCTTCTCCGCATTTGGGCATTGAGCGGCGGCTGTAGCTGCCTTCTTCTCATCCGCGGCTGGGCAGTTCCGCGCTCTTCAACAAAGCGACAAGCTGGCTTTGTTGCCGCGTCCCGGTCTTGGCGAAGATCCGCTCGAGATAGGTGCGGCTGGTTTTGATGGTGACGTTGGAGCTTGCCGCTGCCTCTTTCAAAGGCCGCCCTTGCGCGAGTGCGGCGGCAAGACGCGCTTCGGCGGGCGTCAGATCGAACAGGCCGGCAAGCAGGGTTGGCGACGGCACGGTGGCGCTGGCGCTCATCGCCGTCGCCGCAACCAGAATGTCGGCACCGGAAAAGATCTCGTGCGCGGCACGGCGCAGCGGCAGGAGATGAATGACCAGCGCCGGCTGGCCTTCCCTGGCAGGAATGGGGATGGAGCGCACGACACGATCCTGGCGATTATGGGTGATGGCTTCCTGGAAAAGAGAATTGGCGGATGCATTGGCAAGCGCGATGCCACCATGAGCCGTCGCGATGAAAACGGATGGCATATTGTCCAGAAGGACATTGGCCGTCAGCACGCGTCCCGAAGCGGTCATCACCGCAGCCGGCAGACCAAGGGCCTCGAGCGCCGAGACGCTCGCTTTGGCTTGCTCCATGCCCAGCCGCGCCGACACCAGGCCGGCGCGCGAAAAGTGCGGGCGAAGCTGGTCGAGCCGGTCTATCGCTGCTTGATCGTAGGTGCCATCGCGCGTCCAGCGTTGAAAGACAAACGTGACCAGTTCACCGCTCGGCATGGCAACCGCCGAACAGATATGAGCGCCGATACCCGCCGCCCTCAATTGTATCCGCACCGGATCATGCTCAAGCTCGTCGGCAGTCAGAAAATCTTCGACCTGCACGAAACTCGCCGGTTGCAGGCTGCACATGCGCTGAATCGCATTGGAGAATTTCCAGCTGTCGCCAGCGACGAATTCATCGAACAGGGAGCGGACGGCTTCGAGGGAACTGCCAGGCCTGGGAGATCCGCCGCTCAACCGGCCGCGAACCGGGGATCCGTCGCTGAACAGGAAGATCGCACCGGTGGCCGAGGCCGAAAGCCCGCTGGCTGCTTCCAGCGCAGCTGCCCACAGATCCGGCACGAAGGCCGCTTCGTAGATCTTGTCGGTAAGATCATCGAACATGGGGGCACTGCCTTTTTCAGAGACAATACCTCGCCGGCCGGATCGCCAGATGCGCCCACACCACAACCGCGTCTCTCACAATCAAAATGCCATGTGGAAAACTGAGGTCAACCCCTGATTGCCGTCGAACCATATTCGGTGGTTGCCGGCCCCAAAACGACAAAACCCGCCGGACTGGGTCCAGCGGGCTCGGAACCGCGACAAAAGTCGTCTGGTGCGGCTCTGGCTTCCACGGCCTGGTCCGCCGGAGCGGACCAGACGTGGCTTCAGATAGCCCTGCGGGCGATCTTCTCGATGTCAGCGCGGTTGATGCCGAGATCGCTGAGCTGACGTGCATTGAGACGGTTCAGTTCGCGGACGGTCTCGGTGTACATACGCCAGTTACGGAAAGCGCGGATCGGGTTCATGGTAGTCCTCCAGAATGATGTTCGTTTCGGTCGTGCTCAAATAGGCGTCATCGAGGAGGACTTGAATGGCTGATTTTGCATAGCAATGATGCAAATGCTGCATTGCAGCATTAAGCTTCTGTTCATCTTGTAGGCAGTGAGGCGGACGCCCGGGGCGTATCAGGTCAGGCGGGCTCACCTGACTCGATACGTCCTAGCCGACGTCGAGCACGATCTTGCCGACATGTTCGCCGTCTTCCATCCGCTCATGCGCCCGCCAGGCCTCGCCGAGCGGGAATATCATGTCCATCACAGGAGCAACCTTGCGCGTGCCGAGCAACGGCCACACCTGGGCTTCCAGAGCCGCCGCGATCGCCGCCTTGAACTCGACGGTGCGCGGCCTCAGCGTCGACCCGGTGTGGGTAAGCCGCTTGACCATGATCTTCGAAAAGTCGGCGCTAGCCATGGCACCGGCTTGCACGGCAATCTGGACGATACGTCCTTCGACGGCCGCGGCTTCATAGTTGCGCCCCACATAGTCGCCGCCGACCATGTCGAGGATGACATTGGCTCCCTTGCCGCCCGTTGCTTCCTTCACCGCGGCGACGAAATCCTCCTCGCGATAGTTGATCGCCCGGTCGGCGCCGATCTTCAGGCAGGCATCGCATTTCTCCTTGCTGCCGGCGGTGGTGATGACATAGGCGCCGAAGGCCGAGGCAAGCTGGATCGCCGTCGTGCCGATGCCGGACGAGCCGCCATGGACGAGCAATGTCTCGCCGCGCTTCAGGCCGCCGCGCTCGAACACATTGTGCCAGACGGTAAAATAGTTTTCCGGCACCGCCGCGGCTTCGGTGTGGGTGAAGCCCGCCGGCAGCGGCAGCACGCTGCCGGCATGCACCTTGACATATTCGGCATAGCCGCCGCCGGGCGTCAGCGCGCAGACGCGGTCGCCGATGCGCCAGCGCGATATGTCGTCGCCAAGGGCGGCCACTTCACCCGACGCCTCGAGACCCGGCAGGTCGGATGCGCCGGGCGGTGGTGGATAGGCGCCCTTGCGCTGCTGGACGTCGGGCCGGTTGACGCCGGCGGCATGCACCTTGATCAGGATCTCGCCGGGCCCGGGCTGCGGCACGTCGCGCGTTTCGGGCTTCAGCACCCGTGGACCGCCAGGCTCCGAGATCGCGATGGCCGTCATTCTTCCCGGAATTTTCTGTCCGCTCGCCATGAGATTTCCCGTCTTTCCTCGCCGTTGTCCGATCGGCTGTTTGCATCGACGCCCCTGCCCTATGTATGCTGATTGCCAAATCAGGCAAATGGCCAATCTGGTCTTGGCGGAGGAGGAGCGACGATGGCGATCTTCGACGACGAACCCAAGAAGAAGGCGCGCCCGCACGAGATCGGGCAGGACCTGTCATTGCTTTCCGTCAGTGACTTGACCGAACGGATCGGCATCCTGCGCGACGAAATCGCCCGCCTGGAAGCCGAGCTCAAGGCCAAGGACACCACCAAATCGGCGGCCGAAGCACTGTTCCGCCGCGGATAGGCACTTGGGCGTAAAGCCCGCCGCCGAAAAGCCCGAATGCGACTGTCTTCAGACCCAGCGTCCCCGCCAAACCTGAGCCGGATCAACCAATGTTCGCAACCTACCGACCGATCCTCTCGCTGCTTCGCGGCACCGCTTTCCTGCTCGCGGCATCTGGATTGCATGGACTGCTGCTGCCCTTGCGCGGTCAACTCGAAGGCTTCTCGACCGCATCGCTCGGCCTGATGGGCACGGCCTGGGCCGGCGGCTTCGTCACCGGCTGCTTCTTCGCACCGCGCATCGTGCGCCGCGCCGGCCACGTGCGCGCCTTTGGCGCCTTTGCCGCATCCGGCGCCATCGTGGCGCTGCTGACCGGGCTGATCATCGACGAATATGTCTGGATCCTGCTGCGCGCCTTCACCGGCTTCACCATGGCCGGTGCCTTCATGGTCATCGAAAGCTGGCTGAACGAGAAGGCTACCAACGAGAATCGCGGCACCGTCTTCGGCCTCTACATGATGGTAACTTATGCCTCGATCATGGGCGGGCAGATGATCGTCGCCGGTGGCGACGTGAAATCGGCGTCGCTGTTCATGATCACCGGCATCCTGTTTTGCCTGTCGCTCATTCCCACCGCGGTCTCGAGCGCTTCCCACCCCAAGCCGCTGCAGGACGTCTCGCTCGACGTCAAAGGCCTTTATGCCAATTCGCCGGTATCGGCAGTCGCTTGCGTGTTGATCGGCATCGCCAACGGCGCCTGGGGCACGCTTGGCGCCGTCTATGGCGCCCGCATCGGCATTTCCACGGCCGAGATCGCCCTGATGATGAGCCTTGTGGTCGTTGCCGGTGCCGCCATGCAGCTTCCGGCTGGGCGCCTCTCGGACAAGACCGACCGGCGCTTCGTGCTGGCCGGTGCGGCTTTCGGCGCAGCCTTGTTCGCGCTCATGATCTTCCTGTTCGAGCCACGCTCCGGCGTCTTCGTCATCGTCTTCACCGCCGCCTATGGCGCCTTCGCCTACACGCTCTATTCGATCGCCGTTGCGCATGCCAACGACCACGCGCGCTCGGAGGATTTCGTCAAGGTATCTGGCGGGCTGTTGCTGCTCTACGGCTTCGGCACGATGATCGGACCTTTGCTTGCCGCTGCCCTGATGGGCTGGATGCGCCCGGAAGGTCTGTTCCTGGCGACCGCCTTCGCGCATCTCTGCCTGGCGGGCTACACGCTGCTGCGCATCAGCCGCCGCGCGCCGGTGCCGATCGGCGATCGTGACGCCTTCAAGACGCAGCCGGCCGATCGGTCGGTGACCCCTGAAGCATTGCGGCTTGATCCCAGAAGAAAAGCAGAAGCAGACGGTTGAGATTCGAAAGGCTTTGCCTCACTAATACAGGCATGATGTTTTCCGACGCCTTCATGGCGATTGCCGATCCCAACCGGCGCCATCTTCTGGAAGAACTTCGCCGCGGCCCGAAAACCGTCACCGAACTGGCCGCCGGTTTGCCGGTGTCGCGCCCAGCTGTGTCGCAACATCTGAAAGTGCTGCTCGATGCCGGCCTGGTCCACGCCAAGCCGGAAGGCACAAGGCGCGTCTATACGGTGAGCGGCACCGGCTTCCTCAAACTCAACATCTGGCTCGATCAATTCTGGGAAGCCTGAGCTTCTCAGTGTCATTGCCAGCGGTTCGGCGCCAGCGGTTCGGCCAGTTGACCGACGAATCGACCAGCGCCGGGGGCTGGGTCGTGCATCATCCCGATCAGCCGTCATTGTAGGGAAAGAACTTGAAGTAGGGCTGCGCTTCCTCGACAACTCGGGCGAAGGAAGGCCGCTGCAGCAGGCGGTCGTGATAGCGCTCCACAGCCGGATACTTGTCGCCGAACGGCTCGACCTTGTTGGCATAGAACAGCGCCGGGGACGCCGCGCAATCGGCCATGGTGAAGGTATCGCCAATCGCCCAGATCTTCGAGCGCATGTCTTGTTCGATGATGGCGTAGGAATTGCGCAACTGGTCGCGAGCCTGCTCTACGCCGAATGGGTCGGTCTTGTCGTCGGGCCTCAACCGGTCGCCGACGATCTTCTGCATCGGCTCCTGCACATAGAAATCATAGAAGCGGTCGGCCTGGCGAACTGCCAGTGCCAGGTCGATGTCGGCGGGAACGAGATCGACCGGCCCCGGATAGTGCGCGGCCAGATATTCGACGACGATGGTCGATTCCAGCACCGTACGGCCACGCGCATCATCGCGCAGCGCCGGCATCTTGCCGGCCGGCGAAATCTTCAGGAAGGCTTCGCGCGATTCCGTATTGCCGAGATGGACGATGACAGGCGTGAACGGCGTCGCGTTCTCATACAGCGCGATCAACGGCTTCCAGCAGAAAGAGGCCAACGGATGGAAATGAAGCGTCAGGGACATTTTTTGCTCATCTGTTTCGTGGTTCATCGATGGTCGGTGCCGTGCTGCTCATCAAGGGTCAATGCGGCAAGCATAGCCGTCAAGGCCCGCTTTTGCCGCTTCAAACGGCGTGGGCGTGAGCGACGATGCCTGCGACAATCACATCCCAGTCGTCCGGGTGCAACTCGTGGCCGCCGCCTTCGATCCGGATGATTTTCGCGCCGGTGGCCGCCTCGGCCAGCGCCTCGCCATGTTCGACCGGAAAGATCGGATCAGCCGTGCCATGGATGACCAGCAGCGGTGCCGCGGTCTCGTGCAGGCGGGCCTTCCAGGCGTCGCCGCCCTTGAGCATGAAATGGTTGGTCGCGCTCAGCAAGCCGCCGGAGCGGTCGTAGTCCTGCTCGACAAAGGCCCGCATCCGGGCCTCGTCGAATGGATGCGCGGTGCTGGCGATCGCCCGCGCATCCCTGACCATGAAATCGACCACCTGGCCACGGTCCGACCAATCGACTTTGGCGCCCTCGGCCGAGTGTTCCATGTAGGCATCGGTCGTCCCGGGAAGGTCGGATGTGTCGATTCCCACCGGCGAACTGCTGATCACAGTCAAAGAAATGACACGCGAGGGGTGTTTCAACGCCACAAGCTGCGCGATCATGCCGCCCATCGACATCCCGACGACATGCGCTTTGGCGAGGCCGTGGTCGTCGAGAACATGCATTGCATCGTCGGCCATATCATCGAACGTGTAGGGCGGCTCTCCCGGCGGGTATTTGGTCGAACGGCCGGTATCGCGGTTGTCGTAGCGGATCACGAACAGGCCGGCACCGGCCAGTTTCCGGCAGAACGCCTCCGGCCACCACAGCATCGAGGCCATCGCTCCCATCATCAGCAACAGCGGCGGGTTCGCCGGATCGCCAAAGGCTTCGGATGTGATCTTTGGGCGTTCGGTGATCGTCATGACACTGTCTCCCGCTCGTATAACTGATTGCATTTCGCAATCGGTTGCACGATAATAAAACCGATACGATAATGCAACTGGTTTTGGAGAAGAATCTTATGAGCATGGATCGCCGGTCCGGATGCCCGATCAACCTGTCGCTGGAAGTGTTCGGCGATCGCTGGAGCCTGATCATCCTTCGCGACATGATCTTCGGCGGCAGGCGTCATTTTCGCGAGCTGCTCAACGGATCGATGGAAGGCATCGCCTCCAACATCCTCGCCGACCGGCTGAAGCGGCTGATGGAACTGGGCATGCTGACCAAGGCCGACGACCCCTCACACAAGCAGAAGGCGATCTACAGCCTGACCGAGATGGCGATCACGCTGGTGCCGATCCTGGCCCATCTCGGCGCCTGGGGTCGCGTCTGGCTGCCGGTCAGCGACGAATTGTCGATCCGGGCCGAACTCCTGGAAAAGGGCGGACAGCCGATGTGGGACAAATTCATGGACGAGTTGCGCCATGAACATCTCGGAATGCCTCTCGATACCGCGACTGGTCCTTCTGTCCGCGTGACCTTGCAGGCCGCCTATGAAGCCCTGGTTGCCAGCAAAGCTCTCGCCGCCGGCTCTGCCGCTTGACCAACTTAATTTCCCGTTTTGGGGCCGGCTCTGCTAGAAGAGGCGGAAAATCACAATTCACGGGATTGGATAAGGTCTTGGTTGAGAACTCTCGGGATGCTGCCCGCGCACGCGCCGACCTGCGCTTCAAGAAGCAGGAAGAGGCGGCAACCGTCCGCCAGAAGGCGATGGCCGAATACGTCGCCGAGAGCGACGCCCGCCAGGCCAAGACCAACAAGCTGCGGGCGTTGCGTCTCGCCAAGGAAGCCGAAGACCTTGCCAACGCGCCGCCGGAACCTGCCAAGAAGCCGGCCCGCGCCAAGAAAAAATAACCTGAGGCCGCACAAGCACCAACCCCTACCCGATGGTAGCTGTGAAGGTCTTCCATCCCCCTCTTCGCGCGAAGCAATTTCAACCGAAACCGGGATGTTATCCCGCCCGTCAACGGTCGATGATCGACGCGTTTCAGACAGGAGACTGCCATGACCGCACTGCCGCTCGAAAAAGCCAGGCAAATCATCGATGCCGCCTTTGCCAGGGGTGCCGATCTCAAGCTCAAGCCGCTTGGCGTCTCGGTGCTCGACGCCGGCGGGCATCTGGTCGCCTTCCAGCGTCAGGACGGCGCCTCGTTCCTGCGCCCGCAAATGTCGGCCGGCAAGGCCTATGGCGCGCTCGCCATCGGCATGGGATCGCGCAAGGTCGAGGCCTTCGCCAAGGAGCGCCCGCACCTCGTCGCCGGCATCTCGGACGTCTCTGGCGGACGCGTGCTGCCGGTGGTCGGCGGCGTGCTGATCCGCGACAAGGCCGGTGCCATCATCGGCGCCGTCGGCATTTCAGGCGACACATCGGACAATGACGAAGCCGCGGCAATCGCCGGCATCGAGGCCGCCGGCTTCACCGCCGATCCCGGTTGAAGCGGAGCTTCAACAGGGCTGAGCGTCGGCGCCGGCTCTGACTAGTTCAAATTGATGTCCCGGCTCGCCGACCGCATCGACACAGCGAATCCGGCCAGCACGTCGAACAGGGCGATGACCATCAGCGTGAAGAAGACGGAATGGGCGGCGCCCTTCACCAGCAGGAACTCGACCAGGAAGGCCACGAACACCAGCGTCGACAGAAGATGGTCCATGATCGAGGCATTGGTGGTGCGCACCGACTTCGCCATCTCCAGGAACAGGAAGACCAGCCCGATCAGTATCATCAGGTCGCCCAGCGTCATCGAGAACACGCCGCCCGACATCATGCTGAAGGAGAAGACCTCGCTCGCCCACGGATCGTCACCGCTGCCGAATATTCCCAGCAGTCCGAGGTTGTAGAGCACGAAAGGCACGATCAGCAGCGGAATGGCACCGAACATCTGGCGTCTCCATGTGGGGGCAATCCTTTGTAGAATGCGCCACAGGCACGCCGTCAAGATGTTTCAGCGGCAGCGCCGAACACGGTCGAAGACCGTACGCAACAACCATGTCAGCCGGCTGCCTGCAACGGTTGTCGCCCATGCTTCGAGCATGCGCGCGACCCCGGCCCTCAAACGCAAAAGGACCGGCCACCGGCCGGTCCTTTTGGAATTCAAACCTTTGGAAAGGCTGGTCTCAGCTTTCCTTGGGCGTCAACACCTGGCGACCGCGATACATGCCGGTCTTCAGGTCGATATGGTGCGGACGGCGCATTTCGCCGGAATTCTTGTCCTCGACATAAGTCGGGGCCTTGAGGGCGTCGGCCGAGCGGCGCATGCCGCGCTTGGACGGAGAGGTTTTGCGTTTCGGAACGGCCATGGATATGCTCCATTACATGGTCAAAAGCCCCGCCCGCCCTCGTGAAAGGGCCATGTCGGGGCCTAAATCTGAGAAAGTCGGGTGCCTATACACGCCCTGTGCCGTTTTGGCCAGCACTGGCGCGAATTTTTTTGGATCGGCTAGCGGAGACAGCCGACATAGGCGCCTGAGCGGCCGGCTCGCCGCTCGATCAGATTGGCAAGCCGCCTCAGGCCAGGCCCGGGCTTGGCCGGATTGCGGGCGATCGGATTTGGTAAAGAGACCGCAAGCAGGGCAGCCTGCCGTCGCGACAGCTGTTTTGCCGAAACGCCGAAATGGTGCTGTGCCGCGGCCTCGATGCCATAGATGCCCGGCCCCCACTCGGCGATGTTGAGATAGATTTCCATGATGCGCTGTTTCGACATCACCGCATCGAAATAGACGGCCAGCGGCAGTTCGACCACCTTGCGCACCGAGCCCAGCGGCCGCGACCATAGAAACAGATTCTTGACCGTCTGCATGGTGATGGTCGAGGCGCCGCGCGTCGCTTCGCCGGCCAACGCGTCGTCGACGACGCCTCTCAGTTCGCCGAGATCGACGCCACGATGAAAGCAGAACTGCCCGTCCTCCGACATGATGACGGAATTGGCCAGCACCGGCGACACGTCGTCGATCGACACCCAGCGGCGGTCGTAACCGGAGAACGTCGCCAGGTCCTTCAGCATCAGCGTCGAGACAGGATGCACGAAGAACGGCAGGTACAGAAACGTCAGCACGACCGGAATCAAAGCCAGCACCGCGGCCACGACGATGCCGCGCCGGACCCAGCGCTTGAGACCACGGCGGTTTACGCCCCGCGATCTCGTCGCCATGTCCAGCTTTTCGGTTTCATGATCGACGATCGGTTCCGCCAAGCCGCCCAACCCGTGCCAGAGAGCTCGTTTTGAAACGCGCTCCTGTGAGTCATGTGACGGTGTTTTCGAGAACCGGAGCGGAGCATACATTAGAGTACGCAAGCACCGGAGCGCAGAAAACGCCCTCAGATGACCGCAGGAGTAGAGTTTCCAAACGGGCTCTTACTGCTCCGGCATAATGGCGCTTGCCTTCTTGCGCAACGTCTGAGTGTCGGCTACCGGTCCCGGCCATGACGAATGACGACCAAATGGCGTTCGAAATGGCACTCATCAGGCGGGCGGCCGCCGTCGAGGTGCTGCTGCGGCGGCTGCTCGACGACCGTGCGCTTTCGGGCGAGATCGCGCGGCCCGAGCGGCTGATGGCAGCCATGCGCCACGGCGTGCTGAACGGCGGCAAGCGCCTGCGGCCCTTCCTGGTCATGGAAAGTGCGGCCCTTTTCTCCGCCGATGGCGAGGCGGCACTGCGTGTCGCCGCCGCACTTGAATGCGTGCATTGCTATTCGCTGATACACGATGATCTGCCCGCCATGGACGACGATGATCTGCGCCGTGGCCAGCCGACCGTGCACAAAGCCTTCGACGAGGCGACCGCTATCCTGGCTGGCGATGCCTTGCTGACACTGGCCTTCGACATCATCGCCGGCGAGGCGACCGGCCTGCCGGCGGAGCGGCGGGCGGCCCTGGTGCTGGCGCTGGCCCGCGCCGCCGGACCCGGCGGCATGGTCGGAGGCCAGAAGCTCGACCTCGAAGCCGAACAGACGCCGCCGGACGAGGCCGGCATCATCCGGCTGCAGGCGATGAAGACCGGCGCTCTGATCCGTTTCGCCTGCGAGGCAGGTGCCCTCATCGCCGGCGCCCCGGCCGATGACCGCGAGCGGCTGGCCGAATTCGGCTCGGCGATCGGTCTTGCGTTCCAGCTTGCCGACGACCTGCTCGATTTGACCGCCGATGCCAGCCAGATGGGCAAGGCGACCGGCAAGGACGCCGCCGCCGGCAAGGCGACGCTGGTGGCCTTGCATGGTGCGAATTGGGCACGCGGCCAGCTTCACGGCCTCGTCGCACAGGCGCATACGCTGCTTGAGCCCTATGGCGACGATGCCCAGTTGCTGAAAGAAGCGGCGACGTTCGTGGCAGCACGCAACAGTTGAGATGCGCTACGAGCCGGTAGATGGGCGAGCGTCGTCCAGAGATTGAGCTTGAACGGAAGCACGCCGAAGCAGAGGATCGACATCGCTTTGCCATCCGCACGGCAAGCACGCGGTGCGGATAGAGTTGGAGGGGTGCCATGTCGACCACCGACAAACTGTTCAGCGGTTCCATTGCCGAGGTCTACGACCGGGCGATGGTGCCGCTGATCTTCGAGCCATATGCGCGGGATCTGGCGGAGCGGGTGTCGAAGCTCGGGCCGCAATCGGTGCTCGAAGTGGCGGCGGGCACCGGTGTGGTGACACGTGCGATGGCAGCAAAGCTGCCGGCGCAAGCGCACATCGTGGTCACCGACCTCAACCAGCCCATGCTCGACCACGCACGCACGCGGATGGCGGACGATCCTCGCATCACCTGGCAGCAGGCCGATGCCCAGGCGCTTCCCTTCGAGGACGCAGAGTTCGACGCCGTGGTCTGCCAGTTTGGTGCGATGTTCTTCCCCGATCGGGTGGGCGCCTACGGTCAAGCGCGGCGGGTGATGCGGCCGGGCGGGCATTTCCTGTTCAACGTCTGGAGTGCCATCGAAGAGAACGAGTTCGCCGATGAGGCGACGCGGGCACTCGGCCATTTCTTCCCGGCCGATCCGCCGCGCTTCATGGCGAGGACGCCGCATGGCTATCACGATGCGGACGTCATCCGCGCCGACCTGCATGCCGCCGGCTTCGGTAACATCACCATAGAGCCGCTGGATGCTGTCAGCGCCGCTTCCTCGCCATATGAGGCGGCCACGGCCTATTGCCAGGGCACACCCTTGCGGGCCGAGATCGAGGCGCGGGGCGGCTCGCTGGAGGAGGCGACGCGACACGTGGCGGATGCCCTTGGGAAACGATTCGGGGAAGGCCCGGTGAGTGGCCGCATCCGCGCCCTCGTCGTGGATGCGGCCTAGGCGTGCTGTCCATCCGGCGGCCCGCATGGCCTGCCTACGCGCACGAACGAAATTTTAATGTAAATGAAGCGTAATCCCGGCCATTAAAATGGTGCGTATGTGTTGGGGTTGCGCATGCCTGAATATTCGTCCTTCATCCGGTCGGTCCGGATCCGCTATATTTCAGGGTTGCTGATCTTTGCCCTGGCTTCCGCCGGAATCGTGATTGCCCTTGATCGCGTCAATTCCTTTCGCCGTGACATCGATGCGCTGAGCAGCAACCTCGTCATCTTCACCCGCGACCTGCGCAACGCGACCAGCTTTGCCGAGACGACCGGCACCGCCTGGCGGGCGGAGACACGCGATGCCCTGACCACATCGGCGCGCGGCCATTCGGAGCGCCTGACCGGCGAGATCGAGACGCTGACTGCCCAGCTTGCGGCGATCAAGCCGCGGCTGTCGATCAAGACCGTCAACGAACTCCAGTCCGCTTCAGTTAACGGCGATCTGTTCTGGTCGCCGCGCGACATGGTGCGCAATTTCAACCTGATGTCGGTGGCGCAGAAGGTCGACGAGTGGAGCTATCGCGAAATCCGCAACCAGAACGATCTGTTCGCCCAGCCGATGCTGGTCCGCGTCCGCACCGCCATGGACGATGAGCGCCATCTGGCCGATGCCTCCAGCGACAGGCTGTTGTTGTGGGCGAGCGGCATCCTGTTCGCGGCCCTTGCCATCGTCGCCTTCTGGATCTTCCGTCCGATGGAAGTGGCGATCCGCCGCGCCTTTGCCGAATCCGCCGAATCCCTGTTCAAGGCCGAGGCCGCCGACCGCGCCAAGTCAGAATTCCTGGCCAATATGAGCCACGAAATCCGCACGCCGATGAACGGCGTGCTCGGCATGGCCGAACTGCTGGCCAAGACCGATCTGACCGCGCGCCAGAAGACCTTTACCGACGTCATCGTCAAATCCGGCAACGCGCTGCTCACCATCATCAACGACATCCTCGATTTCTCCAAGATCAATGCCGGGCAACTCACTCTGGACCCTGCTCCCTTCCGCCTTTCCGAGGCGGTCGAGGATGTGGCGACGCTGGTCTCGGCGCGCGTCGCCGAAAAGAACCTCGAACTGATCGTGCGCGTCGATCCGCGCCTGCCGGCCCATGTCATCGGCGACGCCGGCCGGTTCCGGCAGATCATCACCAACCTGCTCGGCAACGCGGTGAAGTTCACCGAGAAGGGTCATGTGCTGATCGATGTCGGCGGCGAGATCGTTAACGACGTGGTCCAACTCAAGGTTCGCGTCGAGGACACCGGCATCGGCATACCGGCCGAGAAGCTGCAGAACGTGTTCGAGAAATTCGCGCAGGTCGACGGCTCGTCCACCCGCCGCCATGAGGGCACCGGGCTGGGCCTCGCCATCGCCGCCCGCCTCGTCGACCTGATGGCAGGCAAGATCGGCGTCGAAAGCGAGATTGGCCGCGGCTCTGTGTTCTGGTTCGCTGTGCCGTTGCCCGCGCATCAGGCCGCGGCGCGCGACGAGATCGTGCCGGTGGACGTCACCGGCGCGCGTGTGCTGGTCATCGACGACAATCCGGTCAACCGTGAGATCCTGCTCGAGCAGCTCAGGAGCTGGAGCTTCGACTGTGCCGCCGCCGAAAGCGGCGCCGTCGGCCTGGCCTTCCTCGACCGTGCCTTTCAGCTCGGCGCCGCCGTCGACTGCATCATCCTCGACTACCAGATGCCGGGGATGAACGGCGCCGACGTCGCCAGAGCCATTGCTTCCGACAGCCGGTTATCCTCCATCCCGGTGGTGTTGCTGACCTCGGTTGACCAGGTCGATTTCGGCAAGATGATCATCGACTTCGGCATATCAGCACACCTGACCAAGCCGGCGCGCTCCGCGGTGCTGCTCGGCACCGTCATCTCGGTCATCCAGAAGGCCCGTTCGCAGGTCGGCAAGGCGCGGTTCGTCCGCGAACCGATCGTGCAGGTTCCCCCGGCAGCGCCGCCCGCCTTCACCGTCATCCGCGGTCCGGCAATGCCGATCGCGGCAGCGCCGGAATCGACAACCACGCCGAACGGACCGATCGACATCCTCATTGCCGAGGACAATGACGTGAACCAGTTGGTCTTCGGCCAGATCCTCAATGGGTTGGGCTTGAGCTACCGCATCGCCGGCAATGGCCGCACGGCGGTTGAGATGTACCGGGCGCTGCGCCCCAAGCTGATCCTGATGGACGTCTCGATGCCCGAAATGAACGGCTACGAGGCGACCCGCGCCATCCGGGCGATGGAGGTCTCGACGGGCGCCCACATCCCGATCATCGGCGTCACCGCGCACGCGCTGAAGGGTGATCGCGACAAGTGCATCGAATCAGGCATGGACGACTATCTGCCGAAGCCCGTTTCGCCCGACCGCCTGGGCACCAAGATCGGCACCTGGCTCAGCGAGACGGTGGTGGCCAAGACGGCTTAGCCACCTCCTCGAAACCTCAGACGGTTGCATCCAGATGATAGCGGCGCATCCAGTCGAGGCTCGTGTCGTCGGAGAGCTTTGCAACGCCGGGGCTCACGTCCTTGGCGTCAGGCGCTCGGATCCCCAGGGCTTTGCTGATGCCTAGCAATGTCGCAGCCGGGTTCGCGGCAAGACGCTCATAGCCGACCCGCAGCGGAGATATGCCTTGCTTCGCGAACCAAATGTTCCAGGCCGCATCATAGGTCTCGAGTTTCGCGACCTCACGCCTGATCCGCTCGAAATCATATTGGGGTTCTTTCGGCGGGGCGACCCTTTCGATCTCGGTGCCGTCGGGAGCGACATGCCAAAGACCGGTCTGCTCTGCCTTGATCAGGGAGACAGCCTGCGCGAGCTTGTCCTCCCGCGAGAGGTGTATGTAGAGGATGCGGCCAAAGGCCTTTTCGAGACGCGCTCTGTCGGATGGCAGTTTTGGGAAAATCTGGTCGAGGATTGCCGAGAGTTCATCCAGATTTTCGCGCATCAAGCGAAGGCCGAAGAGGCTGGTCCCCCCCTTGCCGGCAGCGATCGCCGCGTTGAGATAGGCGACATTGAAGTCGAGCTCACTCATCGTGTCGCGATCGGGCAGCTGCCACTCTTCAGCCCACTCCAGAACATCCTGCCGCCGATAGAATGAGTGCGGATCGCCAGCCGTCTTCGTGGATGCCAGAAGCTTACACAGCAGCGTGCTTCCGGTCCTCGGCGTGCCGCAGATAATGTATCCATCGAACATGTTGTGCCCATGCAGCTTGTCAAAGGCAGGGGCTGGTGCCCCTGGTAAAGATGGCCGCCGCTATAGCTGAAATCTTTGCTGGATGCGACGTCACGGCTGTCGCTTTTAAATGCCTTTCTCCGACAGAACACTGCGCCGGCAGCGGCCAAATTACCGGTTGCGCACCACCACGCATGCCCCACCGATGCTTTGCAATTTCTGGCAGATGACGTTGGCATCGGCGCGATGATCGACACCGATCCTGACCGCGTAGATGCCGCGCCGGCCGATTGGCGTGCGCACCCGGCTGACCACCGGATCATGCCCGTTGAGCAGGGCCGGGAACCGGCTCCTTACCCTGAGCCACTGGTTGATCGCGGCACTGCGGCGAAAATTACCAGCCACCTGGATGCCCCACGGCTTTACGTTGATCGAGGCCATCGCCACGGTCCGCGACATGATCACCGGCAGCTTTCGGCAAGCGACGGCAAAATCCGCCTTTGCGTCGAGCGGCTCGACCTTTCCGGCATAGGCCCGGTCCGTGAACTTGTCGGCAGGTTCGCCCATGATGTCGAAGACATAGCTTTCGGTTTCCATCGGCAGGAAACCGCCGGAGCTGAGCCAGCGCGACACCCGGCTCTCGCCGGCATTGTAGGCGGCGGCTGCCAGGCCGAGATTGCCGTAGCCGGTTTTCATTTCGGCAAGATATTTCGCCGAAGCCGGGATCGCCTGGTTGATGTCGAAGGAATTGGCGAGCCCGCGCATCTTGGCGGTGCCCGGCATGAACTGGGCAATGCCTTCGGCACCGACCGGACTGACGGCATTGGGATCGAAACGGCTTTCCTTCCAGATCAGCCGGGCGAAGAAATCCCTGGGCAGGCCGTTCTGGTCGGCATGCGCCTGGATCAGATTGCAGACCTTGTCGATAAGCCGCTGCTTGGCGGATTGCGGCGGATCGGCCTGAGCCAGCGTCGACCAGACCAGCCCACACAGCAGGATCAGCGTCGCCCATAGGAAACGCTGCATTTGACCTACTCTGCCGCGGCCTTGCCGCCGCGACCGAACCGCTGTTCGATATAGTCGGCGACCATTTTCTCGAAATCCGCCGCGATCGACGGTCCGCGCAGCGTCGCCGCCTTCTTGCCGTCGACGAAGACAGGCGCGGTCGGCGTCTCGCCGGTGCCGGGCAGCGAAATGCCGATGTCGGCATGCTTGGACTCGCCCGGGCCGTTGACGATGCAACCCATCACCGCGACCTTGAGGTTCTCGACGCCGGGATATTTGTCGCGCCAAACGGGCATGTTCTTCCTGAGATCCGCCTGGATGTTCTGGGCAAGTTCCTGGAACACGGTCGAGGTCGTGCGGCCGCAGCCGGGGCAAGCAGCAACGATCGGCACGAACTGCCTGAACCCCATGGTCTGCAGCAACTCCTGCGACACCTGCACCTCGCGCGTGCGGTCGCCATTCGGCTCCGGCGTCAGCGAGATCCGGATGGTGTCGCCGATGCCTTGCTGGAGCAGGATGCCCATGGCGGCCGACGAAGCGACGATGCCTTTCGAGCCCATACCAGCTTCAGTCAGGCCGAGATGCAGCGCATGATTGGAGCGGGTGGCGAGCTCGGCATAGACGGCGATCAGGTCCTGCACGCCGCTGACTTTGGCCGATAGGATGATTTTCTCGCGGCCAAGGCCGATCTCCTCCGCCATCTCGGCTGAGAGAATGGCTGACTGCACGATCGCCTCGCGCATCACCTCCTGCGCCGTCAGCGGAAAACCCTTGTCCTGGTTGTCGTCCATCAGCCGGGTCAGAAGCTCCTGGTCGAGCGAGCCCCAGTTGACACCGATGCGCACCGGCTTGTCATGCCTGATCGCCATCTCGACGATATCGGCGAACTGCCGATCCTTCTTGTCCTTGAAGCCGACATTGCCGGGATTTATGCGATATTTGGCCAGCGCCTCGGCGCAGGCCGGATGGTCGGCCAAAAGCTTGTGGCCGATATAGTGGAAATCGCCGACCAGCGGCACGTTGATGCCAAGCCGAAGAAGCCGCTCATGAATGCGCGGCACGGCGGCGGCACTCTCGTCGCGATCAACGGTGATGCGCACGATCTCGGAGCCGGCCCGGTGGAGGGCTGCGACCTGCGCAACCGTCTGGTCGATATCGGCCGTGTCGGTGTTGGTCATCGATTGAACGACAACAGGCGCGCCGCCGCCGACGACCACGCCGCCGACATCGACGCCGACCGAGGTGCGGCGGGGGAAAGGAGAGGAAAAATATCCGGTCATGCCGGCAGCCTTTTGTCTCTGGAGCATCTTGTGTCCTGCACGGGCGCACAACGACGCCCCGGGCCGATGCGCTGAGGTCCGGGCATGAGGTGGAGGAGCAAAGATGGCTTGTCAATGGCGACAGGTCGCCACTGGCCGGAATCGGCACGCCGCCAGCGACCAGACAATCGATGATCTGGCCAAACGGGCGACGGCCGAAGCGGAAATTGAACCGGTGCAAGTCCAGCTTCGGCTCACAGACCCGTGCTGGAAAATCAAAACCCTCCACACCGGCGGCGGGGAGCCGCCGGGAAAAGAGGCCGCGATACCGGGCGGCTATGTCAGGAGGGCATCAGTGCGTGGTCGGTTTTCCTCTTAGTTTTTCAATCTCGTCCTTGAGTGCCAGCTTGCGTCGCTTGAGATTCACGATTTCGAGGTCGTCGACCGATGGATGATTCATCGCGTCATCGATTTCACGTTCGATGTCGCCGTGTTTCCGCTGCAACTCATCAAGATGGGATGCAAGAGACATGATTGGTTCTCCCTTTCATGGTTTTCCTCGATTGCAACCGTCACGGCGCGTCCACCGCAGGTTCGCTTCTGTGACGGCACGGTGACAGTGTGTCACCTTCCGGGGGCGATGTCGAATGATCCGTGGTAGCATTCCACGACACCGTGAAATGTGATATGGCCTGCACGCCGGTGACAAAACACCCGGTCCCGCCCAATCAGGCCCAGCTTTGGGCGCCGCAGACGTGCAGACGGTAGAGAATGTCCGATCAGGAACAGGCCGATATTCGCCTCGAATTTTCCCGCCTGAAGCAGGAACACGCCGATTTCGATGCAGCCATCAACGCGATGATCGCCATGGCCTGCGATCCGCTGCAGATTCAGCGCATGAAGAAGAAGAAGCTGTTCCTCAAGGACCGGCTGATGGCGCTGGAAGACAAGATCATTCCCGACATCATTGCTTGACGATGTGATGTGCTGACGCCGCTCGAGCGCCAGGCAGCGGCGATCTCCATCTCCCTGCGCGGTCGTGTGACGGTGCCTTTTGGCCGGTCAATCGTCGGGCTCTTTTTCGCTGGTGCACTAGCCGCGACGGCGCCTTTTCATACCGGGCGACCTCGCACGTGGAGCGCCTCGAACTCGACGGCTTCGTCGCACCTTCCGCAAAACGGCGGCTGACGACGGTCCTGCCCGGGCATCGATCCCACCCGTTCTTACGCATTGTCCGACGTCGCCACCGGAAAACCTGCGCCTTCGCGCGGCTCAGCCCAGCCGTCTGGACAGCTCACCACCCAATCTGCAAAACAATAACTTTACAAATATTCATATTTGTGTGAAGTGATGACGATTGAAAGGTCGACCATGACAGCCACTCGTTTCGCCACGCGCCTGAATTCCTTTGCCTCGCGACCGCAGGCCGAATGGCCTGATCTCATCGGCAAGCCGTCGCTCCTGCAGATGGCGGCGCGCGCCGCCAAAGTTTCCGGGCTGACCGACCTCGATCTGAATTACCCCGACCATGTCGTCGGCGAAAAGCCTGCTGAAATCGCCCTCAAACTGGGCGATCTTGGACTTTCCATCAATGGCTTTGCCATGCGCTACTACTCCAACCCCGCCTTCAAGCTCGGCGCCTTCACCAATCCGGATCCCGCGGTGCGCCGTGAGGCCATCGACCTGACCAAAGCCGGCATCGATGCCGTGCGTGAGGCCGGCGCCAGCCTGATGACGCTGTGGCTCGGCCAGGATGGCTTCGACTACGCCTTCCAGGCCGATTACGCGACGCTTTGGCAACACGAAATTGATGGAATTCGTGAAGTTACGGCACATGACCCCGACTGTCAGATCAGCCTTGAATACAAACCGAACGAACCACGCTCCTACAGCCTGATGCCGGATGCGGCGACGACCTTGCTGGCGATCCGCGATGTCGGCCTGCCCAATCTGGGCGTCACCCTCGATTTCGCTCATGTGCTCTATGCCGACGAACAGCCGGCCTTTGCCGCAGCCCTGGTGGCGCGTCACAGCAAGCTGCTCGGCATGCACCTGAACGACGGCTACGCCAAGCGCGACGACGGCCTGATGGTCGGCGCGGTGCACACGCTGCAGACAATCGAGCTGCTCAGGCAGATCCGCCGCGACGGTTACGCCGGCGCCATCTATTTCGACACATTCCCCGACATGACCGGGCTCGATCCGGTGCGCGAGTGCGAAGTCAACATCGCCACGGTCAAGCGCATGCTGCGCGTCGTGGACCGGCTGGAGCAGGACAATCGCCTGTCCGCCGCTATGGACAGCCAGGATGCGGTGACGTCGCAGGCCATCGTCCAGGAAATCGTGCTCGGGCCGGATAGCTGAGGCATCCGAGCCATCACCGTTTTCAACAAGGCCAGATCTTTTAACAAGGGAGGAATACAATGAAACTTCTGCTTGCCACTGCTACCGCCGCACTGATGGCGCTGTCGATAGGCTCTGCCTTTTCGGCCGACCTCGCGCCGCTCAATTCCGACACGGAAAAGGACCGCATCGACTGGTCGCAGGTCGAGGCTAAATTCGGCGCGTTCCCCAAGCTGCCCGAAGGCACCAAGGCAGGCGCGGTCTCCAAGACGCTGACCAATGAATACTGGCGCTCGCTGGGCCAGGGCTACACGGCATTCGGCGCCAAGGTCGGCGTTCCCGTTGTCTATCAGGCAGCGCAGAGCGAGGGCGACCAGCTCGGCCAGCTCACCATTGCCGAAGGCTTGGTGACGCAGGGCTACAACGTGCTGCTCGTCTCGCCGCAGACGGATGCCAATCTGCAGCCGATCATGGAGCAGGCCAAGGCCGCCAACGTGCCGGTGGTCAACGTCAATGACGCGGTCATCCCGCAGGCCGAGCATTATGTCGGCAATGTCCAGCGCGACAATGGCGTGCGCGTCGCCAAATGGTTCATCAAGAACCGTCCGAATGGCGGCAAGGTCGCCATCGTTGAAGGCCAGGCCGGCGTCTATGCCGCCGTACAGCGCACCGATGGATTCAAGTCCACCATCACCGAAGCCGGCAAGTTCGAGGTCGTCGCCAGCGTTCCCGGCAACTGGGACCGCCAGACCTCCTATGACGCTGCCACTAACATCCTGCAGCAGCACCCCGACCTGATCGGCTTCTATGCCAACAATGACGGCATGGCGCTGGGCATTGTCGAGGCGGTCAAGGCTGCCGGCCTGCAGGACAAGGTTGCCGTGTTCGGCACTGACGGCATTTCCGACGCCTATGCCTCGATCCGCGCCGGCGAACTGACCGGCACGGTCGATAGCTTCCCGGTGCTGACGGGTGAGGTTGCGCTGGAGACGGCGCTGCGACTGGTGGCCGGACAAAAGCTGCCGCGCGTCGTCGCCACGCCGCAGGCACTGATCACCAAGGACAATGCCGACCGCTATTCCGGCGCCGGCGCGCGCCACGCACTGCTCGAGGACGCCGCCGCGGGCCAGTAAGGCCAATCGGCGAGTGCCGGCCAGAGCAATTCGCTGCCGGCCGGCACCGTTGCCCCGAGATAGAACCCTCGGAGATAGAACCCAATGTCACCCCGGCTGCAATTCCAGGGCATTTCCAAGCTGTTTCCGGCCGTACGGGCGCTCAACGACGTGTCGTTCTCGGTCGGCGCTGGTGAGATCCACGGCCTGCTTGGCGAGAACGGCGCCGGCAAGTCGACGCTGCTTCGCATCCTGTCGGGCGTCTACAGGCCGACAGCGGGAAGCGTTCTTATCGACGGCAAGCCGGTGACGCTTGCCAACCCGGTCGCCGCACGCGCCGCTGGCGTCGCCATGATCCATCAGGAATTGCAGCAGGTGCCACGCCTCAGCGTCGCGCAGAACATGTTTCTCGGCCATCCACTGACGCGCGGCGGCATGTTCGTCGCCCGGCGAGAGCAGGAGCGCCGCGCTGCCGAGGCTCTTGCAGCCATTGACCCGTCCATCGATCCAGCCGGCCCGCTCGGAACCCTGAAGGTGGCGCAGCGGCAGATTGTCGAGATCGCCCGGGCGCTGCTCGACCGCGCACGAATCGTCGCCATGGACGAGCCGACATCGAGCCTGACGCCGAGCGAATTCGAACGGCTGGCGCACGTCATTACCGGCCTCGCTCGCGACGGCGTCGCCGTCGTTTATGTCTCCCACAAGCTGGACGAGGTGTTCGGCATCTGCCAGCGCGCCACCATCATGCGTGACGGCGTGGTCGTCGATTCCGTCGACCTAAAAGGCCTGTCGGAAAAGGCGGTCGTGGCGAAGATGGTCGGCCGCGAACTGGCGCAGGAACACCATAATTCCCATGCCTCGGACGAGGTCATGCTGAGCGCGCGTGGCCTCTCCTCGGCAACGAAGGTGCGGAACGTGTCGTTCGATCTGCATCGCGGCGAGGTGCTGGGCATTGCCGGCCTGGTCGGTTCCGGTCGCACTGAACTGTTGCGGCTCTTGGCCGGCGCCGATCGCGCCACTGTCGGGACGATTGCAATCGACGGCAAGGCGGCGCGGTTCTCCAGCCCGCGTGACGCCATTGCCGCCGGCATTGGCCTGGTGCCGGAGGAGCGTAAACGTGAAGGCATCGTGCCGCTGCGCTCGATCAGCAGCAACATGGCGCTGGCCTCGATGGCCGTGTTCGCGCCGCGCGGCCTCATCGATCACGCCAAGTTGAAACGAGTGGCCGTCGACAAGATGGGGCGTGTCAACCTGCGGCCGTTTCTGCTCGACCGGCCGATCCGCCTGTTCAGCGGCGGCAACCAGCAGAAGGCGATCATCGGCCGCTGGCTGGCCGCGGGAACACGCATCCTCTTGTTCGACGAGCCGACGCGCGGCATCGATGTCGGCGCCAAGGCGGAAATATATCATCTGATCGAGGAACTCGCCGCCGAGGGTCATGCGGTGATCGTCGTCTCCTCCGAGCTTCCGGAGGTGATCCGGCTCGCCGACCGCGTGCTGGTGATGCGCGACGGCTCGATCGCGGCCGAACTCCACAAGGACGATATCAGCGAACAGGCGATCGCGGCGCACGCCATCCCGCAAACGCAAACGCCGGCCGCGCAATCGGCAAGGCAGTAGGTGACGGATATGTCGGATAGCACTCTGGTGCGGCCACGGGCCGAATTCCTGCGCGGGATTTCCATGCGCGACGCCGGCACGCTGATCGGTCTCGTCGTGATCCTGGCTGTGTTCGGCGCGATGGTGCCCGGCTTCTTTGCCGAGCGCAACCTGATCAACATCCTGCAGCAGTCGAGCATCAATGCCTGTCTGGCGCTGGGCATGACGCTGGTCATCATCTCCGGTGGCATCGACCTGTCCGTCGGGCCGACGGCAGCACTCTCGGCCGTCATCTCGGCCTCGATGATGGTCGCCGGCGTGCCGTTTCCGCTGGCCATCGCCGCCGGCTTCGCCATCGGCCTTGCCTGCGGCCTCGTCAATGGCGTGCTCGTCGCCTATGTCGGGCTGCAACCCTTCATCGTCACGCTGGGAACGCTCAGCACCTATCGGGCGCTGGCGCTGATCTACACCGGCGGCAATCCGGTGCTTGGCCTTCCGCCAGGCTTTCGCGCCATCTTCAACGGCTCGCTGTTCGGGCTGCCGCTGGCGGTCGTCATCGTCGCCGGCGTGGCTATCGTCGCCTGGGTCGTTTTGAAGAAGACGCCCTTCGGTGAATATCTGCTCGCCGTCGGCGGCAACGAGGAGGCGGCCTACATCGCCGGCGTGCCGATTGCCCGCACCAAGATCGCCGCCTACATGATCTCCGGCCTGCTGGCGGCGCTTGCCGCGCAGATCCTGATCGGCCGGCTCGGCGCCGCCGAACCCATCCTCGGCAATCTCTGGGAGCTCGACGCCATCGCGGCTGCCGCCATCGGCGGCGCCTCGCTGATGGGCGGTAAGGGCAGCGTCGTCGGTACCATCCTCGGCGCCGTCATCCTCGGCGCCATGCGCAACGGTTTGACGCTTATGAACGTCCAGTCCTTCTATCAGCTTCTGGCAACTGGTCTTATAATCCTCGCCGCGATGCTTATCGATCGCGTGACGAGGGGGCGTGGATGACCTTGAGCGGGCTGGACCTGAAAGCTGTAGGACCGCGCATCCGCATGATGATGCCGCATCTCACTCCCTTGGAGGCGAAGGTGGTGGAAACCGTCTTCGGCCGGCGCGGCTTCGACGAGAGCATTCCGCTGAAGCAGATCGCCGAGGAATCCGGCGTGTCCGAGGCTATGGTGGTCAAAATCGCCAAGAAGCTCGGCTTCTCCGGCTATCGCGACTTCCGCACAGCCGTCTATGAGTACAGCCGCCTGCCGACCGCCGAGATGCACCAGGAACTGTCATCCGACGACAGTTCGGCCGAGATCGTGCAAAAAGTGTTCCGCACCTCCATCCAGGCGCTGGAGGAGACGCTGGCGATCCTCGACATCGAGGATTTCGACCGCGCTGCCGAGCTTCTCTTCCGGGCCAAGAACCGGGATTTCTATGGCGTCGGCGGCTCGGCGCAGATCGCGCGCGACGTTTCGCACAAGTTTCTGCGCATCGGCATCCGGGCGTCGGTCTATGACGATTCGCACATGATGCTGATGTCGGCCTCGCTGCTTGGCGGCGACGACATCGCCGTCGGCTTCTCGCATTCGGGCAACACGACGGCCGTCATCGACGCCATCCAACTGGCACGCAAGAACGGTGCCCGCACGCTAGCCATCACCAATTACGACAATTCGCCGCTGGCCGCCGTCGCCGACATCGTGCTGTGCTCGACCGCGCAGGGTTCACCGCTGATGGGCGAGAACGCGGCGGCCCGCATTGCCCAGCTCAACATCCTCGACGCGTTGTTCGTGGCGGTGGCGCAGCGCGACTACCAGGCGGCGGAGCGCAATCTCGGCCGCACCATGTCGGCGGTGACATCGAAACGAAAAGACCGGGGCTCATGACGACAACGCCGCTGGTCACCGTGTTCGGCAGCCTGCATTACGACATCATGGTCGACGCACCCGACCGCCCGCGCAAGGGCGAGACGGTGACCGGCCATGCCTGGCAGCCAAAATGCGGCGGCAAGGGCGGCAACCAGGCTGTCTCGGCGGCGCGGGCCGGCGTGCGCGCGGCGATGATCGGCGCGGTCGGCGACGATGATTTCGGGCGGGCGTTGCTGGCCAGTCTCGATCGCGCCGGGGTCGACCGCCGCTTCGTGCGGGTGGCCGCTGGCGCCGGCTCGGGCATGAGCGTGGCGATCTTCGACGCAGGCGGCGACTATGGTGCGGTGATCGTCTCGGGCAGCAATCTGACGCTGGGCGATGCTGACATTGCCTCGGCTTCCGATGTGATGGCACAAACGGCGGTGCTCTTGTTGCAGAACGAAGTGCCGGAAGCAGCCAACATTGCCGCAGCACGCGCGGTCAAGGCACAGGGCGGCCGCGTCGTGCTCAACGCGGCCCCGGCGCGCAAACTCTCCGAGGAGTTGATCGCGCTGGTCGACATATTGGTGGTCAACGCCATCGAGGCGGAGTTCCTGACCGGCATGGCCGTGGTCGAGACGCTCGACGGGGCCGCGCAAGCGGCGCGGCGGCTGGCCGATCTCTATCCGGCGGCGATCGTCACGGCAGGAGGTGAGGGCGTCGCCTGTCGCGACTGGACCGGCGAGGCCTTCGCGCTGCCGGCCATCCCGGTCAAGGTCGCCAGCACGCATGGCGCCGGCGATGAATTCGTCGGTGCGCTGGCTGCGGGGCTTGCCCGTGGAGAGGGCATGAAGGCCGCCGTCACCACCGCCAACGCGGCCTCGGCCTTGCTGGTCTCGACACCCGAGGCCGAGCGCGACAGCATCTGATGGCCTGATTCCGTCTCGCCAAACCGCTGCGGTGGCCACCTATCCTTGCGGCTTGGCGCGAATTCCGCTAAGGCGCGCCTTTGTCGCCGGGGAACACAGACTTGGACGATCAACGCGCCGATGTCGCCATCATCATGGGCAGCCAGTCCGACTGGGCGACGATGCGCCATGCCGCCGAAACGCTGGAGGCACTGGGCATTCCGCACAAGCGGCTGATCATCTCCGCGCATCGCACACCGGACCGGCTCTATGATTTCGCCAAGGGCGCCAAGGCGGCCGGCTACAAGGTGATCATCGCCGGCGCCGGCGGTGCCGCGCATCTGCCCGGCATGACGGCGGCGATGACGCCGCTGCCGGTGTTCGGCGTGCCGGTGGAATCGAAGGCGCTCTCCGGGCAGGATTCGCTGCTGTCCATTGTCCAGATGCCGGCCGGCATTCCCGTGGGCACGCTGGCCATAGGCAAGGCGGGTGCAACCAATGCAGCCCTTCTGGCCGCGGCCGTGCTGGCGCTCTACGACGACAGGCTTGCCGACCGGCTGGATGCCTGGCGCGCCGCGCAGACCGCCAAAATCGCGACCGAACCGACGGATACGCCGTGAGCCTGCCCGCCGGATCGACCATCGGCATCATTGGCGGCGGCCAGCTCGGTCGCATGCTGGCTGTTGCCGCCGCCCGCCTCGGCTACCGCACCGTGGTGCTGGAGCCGCAAGCGGATTGCCCGGCGGCGCAGGTCGCCAACCGGCAGATAACAGCCGCCTATGACGACAAGGCCGCCCTTGCCGAACTGGCAGCGGCGAGTTCGGTCATCACCTACGAGTTCGAGAACGTCCCGGTCACGGCGGCCAGCGCGCTGGCCGCCAAGGTTCCGGTCTATCCACCGGCACGGGCGTTGGAAGTGGCTCAAGACCGGGTGAGCGAAAAAACATTCCTCAATGGCATCGGCATTGCCACCGCGGACTTCCATGCCGTCGACAATGATGACGAACTGACTGCGGCGCTGAAAGCGTTCGACGGCAGCGGCATCCTGAAGACGCGCCGCATGGGCTATGACGGCAAGGGCCAACGCGTCTTCCGCAACATGGAAACCGGAGGGTTTGCAGGTACCTGCGAGGCGATGGGCAATGTGCCGCTGATCCTGGAATCCTTCGTGCCGTTCGAGCGCGAGATTTCGGTGATTGCCGCGCGCGGGCTGGACGGCGCGGTCGTCGCCTACGATCCGGCCGAGAATGTGCATCGCAACGGCATTCTCCACACATCGACCTTGCCGGCCCGCATAAGGCCCGAAACAGCGCAAGCCGCCCGAAGGGCCGCATCGAAGATCCTCTCGGCGCTGAATTATGTCGGTATCATCGGCGTCGAGTTCTTCGTGCTTGCCGACGGCTCGCTGCTGGCCAACGAGATCGCGCCGCGCGTGCACAATTCCGGCCATTGGACGGAGGCCGCCTGTATCGTTTCGCAGTTCGAGCAGCATATCCGCGCCATCGCAGGCCTGCCGCTCGGCGGCCGGGACCGCCACTCCGACTGCGTGATGGAGAACCTGATCGGCGACGATGTGCTGCGCGTCCCGGCCCTGCTCGCTGAGCCCGATCTGATGCTGCATCTCTACGGCAAGGCCGAAGCGCGTCCCGGCCGCAAGATGGGACATTTCACCCGGATTAAAGCAATTCCAGGAAAAGTGTGAAGCGGTTTTCCCGGGTAAGCCGCATACGCTTTCCCTGGGGAATTGCGTCAGACAACAAAGAGATAGAGCCGTCGCGCCTCATAAGGTGCCTACTGCACGTCGTCGCTCTCGTCCTCGCCTGGATTGGCACAACCCACATCGCCTTCCTCGCAATTGGCCGCGGCAGCAAGCTGCTTGACGCGATCATTGGTCAATCTGGTCAGGCATTGCGAAACTTCCATCGAATGGATCGAGCCACCCGCGCTGGCGGCGGTGGAATGCGCGCACTCGGCATCGCGAAAGGTGATCCAGGCGCGTTGCGCCACTTGTAGCAATCTCTTGCCGTCGGCATCATCCGAGTTGGTGAGGTCCTGATAGGCCTTGTTGAGCCTGGCGTCGGCCGCCTGATAGTCTTCGCCGGCACAGATGTTCATCATCTGCTGGCTGTCGTCGGAGCGGTCGCATTCCTGCGCGCAAGCAGCCGAAGCTGCCGCCAGCAGGACAAGGCAGGCGGACAGGAACATTCGGCGCATGGTTTTCTCCAAATCACTTCACGGCGACCGCATCATCCCAGCCGGCCCAGGGCCGCGCAATGCCGCAAGGCCGACATGGCGGATAATTGATGACAGGGATGATTCACAGCCGCTATGGAGCACGCTTGCGGTTGACAGGGACAAGGCTCCTCGTTTATGAGCCACCCACAGTTCAAAGGCGCGTCTTCTGGCGCGCCTTAAAATTTCGACCCAACCGGGTCCACACCGACAGGCAAGACCATGAAGATCAAGAATTCGCTCAAGGCGCTGAAGGCGCGTCACCGCGACAACCAGTTGGTTCGCCGCAAGGGCCGCGTCTACATCATCAACAAGACCGCCCCGCGCTACAAGGCACGCCAGGGCTGAGTTTTCGGGCAGGAGGCTGTTGCCTCCGCCCATTTGATGCTTGTTGCCGCCTGCCGGCATTTTCACGCCAAATTCAGTTTGACGTTCCGCCGCCTGGGACTAGAGTCCGGCGATGCGGATTCTTTTTGCATTTTTGACATCTCTGCTTGTTTCCGGCGTCATTTATGACCCGGCATGGGCGGATGATGCTGTCGCGCCGCCGACCACTCAGGACGCGCCGCCCGCCGCAACGACGAAACAGGCCCGCCTCGACCAGCTGTTCAGCGATCTGAAACGCGAGCGCAACGAAAAGGCTGCCGAGCGCATCGCCGGCAGCATCTGGAGCGAGTGGTCGCAATCCGGCAGCGCCTCGATCGACCTGATGATGCAATGGTCGCAAAAAGCCGTCGAAGGCCAGAAGTTCGACGTCGCGCTCGATTTCCTCGACCAGGTGGTGACTTTGCAACCGACTTATGCCGAAGGCTGGAACCGGCGTGCCACCGTCCATTTCATGATGAAGAACTACGGCAAGTCGATGTCCGACATCGACCATACGCTGCAGCTCGAGCCGCGCCATTTCGGTGCGCTGTCCGGCCTGGCGCAGATCATGGCGCTGACCGGCCACAAGCAATCGGCGCTCGAGGCCTGGCAAAAGGTGCTGGCCATCTATCCGATGATGCGCAGCGCCCAGGATCAGGTCGGCACGATTTCGGAAGAGCTCGCCGGCGAGGGCATTTGATTGCTCTAGGGGAGTAAGGCGGTAGGGGCAGATTGTACCTGCGGAACACACACCCTACTCCCCTACTCCCCTACTCCCCTACTCCCCTACTCCCCTACTC